>JAAWDR010000052.1 GCA_022793875.1 Clostridia bacterium
GAAGGTGGAAGACATACACCATTCTTTAATGGATACAGACCACAATTCTACTTCAGAACAACAGACGTTACAGGTGTTATTGATTTACCAGCTGGAACAGAAATGGTTATGCCAGGAGATAATATTTCAATGACAATTGAATTAATCACACCAATCGCTATTGAAAAAGGACTAAGATTCGCTATCCGTGAAGGTGGTAGAACAGTAGGTTCAGGTGTTGTTGCTGATATAATTCAATAATAATATATAAAAAACGATTCGAAAGAGTCGTTTTTTTGTATGAAATTTATCATAATTTGTTGTTTTTTGTATTAAAAAGTGTTATAATTCATAAATGTAATTTAAAATATAATAAGTTTTGTTCAACAAGGAGGAGAACATAATGAATGAGATATTTAGATTAATGAAACGGAATAGAAAAAGAGCTGCAAGAATTTTAGCGCAGCGACTGAAAAATCGTACACATCCACCCCAAGGACCTAAAGCGGCAAAAGAACTTGAAAAAGAAAGACTGTTCTTTTGGATATTAAGGAATTTGGAGTCAGAAGTTGACATAGGATATCTTGTACATCCAAATAGAGTTAGAGAAATTAAAATAAGGGGAAAAGCTCATACTTCATTTGGAGGTGGATGTCTCTATATTGGAAGTTCGCAATATTATTCTAAATATGTTGAAGGAGAAGTTTTTTCAAAAATTGTTGATGAGATAGTTAAAGAATTTAATAATTTGGAAGGTTATAGGGGAATAAATTATTCTTCTAAAGATGAAATTGAATTTGTAGTTATTATAGGAATTTGATTTTAGGGGCTATTAAAAAAACTTGTAAAGGAGGTGGAAAGTTTTCTACCTTCTTTTATTAAAACTATTGCTTTTTTAATAAAACAATAATAAAATAATGATATTATAAATAAAATGTATAAAACCAATTTGGAGGAAGAAATAATTATGAGAATAATACTAGATGCAATGGGTGGAGATAATGCACCAGATGCAAATATAAAAGGTGCAATTAAAGCAATAAGTAAAGTAAAAGCTGAAATTATTTTAGTAGGAAAAGAAGATGTAATAAGAAATAAAGTAAAACAATTCTATGGAAAAGAAATTGAAGATATTTCTGATAGACTAAAAATACATAATAGTACAGATACTATTGAGATGGAAGATCAACCAACAGCCGCAATAAAACATAAAAAAGATTCATCAATGGTAGTTGGATTTAATATGTTAAAACAAGATAAAGGTGATGTATTTATTTCGGCTGGAAACTCAGGTGCATTATTAGCTCGGTGCAACATTACTTATTGGAAGAATAAAAGGTATAGATAGACCAGCATTAGGAGGAATTTTGCCAGCATATAAAAGTCAACTATTATTAATGGACTGTGGATCAAATACAAATTGCAAACCTATAAATTTATTACAATTTGCACAAATGTCTACAATATATTTAAGAAATACATTTGGAATTGAAAAACCAACAATAGGACTTTTAAATATTGGAACAGAAGAAACAAAAGGAAATGAACTAGTAAGGGAAAGTTATCAATTATTAAGAGAAAAATCTGAAGAATTAGGAATAAACTTTGTTGGTAATGTTGAAGGAAGAGATGCTTTTTCAGGAAAAATAGATGCAATAGTAACAGATGGATTTACGGGAAATGTATTTTTAAAAACAACAGAAGGGTTAGGCAAATTTGTAAAAAGAACATTGAAAGAAAGTTTGATGAAAAATATATTTTCTAAAATAGCAGTTATTCCAGCATTACCTGGAATAAATAGATTTGCTAAAACAATGGATTATAAATCATATGGAGGAGCATTATTCTTAGGAGTAAAGAAACCTGTTGTTAAAGCTCATGGAAGTAGCGATGAAAAATTATTTGAATATACAATTATTCAAGCTGAGAAATTTGTTGAAAATAAAGCTGTTGATAAAATGATAGAAGCTTTTAATAAATAACTATTTTTAATTTTATAGTAGATACATTTACCTGCAAAACTGAATAGGTAGTATAAAATTAAAATAATTGTCAAATATACTTGACAAATATAATAACATATAATATAAAAGTATTATGAAAAAGATAATACATATATAATTGAAGAAACGTGAGAGGAGGTGAACTCAAGGTATGAGTTCAGAAGAAGTATTAGAAAAGGTAAAAGCTATAATTGTTGAACAATTAGGTGTAACAGATACATCTGTAACAATGGAAGCATCTTTTATAGATGATTTAGGAGCTGATTCTCTAGATATAGTTGAATTAGTAATGGCTCTAGAAGAAGAATTTGATATAGAAATTCCTGATAGCGATGCAGAAAAAGTTGTAACAGTAGGAGATGTTGTAGACTATATTAAAGAAAATGTTTAATAATATAAAAAAATAGAAATTCCTCGGTAAATAATTACTGAGGAATTTTTAGTATATAAGTAAAGTTCTTCGAAACATTACAGATTTTCTTGAAGGAGAGTATTAAAGTTTTTTAAGAAATATGAGAGGTATGAATATATAGATTTTTTCTTAATTGTAGAAGATACAAATATTTTATTTTCTAAAATATTAGAGTTACCCCATGAAATTATAAGCTTACCAATTTCAGTATTATCATAAATAGGAGCTTCGAAATATTTTGGGCAAGTAATTGAAATATCAATTAAATCTATAAAGTCTTTTCTAATAGGAATTACAGGGTTACTCATATTTCCTATTTCTAAATCAATATTCTGAGTAATTCCTTTATTTATAATAAAACTTTTGACGTTTTCATTTTTCCATTTTTCAAATTCAATATCAATTAATCCTTGAATATTTACAGGTTTAAAATTATTAAAAATATAATTAATTAATTTTATACTATCTTGGGTTCTGAATTTTTTTGTATCAGCTCCTAATACTACACAAATAATATCCATATCATTTCTTTTGCATGCAGTTACTAAACATCTATTAGCTCCATTTGTAAAACCTGTTTTTACTCCATATACACCATCAAATGTTCCTAAAAGCTCATTAGTGTTAGATAAATTTTTAGGATATCCATTTATAGTAACAGTATAATTTTTAGTTCCTACAATTTGTGAGAAAATTTTATTTTGTAGAGCATAATTAGTTAAAATAGCAAGCTCATATGCGGTTGTATAATGTTCATCTGAATCTAAACCATGAGGAGTTTCGAAATGAGTATTTGTAAGTCCTAAGTCTGAAGCCTTTTGATTCATTAATTCAGAAAATCCTTTTATATCTTTTCCAGCATGTTCTGCTAAAGCAACAGCAGCATCATTTCCTGAGCATAGCATTAATCCATACAGTAAATCTCTAATTGTAATTTTATCTCCAGTTTTTAATCCTAATCTTGAACCACCAGTTCCAGCAGCTTTTTTAGACACTTCAATAGTTTCTTCTAAATTGCAATTTTCTATAATTATTGTAGCTGTCATTATTTTTGTTGTAGAAGCCATCTTTCTTTGTTTATTTTCATTTTTTCCGTATAAAATTGTATTTGTTTTTCTATCAATTACAATACATGCTCTAGAATTAGTTTCTGGTTCTACTATTTTGTCTTCTACAATACAATTACTTGATGTTAATTCTGTGACTATATCAATTATTTCAAATTCTTCTTCATCATCACATAATGATATTGGAGATAGTTGTATGATAATAAATATGAATATGTAAAATATTATAAAAAGATTTTTTTTCATGGTACACCTCTTATATAATAATATAGAAAAAATTTTTTTTTATGATTTAAAATTAAAATATTAATAAAAATACTTTGAAACCTACGGAAATATATGGAAAATACTTTTAATTCACATAAAATCTTGATTTTGTAACGAAAATGTAATATAATTATAATATGAGCGAAAATAAAAAACACATTATAAAAAATGTATTTCCGTAAGCATAAAAAATTCAAAAAAATATGATAGAAAATGCATTAAAAAAAGCTTATTGACTTCATTAAAATAATGGAATAGAATATAATTAATAATGTTATTTATGTAAAAGGAGAAGAGTTATATGGAAAAGAAAAAAATAACTTTGGCAATGGTAATTATTTTTGTAATAATGTCACTTATGATTATCCCAAATAAAGTAAGTGCAGAAACAAGATACACAGATACACCATTATATTTTGGAATTCAAGAATATAGGAGAGGAACAGATCCAGCAGATTTAGGATATGCAATAAATAATCCATATGGTAATGGGTCAACAACAGAATCAATTGTTGGTACTAAAATATGGCAAATAGTGAAGCATGATAATAGTGATGGAACAGGTACATATACTACTGGAAATTATTATTGTGTGAGAGCTGGTGTAGGTTTTAATGATACAACAAAAGTTGCTGAATATGATATTTCTTATGACTTAAAAACTGAAAGAGCTAAAATAGCTGCATCTGATAATACTTGGTTAAGAAAAATTGCAAATAGTGAGTATTATTATAATTTATTAGCTTTAACAGATTTGTTATATTTACAAGGTAAATCAACAGCAGCTGAAAGAGAAGCATTATTAAATGCAGCAGGGATACCAGCAGGTACATATGATTATGAAATAAAAGATAGTGATATAGAAGCTGCTCAACAAGCTGCTATATGGTATTATACAAATCATGATGATGCAATATTTGAGAGAGTTTTTAATAATTATGATGAAGCTTTTGCAAATGGAACAGGAGATTTAACTAAAACATCATGGCTATTTTATAGAACAGCTCAAATGGAACGAGATGGAGAACAATATACAAGTTTTAGTGATTATAATCAAAGTAGAAATCCATTTGGAGGTCAAGCAGGGGAAGGATTAGACAGACAAGAGCAAGCAACAATTTTATATAATTATTTAATTAAAACTGCAAATGAGAATGCCATTAAATATGAAAATGGAACAGCAATTTCAAAAACTAAGGTTACATTATATTCAAACACAGATATCAATAAACAAAATACACAACCAGTAGTATTAATTGAAAAAGAAGTAGAAATTCCAGGACATTATGGAATAGTTTTAGTAAAACAAGATGAAAAAGGTGTACAATTGGATAGTAGGGCAACATTCCAAATAAATGATAGAACAGAAAATGTTACTGGTAGATTAGTTATTGCAGATAATGTAACAATAACAGCAGATAACGTTTCAAGAGCAGATATATATACAATAAAAGAATTAGTACCACCAGATGAATATTGCAAATTTGATGGAACAATTATTGTAACAGTAACAAAGAAAAATGATAATGGAACATATAAAGTAGATGAAGTAACATATGTAGTAAAAGATGAAGCAGGAAATGATATAACTGAAAACTCAAAAAATGATGTACATGTATATCTAAATAGTGATGGGAATATTTATGTTGAAGTTAAAAATTATCAAAAAGATGGAAAATATGATATTGTTTTAGTAAAAGAAGATAAAAATGGAGAACAGTTAAATAGTAAAGCAACATTCCAAATAAATGATAGAATAGAAACAGTTACAGGTAGATTAGCAATAGCAAGTAATGTACCAATAACAGCAGATAATGTTTCAAGAACAGATACATATACAATAAAAGAATTAGTACCACCAGATGAATATTGTAAATTTAATGGAACAATTAATATTACTGTAACAAAGAAAAATGATAATGGAACATACAAAGTAGATAAAGTTTCATATACAGTTACAGACCCAAATGGAAATGATATAACAGAGGCATCTAAGAATACAGTTAATGTATATTTAAATGAAAATGGGAATATATATGTTGAAGTTAAAAACTATCAATTTGATTTAAAATTAATAAAGAGAATTGTTGAAGTAAATGGAGTTCCAGTTGACGAAAGAATAAATAATATTGATATAACTAAATTAGCAAATGGAACAGAAACAACAGCAGATTATGACTTAAATAAAAATCCAGTTCCAGTAAAAAGTGGAGACATAGTTAAATATACATTAAGAATATATAATGAAGGGGACATAGATGGATATGCTTCAGAAATTACTGAAGATATACCAGAAGGATTAGAATTATTATGGTCTGAAAAAACAGATGAAGAATTAGAAGCAGATAATACATTATCAAATGAAGAAAAATTAGCAATAAGATATAATCAATTAATTTGGGATTTTAAAGAAGTAGATACTGAAACAAATAAACCAAAATTGATATCAACAGATTATTTAGCAAAAGGAAATGGTGCTGAATTATCATCAAATGGTGCTAACTTAATAAAAGCGTTTGACCCTTCAAAAGAATATAAAAATTTGGTTAATGATAAAAATCCTGATTATAAAGAAATTTCTGTATATATGAGAGTTGTATCAAAAGATATAACAGGAAAAATAATAAGAAATGAAGCAGCAATAACAGGAGATACAGATAAAGATGGAAATCCAGTAGATGACAGAGACTCTAAACCAGAAGATTGGGTTAAATATGAAGATGATGAAGATTTTGATAACATTATATTGAAGTCATTTGACTTAGCATTAAGAAAATTTATAATTGCAGTAAGCAAAGATACTAATATTGAAGAAAATGAATATTTGAAAAATTCAAATGGTACTTATACAAGAGCGCCAAGAGTAGATACATCAAAATTAAATACTACAGGTCAAGATGGAGAATTAATAACAACAGCAACATATAATCATACTAAAGTTCCAGTTGAAGTTATGAAAAAAGATATAGTAGTTTATATGATAAGAGTATATAATGAAGGAGATATAGACGGTTTTGCAACTGAAATAACAGACCATTTACCACCATATTTAGAATTTGTAGATAGCAAATTTAATGATGATTATGGATGGAAAGTATCAGAAGATGGAAGAACTGTAAAAACAGCACATCTGAAAGATGAAAAAATAGAAAAAGCAACAGTAAATGATAATGGAGAAATCATATTATCATATAAAGAAGTACCAATAATGTGTAGAGTAACAGATAAAGCAAAAGGAATAATTACAAATATTGCAGATATAACAGAGAAAAAAGATGAAAATAAAGAGGACATAAAAGATAGAGATTCAGAAGAAGATAATGTAAAATTACCTGATGATGAAGATTTACCAACATATAAAGAAGAAATAACAGATGATTATGTACCAGGACAACAAGATGATGATGATTTTGAAAAAGTAGTTGTAAGAATATTTGATTTAGCATTAAGAAAATTTATAACAGCAGTTAATGAAGATTCGATAACAAATAGAATACCAGAGATTAGCTATGACAAAGATAATAACAAAATAACATATAATCATACAAAAGAACCAGTTGATGTTGTAACAAATAATATAGTCACATATACAATCAGAGTATTCAATGAAGGTGAAGTTAATGGTTATGCAAGCAAAGTTACAGACGATATTCCTGATGGACTAGAATATTTACCAGACAATGACTTAAATAAAGAATATAGATGGATAATGTATGATGAAGAAGGAAAAGAAACAGATGATGTTTCTAAAGCAGTAAAAATAACAACAGATTATTTATCAAAAGAACAAGGTGAAGCAAGAATGGCAGAAGATGAAGAACTTAAAGAAAATCCAGCATTATTAAAAGCTTTTGATACAACTAAAGAAATATCAGAAACAAATCCGGATTATGCAGATGTTAAAGTTGCATTTAAAGTAGTTGAACCAAATGGTTCAGATAAAATAATTGTAAATAGTGCACAAATATCTGATGATACAGATGAAGATGGAAATCCAGTAGATGATGAAGACTCAATACCAGATGAATGGAATGAAGGAGAAGATGACCAAGATAAAGAATATATTAAATTAACATACTTTGACTTAGCATTAAGAAAATGGGTAACACATGCAATTGTTATAGAAAATGGAGTAGAAACAATAATTGAAACAGGGCATAAAGCAGAAGATGACCCAGAAGAGGTTGTAAAAGTTGAACTTCATAGAAAAAAATTAAGCAATGTTACAGTTAAATTTAGATATTCTATAAGAGTAACAAACGAAGGTGATATTGCAGGATATGCAAAAGAAATAACAGATTATGTTCCAGAAGGATTAAAATTCTTGGCAGAAGATAATTCAGATTGGGTGGATGAAGGAAATAATATAATATCAACAAGGAAATTAGAAAATACTTTATTACAACCAGGAGAAAGTGCTGAAGTTGAAGTTACACTTACTTGGATAAATAGTAAAGATAATCTTGGATTGAAAGTTAATATAGCTGAAATTTCAGAAGATGATAATGATAAAGACATTCCAGATAGAGATTCAACTCCTGATAATAAAAAGCCAGGGGAAGATGACATTGATGATGCACCTGTATTAATATCAGTAGCAACAGGACTTTCTGGAATAGCTAATGTGTATCTAGTTTTAGGATTTGCAGTTTTAGTTACTTTAGCTAGTGGAATTGTACTAATTAAGAAATTTGTAGTATAAAAAAATGAGACAGTTGGGACAGTCCTAATTTGTCTCATTTTTTTGTCAAATTTTGAGATAAGATAAATAAAATAGAAAATGAGACAAATTAGGACTGTCCCAACTGTCTCGTTTTTTTCTAATTTAATTGTTTACTTTTAAAAATACGTATGTTATAATTTTTATGAATAAATATAATGAGATAAAATAAAAACTTTAGGAAGGAAATGAGGAGATTATGAATCAAATACTTTCAACAGACATGCCAAACGATAATAATAAAAATAGAAATAAAGTAAAAGTCAGGAATTATGGACCAGCAAATATAACAAGCATATTAAAATTTTTTGGAATAGCGATATTAATATTTGGACTTTTAATGATAGGAAGTGGAGCTTATTCAATTGTTAAAAATCAGATAGAAACAAAAGAACAAAATTTAGAACCAACAATTTCTATTGAAAATAAAACAACTACAAAAATATTATTAAAAGTTATGCATCAAAAAGCAATATCTAAAGTCGAATATTGGTGGAATAATGGACAAAAGGTAACTATAAATGGAAATAATGGACAATATATAGATAAAGAGGTAACGATACCAACAGGAAAAAATACTTTACATGTATTAGTTCAAGATATAGATGGAAAAAAAATAACATATGACAAAGAATATGAAATTCAAAGTAATATAAATATTGAAGTAATAGAAAATAGAATAAAAATAACTTACGAAAGTGATACTTTAATATCATATATGACTTATAGATGGAATGATGGCGAAGAAGTAAAAATAGATATTAATGATACAACAGTTAGTGAAGAAATTGATGCTATAAGGGGATTGCATGAATTAACAGTAATTGTAGTTGATGAAAATAACAATACAGATACAAAAGTACAAAAAATTAATGGTGTTTCTAAGCCAAAGATATCAATAAGTGTTGACAATGAAGAAAAACACTTTGTAGTAAAATTGTCAGATGATGAAAAACTTTCAAAATTTGAATTTATATTAAATGGAGAAAATAATCAAGTTTACGAATTAAGTTTAGAAGAAATGGACTTAAAAGAATTAGAATATACATTGCCAGATGGATTAGACTTAAAACAAGGGGAAAATACAATAAAGGTAAAAGTTTATAATTCAAACGGAGTTACAGAGGAAAAGGAAGAAAGCTTTGTAAAACAATAAAGTTTTAAAGAAGGGAGAATAAGTTAGGTTTTAATTCTAACTTTTACTAAAGAAATGATACAAGAAATTTATATAATTGATGATGATGAATCTTCAATAATAGTATTTAGAGAGATGTTTAAAAACGATCTAGAATATAAATTTATAAGTGTAACATCAGATCAAATAGATATAGCATTAAAGAATATTCCTTCAATTATAATTATAAATGAAGATGCAATTGAAGTTAATGTACTTGAATTATGTCAGAAAATAAGAAGAGACGAGGATAATAGTATAACACCAATAATTGTTGTTTCTTCTAATTCTGACAAAGAACATAGAATAAAAATATTACAAGAATCAGTAGAATACTATATTAAAAAGCCAGTAAATGTTCAATATTTGTATTACACAATTAAAAATTTAAGCAGATTATTAACTATAAATAGAAGAATAAGCCCTCTTACAGGGCTTCCTGGAAATGTTCAGATACATGCAGAACTAAAAAAGAGAATATCAAATCATGAAGAATTTTCAGTTTTATATTTAGATTTAGATAATTTTAAAGCATATAATGATGTTTATGGATTTTTAAATGGTGATGAAATAATAAAATTTACAGCAGATACGATAATTAGATGTGTTCATGAAAATATGCAAGATGGTACATTTGTTGGACATATAGGAGGAGATGATTTTGTTGCTATTCTTCCGACATTAGAATGTGAAAAAATTTGTGAGGGTATAATTGCAAATTTTGACGCAATGGTTGGAAAGTTTTTTACAGAAAAAGATAGAGAAAATGGCTATATTGAAGTTGAGAATAGAAAGGGAATAATAGAAAAATTTCCATTAACATCAATTTCTATTGGTGTTGTTGAAGCTGATAATGGCAGATTTGCAAATATGTTAGAAATTGGTGAGGTTGGTGCACAAGTTAAACATTTAGCTAAATCAATACCTGGTAGTAGTTATTCAATAGATAGAAGAAAAAATATTAAAAAATAAGAATAAATTAGAAAACTCTTAATATTTTATATTAAGAGTTTTTTTAAGGAGTTTATAAGTATGTATGTTATTAGTAGAAAAAGAGTTAGTATGATTTTAATATGCCTATTATTAGGAATATTTGTATATTCTTATGCTGGAACTAAATTAAGCGCAGAGAAAGAAACACATGAAACATCATCAACACCAGTTTCTGGAAAGGTAATTGTTTTAGATGCTGGTCATGGAGTTCCAGATGAGCGGAGCACAAAGTTCAAAGCGGTACAACAGAGGCAGAAACCAATTTAAAAATCACATTAAAACTTCAAAATTTGTTAGAGCAGAGTGGATGTACTGTTATTTTAACACGTTCTGATGAAAATGCTATTTATGATTTAGATAAAAATACATTGAGAGAAAAAAAGATATCAGATATCAGAAACAGAGTTAAGATAGGAAATAATTCATCAGCAGATATTTTTGTAAGTATCCATTTAAATAAAATACCACAACAACAGTATTGGGGATGGCAATGTTTCTATAATCTAAAAAATGAAAAAAGTATAAGTTTAGCTAAAAAAATACAATCGAATTTGAATTCTTCTATACAAAAAGAAAACAAAAGGGTTGCAATGAAATTGGATACAGTGTATATTATGAAACATGTTGAGATTCCAATATCAATAGTAGAATGTGGATTTTTATCTAATTTAGAGGAAGAGCAACAATTACTAAATGATGAGTATCAAGATAGACTTGCTTGGGGAATTTTTAATGGAATTATAGAATATTTTAATGAGTAAAAATAAGAAAATGGCAAAGGACCAAGTCTAAAAAATTTAGACTTGGTCTTTTGCAACAGATTAGTTACAATTATCTCTTTTATAGATTTCTTCGATGTTAAGATTATCACGTAAGATATTCCCATAATATACATTATTTTCTTCAGAACCAACCATTCTATAAAGATCTCCTTGAGGAGATACCATTAGACGTGTAGATAATTTTGAAGGCATTCTTCCATCAATCCTTAAATTTGGATATAACTTTTGTAAAATTTCAACTTTTTGGAAAAACTCTTCATCTGTAATTTCAAAACGGTTCTTGTTAGGTACAGCACCTCTACCACTAGCAGAATTAAATCGCCTAAGTTTCCAATGATTAATGCCTTGTTCATTAAGAAAATGTCCTAATTCTTCAAGTTCATTGATATTTTCTTTGTGAACGCAAGTGTTAATTAAGATACCAATGCTCCCAGCTTCCTTAACCATAGCAATTCGTGATGCTACTATTTTTCGATGGCATTTAGTGCATCTTATTTTTTCATTAACTTCATCATTAACTGATTCAAAAGGAAATGCTACAGAATTAAGATGATTTTTAATCATCTTAAATTTTTCAGGTGTGAGAAGAATACCATTTGTACTTAATCGTGTATCAAGTCCTCTTTCATGAGCATTAATAATGAGTTTTGGTAGATGGGGAATTAATAAAGGTTCTCCACCAATATAGCGATTTTTTGTTAGCCCTGTTTCAATTAACCGTTTTTGAATTTCAAAGTGTTCTTTTTCAGAAGTAATTTCTTCTTTTTTGACAGGACTTATACAATATCCACAATTTTCCTGACATGCGTGAGTAATAATCCAAGATACGATTACTTCTCCAACATGATTAGGATCTTCAATCTGATAGTTATTTTTACAGATACTATCTTTCATAATAGTTACCTCCATAAAATTTTTTATTGATAGGTTTATAGTTTCTACTTAATTATTATAGAACTATTATAACAGCTTTGAAATTATATGTCAACAATTATGTAAAGTACTTTTGAATAGCGGTTGAAATTATAAAAAATAAGTAGTATAATATGAACTATAATTATAATGAGAAAAGAATGGAGGTGATTTAATGCAGTCACCTAATATATTATTAATCGGATGTGGTCCACATGCAAAGAGAGTTTATTTACCAATATTGAAAGAGACAGAATTTGAATTTGGAACAAAGTTAAAAGCAGTTGTTGAATTAAAAGAAAAAGAGAATGATGTTTCCAAATTTGTTAATAATTTTTTTACTGATGTAGAATTTGTGTATACTGAGAAGTTTGATAGTAAATATAAAATGTCAATTCCAAGTCAATTAGAGATGAAATTAAATAGAATTGTAAAAGAAAGAAATATTAATGGAGTAATTATAGCTACTGACCCATTAAATCATTTACAATATGCACTATGGGCACAAAAACAAAAGTTACATATTTTGATGGATAAGCCAATTTCAACATATGAGAATATATCTAATTCCATTAAACAAGCTAGACAGCTGATAAGAGATTATAAAATTTTAATGAAAAATTATTCTGCTGAAAGAGCATTTATAGTAAATGCACAAAGAAGGTTTTTGCCACAATTTGAGATAATACAAAATAGGATAAATGAAGTAGCAAAGAAATATGGCATGCCTGTAACATCAATGCAAAGTACACATAGTGATGGACAATGGAGATTGCCAAATGAAGTTTTAACATTAAAATATCATCCATTACTTGGATGGGGAAAAGTTTCCCATAGTGGATACCATTTTATAGATATGGCATCTAAAATAGTAAAAGATTCTTTTTTAGTAGCAGGAAAACAGTTTGATGAGTTGACAGTATATTCTAAATTTGTGCGTCCATCAGGAGTATTAATGCAACAATCACAAGAAGATTTATTAAAAATTTTTGGTGAAGAATATTTAAAATTAGATTCAAGAACTGATGAAGAATTATTAGAATTATATAAATTGAATAATGAAGCGGAAGTTGATGCAACATCATTAATAAATTTAACTTATAAAGGTATACCAATAACAAATATAACTTTAAATTTAATTCATAATGGTTTTTCACGTCGTTCATGGATGTTGCCTAATATGAAAGATTTGTATAAGGGAAATGGGAGAGTAAGACATGAATATCATAATATACAACAAGGTTGTTTGCAAAATATACAAATACATTCATATCAATCGAATGATAATCATGATACTAATACAGAAAAAGATTTTTTTGTTGGTGGAAATAATCATTATGATATTTATATTTATAAAAATATTGGAATTTTAGGAGGGGAACCTTTAGAGATAATTACTGCTAAAGATATTGCAGAGAAATATTCTTTAAATAAAGAGAAAGTTATGAATGAACTTGCTAGACATGAAGCAGTTAGACAGTTTTTAGAAGTTATAATTGGGAAGAAAACTGCAAATGAGGCAAAATCGAATTTAACAGAACATGATTTGTCAGTGCAATTAATGTCTATGATTTATGAATCAGGTGTAAGTGAAAATGAAGTGGTTCAAAAATTTAACATAAAAAGGAGTTAAATGATGGAAAATGATAGTAAATGGAATAATTTATATGCTAATTATATTAAGGAAGATTTTAAAAATTGGGAAGAATATTTTAAAATAAAAATGAAGTTAAAAAGAAGATTTCTTAAATTAGTTCTTAGATATTCAAAAAATGGAAAGCCTGTTTTAGAATGTGGAGCTGGTACAGGAAAATTTGCAGTATATCTTGCATCTTTAGGATTAAATTCTTATGCAATGGATTTAGAGAAGGCAATGGTAGAACAAGCAGAACAATTATCAACTAGTATTAGTCCCAATAATCCTGTGAAAGTCTTACAAGGAGATATAAGTAATATTCTTTTTGATGATAAGTTTTTTTCAGTAACACATAGTAGTGGAGTTTTTGAACACTATAGTGATTTAAAAATTGAAGAGTTAATCAATGAACAATTACGTGTTTCAGACATTTGTATATTTAGTGTGCCAACAAAGTATTTTGAAAAGAAAATGTTAGGAAATGAGAGATTTATGACAAGAAAACAATGGCGTGAGATTATTTCACAGAGTAATGCAAAGATTATTAAAGAGACAGGATATCACTATAAAACATTAGGTAAAAGAATTTTGGATATATTAAAAAAACCAAAAAGAATATTTAAGCCAATAGCATTATATACATTTGTATTAAAAGAGAAAGGAGAAGATTAAAATGATATATATAGTTAGACATGGACAAACAAATTGGAATTTGGAGGGGAGAAATCAAGGAAGAATTGATATTGAACTAAATGAAAAAGGAATACAACAAGCAGAACTAACAAGCGAAAAATTAGAAAATATTAAGTTTGATAAGGTTTTTTCAAGTCCATTAAAACGTGCATATAAGACAGCACAAGTAATTTGCGAGAAAATTGGAATTGATGAGAATGAAATTATTGTAGATGAAAGAATAATTGAAAGATGTAATGGAGAATTAGAAGGTCTATTAAGAGAAGAATATGAAGGAAAAGTGGATTTTTCAGATCCTAATGATACACGTTATGGTGTAGAGTCACTTACAGGTTTCAGAATAAGAATAGATGAATTTTTTAAAGAAATATGTAATAAGTATAAAGATAGAAATGTTCTTGTTGTAACACATGCTGGAGTAAGTATTTATGCTAAATGTTTCTTTGAGGGAGAACCAGATGATGGAGATTACAACAAATATAAATTAAAAAATTGTGAAGTGCTTGAATATAAAAATGATAAATAACTAATTATTAGAAAGGATAGTTTATACTATTCTTTTTTCTATTATAGGAAAGTTCGACTTTCCTATAATAGAAATACTTTGCACACAAATTTGCCAAAGCAAATTTGGCGCACGAACAAAGACGAGGCATGAAAAGTAATCTAAAAGGTCAAAAAAATTTAATTATGCCTCTTTTGTTCTATATAATATGAAAGTGATACTTTCATATTATATAAAACTTAATTATACACAAATTTGTTCATGAATAAATATTGAAAAACAGAATATATATTTAAAAGGTGATTTTATGTTTTTAGTATTTAACAAAGAGAAAATTTATACATATTTAGTGTCGATAATGACAGTAATAGTATTATTGTTTGTTGCAGGTAATATGAATTTTATGTCAAAAGAAGCAGTAGAAGCATCATCAGGAGTAGAAAGGCTATTACCAATATATAAGGTAAAAACAGAAGAAAAGAAAGTAGCTTTAACTATGAATTGTGCATGGAATGCAGATGATGTAGATAAAATATTAGAAGTATTAGAACAGAATAATGTTAAAATAACTTTCTTTATGGTTGGGGATTGGACAGATAAATTTGGAGAATATGTAAAGAAAATATATGAAGCAGGGCATGAAATACGGAAGTCATAGTAATACACATCCTCATGTAAATAATTTGAGTTATGAAGAGAATATTAAAGAAATAGAAATAAGTGTTGATAAAATTGAGAAGATTACTGGAAAAAGAACAAATTTATATAGAGCACCATATGGAGAGTATAATAATACTGTTATAAAAGCTGGAAATGATAAAGGCTATTATACTATTCAATGGAGTTTGGATACTTTAGATTATACAGGTCTTACAGGGACTGAGATGTGGAATAGGTTAGATTCAAAGTTGTCTTGTGGTGATATAATTTTGATGCATAATGGTACTAAACATACTGCTGATTCTTTAGATATGTTATTGAAGAATATAAAACAAAAAGGTTTTGATGTTGTGCCAGTTTCTAGTTTGTTGTATAAAGAGAATTATAAGATTGATGCTACTGGGATGCAGGTGAAGTTATAGAATCAAAGTTTTTAAGTATAAAATTTTGTAAGCTGTATATAATTATATAAAAAGTACAGGAAAATTTTATAAAATTTGAATAAAATTAACTTTTTATGTAGACAAAACCAAAAAAATGGTGTATAATAAGAGATGTAGTTAAAAAAGAGAATGCATAAAGATAAAAGTACAAAAAAAAATAAGGGAGGAAAAAAATTGGATACAAATTATTTAGAAAACAACTATTTAACATTAGTTGGGAAAGTTACAGGAGAAAAAAATTTTAGTCATGAAATTTATGGAGAAAGATTTTATGTATTTAACTTGGAAATATCAAGATTAAGTGGAAATGCAGATATTATACCAATAACAGTTTCAGAAAGATTAGCAACAGATGAAATGTTAACAGCTGGTAAAAAATTATTAGTTAAAGGTCAATTTAGATCATATAATAGTTATGAAAATGAAAAAAATAGATTAATATTAACAGTTTTTGCTAAAGATGTTATTGAAGTAGAAGAAAATGAAGAAGAACAAGAAGAAAATGAAATTGTAAAAAAAGATACAATTACAAATGAGGTTGTATTAGTTGGGTATATATGCAAAGCTCCAATATATAGACAAACTCCATTTGGAAGAGAAATAGCAGATGTATTATTAGCAGTAAACAGAGCATACAATAAATCAGATTATATACCAACAATAGCATGGGGAAGAAATGCAAGATTTTGCCAAAACTTAGAAGTAGGAACTAAGGTAAAAGTAGTTGGTAGAGTGCAATCTAGAATGTATGAGAAAAAGCATGATGATGGAACTGTTGAAAATAGAGTTGCTTATGAGGTTTCAGTTGGAAGTTTAGAAATTGTAGAAGAAAATGATACAACAGAGACTCATGAAGATGAGAATCAAGAAGCTGTATAATATAATAAAGTTAAAAAACGATATGGTTTTGCTATATCGTTTTTTTGCAACTTTTTTTATATAATAGGAAACTGATACTTTCCTATTATATAAAATTCAATTGTACAGAAATTTTCTAACGAAAATTTCGCACATGAACAAATTAACGGAAAGCCAAAGATAAAAGTTAAAGTTGAGCTAATATTAAGGATTTCCGATTTGTTCTTATATTGAATCTAAAATTTTAAATATATATAGCTTTTTAAAAAATTTTTTGATATAATTAAAAAAATAAAAATGAAAACATAAGGAGAAACAAGATGAAAGAAAATATTAAAAAAGTAGAAGAAAAAAATAAGAAAAACAAAAAGCCAATTGAATTTAATTTTACAATTATAGCAATTGTCTTAATAGCAATTTTGTGTATATGCATTACACCAGTTACATTTCAAAACGATACATATTACACAATAAAAATAGGAGAACTTATAAAAAATAATGGAATAGACATGATGGACCATTTTTCATGGCATGAAGATTTAAGTTATACATATCCACATTGGTTATATGATTTATGTACATATCTAGTATATTCAATAGCTGGATTTAAAAGTGTATATATATTAACATGTATATTGTCAGTAATACTAGGAATTTCGATATTTTTAGTTAATTCAAAGTTAACTAAAAATAAAGCAATATCTTTTATAGTAACAGTTGGAGCACTATATATGTTACAAAATTATATTGCTGCAAGAGCACAATTAGTAACATTTATTTTATTTATATGGGAAATATTCTGCATAGAAAAATTTATAGAAAATAGAAAAATTATATATGGAGCAATGCTTGTATTAATTTCATTACTTATTGCTAATTTACATGTAGCAACATGGCCATTTTTCTTTGTATTATTTTTACCATATATAGGTGAATATGTAATATCAGTAATATCAGATATTGTAATTTATAGTAAAATAAGATTATTTATATTAAATAAAAAAGCTAAAAGACTAACAAAGAAAAATAAAAATTTAGATAAATTAGAAGAAATAAATAAAGAAATAGAGACATTGAAAAATAATATTTCTAAAATAAAAATAAAAAGAGATGAAGATAGAAAAAATCCATATAAAATAACTATAAAAAGAAATAATAATGTAAGATTTTTAATAATTGTAATGATTTTATGTGCTTTAATGGGATTATTAACACCAATTAAAGATACACCATATACTTATTTATATAAAACTATGCAAGGAAATACAACTGATAATATAAGTGAGCATCTACCTTTAACTATTTCTAAAAGTACTGATGTAATGTGTATGTTAATAATATTTTTAGCAATATTAATTTTTACAAAGGCAAAAATAAGATTATCTGATTTGTTTATGATTTCAGGTTTATGTTATTTAATGCTTTCTACAAGAAGACAGACATCAATGTTTGTATTAATAGGCTCAGTTGTTTTAACAAGATTAATAGTTGATTTAATTAAGAGGTATACAAAAAATGGACTTGAAGAAGTGGAAAAAGCTGTAAGACATATTGGAGTTGTTATAGCTTTAACAGCATTAATGTTATGTATTAGTTTAGATGCAATACAACCTAAATTTGATGCAGAATATGTAAATAGTAGTGCATATCCTGTAGCAGCATGTGACTATATATTAGAAAATATTGATTTAGAAGGTGTTAGATTTTATAATGAATATAATTATGGAAGTTATATGTTGTTTAGGGGAATACCAGTATTTATAGACTCTAGAGCAGACTTATATGCACCAGAGTTTAGTGGGAAAAAAGATGAAGATATTTTTTCAGATTTTATAAATACATCAAGTATATCTAAATTCTATGAAGAAACATTTGAAAAATATAATATAACACATTTATTAATATCTAAAAAATCAAAAACAAATATGATAATTTCAAAAACAGAAGATATTAAATACAAAGAGTTATATTCAGATGATAATTTTATTATTTATGAAAGAATTGTAAATGTAGAATAGAAATCTTATAAATAATATTTAATTGCTAGGAGGAAATTTTGGAAGTAATATATATTAAGGACAATGCAATAGGAGAAAGAATTGACTCATATTTGGCAAAAGATACAGAACATTCTAGAGCGAATATACAAAGATTAATCGAAGAAGAAAAAATATTAGTAAATAACAGTAAAGTCAAAGTATCATATAAAATACAACAAGGTGATGAAATTAAAATACAAGATGATCAACCTAAAGAGATTTCTCTGAAAGCACAAGAAATACCATTAGAAATATTGTATGAAGATAAAGATATAATAGTTGTAAATAAAGCAAAAGGAATGGTAGTTCATCCTGCTAATGGAAATCCAGATGGAACATTAGTAAATGCTGTAATGTCAATTTGCAAGGACTCTTTATCAGGAATAGGCGGAGAAATAAGACCAGGAATTGTACATAGGCTAGATAAAGACACATCAGGAGTTATAGTTATTGCTAAAAACGATAAAGCACATATAAATATGAGTGAACAAATAAAAAATCACGAAGTGGAAAAGACTTACATTGCTTTAGTAAGAGGATTTGTAAAAGAAAGTGAAGCAACAATAAATATGCCAATTGGAAGAAGCACAAAAGACAGAAAAAAAATGGCAGTAACAAAAGAAGGAAAAAGCGCAATTACACATTTTAAAGTTATAGAAAGATTTGGAAATTATACTCTTTTAGAAGTTAAAATTGAAACAGGAAGAACACATCAAATTAGAGTACATTTAACTGAAATTGGATATCCAATTGTAGGGGATACAGTCTATTCAAATGGAAAAAACGAGTGGAATATACAAGGACAATGCTTGCATGCAAAATCTTTGAAGTTTAAACACCCAATTACAGGAAAAGAAATGTTTATTGAAGCACCATTACCAGAGTATTTTGAAAATGTAATTTCTAAATTAGGGACTAGGGGACGTTCCTTAAATCCCTAAAAAAAGGGATAAGGGGACATACCTTTAATATTGAAGGGAAAATAAGATGGAAGATGATAAAATAAGATTACAGAAATATTTAGCAAACAGTGGAGTAGCATCAAGAAGAAAATGTGAGGAGTTAATATTAGAAGGAAAAATTTCTGTAAATGGAGAAGTTGTAACAGAACTTGGAACAAAAATAAATCCAACTGTGGATAAAGTTACATATTGTGGAAAAGAGATACAAAATTCAGAAAAATTGGTATATATATTGTTAAATAAGCCAATAGGATATGTAACAACAGCTAAAGACCAATTTAATAGAGATACAGTTTTGAATTTAGTAAAAGTTAAAGAAAGAGTTGTTCCAGTTGGAAGGCTTGATATGTACACTTCAGGAGCACTTATATTAACTAATGATGGTGATTTTGTTTACAAAGTTACACATCCAAAACATGAAGTTACAAAAACATATACTGTTACTTTGCATGGTATAATAGATGTAGAAGCTGTGGAAAAATTAAGACAAGGTGTGGAAATTGAAGATTATGTTACAAGACCAGCTAAAGTTAAAATTTTAAAAACAGATATAGAAAAAAATATATCTAGACTAGAAATAACTATTCATGAAGGTAAAAATAGACAAGTTAGAAAAATGTGTGAGGCTGTTGGTAGTAGAGTAATTGCCTTACATAGGAGTAAGATTGGGAATATTAGAGTAAAAGATTTGGAACTTGGAAATTGGAGATATCTTAAAGAGTATGAGGTTAAAAGCTTATTACAATAATGATTAGTTGTTTTAATTACTAAATAGTATAGAAGTAATGAAGGAGAATACAAATGAATGCATTTAAATTTTTTCCAGAAGGATGGAAAAATGAAGATTTAGAAAATACAAATGATATTTTTCAAGGAATTGTAGAAAAATGTGATCAAAATTATAATTTATATGTAAAAACAGAGAATGGATTAGAAGGAATTATGCCAAGACAAGAAGTGGATGCTGTAAATTTAGATGAAAATGGATTACCTAAAACTAATATATGTACAGGCAAAGTTCATAAATATGTCCAATATAAAATAAAAGAAAAGAATGGAGATAATTTAATTTTATCTAGAAAAGATGTGCAAAAAGAAGTAATTGAATATATAAAATCAGATTTGCAAGTAGGACAAACCATAAATGGGATAGTAAAAAATATAACTCCATATGGTGCTTTTATAGACATTGGTGGAGGAGTTGTTGGATTAGTCCATATTGAAGATTTATCTGTTGCAAGGATAAAAACTCCATATGAAAGAATAAAAATTGGACAAAAACTAAAAATTGTGGTAAAATATATAGATAGAGAGGCTGGTAAAATAAATTTATCATATAAGGAAACTTTAGGAACTTGGGAAGAAAATATACATAACTTCAAAACTGGAATGAAAGTACAAGGAATTGTTAGAGAAACTGAAAAGAATAAGAACGGAATTTTCATTGAACTTACTCCTAATTTAGTTGGTATGGCTGAATATAAATATGGATTAGATTATGGTGAGAAGGTAGATGTAGTTATTAAGAAAATTGATTATGATAAGAAAAAGGTTAAGTTAATATTAAATTAACTACTGGTTAACTGTAGATAATAAAAAGTATTTCCAAACGCATAGTAAAGTTCTTCGAACTTTCTATAATATATGAAAATTGTGAATGAAGATTTTCATTCAGAAAAGGAGGAATAAAAAATGGTTAAAGATGATGAAATAAAAGCACAAGTGTCACCATTTGCAATAAGAGAAGGAGAAATAAAAACTTTTGATGGTAAAGACCGGCTATGTTTCAATGAACCAAATCGTACATAAGATAAATATAGGTCATATTACAGATATTCATTTTGCTATATTGGATTTAGTAAATGAGTTTGAATTTATAACATCAAGACAATTATATCAAATGCTAGAAATTAAAGGAATTGATCCAAAATCACAAGATAAATTAAATAATAAATTAGATGCTTTAGTAAAATCTAAAGTTTTAACAAGATATTATTTTACATCAGACGAGGGAAAAGGAATATATAGAATATATTGTCTAGAAAAGATGGGAAAATATTTATTAACATCAAAAGAGATTGAATGTAAATGGCAACCATCAGATAATACAAAACCAGTTCCAATGATTAAGAAAAGATTAGCTGGAAATCAAGTGCTAATTGCATATTTAAGAAAAGTAAAAGCATTTGATAGCTATACAGTAAAACCAGCGATTACAGCTAAAACATTAGCAAAAGTATTTAAAGCAACAGGTGGAGCTGTTAAGCTAACTAAAAATAATAAATCTATACAATTCTTATTTGAAGTTTTCAGAAGAGAACCAGATTGGCAAAAGAAATTAGTAGAAAAAATGAATTTATATAAAGATTTTTATGAGAATTTCCAACCAGGAGATTCAGGATTCTCAGGTCTTCCTCAATTAATTTTTGTATGCGAAGATGAGAAACATATGGCTGAATGTTTTAGAGAGATTGTAACAAATAAAGTTGAGCTTTCTCAAATTAAGCTTTTATTTACAACTGATTTGAGACAAAATGAGGAAACTTTGGCTAATACTTTGGTTGAATTTAAATTAGTTGATGGTAAGTATAGAATGGAAAATGTTGAACTTAAACTTATTGGGTAATGTCCCATTGGGGACGTTTCTGTTTGGGACATTTTGTCCCATTAGGGACACATCTGAATAAAATTGTAACAAAGCTCTAATGTACTATGAATTAGTATATTGGAGTTTTTGTTGTACTATTATAGGGAAATTCTCTGAAATTCCTATAATATAAATATTTTGAAATTAGGGTTTTCTGATTTGTTTGAGTTGACAAATTATGTTAATTAATATATAATAATTGATGTAACAATGTAAAAAAATTTCAGGGCAATGCCCAGAAAGGGAAAATTTATGACAGAAGCTCTAAAAGGTGGACGGATAATAGGAATAGTTATTACTGTAGTTTTAGCACTATACTTTAAATGGTTGTGTAAACCTGCATTTAATGTACATTCAGAAGGAATGTGGTGGTACTTTATTTTAGTACTATTTTGTGGAATTGTCATTATGGGAATATGTGAAAATTTTGTAGATGAAAACTTCATACTTACTCCAATTTTAGTGATAGGCATGATTGTTGTATTTGTTATTTGGGGAGTTGCAGCTTTTTTCTCTAGTCAACTGGTAAATGCGAGGAGATATGCAGATTTGATTCATATTGAAACAGGAGATTTTCAGGAGGATATTGTACAACTTAGCGATATGAAAGAATTCCCACTATTAGATATTGAAAACGCACAGGTATTGGGAAGTAGAGCAATAGGAAGTTTAGATAGAATATCACAATATGAATTGAGTAATGAATATAATCTTATTAGCTATAATAGTGAGCAATATCGTTTGACACATATTGACTTTAGAAGTTATTGGAAGGCTAAGAGTGGGTATTCCTATGGTGTTCCTGCGTATGTGTTAGTTAATTCTAGTACACAGCAGGCAGAACTTGTAAATCTCGAAAAAAGTATTACGTATTCTCCTAAATCGAAAGGAGACCATAACTTAAAGCGGTATTTAAGAAAGAAATATCCAAGCAGTATTTTTGGAAAATTTCAGTTTGATATTGATGATGAAGGAAATCCGTTCTACATTGTTCCAGTTATGAAGACTACTATTGGACTTTTTGGTGGAAAAGTTGTAGATTCCTTTATTATAGTAAATGCCGTTTCAGGAGAGTGCACAGAATGTAGTAAAGATGATTTGCCAGATTGGGTGGACCATGCATATTCATTGGATTATTTGATGGAACTTGCAAGTGACAATTACAAATATAAGAATGGATTTTGGAATTCTGTGCTTAAACAGGAAAATGTTAAAAAGCTTTCCTATAGTTATAGAAACACAGTAACATCATCAGAAGAAAATGAAGAAACGAATAGTGGAAGAGGATATGGTTTTGATGGATATAATTCAATTCTCACTGATGATGGAGTGTGCTTTTCAACTTGTGTAGTTTCAGCAGGAAATGATGAGTCTAGTATTGGATTTATTCTTGCAAATGCAAGGACAGGGAAAATAAAGTTTTATGAATGTGTAGGTGCAGAAGAAAGTACTGCACAGAAAAAGGCAGAATCTCTTACACAGAACTATAACTATACATCAAGCTTCCCATTGATTGTAAATATAGATGGAATGGAAACTTATATTTTGTCTTTGAAAGATAAGGCGAAGACAAATGTTTCTTATGTTATGATTAATGTAGAAAAATATACAATAGCAGTAATGGGAGAAACATTGGAAGAAACTATGTACAAATATAGACAGGCAATGGGACTGGAAAGTGCTGAAAATCAATATTATGAGGAAATTGAAAAACTGCCTCAAACTGATGAAAGTGTTGAGAAGTTTGAAGTAAAAGGAAATATTGCTGAATTGTATCAAGTTACCAGAGAAGGAAACACCACTTATGTTTTCCTTTTGGAGAATGATAGTCAATTGTATGTTTCATCTATTATGAATAACACGAACCAAGTTAGAATGGTAGAAGGAACAAATGTAACAGTTGAATACTATAATTCTACATTGGAAGATGGAGTAAGAATTGTCTCGAAAATTGAAATTAATGCAAACTAGAATTTATAATTTGCAAAACAAAAAGCTTCTAGGAAATTCCTAGGAGCTTTTTGGCTCTATTTATATCATCTTCATTAGCAGGTCTAATATTTTCTAAATCATAATTTAATCCTAATTTTTTCCACTTATATTTACCTAAATCATGATAAGGTAAAAGTTCAACCTTTTTAATAGTGTTTAAAGTAGAAATAAAATCTTTTAATTTTAATAAGTCACTTTCATCATCAGTGTAGCCAGGAATAAGAACTTGTCTAATCCACACAGGAATGTTATTATCACTTAAATATTTTGCAAAATTTAATTCATTTTCATTATTAAATCCAACTAACTCTTTAGCTTTATTAGTATTTATATGTTTTATATCTAATAAAACTAAATCTGTATAAGAAAGTAAAGTTTTAACATCATCAGTTAAAGCAACCATACCAGAAGTATCAATACAAGTATGAATATTTTCTTGTTTCAATTTTTTAAATAGTTCAATTAAAAATTTTACCTGTAAAAGTGGCTCACCACCTGTTACAGTTACTCCACCATTTGGATAAATATAATTTTTATATTTTATTATTTTTTCAAAAATATCATCTAATGATTTGTATTCACCACCATTTATGTCCCAGGTATCTCTATTATGGCAGTATTTGCATTTTAAATGGCAGCCTTGTAAAAATAGTACAAATCTTATTCCTGGGCCATCAACTGTTCCGAAAGATTCTATTGAGTGTATTTTGGCATAATATCTTAAATCTAAATTTTCCATAAACATTCTTAAAAAGGGAAAAAGGGACGTTCTTAAAATCCCTGCAAATAGGGACTAAGGGACACTCCTTCACTTTTTTATTATAAAATTATCTGTATTTATAAGGAGTGTCCCTTAGTCCCTATTTGCAGGGATTTTAAGAACGTCCCTTTTTCCCTTTTAGATCCTTTCATGTATAGTTCTATTAATAACATCTAGTTGTTGTTCTCTAGTTAATTTAGTGAAGTTAACAGCATATCCAGAAACACGTATTGTAAGTTGAGGATATTTCTCAGGATGTTCCATGGCATCTTCTAATAAACTTCTATCAAATACATTTACATTTATATGGTGACCTGTTTGTTTAAAATATCCATCTAACATGTTAAGTAAGTTTGTAATTCTTTCTTCTTCAGATTTACCAAGTGTTCCAGGTGTAATAGAAAATGTATATGATATTCCATCTTCTGCATCTTCAAATGGAAGTTTTGATACTGAATTCATAACAGCTAATGCACCATTAGTGTCTCTTCCATGTAATGGATTTGCTCCTGGACCAAATGGAGTTCCTGCATCTCTTCCATCAGGTGTATTTCCAGTATTTTTACCATATACGACATTGGATGTTATTGTTAATATTGATAGTGTTTGTTTAGAGTTTCTATAAGTTTGATGCTTTTGTAATTTTGTTAAAAATCTTTTTACTACTGCTATTGCTATTTCATCTACTTTATCATCATCATTTCCGAATTTTGGAAAGTCTCCTTCAACATTGTAATCAATAGCTAATCCAGTTTCATTTCTAATTACTTTTACTTTTGCATACTTTATTGCAGATAAAGAATCAGCAACTACTGATAGACCAGCAATTCCGCATGCCATTGTTCTTATAATCTCTTTGTCATGTAAAGCCATTTCTAGTGCTTCATATGAATACTTGTCATGCATATAATGAATAGCATTTAAAGCTTTTATATAAATTTTTGCTACATATTCCATCATTTGATCAAATTTTTCTATAACTTCATCAAAATTCAAATATTCTGATGTAATTGGCTCATACTTTGGTGTTATTTGTTTTCCAGATATTTCATCTCTACCACCGTTTATAGCATATAATAAAGTTTTGGCTAAATTTGCTCTTGCTCCAAAGAATTGCATTTGTTTTCCTATTTTCATTGGTGATACACAGCATGCTATTCCATAGTCATCTCCTAAAGTTGTTCTCATTAAATCATCATTTTCATATTGAATTGATGATGTTTTTATTGATAGTTCAGATGTATATCTTTTAAAGCCTTCAGGAAGTCTTGTTGACCATAAAACTGTTAAATTTGGTTCTGGTGCAGGTCCTAAAGTTTCTAAAGTGTGTAAAATTCTGAAAGAGTTTTTTGTGACTAATGTTCTACCATCAATTCCCATACCGCCAATACTTTCAGTTACCCATACAGGATCTCCACTGAATAATTCATTATATTCAGGTGTTCTTAAAAATCTTACTAATCTTAGCTTCATTACAAAGTGGTCCATTATTTCTTGAACCTCTTCTTCTGTTAGTGTTCCATTTGCTAAATCTCTTTCAAAATATATATCTAAAAATGTTGATGTTCTTCCTAAACTCATTGCTGCACCATTTTGGTCTTTTATTGCTCCTAAATATCCAAAATATAACCATTGAACAGCTTCTTTTGAATTTGATGCAGGTTTTGATATATCAAATCCATATTTTGATGCCATTATTTTTAATTCATTTAATGCATTTATTTGTTCTGAAATTTCTTCTCTTTCACGAATTGTGTTTTCATTAAATTCATCTGTATCTAAAGTTTCTAAACTTTCTTTTTTTAATGTTATTAAAAGGTCTACACCATAAAGTGCAACTCTTCTGTAATCTCCTATAATTCTTCCACGACCATATCCATCAGGAAGACCTGTTATTAAATGACTTGACCTTGCAGCTCTTACATCTTGTGTGTAAACACTAAATACACCATCATTGTGAGTTTTTCTATATTTGTGGAATATTTCGCTAACTTCTGGGTTAACTTGTTTTCCATATGCTTCACAAGATTTTTCTACAATTCTAATTCCTCCAAATGGCATAATTGCTCTTTTTAGTGGACTATCAGTTTGAAGTCCTACTATTTCTTCTAAGTCTTTATTTATATATCCAGCATCATGGCTAGATATTGTTGATATTGTTTTTGTATCTATATCCAAAACTGACCCCTCAGCAGTTTTTTCTTTTTTATACAATTCTAAAACTTCGTCCCATAGTTTTCTTGTTCTTTCTGTTACATTTGCTAAAAAGCTTGAGTCTCCATCATATGGTGTGTAATTGTTTTGTATAAAGTCTCTTACATTTATTTCATGTTGCCATTGTCCTGATTTGAATTTCTCCCATTCTTTAAATTCCATAATTTTACCTCCTATAAATATTATTTCCTTTTTTTATAGTTATTATAATATCATAATAAAAATTTATTTACAATGATATATTTGTAATAATTAAAAATGATGCTGAATGAGGTTTCAGCATCATTAAAATTTTTGTGAGGCTTGATTTGTCCAATTTTCTTCAATTTGAAGTTTTATTAAATCATTAGTTAATCTATTAACAACTTTTTTATTGTATTTATTTAACTGTGAATAATTTTCTAAAAATTTAGTATCAATGAGATCAATATGGTCAGAATGTTCAGAAGAATTAGATTGAATTAAATCATTAAAAAGAAAGTCAGAAGATATATTTAGTGCTTTGCACAAATTAACTATAGTAGTTGCACTTCCAAAAGATATACCTCGTTCTAATTGACTAATATATCTAGTAGATACTAGAGCTTTTTCAGCAAGGTCTTCTTGAGTATAATTGGTCTTTGCTCTGGCTAATTTTATCTTTTTTCCAATATTTTTTCTTAGTCTTTTTTCATTTTCTGTCATATAAATCACCTCTTTAAAAATTTAAAATTATATTTTAAGTATACCAATGATATTTTTAAAAGAAAATGAACTGATAGTACTATAAGTAATGCTAAATGATATTAATTGTAGTAGGAAATATTTGAATTCTAATTTTAAATTTGAAATATTTGTTGATAAATATATAAAATACTTAAAATAAAGAAGTGTAATAATTATATTAATATCAAATTATAATTTAATATTTTATTTTATAACAATTAATTAAAAAAAATTTAAGAATTTTTCAAAAAAGTATTGCAAAATAAATAAAGTTATATTACAATTTGAGTGAAGTGGAGAAAAGTGGTACAAAGTGGTAGAAAAGTGGAAAGAGGTGAAAACCATTGTTGATGGGTGAATATGAGCATTCATTAGATGCTAAAGGCAGATTAATAATGCCAGCAAAATTGAAGCAAGACATTGGAGACAAGTTCGTAATAACTAAAGGGTTAGACGGATGTTTATTTGCCTTTTCACAAGAAGAATGGTTAAACTTTGAAACAAAATTGAAAGCACTTCCACTATCAGATAAGAATGCAAGAAATTTTGTTAGATTTTTCTTATCAGGAGCAACAGAATGTGAAATTGACAAACAAGGTAGATTTTTAATTCCTAATAATTTAAGAGAGGCTGCAGGACTAGAGAAAGAAACAGTAATAATCGGAGTAGGTACTAGATTAGAAATATGGAATAAAGAAAATTGGCAAAAATGCGATGAAAACATATCAGTAGATGAAATCGCTGAAAATATGACAATGCTTGGTATATAACTTGCAAAAGTTTATATAAAGATACAAAAGATGACTAAACTAAAGACAAAATATACAAAAGAAAAGAGTACATAAGAAAATTTTACAAAAGATAAAATATGAAAGTACAAAAGAAAAATTACAAAAGATAAAATTACAAATGATTTTAAGTTACAAAAGCTAATATTACAGAAGAATATAGCAAACAAAAGTAAAAAGTCTAAAGACAAATTTACAAAGGAAATATAAATACCAAAAGAAAAAACAAAAAATGAAGCAGCTGGTAGTTTTTACTGGCTGCTTTTTAATAAATTAAAAAGCAATATTGTACAGAAAAATTGCAAACAATTAATTACATTGAGGTGGAAAATTGGAATTTAAACATAAATCTGTTTTATTAGATGAATGTATAGAAGGTTTAAATATAAAACCAGATGGAATATATGTTGATGGGACTTTAGGTGGAGCAGGTCATAGTAAAGAAATAGTAAAGAAATTATCAAAAAAAGGATTACTAATAGGGATAGATAGAGATGAAGATGCTTTAAAAGCAGCTAGAGAAAATTTAAAAGAATTCCAAAATGTTAAATTTGTAAAAGATAATCATGATAATATAAAGCAAATTTTAGAAGATATAGGAATAGAAAAAGTAGATGGAATTTTACTAGATTTAGGAGTTTCTTCATATCAGTTAGATGAAAGAAATAGAGGCTTTAGTTACATGGGGGAAAACGAACTTGATATGAGAATGGACAAATCTCAAGAATTGACAGCAAAGATTGTAGTAAATACATATAATGAAGAAGAGCTAGCAAACATTATATATGAATATAGTGAAGAAAGATTTTCAAAACAAATTGCTAGAAATATATGTGAATATAGAAAAAATAAAGAAATAGAAACAACAAAGCAATTAGTAGAAATTATAGAAAAATCTATTCCAAAATCAAAACAAAATGATGGACATCCAGCAAAGAGAACATTTCAGGCAATAAGAATAGAAGTAAATGATGAAATAAAACCATTGTATAAAACAGTTAAAGATTGTATAGATGTTTTAAATCAAAAAGGAAGGTTATGTATAATAACATTCCACTCTTTAGAAGATAGAGCTGTAAAAAATGCAATGATAGATGCTAAAGGAAAATGTACTTGTCCAGGTGATCTACCATATTGTGTATGTGGAGCTAAATCACTTGGAAATATAATTACTAAAAAACCAATAGTAGCAAGTAAGAAGGAACAGGAAGAAAATTCTAGAAGTAAAAGTGCAAAACTTAGAATTTTTGAAAGATTATAAAATGAAAGAGAGGTGAAAAACTTATGGCACAGGAGAAATATCAATATGGTACAACTCCAAGGAAATTTGAACCAGATTATAATAGAAGAACTAAAGAAATTGTTACTAAAAAACCATTGCAAGTTGTTAAAGATATGCCAAAACAACAAGTAAAAGTATCTGGTGAACAGAAAAAAAGACAAATGAAAATTACAGTTACAGTTATAGGTGTATTTTTATTGTTATTAACCATAAGTTGTAGAAACTCTCAAATAGATAAAAAATTTAATCAGATTCAGGAACAAAAGAAAATTCTTGCGGATCTTCAAAAAGAGAATGAGCAGTTAAGGGTAAGTATTGAAAATAGTCAAAACTTAAGTAATATTGAAAAGGTTGCTAAAGAAGAATTAGGAATGCAAAAGTTGACTAATAAGCAAATTGTGTATGTTTCTTTGCCTAAAAAGGATTATATTGAGACTGCTTCTGAGAAGGTTATAATTGAGGATGAGAAGAATTGGTTGGAGAAATTGCTTGACAAATTTTTAAATATGTAGATAATACAAAAGTTATTATATAAGAATAAAATTAAACACTTTTAATAAATATTATTAGAGGTGTTTTTTTAATGAAAGAAATAAATTTGTCTACTAAGAAAAGAATGAGAACAATGCTATTTGTAATATTCATAATAATAGTATTATTAATAGTAAGATTAGGATATATACAATTAATAGATGGAATGAGATTAAGGAGAATGGCATATGAACAACAAACATTAGATAGAAGTATAAATCCTAAAAGAGGGACAATATATGATAGTACAGGTCAAGTTATTGCCCAGAGTAGCACTGTTGAAACAGTAACTGTCAATCCTGGAAATATTTCAGTCCAAGATAAGGATAAGGTTGCTAGAGTTTTATCAGAAATTTTTGAATTGGATTATGATAAAGTATTAAAAAAAGTTTCAAAAAGAAGTTCAATAGAAACAATTGCTAAAAAAGTTGAAAAAGAAAAAACTGATAAACTAAGAATATGGATGGAAGAAAATAATGTAACAACAGGAATAAATATTGATGAAGATACAAAAAGATATTATCCAAATAATAATTTAGCATCTCAAATTATAGGTTTTTGTGGAAGTGATAATCAAGGATTAGATGGAATAGAAGCTAAATATGACAAAGTCCTTTCAGGAACTAAAGGTTCTATAAAAAGACATACAGATGCTAAAGGGGGAGAAATTGGAGAAGAAGGAGAAAAATATGTTCCAGCGATAGATGGAAAGGATTTAATTTTAACAATTGATATAAATATACAATCAATAGTTGAAAAATATTTGAAAGAAGCATGTATTGATAATGTATGTACAGATGGTGGCAATATTGTTGCAATAAATCCTCAAAATGGAGATATTTTAGCAATGGCAACGTATCCAGATTATAATTTAAATAGTCCATATGAAGCATATACAGAAGAATTAAAAGGAATCTGGACTTCATTAGAACAAGGAGATAAAACAAAGAATTTGCAAGCCGTTTGGAGAAATAGAGCAGTTACAGATACTTATGAGCCAGGGTCTACTTTTAAAACGATTACATCATCAGCAGCATTAGAAGAAGGTTTAGTAACAGATATTGATAGAACAGGCCAATTTGCATGTACAGGTGGTATTGAGGTTGCAGGTGTAAGGATAAAATGCTGGAGATATTATAGACCACATGGCTCAGAAAGTTTGAGACAAGGATTAATGAATTCTTGTAACCCAGTATTTATAGGATTAGGACAGAAAATGGGAGTTCATACGTATTATAGTTATTTGGAAAAGTTCGGTTTATTAAAGACAACAGGAATTGATTTGCCAGGAGAAGCGGGAAGTATATTTCTAGCAGAGAAAAAAGCAGGACCAGTAGAGCTTGCAACAATAAGTTTTGGACAGAGATTTGAGATAACTCCGATTCAATTAGTTACAGCTGTTTCTGCTATTGCAAATGGAGGAAAGTTACTTCAACCAAGAGTAGTAAAGGCAATTGTTGATAGTGAGACAGGAGAAAGAACAGATGTTGAAACAGTAGTAAAATCACAAGCAATTTCTAAAGAAACTTCAGAAAAAGTTTTAAATATGATGGAATCTGTTGTAGCAGAAGGAACTGGTAAAAATGCTAAAGTTGCAGGATATAGAATTGGTGGTAAAACTGGTACATCTGAAGATGGAGTTAATACTAATAAATATGTAACATCATTTATTGGAGTTGCTCCAATTGAAAATCCACAAGTTGTTCTTTTAGTTACTTTATATAATCCAACTCGGTGAGGGGGGACATCAAGGAGGTGGTGTTGCTGCTCCTGTTGGTGGTCAAATTTTTAGTGAGATTTTACCATATTTAGAGGTTAGCCAGGGAAATCAAGATGAGTTAGAGGTGATAGAAGAAGTTAAAGTTCCAAATGTACAAGGGATTAGTATTAAAGATGCTCAAAAGGTTGTTAAAGAGTTAGGGTTAGAACTTAGTATTGAAAATGAGGCTGAAGATTTAGATAAGGAAAATACTATTATTGTTGATCAAACTCCTAAAGAGGGAATTGTTGTTAATAAGGGGAATAAAATTTATGTGAAATATTAGTTATTTAAAGTTTCTGCATTTTAGAAATAATAATTATAATATAAATAACTTGACAAAAATGAATTTAATGGATAATAATTAGTCAATAAAGAATGAATGGAGATAAAAATGGCTAGGAAAAGTAAGAAACAAAAGATAAAAATAGAAAAATTATTATTTACAATAGTATTTTTTGCAATTCTATGTTTGATATCATATATAAGTGGAGATTTTGTTAATAACGAAAATGCAAATTTAAGCAATGTTACTGAAGTATCAAACAAAGCAATACTTAATTTAAGTTTAGAAGATATACCAGAATATACAAATAATATTTATATAGAAATCAATAATAATAAACCATATTTTAGTGAAAAAGATTACATAACAGAACCATTTGAAAGATATAGCGAATTAGATGAAAAAGGTAGATGTGGTGTTGCATATGCTAATATTTGTAAAGAAATAATGCCAGTTGATGGGCAAGTAAGAGAAAGTATTAGTAAAGTAAAGCCAACTGGATGGAAACAGACTAAGATTGATGGAGAATATTTGTATAATCGATGCCATTTAATTGGTTATCAATTAGCTGCTGAAAATGCAAATGAATTAAATCTTATTACAGGAACAAAGTATTTTAATGTTTCTGGAATGTTGCCTTTTGAAAATAAGGTTGCAAGTTATATTGATGAAAATAAGAATAATCACGTTTTGTATAGAGTTACACCAATTTTTAAAGGTGATAATCTTCTTGCTAGTGGTGTTGAGATTGAAGCTTATTCTGTTGAGGATAATGGTGAGGGTGTTTGCTTTAATGTTTTTGTCTATAATGTGAGTCCAGGTGTTGAAATTGATTATACAACTGGAATTTTAAAATAGATTTAGTAGTTACTGGATAATAGTTTTGTTTTTTCAAATAGCTTCTGGGGTGATATACCAATATTTATATAGTATCGAATGCAAATGTAATATATTTAGAAATTATTGTAAAATAAAATGAGGAATGTTCATGGGCAAAAGCTATATTATTAGATAGTAATATTTAGGGCAATTTTAAGTAATTGCCCTATTGCTTTTTAATAGAAAATGTTTTATAATTCAATTAGTTTTATTTCTTTTTACTATTATTCTGATAGTAATTAAATTTCCAAATGTAAAATTTAATAATGAGGAGTGTGAGTCATATTGAATTTAGATTTATTCAATAATATAATTAATGGAGTAAAAGAAAATAATTTGGTTCAAAGCTTTATAAAAGAGTTGTCAGATTACTTAAAAAATCCTAAAGCAAAGGAGAATAATGAAATGGATAAAAATGAAGTTAGTTTAGGTGAGTATAGAAAAGAAAATTGCTTATATCAAGTTGTTGATAGAAGCTTAAAAGGAGTATATTTGAAAAATATGGAGAATAATATTGTTTTTGAAGAAACTAATATTTCTAAAGAGCTTTTAGATAAGATAGGAAATGATTATATTTTAAGATATAAAGATGAAAATTATATTATGGAAGAAGAGCTAACAGAGGAATTTTTTATGAATTTATAGATGTTTGATCGAGTTACATAAAGCTGCTAGTGTGTTTTTTTGTAAATATATTGAAAATTTAAGTAATATATGGTAAAATATAAGAGGATATAATATAAAATGTAAAAAAGAAAGAGGTAAAAATGAGAATATTATTAATAAATCAATTTCCATTAGTTGGATCAGGAAGTGGAGTATATGTAACAAATATTGCAAAAAGTTTAGTACAAAAAGGGCATGAAGTATGTATTATTATGCCAGAAAACACTACAAATATAATTAATGTGGAAAATGTAAAAATACATCCAGTGTATTTTACAAGAGAAGAAGTAATTGAAGGGCAATTAGATTTTAATTTCCCATGTATGGATCCACATCCAAGAAGTAATTTTTTATTTAATAATATGACAGAAATACAAATAAAACAATATGAAGTAGCTTTTAGAAATGCAATTGAGGAAGAATTAGAAAATTTTAAACCAGATGTAATTCATTCACAACATATTTGGATTATATCAGGATTGTTAAAAGATTATAATGTTCCATATATGATTACTTCACATGGAGCAGAATTTATTACATATAGAAGAACAGATATATTTGATAATTATGGAAAAAATGCAATAGAAGGATGTAAAAAGGTTATTGCTATATCAGATGATAATATAAAAGAAATAAAAGAGAAGTTCCCAGAGGCAGAAGATAAGATGATATTTGTAAAAAATGGATATAATTCAAAAGATTTCTTTATTGAAGAATTAGATAAAAAACAAGTTTTAGAAAAATTTGGAATTAAGAAAGAATTTGATAAAGTATTACTATTTGTTGGAAGAATATCAGTAATGAAGGGACTTGATGTATTACTTAAAGCGGCAAAAATTTATGAAAAAGAGAATATATTAACATTAATAGTAGGAGATGGAGAATATCTTAAAGAATTAAATGTTTTGAAAGAAGAATTAGGATTAAAAAATATTGTATTTCTAGGTAGTAAAAATCATGGAGATTTAAGACTGTTATATAATATTTCGGATATTTTAGTATTACCATCAAGAAAAGAAGCCTTACCATTAGTTGCAATAGAAGCTATGGCATGTGGAACACCAGCAGTTGTTACAAACCAATCAGGAATGGATAAAATAATTACTAAAGAAGTAGGATTACTTTTTGATATGGATGATGAACAAATGTTAGCTGAAAAAATTAGTCTGATTTTGAATAATGAAGTTGTATTTGATAAAAATGAACTTTCAATATATGCTAAAAATAATTATTCTCAAGAAATATTAATGGACAAGTTATTAAAATTATATGAGGAAATAAGGGAGAAATAAAGTGCAATATAGCGAAGAAAAAGTAATATTAAATAATGGAAGTTATATGCCTAGTATAGGATTTGGAACATCTTTAATAGAAGGAAAAGAATGTATATTAAATGTAAAACAAGCTTTAGAGGCTGGATATAGGCATATAGATACAGCGTCAGCTTATGAGAATGAAAGTTATATTGGAGAAGCAATAAAAGAAAGTAATATACCAAGAGAAGAAATTTTTATAACAAGTAAAGTTTGGAAAGATTCTATGGGTTATGAGAAAACTATAGAATCTTTCAATAAATCATTACAAAATTTAGGATTAGATTATATAGATTTATATTTAATACATTGGCCAAGAAATAATGATAAAAATTTGAATATAGAAACATGGAGAGCTTTAGAAGACTTATATAAACAAGGAAAAGTTAAGGCTATTGGAGTATCAAATTTTCTAAAACATCATTTGGACATTATTTTGGATAATTGTGAAATTGTTCCAATGGTTGATCAATTAGAAATACATCCAGGATTAACAAGAAAAGAAACTGTAAAATTTTGTAAAGAAAATAATATAGTTGTTGAAGCATGGGCTCCATTAGGCAAAGGTAAGATGTTGCAGAATGAAAAGCTAGTAGAAATAGCAGAAAAATATAATAAATCTGTTGCACAGATATGTATAAAATGGTGTTTACAGAATGGAATAGTTCCATTACCTAAAACTACTAATTGGAATAGAATGCTAGAAAATAAGGATGTTTTTGATTTTTTAATTTTAGACGAAGATATAGATTTTATAAATAGTATGAGTTTTTTTGCAGGGTCTGATATGGATCCTAATAAATCATAAAATATTAATGCATGTAAAATATTAAAAAGGTAATTAAAGTTGATTTTGAAAGGATGAGATAAAATGGAATATAAATATAAAATATCAATAATTATTCCTATATATAACTCACAAGATTATTTGGATGATGTAATTAACAGTGTTATTGATCAAACAATTGGTTTTCAAAATATTCAATTAATATTAGTAAACGATGGCTCAAAAGATAATAGTGAAGATATATGTTTAAAATATAAAAATACATATGCTAATATTGTTTATATTAAAAAGGAAAATGGTGGTGTTTCTTCAGCTAGAAATGAAGGAATGAAATATGTAGAAGGCAAATATATAAATTTTATAGATAGTGATGATAAATGGGATAAAGAAGCTTTGTTACATATGTATAACTTTATGGAAGAAAATTATTTTGAAATCGACTTTGTAAGTGCTAGAATAAAATGTTTTGAAGCAAGCGAAGATTATCATTTTTTAGATTATAAATTTGAAAAAACTAGAGTTATAGACATAGAAAAAGAACCAGAAATGCTTATTTTTCATGTAGCTTCTTCTTTATTTAAAAGTGAAGTTATAAAAGATATGAGATTTGACACAAGATTGAAGATAGGTGAAGATTGTGTATTTATAAATATGATTTTATTAAATAGACTTAAATATGGTGTTGTTAGAGAAGCTTTATATAATTATAGAAAGAGAAATACAGGGAATTCAGCAATTCAGGGTATTTCTAGAAATAGGTCTTGGTATTTTGATACACCAAGTTATTCATGGAAGAAATTAATTGATGAATCAAATAAAAAATATGATGAAGTTATTAAATATATACAATATGTTCTACTATATGAATTGAAATGGAGAATAAATTGTAATTATATCAATTTAAATTATTTTGAAGTTGAAAAGCATTTAGAAATAATAAGTGAAACTGCAAAATATATTGATTATGATATAATAAAAACATATAGACTTTTTGACAATTCGGAAAAGGAGACTTTGATTAAGATTAAAGATGAAATAAGATAAAAACTAAAAAACATAGCCCTCAGTTGAGAGCTATGTTTTTAGTTTTTGAAAGGTAAAAGTTATTCGAAACTAACTACAGGAACATCTTTCGCATCTTCATCAGCTTCAAAATATTTCATTTCTTTGAAACCACTCATATTAGCAATTACGCTGGTAGGAAATTTTTGAATGGCAGTATTGTAAGTAGTAACAGACTCATTATATTTCTGCCTTGCAAATGAAATCCTGTTTTCAGATCCAGATATTTCATCACGCAATCCTGTAAATTGTTCATCAGCTGTAAGATCAGGATATTTTTCGTCTATTACTAATAGTCTACTGAGTGCAGAACTTAGTGAAGCATTAGCTTCAATGACACTTTCCATATCGCCAGCCATTATGCCACCTGCAAGTTTTGCTCTTGCTTCAGCGATTTCTGTAAAGATTTCTTCTTCATGAGATGTATATCCTTTAACTGTTGCGACTAAGTTAGGAATGAGATCATTTCTGCGCTGAAGTAGCGTTTCTACTTGAGCCTGCTGCAAACGGACGTCTTCTCTTAATGTAACAAGATTGTTTTTGGATCCAATGAACCAAAATGCACAGACTACGATACCAGCCAAGATACAAATTAATACAGTGTTGTTTTTCATTGTAATACCTCCATGTTGTTTGTTGTGGTTTACGAGTTACATATTCAATTTTTAATGAGTTATCTTGAGGCACCACCTCCTCCAGAAAATCCACCACCGAATCCTCCGCCAGAAGAGCCACCATGACCTCCACTAGAAGAACTATCTAGAATAAGAAATACTAATCCATCTCCAAATCCATCTCCCCAGATGTGACCAGTAATCCATTCTATGATAATAAGAACAATAATAATTATTATAATACATAAAATTATTGATGCATAATCTGTTTCTTCAATTTCGATTTCTTCTAAATTCAGACCATTAATAGATACATTATATTCTTCACAAAGAACTTTTAATACAGCTTTGACTGTAAGTTCTGTTGCTTTTGAATATTCATCTGATTCACGATATGGTACAAAGAAGTTATCGAGAATTCTTCCGCATTTAGCATCATTTAAGCAGCCTTCTAATCCTCTACCGATTTCAAGTCTTACTTTTTCATCATACTGAGAAAATAGAAGTAATACACCATTATCCTGGTCTTTTTTGCCTATTCCAAGAGTATTAAATAATTCATTTGCATAAGTTTCAATACTTCGGTTAAGCAAACTTGGAACCGAAACAACAGCAAATTCTGCGCCTGTTGTATTTTCCAATTCAACAAGTAGCTGATTAAGCTGTTTCTCTACATCATCATCAATAATGTTATCCTGATCATAAATGTAGACATCTTTTTGGACAGTTGGAATTGGAATTTCATCACTTGTACTACATGCAGTAAGTGTACTCAAGAGAGTAACAAATACTATGAGTAGTGTTACACATAAAAGTATCCGTTTTTTCATACTTTTTTCCCTTTCTTTTTTCAGATTATAATCTGAGCATGTCAATGTGCGCCAAATAGACAAAAGTCTATCTATTAAATATTGTAACATATTTTACATAATATAGCAATATTTTGAATAAAATGTAAAAAAATAGGACTGCAATAAATGCAGTCCAGATGTTACAAAAATTAATCAAAATATTTAGAAGCCTCTAGAAGCTCCACCGCCACCAGAATGTCCACCAAATCCACTATGATGTGAACTACTTCCAAAACTGGAATGACTACTGCTTTCAGCAGCTTCTTCCTCTTCACGTCTTTTTCTCCTACGTTCAGCCTCTTCCTCTTCTTCTTTATCCCGTTTTGCTTCTCTAATTAGTCTATCAAGTTTTTCGATAATAGAGCTATCTACATACTTTTGGGATGCATAATTTAGATTTTCATAAATATTTTTTGCTTCTTTAAGCTTTCTTAAATCCCTTGCTTTACCATAGCTGATATAAGCAATAATTGCTGTGATTGAAGCGACAGCAGTAGCAGCTAGCTTTTTATTGCGTTCTATTTCTTGCTTTTTTTCATAGTCTGCCTGTGCTTCACGTGTTAATCTATCAACCCTATTTAATACAGAAGTATCAAAATATCCACGTGCTTCATGATTTAAGTTAGAATAAATCTCTTTAGCCTTTTTAAGTTCACTAAGATTTTCTGCTGTTCCAATGTTTATTGATGAAATTATTGAAGTGATTGATTGAAGAGCACTATTAGCAGATTTTTTATTTTCTTCTATCCGCTTACGAATGCGTTCTTCTTCAAGTTTTTTCTCATATTCTTTCTTAAGTTCAACAGATTTATCATATAATTGTTGCAATTTTGATATGTTGGATTTTACATATGATTTCTGTTTCTCATTTAATGAAGAATATGCAAATAATGCTTGATGAAGATTCACAATTATATCTTTATTGGCAGATAAATTGATAACTTCGGAAATAATAGCATCTGTTTCTTCAGCTTTTTTCATATCGCGTTCTCTAATTTCATTTTCAATCATATTAGAAACTTCATCATCAGCATTAGGATGTAACTTGTTTACTCTTTCATATCTGTCTTGCAGAACAGAAAAGTTATTTTCAAGATTTCGATAATTTTGAGTAATTTGCCTATTTTCTCTAGACAAATTATTAAGCTGTTCACTGAGTTCTTCTTTTTCTTGCTCAAAGTTTTGTACAAGATTATTTTTTTCTCTGGTAGCTCTTTCCAAAATTCTCGATTTCTCTTTTTGATGTTCTTCAGTAATTTGCAACTTTTCTGTGATAGCATTAGCTTTGCTATTTTTTAATTCATTAGACAGCTCAGCAATTCTTTTTTTCATTTCATTTGATTGCTTAATTTTTTTATTTATGACATAAAAAATTAAAACAAGTATTGCGATAACAGCAATAACTAAAATGCAGTTTAAGAAAATTTGCAATACATTTGAACGGCTTTTATCATCAGAAGCTTTATTAGACGTAGTTTCAGTCTTTAACTCACTAGGTGTAATGTATCCTTTAGTTTCGGTTTGATTTTCTTCTGAACCAATGCAATCAGTAATTTCGGAGATTAAGGCTTCTTGAAGAGCTATTAAGCCTTCATTAAACTTATTATCTTTCAAATACGGAATTGCATATTTGTCAATAAAACGTCCAGCCTTTGCATCATTGATATACGCTTCCATGGCTAAGCCTACTTCTATTCGAATTTGTCTGTCGCCAGTAGATAGCAAAATTAGAAGTCCCATATCATCTTTTCCAATGCCATATTGATTGTACATTTCATAAGCGTAGTTTTCTACACTGTCACCATCAAGAGATTCTATTGTGGATACAACAACCTGAATGCCATTATGCTCATCAGATAGTGTTACAGCATTTTCTATAAGCCGTGATTTTTCATCTTCTGAAAAAACATTAGAAAAATCGTTTACATAGAAATCTGATGTTGCTTCTGGAATAGTAGCTTTTGCAAATACCATTATAGGCATTTGAATTACTAAAACAACAAGTAACATAGTGATAAGACTTTTGATTGATTTTTTCATTGAAAAATCCTCCTTAATTAGAATAGTTTGTTAGCGAGTTACTATAATGTAAAACTAAAAAGTGAGGATGTTTCCCCTCACTAGTCAGTGATACGGGAAATAAGTAATAAAGATAAATTACCTACAGGAATATTATATCATATTTACATAAAAAAGGCAAATTTGACATATTTCGATTTTTTTGATAAAACATATAAAGTAAAAAAATAAGGAGGAAGAAAATGAGAAATTTAATTGATATAAAAGATTTAACAGTAAAAGAAATTGAAGAATTGATTGAAGTAGCCAAAGATATAATGCAATATCCTGAAAAATATTCAGAAAAATGCAGATATAAAAAATTGGCTACTTTATTTTTTGAACCAAGTACAAGAACAAGACTTAGTTTTGAAGCAGCAATGATGGAATTAGGAGGAAATGTAATAGGATTTTCATCAGCATCATCAAGTTCAACAGCTAAAGGAGAGAGTGTATCAGATACAATAAGGACAGTAGGATGTTATAGTGATATTATTGCAATGAGGCATCCAAAAGAAGGAGCACCATTAGTAGCATCTTTAAAATCAACAGTTCCAATAATAAATGCAGGAGATGGTGGACACAACCATCCAACTCAAACATTAACAGATTTATTAACTATATCTTGTGAAAAAAATAGATTAGAGAATTTAACAATAGGATTATGTGGAGATTTGAAATTTGGTAGAACAGTACATTCACTAGTTACAGCAATGTCAAGATATAAAAATATAAAATTTGTATTAATATCACCAGATGAATTAAAGATGCCTGAATATGTTAAAAAGGAAGTTTTAGAAAAAAATAATATAGAATATATAGAAACAAATAATATTGAAGAATATATGGACAAGTTAGATATTTTATATATGACAAGAGTTCAAAAAGAAAGATTCTTCAATGAAGAAGATTATTTAAGATTAAAGGATTATTATATATTAAATAAAAATAAGTTAGAAAAGGCAAAGGAAGATTTGTGTATTATGCATCCATTACCAAGGGTAAATGAAATAGCAACAGAAGTTGATGATGACCCAAGAGCTTGTTATTTTAAGCAAGTTAGATATGGAAAATATATTAGAATGGCTCTTATATTAAAATTGTTAGAAATAAAATAATAAGGAGGAAAATTAATTGAATATAGATAGTATTAGAAATGGAATTGTTATAGATCATATACAGGCTAAAAAGGGATTGGAAATATATGATGCTTTAAAATTAGGAGAGTTAGATTGTTCAGTTGCTATTATAACAAATGCTAAAAGCAAAAAAATGGGAAAAAAAGATATTATTAAGATTGATAAAAATATTGATTTAGATTTAAATATATTAGGATACATGGATCCAAATATAACTATTAATATAATTAAAGATGATGAAAGAGTAGAGAAGTTTCATGTTGAGTTGCCTGAACAAATTGTTAATATTATAAAGTGTAAAAATCCTAGATGTATTACTTCTGCTGAACAAGAATTAAATCATATTTTTGTTTTGACTGATAAAGATACTAAAAGTTATCGTTGCAAGTATTGCGAGACTTTGGGTAAAGGATATAATGTGCATAATTAATTTTTTGTAATAAAATGTAAATGTTTTAATACATTATAATAAAAGGTTACAATTCACAGCTTAAAAATTTTATAAAACAAATAGTAATACTTTTTATTTATTCTCATGTTTTCCCACTGATACTGTAACAGTGCTTTCAGCACTTAACAGTATTCAGCGGTCCCCACGTAACATTCGTAAAAATAAAAAGTATTACTATTTGAAATATAAACACTAGCTGTGAATAGTAACAATAAAAGGAAGTACTGTAATAAATTTCTTAAAAAACTCTATACAAAAAGTAAAATTAGTTATATAATGTAAAAAAATGCGTGGTTAAGACTTTAACTATGACATATATTAAAATGAAAAGGAATGATTCTAAGTGGAATTAAAGAAAATATTAATAGGAATTGAAGGAATTAAAGCAAGAGGAAATTTAGACATAGATATAAAAGCAATCGAGAATAACTCAAAAGAAGTAAAAGAAGGATATATGTTTGTTGCTATAAAAGGATTTTCAACAGATGGACATCAATTTGTTGAAAGTGCAATAAAAAATGGTGCTACTTGTGTAATGTTAGAAGAAGGTTGTGATTTTAAATCATTAAATATACCTGAAAATGTGACAGTATTAATGGTTAAAGATACAAGACTAGCATTAGCTATATGTTCATCAAACTTTTATGGAAATCCATCAGCACAATTAAAATTAATTGGTGTTACTGGTACAAAAGGTAAAACAACAACAACTTTTATGATTAAAGATATTTTAGAAAAAGCTGGCAAAAAAGTAGGTTTAATTGGTACAATTGCTACATATATAAATGGAAAAAGAATGAAAGATAGTGATAGAACAACACCAGAGAGTTTGGAATTACAAAGAACTTTTAGACAAATGGTTGATGAAGGTGTAGAAGTAGTTGTAATGGAAGTTTCATCTCAAAGTTTAAAATTACATAGAGTAGATGGATGTCAATTTGATATTGTATTATTTACTAATTTTTCAGAAGATCATATTAGTGAAAAAGAACATCCAGACATGCAAGATTATTTCAATTCAAAATTGAAATTATTTGAGATGTGTAAAACAGGAATTGTAAATGCAGATGATTTACATGCAGCAAAAATACCAAGATTATTTCCAGAGAGTAATATAGTAACTTATGGAATTGATAATTTTGCAAATATGTTAGCAAAAGATGTTACAATAACAAATGCATATGTTGATTTCAAAGTTAGAATTACAGATAAAAATGAAAGAGTAAAAACTGGAATACCAGGAAGATTTAGTGTTTATAATTCACTTGCTGCAATTTGTGTTGCACAAAAATTTGGTGTAAATCCAGAAATAATAAAACAAGCATTAGAAGAAGTTAGAGTGCCAGGAAGGTCTGAATTAGTTGATAATAAGCTAGAATTGACTATAATGATAGATTATGCACATTCACCAGAGAGTTTACAAAACATATTACAAGCTGCAAAAAGTTATACTAGAGGTAGAGTTATATCTGTATTTGGTTGTGGTGGAGATAGAGATTCAGGCAAAAGACCTATAATGGGGGAAATCTCAGGTAAAATAGCTGATTATACAATAGTAACTTCTGATAATCCTAGAACAGAAGATCCTCTAAAAATAATTGAGCAAATTGAAGAGGGTGTAAAGAAGACAAAGGGAAAATACGAAGTTGTAATAGATAGAGCTAAAGCTATTGAAAAAGCTATCAAAATGGCTAACAAGAAGGATATCATAATTTTGGCTGGTAAGGGACATGAACCTTATCAAGAGATTAATGGTGAGAAATTTGATTTTGATGAGAGAGTTATTGTAAGAGATATTATTGAAAAAATTAATTCTAAATAGTTTTAAAGCTTTGTTATTAGTCAATGTTAAAATATAATTTTCTTGCTAATAATAAAAATAAACAAAAGATATAAATTCAGAAAGGTTTGATAAATTTGGATTTTGAGATAAAAGTATTGCTTATTACATTTTTCATCTCAGTAGTTTGTGGATTAATAACAATACCAATATTAAAAAAATTAAAAGTGGGGCAAATAGAAAGAGATGATGGTCCTGCTTCTCATTTGAAAAAACAAGGTACCCCAACAATGGGGGGAATAATAATGATAATTACAAGTATTATTGTAGTTACATTTACATATATTTTTTTAACTATGACAGGAAATGAAGTGGTAGGGAAAAAATTATTACCATTATTGTTAATAACAATAGGGTTTGGAATGATTGGATTTGTAGATGATTTTAAAAAGTTGGTACTTAAAAATACTGATGGTTTAAAGCCTAAGTTTAAAATGTTAGGACTTTTAATTATAGCAGTAGTATATGTATTATTTTTAGTCTATGGATTACAAATAGGAACAGATACATATATACCAATAATTAAAACATATATTGAAATTCCTGTTTATTTATATATACCATTAGCAATTATTGTTTTAATTGCAACAACAAATGCAGTTAATCTTACAGATGGAATTGACGGATTGTCATCAAGTATTTCTGCTATTATTATAACTTGCTTAACTGTTATAGGGATTAACAATCAGATATATGAAGTGTCAATATTTGGAAGTATTATAATAGGAGCAGTATTAGGATTTTTGATGTTTAATTTACATCCAGCTAAGGTATTTATGGGAGATACAGGTTCATTAATGTTAGGAGGAGTAATATCAGGAATAGCATTATATTTAAAAATGCCATTATTATTACTTATAATAGCATTAATACCAGTTTTAGAAACATTATCTGTTATAATACAAGTATCATATTACAAAAAAACTGGAAATAGAATATTTAAAATGGCTCCTTTACATCACCATTTTGAATTATCAGGCTGGAAAGAAAATAAAGTAGTTGTAATTTTTTCAGTAATAACTTTAATAATGTGTTTTATTGGACTAAAGATTATATAAAACCCTGTTAGGAGGATTATAAATGGCTAAGAAGAAAAAAGGAAAAAGTTTTTCAAGCTTCTTAAATAATCCATTAGACTTTACTTTAGTGATAACTATAATGTTATTATTATGTATTGGATTAGTAATGGTTTTATCTGCGAGTTCTCCATCAGCACTTGCAGAAAGTGGAAATAGTTATGCATATTTTTCTAAGCAATTAATATTTGCTATATTAGGATTATTTGCAATGATATTTATTTCTAAAATTGATTATAGATTTTATAAAAAATTTTATAAAATAGCTTGGTGGATATCAATTGCTTTATTGGCAGCTGTACTAGTAATAGGAAAAGAAAGAAATGGAGCTAAAAGATGGATATTTGTTACAGAAACATTATCTATTCAACCATCAGAAATGGTAAAATTCTTAATTATCATTTTCTATGCAGGAATGCTAGTAAAAAATAGAGATGAGCTTAAATTATATGGAAAAGGTTTAATAAAACATTGTTTATTTCTAGCGCCAATAATAGGGCTATTATTATTAGAACCACATTTAAGTAGTTCAATGGTTATGATAGGAATTTCTTGTATAATGATGATTGTTGCAGGATGCAAATTTAAACATTTTCTATATACTGGTTTAGGTGTTGGAATTCCAGGACTGGCAGCAGCTATTGCATTATCACCCTATAGATTAAAAAGATTTATTACCTTTTTAGATCCTTGGCAAGATTTAAGAGGAGATGGATGGCAGGTTGTACAAAGTTTATATGCAATTGGTTCAGGAGGATTATTTGGAACAGGACTTGGAGAAAGTAAGCAAAAATATTTATATATACCAGAACCACATAATGATTTCGTTTTTTCAGTATTAGCAGAGGAAATAGGATTTATAGGATGTGCGGTTGTTCTAATGTTATTTGCCATTTTTATTTGGAGAGGAATTTTAATTGCAATGAAGGCACCAGATATGTTTGGAAGTTTAGTTGCAGTAGGAATTACATCATTAGTAGCTATACAAGTTATAATAAATGTTGCTGTTGTTACATCATCAATGCCAGCAACAGGTATGCCGTTACCATTTTTTAGTTATCGGTGGTACAGCATTGTTTATTTTATTATGTGAGATGGGTGTATTACTTAATATTTCACGTGCTGGTGTAAAAAGTTAGGTCAATAGGGACGCCCTTTTTTGACACAAAATCTTGCCAAAAGGGACGCCCCTATTGTAATTTGTGTAATAGGAAAGTGATAGTTTTTCTATTATATAAAAACTATATAAGTGAAGAATTTTTTATAAGAGTTAAAGGAGTGTCCCTTTTGGCAAGATTTTGTGTCAAAAAAGGGCGTCCCTATTGACCCATTTGTTTGGAGGAAGGTATGAGAGTTATTATTGCTGCTGCTGGTACAGCTGGACATATAAATCCAGGATTAGCTATTGCTAATAAGATAAAACAAGAAGAAAAAGATTCTGAAATTATTTTTATTGGTACAACAAGAGGATTAGAAAATGATTTAGTACCAAGAGCTGGATTTGGATTAAAAACTATAGATGCATATGGTTTAAGCAAGAAGTTATCAATTGATAATTTAAAGAAAATGTATAAAACTTTTAAAGGATATGGAGAAGCGAAAAAAATAATTAGAGAATTTAAACCAGATATTGTTATTGGAACAGGTGGTTATATTTGTGGTGCTACTATTTCTGCTGCACATAATCTTAAGATAGCAACTTTATTGCATGAAAGTAATGCGTTTCCAGGTAGAGCAGTTAAAATGCTTGCAAAAAAAGCTAATACAATTTTAATTTCTTTTGAAGATGCTAAAGATAGAATAAAACATGCAAAAAATATAGTATATACTGGAACACCAGTTAAAATAACGAAGAAAGATTATGGAATAAATGAAAAGTTAAAAATAATTAAAGAGATTGGACTTAATGAAGCAAAGCCTATTGTGTTAATTTTTGGTGGTAGCCAAGGTGCTCAAAAAATTAATGAGGCAATTTTAGGAATATTGAAGAATAAATTAAATAAAAATTATCAAATAGTTTGGGCTACTGGTCCAAAACAATATGATATAATAAAACAAAATTTGCAAGACAGCAATATTAGTATAAACAATATTGAAAATGCAAAGATAATGCCATATATATATAATATGGAAGAGGTAATGAATGTTTCAAATTTAATTGTTGCAAGAAGTGGTGCTATGACAATTACTGAGATTTCTAATTTAGGTAAGCCATCTATTTTAGTTCCATTACCTAATGTTAGCAATGACCACCAATTATATAATGCAAAGGTTTTGGAGAGTATTGGAGCTGCTAATATTATATTGAATAATGATTTGACTTATGATAAGTTGAATTCACAAATTGAAGATATAGTTTTGAATAAGAATAAAGAAATACAAATGGCTAAAAATGCTTTTAAAGTTTCTACAAGTAATGTTGAAGATAGGATTTATGAAGAAATAAAGAAGATTGTAAAAACATAATAAAAGGAGAAGACAAATGTATAAAAATATAAAATTTAGAGTTATACTAATTTCTGTAATTACTGGTATGTTACTTATAGGAGTTTTAAGCTTTTTATATTTAAATTCTATAGGTGATATAAAAAATCTTATAGTTGAAGGAAAATCAATTACAGAGATTCTTTTAAATATTGATAACATTAATTTAGATGCAAAAATAGCAGTAATAGCTATATTTTCTGTATTTGTAATTATGAGTATATTAATAATATCAGTCTTATCTAGATTTGTAATTTGTCCAAAAAACAAATTTATAAAGGGTGATGAGAGAAAAGAGCTAAAAGATAAACTTAATGAAGTATCATCTAGAAAAAATCAGATAGAGACTATTTTATTACACATGACAGATGGAATAATTGCTTTTAATATGAATGGTGATATCATTTTAATTAATCCAGCTGCAAAAAAGTTTTTGAGCATTAGTCCAGAAGACAATACTTTTGAAGATATTTTTGGAAAATTTAAATTAGATATTAATATGGAAAAAGTAATATATTTAGAAACATGGACTTCAACTGAACAAAGAATTCAAGTAGATGATAAATTTGTTAAAGTTTTATTTGCACCATTTAAAAATGAAGATGAAAGACCAGATGGCGTAATTGCTGTAATTCAAGATATTACAGAACATGTAAAATTAGATAATATGCAAAAAGAATTAGTTGCAGATGTATCTCATGAATTAAAAACTCCAATTACTTCTATAATGGGGTATGCTGATACTCTTTTAGAGGGTGGATATGATGAAGAAACTCAATTGAAGTTTTTAAATGTTATATCTGCAGAATCAAGAAGAATGGCAAGACTGGTAACTGATTTATTAACTCTTTCCAGATATGATAATAATAGAAAGAAGACTAAAAAGGAATCTTTTGATTTAGGCGATTTAGTAAAACGATGCCAAGAAAAGCTTGCTATTGAAATAAAGAAAAAACAGCATATTGTTAATTGTTTTGTTACAGCAGATGTGCCATTAGTTTATGCTGATAAAGATGATATTGAAAGAGTAGTTTTAAATATAATGACAAATAGTATTAAATATACTCAAGATGGTGGAGAAATAAAGGTTTATGTGGGATTTGTATATAATGATGCATATATAAAAATTATAGATGATGGTATTGGTATTCCAGAAGAAGATTTATCTAGAATTTTTGAGAGATTTTATAGAGTGGACAAGGCCCGTACTAGGGAAATGGGTGGTACTGGTTTAGGTCTTTCTATTGCTAAGGAAATTTTGGATAAAAATGGTGGTAGTATTGATATTAAGAGTAAAGTTGGAGAGGGAACAGAGGTTGTTATTAGAGTTCCTACAAAAGAATAGCAAAGATTGTTATTCTTTTTTTCTGTATTTATTGATATTTGTAAGATTTTAATGTATAATGTATAAGTAGAAAAATAAATTTGAGTTTAGGAGATAAATGTAAATGAATGAAAAATTAAAAGATATATTAGATTGGTTTTATTGTATAGTAATAGCAATAATATTGGCACTACTATTTAGATATTTTATAGGAACACCAACAATAGTACAACAAGTATCAATGAAACCAACATTAATAGAAGACCAAAGGCTATGGCTTAATAGATGGAATAAAACAATAAAGAAAATGCCAGAAAGAGGAGATATAATAACATTTGAAGCACCAAGTAAAAAGTCATATACAGAATATGAAATAGATCAAGACAATCCTATTGCAAAATATGAAAATGAACCAATAGGCTTATGGAAAAAATTTACATATTATGTATTAGAATTAGAAAAGGATAGTTATATTAAGAGAGTAATTGCATTACCAGGTGAGCATGTTGAAATAAAAGGTGGAAATGTATATATAAATGAGCAAAAGCTTGATGAATCATATTTGCCAAGTGGACTTGTAACAGATGTTGTAGGACCTGGATTTGATGATTTTGTTGTTCCAGAAAATTGTGTATTTGCTATGGGAGATAATAGATCTCATAGTACAGATTGTAGGGCTTTTGGATGTATACCATTAGAAAAGATTGAAAGTAAAGTTTGGATTAGAATTTGGCCTTTGAATTTGTTTGGAAAAGTGAAATAAAACATAAAACATGCACTATTTTTATAAATGATTAAATATATAAATTTTTTCATTATCCCCATTCTAAAAATTCTAACAAAAGTTTTAGCAAACTTTTGAGAATTTTTGAACGGTCCCCACAATTTAATTACAAAATTTATATATTTAATCATAAATAGAATTAATTTATGAGTTAAGAGGGAGTTTTAATGTTCAATAATATTATAGGAAATGAAAAAGTCAAAGAATTATTAGTAAATTCAATTAAAAATAATAAAATATCTCATAGTTATATGTTTGTAGGAACAGAAGGAATTGGAAAAAGTCTAATTGCTAAAGAATTTGCTAAAATGATCTTGTGTATTGATGATAATAAATATTGCAATAAATGCAAATCATGTATAGAATTTGATACAAACAATAATCCCGATTTTAAAATTATAGAACCAGATGGAAATAGTATAAAAATAGAACAAATAAGAGAATTTCAAAATAAAGTTTCAGAAAAGCCAATAATATCAAATAAAAAAGTTTATATAATAAATAATAGTGACAAAATGACTCGGAGAAGCGCAGAATTGCTTATTAAAGACTTTAGAAGAACCACCTGAATTTGTTACTATAATTCTTATAGGTTCAAATGAAAATGCATTTTTAAGTACTATAAAATCAAGATGTATGATATTACATTTTGACAAAATTTCAAATGATAAAATAGAAAAGTATTTAGATGAAAACTATGGATTAAAAATAGATAGTAAAATAATGATTGATGCATTTCAAGGAAGTATAGGAAAAGCTATTTCTCTTAAAGAAAAGCAAGAAGATTATAAGAAAATTGAAGAAATTATATATAGTTTAGAAAAAAGAGATATAGTAGATATCTTAAATATGTCAGAAATATTGTATAAATCAAAAGATGAAATTACAAATATGCTAGATTATATGAATATAGTTTTCATCAACTTAGCTAGAACATCAAGTAAATATGCAAAATGTATAGAAGTTGTAGAAGAGACTAAAAAAAGATTGAAATCAAATGCAAATTATGATATGAGTATTGATAATATGATATTTAAGCTAGCTGTTCAAACAAAATAGTTATAAACAATTTATGAAAATGAGCAAAACGAATTTGTGAAATTAAAGACATCTATTTATCAAACTAAGTGAAATTGGAAACATATAAAGAAAGGAAAATAGAAACTTGAAAAATATAATAGGAATAAGATTTAAGAAATTAGGAAAGATATACTTTTTTAATCCGAAAGGGTTTAGAGTGAAAAAAGGTGACAAAGTAGTAGTTGAAACATCACAAGGAGAAGAGTTAGCAGAGGTATTAATTCCTAATAGATATGTAGAAGACGAAAAAATAGTAGCACCATTAAAAACAGTTGTAAGAATGGCAACATATAAAGATATAAAAAGACATGAAGAATGCAAAAAAATAGAGGAAGAAGCATTTAAAGTATGTCAAGAAAAAATAAAAGAACAAGGATTGCAAATGATCCTTACAGAAGTAGAATGTAAATTTGACAATAGTAGAATATTATTTTACTTCACAGCTGATGGAAGAATAGATTTTAGAGAATTAGTAAGAGAATTAGCAGCCATATATAAAACAAGAATAGAATTAAGACAACTAGGAGTTAGAGACGAAGTAAAAAGAATAGGCGGAAATGGAGTATGTGGTAGAGAATTATGTTGTTGTTCATTTCTAAGCGATTTTGAAACAGTATCTATAAAAATGGCAAAAGAACAAAATATATCACTAAATCCATCAAAAATATCAGGAAACTGCGGAAGGCTTATGTGTTGTTTAAAATATGAAAATGAAGTATATGAAGAAAAGCTACAAAAACTTCCTAATGTAGGTGCAATAGTAAAAACAGTAGATGGAGAAGGAGAAGTAGACAACATAGAAATACTAAAAGAAAAACTAAGAGTTAAATTTAAAAATGAAGAAGGCTTTACATATAAAAAATATGATGCAAAAGATGTCAAAATTATAAAAGATGTAGCTAGAGAACAAATAGATGAAGAAGAAATTCAAAATAGAAAAGAATTAGAAGAACTTGAAAAATTAGAACAAGAAGACAAAAAGAATATAAGAAACTAGAATTAATCAAAGTAATATATATGTATGATTAATAAAAAGATTTAGGAGGTGAATAATAATGGCATATAAAATTACAGAAAAATGTATATCATGTGGAGCTTGTGCAGCAGAATGTCCAGTAGGATGTATTTCACAAGGAGATGAAAGATTTGTTATAGATCAATCAGCATGTATATCATGTGGTACTTGCGCTGGAGTTTGCCCAGTTGAAGCACCAGAAGAAGCGAACGACTAATACATAAACCATAAAGCACTTGATATACAAGGGGTTATGAAGAGAGGTTACAAAAAAGTAACCTCTTTAATTTCTCCATTTTCTATATAAATTTTATCTATGATATTAAGCCAAAAAGTCCTTTTTTCATCAATAGATAGTAGGCAATAAATTTTATTTATATCTAAGTTTACTATTTTTTCTATTTTAGTAAAATCTTTTTTCTCATCAATAGTTTGAATTTCATTTTTTAAAGTATTTAATTTTTTAGATAATTTTTCATAATCATTTTTATATGTATTTTTATCTATTAAATCATCTAAGTACAAATCTTTGAGTTTGCAAATTTTATTTTCTATCTGCTGTATTTCTTTAGAATTATCTTTTGGTGCATTAAATGTTTTTATAGAATTTTTTGATATATAGGTTTTTGCTAAATTAGAAATATTATCTAGTAAATATTTTTCTAAATATTCTTCTCGTACTAATTTATGATTATCACATTTATATTCCATAGAACCAACTTTTCTTCTAGATGCATTATCACAACAGTATCTAATAAGTTTTTTACTACTTCTATTATCTTCTTTTTTAAACATTCTATTTTTACATATATTACAATATGTTAAACCTGAAAATAATGAAATATTAGAAGTTCTAATGCTAGTTTTTTCTCTTTTTTTAAATAAATCTTGTACAGAAAAGAATAAATCATCGTTCATTATTCTAGGAATATAATTATCTATATAAATGTTTTTTCTATATAGTTTATATTTTCCTATATATGAAGTATCATGCAAATAAGTAATCATTGCATCATAACCTTTTCCAGGAAAATGAATAATAAAATATTCATAAGTTTTAGTAAGATTTCCATTTACTTTCAAACAATATTCATATAAGTCTACAATATTACTAGATTCTATTTGGTTTATTTCAAATTTCTTATTAATTATATTGTAACCATATTTTTTTGTTCCTGAAGTAACCTCTCCATTTTGACGCTTATTTTCAAAAACAAATTTAATTCTTTCGCTTGTTTTTCCAATTTCTCTTTGAGCAAGAGACACCTTTAAATTAAATATAAAAGTTCCATCAGCTGTAGAAGTATCAACATCATCTTCATCTATAGCTTTCATAGTACAATTGTTATCAATTAATAATTTATTTATATTATTTGCATCTAATACATTTCTTGATAATCTATCTAGTTTTGTGAATAATATCATATCAAATACATTAGCTTTACTCAGCATTTCATTTAATGCTTTTCTCTTTTTCATAGAAGAAGCGGAAATTCCTTCATCTATATAAAATTCATATTTATATCCTTTTTCTTTACAATACTTTTCTAAAGCATCTTTTTGAGCTTGTATAGAAAAGCCAAATCTTGCTTGTTCATCTGTACTTACTCTAGCATAACATGCTACATATTTCATATTAAAACCTCCATTTAATAATAAATTTTTAATTTACTATTGAAAATGAAGGCTTTTATAGTGTATAATATAAAAGTAATCACTTTCGATAGTGTTTTATGTTCGGAAAAGTTTTGTGTGTTAGACTGCAATCAATTTCACAAATCTTTTCCTTTTTTTATTTTATTCAGTTAATCTGGCTAAATCACCAACTCGAATAACTAAATCATTAGAAAAACCTCCTGTTATTTGTGTTTTATCAACATTTAAAGAAATAGGCTCACTTTTAAAAGATAACTGTTCTTTAGCAAATGCTGCAAGAGATGGTATGGAAGTTTTTATAAGTTTTTGGCAGATACACATTTTAGGAAATACTGCAACTACTGTTACAATATCTTTAATAGTATCTAATGTTCCAAGAGATTTTTTTGTACTTTCATCTATAACCTCATCACCTCTAACAAATATTTCAAACTTATCTCCTTTTTTTATATAGTTTTCTTTTCCAGCATTTATAAGAATGTTTTCGATATCTATTATTTTTAAGACTTTATATGTTTCTTCCATTGTTATTTTCTCCTTTCAATTTATTTAAATGTTCAATAGATAAATACAATAACGATTGTATGTTTTTTAATTGTTCTGTTTCTGTTGATGAATTTTTTGTTAAGCATGTTACTATAAAGAGATTTAAAGTTTCTATAAATTTTTCATATTCAGAAATTATTATATCTTTGTTTTTTATTTCATATATTCTTGTATTATATCTATTATCCAGTTCAGTAAATTTTTGATAAAAACTTAAATATTTCTTATATAACTTATTCCAATTAATAATATATTTTATTAAATTCCAAAACAGAAAAAACAATATCAAACCGATTATAATTGTCAAAAATAAAATATCAGATATATGATTACTAAAGGCAAAACAAACAATAATACTAAGTACTATACTAATATTACCCCATATAGGAGTAGTAAAAAAATTGGGTTTATTTAATTTCTCCATATATTGCTCCTTATTTAAATTGATTTCTTTTCCTAGCTTCAACAACTTTACCAATTACTTGAACTGGTATTTTTTTCATGTCTTCGTTAGAAAAGTGTCTTACTGGATAATAAGGGTTCATTGCTATTAAATCAATACCATCTTCCATTCTAACAACTTTTTTTACAGTTGCTTCATCACCATTAATTAATATAATACATGTATTACCACTCTCAAAATCATCTTGTCTATGTATTATAGCTATATCTCCATCATCAAAAAGTGGTTCCATACTATTACCTGTTATTTGTAGTGCATAGTAATTTTCAGGGTCAGAAGGAGTATAATCTAAATATGTATAACCAATTTTGTTTTCTTCTGCTAAATAATCATATCCAGCCTTTACTGTGCCTAAAATAGGTATTCTTGTTTGTTTAATATCTTTTATAGGAATAGCTTTCATTGGAACATCATAACCCATTAACCATAAAGTATTGACATTATAGATTTCTGCTAAATATTTTACTGTAGTAATTTTTGGAGCCATTTCTGCATTCATATATCTATATATAGTAGATTTACTTTTTATTCCTAGTTTATTTGCTAATATGTTTATATCTGTATTATATTCTTTTATTAGATTAGACAACCTTTTAGCAAATTTATCTAATATAATTTCTTCATTCATACAAAACACCTCAAATGTATTATATAATAAAATTTTTCGTTTTGCAACTAAAATTTTTATATTTTTTTTGCAAAAAGCTATTGACAAAATAAAAATATTAATATATATTATAGTTGCGAAACGCGAAAAAGAAAGGAGGAAAAGTATGAAACAAAAAAATAAATATCGAGAACTCGTGGAATTGAAAGGACTATTAAGAGAGAAAAAGATAAATTATGAAACTTTATCTAAAAAATTGAAAATGTCTTTAAGTTCGTTATCTAATAAGATTAATGGAAAATCAATATTTAATATTGTCGAAATTGCTAATATAGTAAAAATAGTAGGAATACAAAAAGAAGATATACCAGCATATTTTTTTTAAACATCTAGTTGCGAAACGCAAAAAGAAAGGAGGAAAAGATATGGAAGAAATAACTAAAAAAGACATAAAAATATTGAATAATATTATTAAAGAATATGCTGAGAAACAATTTATACTATTAGGCTTAAAAGAAGCTTTTCCAGAAGTGATACAAGATATACA
>JAAWDR010000005.1 GCA_022793875.1 Clostridia bacterium
AACATGCAACCTTTTGAAATAGTTGGTTACATGTGGATAAGGAGGTTATAATGCAAGAATTTTTAGAAATGATAAATAAATTTGGAGTTCCTCTTGTTATTGTAGGGCTCTTTTTATATGACTGGTTTACAACAAGAAAAGATATGCAAAAAACATTAGAACAAAATTCAACATGTCTATCTGAAATACAAAATACAAATAAAAATACAGCAAAATCATTAGAATTATTACAAAAAAGTATGGACAATCAATATGAATTTTTGCAGGTACATGATAAAAGATGTGAAAACATAGAGAAGAATATAGAAAAAATAGAAATAAGAATGGAGGGAAAATAAGATGGAAGTAACAATAGCAATAGTAGTAATGGCGATAACATTAATAGCAGGAGAAATAACGAAATTAACAAAGTTAGATAATAAATATATACCATTACAAAACATAATAATTGCAGTATTAGCAAGTATAGTATGTATAATATTTAGAGTAGAAAATATGGAAGTATTAGAAACAATAATAACATGCATATTTGCGACAATGTCAGCTGGTGGCATAGCAGATTTAAGTAAAGTAACAAAAAAGGAGGAATAATAATGGAAAATGAAATAGTAGAAACAATGGAACTAGCAGAACAAGACAACCGAGGGGAGGCAAATGAATGAATATAGAAGAAAGATTATTAACAATAAATGAATATTCAAGAAGTGGAGAAAAACAAAATAAAATAGAAAAAATAGTAGTTCATTGGGTAGGAAATGCAGGAAGTTCAGCAATAGCGAATAGAAATTATTTTGATAACTTAAGTAAAACACATACAATATATGCAAGTTCACATTATATAATAGGACTATGTGGAGAAATAATAAAATGCATACCAGAAGATGAAGTTGCGTTTCATTCAGGAAGTCATTCGATGAATAGAAAATCAATAGGAATAGAGACATGTCATCCTGATTGGGAAGGGAAATTTAATGAGAATACATATAATAGTTTAGTTGAATTATGCGTAGATATTTGTAGAAGATATAATTTAACAATAGACTCTATAATAAGACATTATGACGTAACAGGAAAAGAATGTCCACGATATTATGTAAGAAACGAGCAAGAATGGATAAAATTTAAAAATGATGTAGCAAATAAATTAGGACAAGCAACAATAAATGTTGCAGTTCCAGAAGTGAAAGGAGATGATGAGCCAGTGAGAAGATATAAAAATGGTTCAACAAAAGAAATAATATATGCAGATACAGGATTAACAAAAGTAATAGGAAGTTTAAGTCCATATGAAGAATGCGATTGTTTTGGAATATTTGAAAATAGACCAATGGTAAGATATAAAATAGATGGAAGTAATAATTACAAAATTGGATTTGCAAAATGGACAGGTGGAGTTAGATAAATTAAAGAGGTAGATTGATTAATTTCAGTCTACCTCTGTTTATAACTAATTTTCATTTTCTGAATAGCCTTCTTTAATCACGCTATAATCTTTTAATAATATGTCTACAATATCTCTTACAGAATATTTATCTATATCATTTAATACTTCGCATTTAAAATTTTCTTCTTCATCATTAGAATATATTGTTGATGATATTTCTCTTTCTGCAAATCTATCAAAATCATCTCTATTGAAAAATTCCTTTGTAGTATTTAATTCATTATTTTTTAAAATTATTTCCTCATCTATATTATTAATATTTTCCATAATAAATTCCTCCTTAATTCTTTTCATAATAATTTTTTCCTTTTCTTTATTAATTGTATTATATAATAAGCGTACGCTAAATGTCAATACTTTTTTTAATTATTTTCAAATATTATTTGAATTTCATTGTCACTAATACTTTTTGCTAATTTTATTTTTTTTACGTTTCCATTTTCATCTAATAATTTTAAATCTTTTGCTTCTTTACTTCCAAAACTTAATGTAAAAGATGTAAAGTAGCCTTTTCCATTTTTTTTAGGAACTAATTTCATATTTAACACCTCACCTTGATTTTTTCTAAAATATAATATATAATATATATGCAAGAGAGAAAATCTCTCTTGACTTAAAACATATAGTGAATGTCTAAAATGTCATTCCAAAGTTTTTTGCGTTGTGCTTGTAGCTTTTTCATTTGGTAGTGTGAAGCTATAAGCATTTTGAATTTTTGAAACATAAATATCAACTCCTTTCTATATATATATTATACAATAGCGTACGCTAAAAGTCAAGTATATTTTCAAAAAAATAAAAAATTTTCAAAAAATTTCCAAGAAAGCCTTAAAATCAAGGTATACAACTATATTAACTAAAAATAAAAACAGCTTAAAAAGGCAAATAAAAGCTTGATTTTTGGCTATTTTTCAGTAAAAATCTATTGAAATTACATAAAATTTGTGTTATAATGTTGACAGATAGAAAAAGAAATGTTACAATTTCTTTACATTTTTATTGAATATCTTGACTAGAATAATTAGTTATGATATTTAATATATATAAATAAGATAATAATAAATGCTTGTCTATTATCTTGTAATCTTTATAAAGAAAAGTAGAAGCAAAAGCTTCTACAAAATCTATCGTTTATTTAACGAATTGGAGTTCTCTGCACGAACTTCAATTTTTTTATTTTTGTCTTGATATTTGACATATGTATTATAGCCCATAAAAGCTAATAGACACAGTACAAATCCAAGGGATAAAATAATTAAAGCTATACCTAGAAAGTTGACTGCTAACATAGCAATTTCCAATTTAACCACTTCCTTTGCTATAAATTTCTGCACTGAGTGGGTGCAGTGGATTAGCATTTCTGCCAGAGTAATTAGCAAAAATGCTAATTAGTACACCCATCTCAAAATCAGTGGTATTAAACGATAAAAATACTATATCAAAATCAAATATAAAAGTCAACAAAAAAACTCAAATTTTTAATGCAACTTCGACAGCTTTCAACAAACTAATTTAACATAATGTGTTATACTTAGTTAAAGGAGATGATAGATATGGATTTAGCATACAAAAAATCTCTACTAATGATAAAATTTTTAGGAATAAAATTAACAAAGAAACAATATAATAAATTAGCTGTAAGATTTGACCTTTTGAGTTCAGAAAGTTTACAGTACATAACTAAAAATAATTTCAATTACATAATAAAGAAAAATATAAAAAGTTCTGTTTAGCAGAGCTTTTTTCTTTTGCATAAAAAACTAAAAAAAGTAAATAATAGAAACATGAAGAATTATTATAGAGAGAGTAAAAAAGAGTTTAAAAAATATATAAGAAAAAATCCATATTGTACAAGAAACGAATGGGACAATTATGCACATGAAAATTGTTTATTTAGTGCTTTTACAATTTCTTGTCATGAATTAACAGATAATACTTTAAAAATATTAGAAAAAAATAACACTAATGAGTTTGAATTTTTAAAAGAATTATATATAATCATACCAAATCCTAAAATTAGGATATTTTTTAAGAAATTTAGAAAGATTTTAAAATTAAAAGAAAAGGAAGAAATAGATGTTAAAAGATGAAATGAAAAAGATAAGAAATTTGAGAAATAAATTGCATAAGTCTATTCAGAAAAATGGATTAAACTCAGAAGAAACAAGAAGAATAAGTGATGAAATTGATATATTAATAAATGAATATTACAATAGCATAAAGAAAACAGAATATCCAAAAGACAGTGAAATGATTTTTTATTATGAAAAATCATATGAAGCATTAAAAAATATAACACAACAATTAGAAAGATTTCCAACAGTTAGAGAATGGAATAATTATGCAAGGGAAAATAATTATTTATGTCATATTTCATTAGAATATATTTCTAAATTGGATTGGAATTATTTACAGATTAAAGTTGAAAAAGAGTTAAATTTGAAAATATAAAAAATTTTTTTCGCTTAGAGCCTCAATTGTCGGAACGATTTTTTTGTAAAATTTTGTCGAAACTGACGGTAATTTCCTTGACATATTTTTGATTTCATATAAAATAAGAAAAAGAAGATAAATTTGATTGGCGTCACTTATCTTCTTTCTCAACAACGCAACATACTTGAGGTATGTCTATTTCATAGTATAACCTCTTGTATGCAAATTGTCAACAATTTTATATGAAAGAGGTACCAAAATATGGAAAAGAACGAGAAAAAACTATTTACAAATAGCAAAAGTAATAATATAATGAGGAAAAATAGCCCCTTGAAAGCGAATTACGAAAGAGAGGGATTGTTTATGAAAGAAACAAAAGATGTAATATTAGAAGAAATAGGAGAAAAATTAAACTTTATAGAAAGAATATTTTTAAAAAAGAAGTATATTAGGATATATAATAAGGCTAGAATAACTACTATAAATAAATTGTTAAAATAGTCTAATTACCCAAAATTTACCCAAATTTAATATTTTATATTTTAAAAGCTTTGACTTTAAAAGGTTTTAAAATATTTAAGGGCTCCAACAAGAGGAGCCATAAAGAAGTTTCGTCGAACTTTTTGAAATCCTTGATATAACCTAATTTCAAGATTACAAAAAGTTTGATGGACACAAAAACTTAAACCGTTTCAAAAGAAACGGTCTTTTTTTGACCAAAAATATTGAAAAAAGGAGGTTTTTGTGATATTATGTTACATATAATTAAACAAGAAATCAATATGAGTAAAGAATTACTCTCTAAAATCGAATGGGCATGCCGTTTAAAATTTAAAGGAAAGGAACAGCCACAAATAATAAATGGTTGTTTAAGAATTATTGAACATACCAATTTAGCGTATGTAGAGCCCCATAGAGTAATTATTAAAGATAGCTTGTACCTATTCTTTAATGAACACGATTATTTCTATGTAAATGATTTAAGTACAAAATATCCGTTATCC
>JAAWDR010000054.1 GCA_022793875.1 Clostridia bacterium
ACGAGTTTTAGCAATAATACTAGCATCAGTATGATAAATAATTACTCTTCCATCATCTTCAATATCAACTTTAACTGCATCTTTATCATTAACAGTATTAACATTACTAGCCTCTAAAATAATTTTTGTAATCATTTCTCCTCCACGGCCAATAACATCTTTAATCTTATCAGGATTGATTTTGAAAGTATCAATTTTAGGAGCATATTTACTTAAAGATTTACGAGGTTCCGAAATACAAGCTTCCATAGTATCAAGTATTTCCATACGTGCTTTTTTCGCTTGAGCTAAAGCTTCCTTTAATATTTTCTCAGTAACTCCTTTAATTTTAATATCCATTTGTAGAGCACAAATACCTTTTCTCGTACCAGCTACTTTAAAATCCATATCTCCCATATGATCTTCTAAACCTTGAATATCAGTTAAAATAGTATGTTTCTTTTTATCTTCTGATTCAATAAGTCCCATTGCAATACCTGCAACTGGGCTTTTTATTGGTACACCTGCTGCCATAAGACTTAAGCACCCTGCACAAATAGTCGCTTGACTAGAACTACCGTTAGATTCTAAGATTTCACTAACAACACGAATAGTATATGGGAACTCTTCTTCACTAGGTATTACTTGAGCAAGAGCTCTTTCGCCTAAAGCTCCATGTCCAATTTCTCTTCTTCCTGGCGCACCATATCTACCAGTTTCACCTACTGAGAAGGATGGGAAATTATAATGTAACATAAATCTCTTAGTATCTTCTAGCCCTAAGCCATCAAGTATTTGATGTTCTCCAATAGCGCCTAAAGTTGTAGTTGCAAGTGATTGTGTTTCTCCTCTTGTAAACAAAGCCGAACCATGCGTACGAGGAAGTAAATCTATATCACAAGAAAGAGGTCTAATTTCATCAATTTTTCTACCATCAGGTCTAATTTTCTTATCAGTTATAAGTGCACGTACTAAATTAGCTTCTAATTGATTAGCAAGTTTTTCTACTTGTTTAAGTTTTGCTTCAACATCTTCACTATCGGCATAAACTTCTGCAAAGTTTTCAACAATTCTTTGTTTAACTTCTTCTACCGCTGCTGCTTTTGCAAGTTTACCATCAACCTTTAAAGCTTCTAGCATCATAGATTTACCAAATCCATTAACATCTTTTTCTATTTCTTCGTCAATTACTTCTTTAGCAAGTTCTATCTTTTCTTCACCAATTTCTTTAATAATTTGTTCTTGGAAATCACATAATTTCTTCAAGTTTTCATGGCCAAACATTAAAGCTTCTAGCATATCTTTTTCTGATAGCTCACTAGCTCCAGCTTCAACCATACAAATAGCATCTTTAGTTCCTGCAACAGTTAAAGATAATTCACTAACATCAATTTGTTCTGCTGTTGGATTAATAATTAATTCCTTACCAATTTTCCCAACCACAACTCCTGCAACTGGTCCATCAAAAGGAATTTTTGAAATTCCAAGACATAAACTTGTTCCAAATAAAGCAGCCATTACCGGTGAGTTATCTGGATCAACTGACAAGACAGTGTTAACAACTTGTATTTCTTGACGTAGCGCTTCGTCAAACATTGGACGTATTGGTCTATCAATTAAACGAGCAGCTAAAGTAGCTTCATCACTAGGACGTCCTTCTCTTTTTATAAATCCTCCTGGAATTTTACCTACTGAATATAATTTTTCTTGATACAAAACTTGTAATGGAAAAAAATCTTGTCCCAAAACTTCTTTACCCATTACGCAAACAGATAAAACTACTGTATCACCATAGCGAACTAAAACAGCACCATCAGTTTGTTTTGCC
>JAAWDR010000006.1 GCA_022793875.1 Clostridia bacterium
CCCTAATTGATTTTATTAAGATTTTCTATAGTCCTTCCATGGCACATTCGAAATTTCATTCAAAAGAAATATAAGTATCTATTTTGGCCTGAGTGAAAGCGGCTCATTTTCTTATTTTAACAATTCTTTTTGAACATAATGAACAAGATACATACTAAAATATATCTCTATAGTAGGTGATCCAACCATCAAAAAAAAAGTGTTGTGTATTAAGACATAATATCTTAATATCTGGCAGTTTTTTAGTAAATATTAATAGATAATGAAAAAGGCATAGAAAAATGGCATATTTCTATAAATATACCATTTTAATTATATAAATATTTTTGTGGATTTACATGTTTTCCATTTATTCTAATTTCTAAATGCAAATGTGGACCAGTAGAATTACCTGTACTTCCAACTAAAGCAATTACATCTCCTGCCTTTACTTTTTGACCAGGTTTTACATACATTTTACTTGTATGTGCATACCATGTTTCTACTCCATTACTATGATCTACTTTTACTAAATATCCATATGCTCCCGCTTTGGCTGCATGTGTTACTGTTCCATTTGAAATAACTTTTATTGGAGTTCCTTGTGCTGCTTGTATATCTAATCCTGTATGTGTTGATGACCTTATACTACTACTTACTCCATATCTTGAAGAAATTCTTCCTGTTATTGGCAATGTTACTATTTTTATACCATTTACTTTGGCTATTTCTTCAGTAGTATCTATGTCTAATGTTTCTATTATGTTTGTTTTCGCAACCTCTAATGTTTTTATGTCTAATTCTTCTATATTGGTTGTTGTCTTTTCATTTACTGTAAGACTTATTTCTTTGTCTGTTACTTCTTCTATATCATTTATTATTTGGTTTGCATTTTCTATTGTATCAACTTGTTCTATTGATTTATCATTAAATGCTAGTTCATAGTATTTGTATGTTATTTCTACTGTTTTTTGTAATGCTATTATTATTTCATTTTCATTACTTTCTTTTGTTTTTTCTACTAGTTTTAGCTCATATTCTGGATTTTCTGTTAGTTCTACTTTGTCTATATTTTTACTACTATATTTTTCTATATTTTCTTCTACCATCTCATTAAATGCTTTTCTATTTTGTATATATCCTACTTGCTCTCCAGAAATTTTTACTTCATACATTGGTTTATATTTTATTAATATTATCGCGATAATAAACCCTAAAGATATTAAAGCTATGTTAAAAAATTTTAATGTTTCTTTCATATAAAATTTTAATTTTCTTATACTAATAAAATTCACTCTCCTTTTATATTCAATAGAATTTTTCTATTGTTGTTTTTAACGCGACTATTTTTTATTATACTATATATTGTGTTCATTTGCAAATTATGTATTCATAATTTTTCTAATTCTACCATTTTATTTTAGTTTTTGCTCTTTTATTTCTTCGTTTTTTAACTTTATCTCTATTTTACTTCTATTTTCTGTATATTTTAGTATTTTTAAATATTGTAATTATCTCTTTTTTATTTATAAGTTTATTTTTATTTTTATGTTTCTTCAAAACTTATAAGTAAAGTGCTATATTATTAATATAAAATTTTATTTATGCTAAATTTATTAAACAATATATGATTTAGATTATATGAATTTGAAAAGAAAGGTGGATTATAATGGCTTTAGATTATAGTGTTATAGGTTCTAGAATAAAACAAGCACGACTTGCTAAAAATATGACTCAAGAGGATTTAGCTGATCAAATTGATATCTCTGTTGCTTTTTTAAGCAGAGTTGAGAGAGGAAATTCTCGTGTTAATTTAAAAAGATTAAATCAATTATGTGATTTATTAGATGTTTCTGAAGGATATTTATTAAATGGTGCTTCTAGTAGCTCTGAAAATTACTTAGATAAGGAATTTACAGATTTAATTAAAAGTGTTTCTCCAGAAAAACAAAAATTAATATATAATGTAGCTAAAACTATTGCAGAAACAGATTTAGATGCAGAATAAATTGAAAAATTCGACCAATTGAGGTCGTTTTTTCAATTTATTGTTGTACTAGTTGGACCTGTTCCAACTACATTTTCTTGTAATGAACGCCATGTATTACATCCTACAATTCCATCAGCAGATAAACCTCTTGACCTTTGATATGCAATTACTGCATTTTGTGTTCCTGCTCCAAAGATTCCATCTAATCCATTTGTTGAAAAACCTAGTGTATTCAAGTCATCTTGTGCTATCAATACATAATTACTTACACTTCCCCTTCTTAGTAATGGAAATCCTCCTGTTGAACAAGCTGGTTTTCCGAAACCTTTTGTCAAAGTGAACCCATGTTGGTGTTAATGACTTTGGTTCCACAAATGCCCAAACTCCTGAATTAACAGCACTATTATATAGTCTATTTCTTTGTGTATTACTTAATGTTTGGCCAACATCAAAAGCTGTTCCTGCATAATGTTGACTTTGATTTCCATGACCTCCTTCATATGGTCTCTTAAATGCAAATCCTACTGGTATTGGACCTCCATAAATATATCTTTGACTATTCCAACTTTGCATTGTTCTTTTTGTTGTCCATAATATATTACTTTTGCTTGAGCCTCTGAATTCTCTTACTTTAAGTGTTCCATTTGTGTTATATGGCATTGGCTCTGCTTCTCCTCTATAATATGTTTCCATTCTATCTGTATCATTATTAAATATTATTATTTTTGCCAAAATGAAAACCTCCTCATACTTTTTATATATAGTATGAAAAAGTTTTCTTTTTGTTACTATTTTACTTCTTTACATCTAACAATAATTCTTAATTGGCTATCATCTGTACATGTTATTAATGTTACTTCTTTCCTTCCTCCTGTCATTTGAGTTGTATCTCTTGTGTCATTTGGATCTACTGTATGTTTATCATAAACTTCATATGTAATTGTTCTTCCTGTTAAATCTGTTAATTCTATTGTATCTCCAATTACTAAATTTTTAACTTTACTAAAAAATCTATTATTTCTATAATTATGCCCTACTATACAAAAGTTACCAACTTCATTTGGCTCATATCCATGATATTTGACTGGTGAGCTTTTTAATAATGCTTCTGTTTCTTGTAGGCTTCCTGTTTCTCCTTGTACTACTGCATAGTCTACACCTATTTTAGGTATTTTTATTCCTGCTATTGTTTTACATTTATATCCACTAGTAGTTGTAATCCATTCTGCTTGTGCATTCATTTCGGCTACACTTGGTGTTTTTTCAGTTGGCAATTCATAATCTTCTTGTGTTCCATCTAAAACTACTAATAATATATCATCTGTTGCTATTGTATTGTCTTCAATTACTCCTGCACTAACTTGTGTTAACATTCCTTCTAAGATTTCTTTAGATTCTTCTTCTCCTTTATTTCTATCATATTCTGCATATATGTACATAGATGTTAGAATGCAAACTACAAATATAGATATTATAAAATAGAATTTATATATTTTCTTTTTTCTTTTTAATTCTGGCGTAACATATAATTTTTCTGTTACTAATATCTGATTCATTCTAGCCTCCTTACATTATACTTCTTTTTTATTATAACATATTTAATGTTCTTTTTGAATAGCTTACTTATAAATTATCTGAAATTTTTGCAAATTGTTCTAATGTTAATTCTTCTGGTCTTACATTTTCATTTAATCCCAATGTTTTTAATATTTCTGTTCCTTGTTGCTTATTTTCAAATATTTTATTATTTGTTAATGAGTTTAATAAAGTTTTTCTTTTTTGCATAAATGCATTTTTTATTACTTCAAACATTTTTTCTTTGCTTTTTGGATCAACACCTGGCTCTTTTCTTATGTTTAATTTTATTACTTTTGATGTGACTTCTGGCTCTGGTATAAATGAATTATTAGGTACTTCTATTATTCCTTCTGATATTGCATAATAATATACAGAATATGTTATTGCTCCTGTATTTTTTTCTCCTGGTATTGCTATTAATCTATCTGCAACTTCTTTTTGTATCATTACTGTGATACTTTCTAATTCTAGTTCTTCTTCTAATAATTTCATTATTATTGGTGTTGTTATATAATATGGTAAGTTTGCTACTATTTTTGCTTTTTTTATCTTTCCTTGTTCTTTTTGGATTTTTATCATATTTTTTAAGTCTACCTTTAAGACGTCTTCATTTATAATTTCAAAATTGTCGTATACTGCAAATCTATCTTTTAATATATTTATCATTTTGTTATCCAGTTCAATACATATCACTTTTCCTGCTTGTTCTAATAAATATTTTGTTAGTGTTCCTAGTCCTGGTCCTATTTCTATAACTAAGTCTTCTTTGCTTATTTCACTACTATTCACTATCGTTTTTACCACTTCTTCACTTATTAAAAAGTTTTGTCCTAGTTTTTTATTTGCTTTTATATTGTATTTTTTCATTATGAATTTTGTTTCTTCTAATATATTTCCCATAAATTCTCCTTTTTACATATTTATTATATCAGGATTTTGACTGCTTTTCAATAGAGCAAAATATAATATAAAAAGAGCAGACTTGCTCTTTTGGATTTACATTGTATCTTTAAACTTTTCTAAAAAACTTTTTTTATATTCCTCTATATTCTCTTGGTCTACTTCTCCAATTTTAAATAATATTTGGCTTTCTTTAATTATATATATTACATCTGTTTTTACTATACTATCTTTTTCTAATCCATTTTGTTCATCTTTGGATAATAATTTATTTGTTTTATATTTTATTTTTTTTTAATTGTGATGATATTATCATCCCAAAACTTTCTATAGGAATAGCAAAATTATTTTGATCTATAATAACAAATAAATGATTGTTTCCTTCTTTTCCATTCTCATATTCATATTTTTTTACAAATACAATATCTCATATTTTATAATAACTATATTCTAAATTTTCTTCTTTTAAAACATTTTCGATTTTTCCTTTATGGAACTCATTTTCAACTAAATATTCTTTAAATGCTTCTTTAACGTCTTTTACTTTACCTTTTTTATATGCTATTTTCATAAATTCACTCAAGTTATTATTTTCCATACTTTATTTCTCCTATATTTATAAATGAATTATAATCTCTCAATATATTTATTTTGTAAATATTTATTTATTGCTTATATTGTACTATTTATTTTTTTAATTGTCAATATTTATCAAACCTTAAGTTTAAGTATTCTTATTTACATTTCTTAGCATCCAACATTTTTTTCAAGTTGTTTGGGTTAAGCTAAAAATGTTACATTATTTGTTTTATATGATTTACATTAAACCTTCCATTTGCAATTAAAACCTCAATTACATCAAACCTAGAAAAAATATCTAATAAATTTAACTTATATAAAAAATATCTTGCAGATTTATACATATGAGTTTGTTTTACTTTATTTACAGCCTCTGCTGGCTCACCAAAATTATTATTAATTCTAGTTTTCACTTCTATAAAAACAATTTCCTTTTTATCCTTTGCGATTATATCAATTTCACCTTGTCTACAATAAAAATTTCTTCGTAAAATTTGATATTTATTTTTAATTAAATATTCTACTGCTATTTGTTCTCCTATATTTCCTAATTCTTTTTTTATATGTATTTTCATTTTATTCTATAATTATTTCCTGGAAGAGATACAATTTTATCTTCTAATTCAAGCATCATTAACTTATAGCTTATTTCGTTTATATCTAGTTTTAATTTTTTGGCTATATCATTTATATGTATTTCTTTTTCATTGTTTATAATATCAAAAATCTCTTTATATTCTTCACTAATCGAATTGTCTTTACACTTTTTTATTTTTATTTTTTTTAAATTAATTTCAGGATATTTACTTATAATATCTTCTACTTCTGTTACTAAAAAAGCTCCTTCTTTTATTAATTTATTTGGTGTTATGCCTTTAGAGTTTTCTAAATTTGATGGAACACAAAATACATTTTTTTCTTGTTTCTTTGTTAATTCTGCTGTCACACTTGTACCACTTCTAGTTCCTCCTTCTATTACTAATGTTGCTATTGCTAATCCACTTACAATTCTATTTCTTTCTAAAAATCTATTTGATGTAGCTTTTTCATTTTCATCATATTCTGTTATTACAAGTCCATTGTTTTGTATTATTTCATTATATAATTTTATATTCTCTTTTGGATATATATTATTAAATCCACTTGGAATTATAGCTATTGTATTTCCCGTTGTTTCTATACTTCCAATATGTGCAAAACTATCAATTCCTTTTGCCATTCCACTTATTATTGTTATTCCATATAAACTTAATTCTTTTGAAAATTTTCTTGCCATTTTTTCACCATATTGTGTACAACATCTTGAACCAATTATTGCAATTCCTATTGTATCTAATAATTTCTTGTTTCCTTTTAAATATAATTGTTTTGGCGGATTATGTATTTTTCTTAATTGTTCTGGATATCTTCTATCATCTATGTTTATTTTCATATAATCTCCACTATTTTGTATTTTTAGAATTTGTCTCCATACTTTCTATCTAAACTTCTATATTGGATTGCTTCTGCTAAATGCTGTTTTTGAATATTATTACTTCCATCTAAATCTGCAATTGTTCTAGCAACCTTTAATATTCTTCCATATGCTCTAGCACTTAATCCTAATTTATTAAATGCTAATTCCAATATTTTTTTACACTCTTCATTTAAAACACAGTATTTTTCTATCATTTTAGGTGTCAACTCAGCATTTGAAAATATATTTAAATCCTTGTATCTCAAATACTGTATTCTTCTTGCATTATTTACTCTTTCCTTTATCTGTTTCGAGCTTTCCACTTTATTTCCAGAGTTTAACTTCTGATATTTTACAGGTTTTACTTCAACATGTAAGTCTATTCTATCTAGTAATGGACCACTAATTCTATTTAGATATTTTTCTATTGCTAATTTTGAACATTTACATTCTTTTTCTATACTTCCATAGTATCCACATGGACATGGGTTCATGCTTGTAACTAGCATAAAATTAGCTGGATATACTACTTTTGAATATAGTCTTGATATTGTTACATTCCTATCTTCCAAAGGTCCTCTTAAAACTTCTAGTGTATTTCTATTAAATTCTGGTAATTCATCTAAAAACAATACTCCATTATGTGCTAAACTGATTTCTCCTGGTTTTGGTATTACTCCTCCACCAATCATAGATGTTGGTGATATTGTATGATGTGGGCTTCTAAATGGTCTTTTGGTTATTATTCCAATATCATTATCTGTCATTCCAGATATACTATGTATTTTTGTTACTTCTAAGGCTTCTTCAAATGTTAAATCTGGTAATATGGTTGTTATCCTTTTAGCTAGCATTGTTTTTCCACTACCGAGGTGGTCCTATTAGTCCGACAATTATGTCCGTCCTGCTGCTGCAATTTCTAATGCTCTTTTTACGTTTTCTTGTCCTTTTACTTCTGAAAAATCTATTTCTTCTTTATAATTTTTATTAAATAATTTTAATATATCTGCTTTTATTACTTCTATTTCTATTTCTTTGTTTAAATATTTTACTAATTCTTTTAAGTTTTTTACTCCTATTATTTCTAGTCCCTTTACAATAGATGCTTCTCTTTCATTTCCTTTAGGTAATATTACTCTTTTTATTCCTAAATTTAATGCTTCTATGCACATTGGTAATATTCCGTTTACTCTGTTTATTTTTCCATCTAATGATAATTCCCCTATAAATATTGTATTTTCTAAATTTGTACTCATTATTTCGTTTAGTGCAGCTAGTATTCCTACTGCAATTGGTAGGTCATAACTTGTCCCTTCTTTTTTTGAACTTGCTGGTGCTAAGTTTATTATAATTCTTCTGCTTGCAAATTCTATTTCTGAATTTTTTATTGCTGATTTTATTCTTTCTTTTGATTCTCTTACACTTGTATCTGGTAATCCTACTATTTCAAATGTTGGCAATCCTCCTGTTATATCTGTTTGTACTTCTACTAAATTTCCATCTATTCCATTTAATGAAATTGTTTTTACATTCGCTATCATAATTTTTTTCTCCTTTCTTTTAAGATTTTGTTACATTCGCATCCAATTTATATTTAATATCTTGGCAATTTATTTTAAAACTGTGAATTGTAACAACATTTTTAAATTTTCATTTTTTATTGCATTTTTTACTCTTTTAATATAAAATATTTTTAATGAAATATTTACTAGATAATGTTTTAAAACAACTCCTCTAAAATAGTTGATATATTAATATTATCCTGTAACATAAAATAAACAAAAGAGTGGTGAAATTATTGGAAAACAAAAAAAACACAAATAAATTTAATAATACAACCAATAAAAAGAACATGAAAACTTTAAATAATAAAGACTCTAAAAAAATAGTAAAAATAAATGATGACTTTAAGTCTCAAAATTTTATATATACTAAAAAACTTAAAAATATCTTTATTATTATTCTTTTAATTTTTTTATTATTGATTGTAAGACTTGGATTTTTACAGTTTGTACAAGGAGGTCATTTAAAAGAGCTTGCTTATAAACAACAGTCAATAAACCAAATTATTAGTCCTAAAAGAGGTACTATATATGATTCAACTGGGACAAAAGTATTAGCCACAAGTGCTTCTGTTGACACTATAACAATTAATCCTGAAAAAATTGAGGTTACAGATAGCAAAGAAAAAACTCAGGCTTTAAAGGAAAAAGTTGCTAAAGGTCTTTCTGATATTTTTGAACTAGATTATGAAGAAACGCTTACTAAAGTTAGCAGTAATTCACAAGTTGAAACAATAGCAAAAAAAGTTGAGCAAGATAAAGTTGATGAATTGAAAATTTGGATGAAAGAAAATAAAGTGTCTATTGGCATAAATATTGATGAAGATTCTAAAAGATATTATCCTTATAATACTTTTTTATCTCAAGTTCTAGGTGCTTGTGGTAGTGATAATCAAGGTCTATCTGGAATTGAATATGAATGGGATTCTGTTTTATCTGGTACTCCTGGTAAAATTGTTAGTTCTAAAAGTGCTAGCCAGCAAGAAATTCCTAATGCTCAAGAAACATACATACCAGCAGAAAATGGTAGTGATATAACTCTTACTATTGATTATAATGTTCAAACTATTGTTGAAAAATATTTAAAACAAGCTGTAGATACTAATAATATTGAAAATGGTGGTAGTTGTATTGTTATGAATCCAAAAACTGGCGATATTTTGGCAATGGCAACATATCCTAATTATGATTTAAATAATCCATTTACTCCTAATGAATATATTTCAAAGACTTATGATTTATTGAGTTCTGAAGAAAAGTCTGCTGCTATATATAAAATGTGGTCTAATAAGTCAATTTCTGAATTATATGAACCTGGCTCTGTTTTCAAACTTATTACTGCTTCTGCCGCTTTAGAAGAAAATATTACTAGTCCTAATATTAAAAATGATTTTAATTGTACTGGCTATGAAGTTATCGATGGAGTTTCTATAAAATGTTGGGCTCCTCATCCTCATGGAAAGCAAACATTAACAAATGCTTTGGAAAATTCTTGTAATCCTGCTTTTATGCAACTTGGTGCAAAAATTGGTAAAGAAACTTTATATAAATATTATAAATTATTTGGATTTTTTGATAAAACTGATGTTGGTTTACCTGGTGAAGCTACATCTATTATAAAAAAACAATCTGAAATTGTTAATGTTGATAGAGCGTCTATGTCCTTTGGACAAGGAATAAGTATTACTCCTTTGCAAATGATTACTGCTGTGTCTGCAATTGCAAATGATGGTACATTGGTAAAACCTAGAATAGTTAAATCCATTACAAACTCTGATACTGGTGCTGTAACTACTATTAATGCGGAAGAAGTTCGACAAGTTATATCTTCTGAAACAGCTTCAAAAGTTAAAGATATGATGCAATCAGTTGTTGAAAATGGTTCTGGTGGAAAAGCTTCTGTAACTGGATACACAATAGGTGGTAAAACTGGTACTTCTGAAAACCTTTTAAAAGGTGGAGATAGCGGAAGCTATGTTGCTTCTTATGCTGCTATTTCTCCAGTTGAAGATACTCAGCTTGTATTATTACTTACTTTATATGATCCACCTATTCATAATCATAATGGTGGAACATTAGCTGGGCCTGTAGTTTCTCAAATGCTTACAGAAATTTTACCTTGTTTAGGTATTCCATCTGATGCAGAAACTAATGATGATAGTTTGATTACTGTTCCAGAAATCAGAAATAAAACTATTACAGAGGCTGAAAAGATTTTAAAAGAAAAAGGATTTGTTACACAAATTTCTACTTCTAATGATAAAAATAGTACTGTTGTTGTTGAACAAATGCCTAAACCTGGTTCTACTTTGTCTAAGGGTGGGTTGGTAATGTTATATGACCAAGATACTCAAATATCAACTACTGTTCCTGACCTTATTGGTTTAGGAAAATATAATGCAACAGATGCATTAAAAAAGGCTAATTTAAATATCAATATTGATGGTACTGGTCAGTTGGCAGTTTCTCAAGACCCTCCAAAGGGTACTGTTATTGATGCTGGAACTGTTGTAAGAGTAATTTTTAAGTAAATTATTCAAAGTACCGTTCAAAGCTAATTTATTAATATAGAGTATTCATGCGTTTGGAAATACTTTTTAGTTACAGTTCAGTAAAAAATGAAAATACTATGAAATTGTTGATATATAAATAATTTCAATTAATTTAGATAAAACCTTACTGAACTGTAACACTTTTTATTTTATATAACGAATTATAAGGACTGTTTTAGAAAATGTTTAAAAGTTAGTGAATTGCAATTTCCTTACTCCATTTTTTCTTCATACCAGTATTTTTCTAATAATTCATCTAATTGTTTTATATATTTATTGTTTTCTATTATTTTTTCTAATGTTTTTTTATTACCTCCTTTTAAATATGATATCCATTCATCCTTAGGACTCATACTTTCTATATTCTCACATGTATATTTTGGTAATTCTATTACATGCATTTCTAATTCTTCTAATTGCATATTTCCTTCATTTGTTCCTACTCTTATTGTTTTATCATACTCAGATGATGAAAAATATCCAAAGTCTATTATGTTTATTGTTGCGGTTCTTGCAAATTCACGTTTATCTTCATATTCTAATTGGTTTAAATGTATTTGTGCATAATACATTAGCATTTTAGTCTGTATATAATATATTCCATCTAAAAATTGTATTCCTACATTTATTTCTTCATTCTCATTTGTTTTTACTCTTACATCAGCAACTCCAAAATTTTCTTCATGTGGCAAATAATGTTCCCTTTTTTCTAGATATGGATTTAATTTAATTTCGTCTATTTTTATATTTAAAATTGCTTCTATAAAATTTTTTAATATTTCTATATTATCTTTAGAATTTATGACTTTTCTAAGAACATAATTACTATTTGATATTAATTTTCTATTCAAATTTACACCTCCATATATTACAATATTAATATATTTTTTGATAATAGATTACAAATCTGAATAATACTATTCCTTATTGATTTGTAATATCATTTTTTGTTTTGGATTTTATTAGATCTAATAATTGGATTGATTTAAGAACGTTACTTTCACATACTTTAAAATGTTGTGCCAATTTGTAACTAAAAATTATTGAATTTAAAATTTATATAGATTATATTCTCGTTTTTTTCTTATGTCAATAATTTTCGTAATTTTAATAAAAAAATCGACCGCAAAATTCGACATTATTCAAATTTTACGGCACTCATGTATATTTATTTAACTATTATTTTTTTGTTGCTATATAATATCCTACTCCTCTTTTTGTAATTAATATTTTAGGGTTTGAAGTATCTTTTTCTATTTTCTCTCTTATTCTTCTTACTGTAACATCAACTGTTCTTATATCTCCATAATATTCATATCCCCATACTTTTTCTAGTAGTGTTTCTCTTGTTACAACTTGTCCTGGTTGCATTGCTAAAAATTTTAATACTTCAAATTCTCTTAAAGTTAAGTCTATTATCTCTCCTCTAACTTTTACTTCAAATCTGTCTAAGTCTAATTCTAAGTTATTTACTTCAATTATATTTTCATTTTTTGTTTCTGTTTCTTTTATGTCTGTTATAATTTCTTTTGATATATTTGATATTTCATTTTTTCTTAGATTTGCTTTTACTCTTGCCATCAGTTCTCTTACACTAAATGGTTTTGTTATATAGTCATCTGCACCTAATTCTAGTCCTACTATTTTATCTATTTCTGCGTCTTTTGCTGTTAACATTAATATTGGTATGTTTAAATGATTTTTTACTCTTTTACATACTGATAGACCATCTAATTTTGGCAACATTATATCTAGTAACATTAGGTCTGGTTTTTCTTCTAATGCTATGTTTACTGCTGTTAGTCCATCATTGGCTTCTAATGTTTCATATCCTTCTTTTTTTAAATTGTATACTAGTACATCAATTATTGCTTGTTCATCATCTACTACTAATACTCTCTTTATTTCTTTTCCTAAATTTTCTTCCACAAAAAAATTCCGCCTTTCCTAGCTTTATTTTTATAGTATATTTATATCATACTTTTTTTGTTTGTACAAGTATATTTTTAAAATTTGCTTAAATATCGTTAGTTACTGCTTATTACTATTCTCAGTTAGTGTTTTTATTTCAGATTAATATTAAGCCTTCCCTTATCTTTCGAAGTTCCTTTAATTCTTCTGTATATCCTGTCATTGAAAATAATATATACTAGTCCATCTTATGGCTTTTTTATATGAAAAATGAGTGAAAATTTTTCACTCATTTTCTCCCAATAACCAATCTATCACATTTTTATGAATTATGCCATTTTGTGAAAAATCAAATTTATCCATTGTTAAAACATATTTAGGATAATTATCTTCTATATTTTTAAATGCCCCGAACTCCCTATCAACAACAGAATCATCTGCTAAAATATATGCAACTTGAATATATATTTTCTCTTTAAATCTTGTTGCTATAAAATCTATCTCTCCTTTTTCTAAGTTTCCAACTTTAACATCATATCCTCTAGTTAATAATTCATTATATACAATATTTTCTAAATATGCTCCTAATTGTGGTCTTTTTCCAACATTCATTATTTGTCCAAATCCTAAATCAGTTAAATAATACTTATATTTACCATTTAATATTCTTTTCCCTCTAACATCATATCTATCTGCCTTATTTATCATCATAGCTTTTGTCATATATTCTAAATAGTTATATAAAGTTGTTTTTGAAACTTCTCTATCATCTTTATTTGCAAAATAGTTTGATAAATTTTCTGCTGAAAAATTCTGTGATGGTGTTGTAAGTATATATTCAACTATTCTATTAAATAAGTCCAAATCCTTTATATTAAATCTAGTTATAATATCTTTTACTAATATAGAATTATAGATATCTGACATATATGTCCTTGTTTGAAACTCATCTGTCATCATAAATCTTTGTGGTAGTCCTCCCCAGGTCATATAGTCTTCAAACGCTTCTTCTATATCTTTTCTGTCTGTTATTTTTTTTAACTCACATACTTCTTTAAATGTAAATGGATAAGTTTTAAAACTTACATATCTTCCTGCTATATGTGTAGCAAGTTCTCCTGATAATAAATCACTATTAGACCCAGTAATAAATATTGATACATTTTTAGATGCTTTAAATGAATTTATTGCTTTTTCCCAATGTTCAACATTTTGAATTTCATCAAAGAATAAATAATATTTATCTTTGTTTATTATTTTTTCTTTGACATAATTATGCAGATCCATATCGTTCTTTATAAAAGCATAATCTTCATATTCAAAGTTTATATATATTATCTGAGACTCTGGTATTCCTTTTTCTTTTAATTCTTCTATTATTTGTAATAATAGAACAGATTTTCCACATCTTCTTACTCCCATTATTACTTTTATCAAGTCTTGATCGTAAAATGGTCTAATTTTAGATAAATATTTTTCACGAATAATCATATATTTTCCTCTCTTCTAATTGTATTATACAATTATTTTCCCATTTTGTCAATATTTTTGTCCAGTGTATTAAACAAATTTTAATCTTTCCATTTTTTTGTTTTCTGTACTAAACAAAAGTATCATTTTAATTTTTCCAAATAAAACATACAAATTTCGACAAAAAATGTGAGACAATTTTGCACTGTCCCACTTGTCTCACATTATAATCTCAACATTATAAATACCATTATCCTGAAGTCTAATAGCATTATCAGTTTCAACTCCATTTAGAAACACCTTTTCAACTCCTGAATTTTTTCCATTAGGATTTTTAATAACAATATTATAAAAACTATTTTTCCATTTATATTTTATATTATAATCCTTCCACTCTTTAGGAATACATGGTTCTATACTCATAATCCCATCTTTTACTTTTAGTCCCAAAATAACTTCTATACCAGCTTTATAATACCAACTTGATGAACCAGTATACCAAGTCCAACCACCACGACCTGCTAAATTATTTGCTCCATATATATCTGCTGGAATTACATATGGTTCTACTTTATATTTTTTTGCACTTTCTTTAGTCCTTGAGTGTTCTATTGGATTTATCATTCTATATAGTTCTGTTGCTTTATCTCCAAATCCTAATATTGCTTCTGCAATTATTACCCAAATTGCTGCGTGAGTATATTGTCCACCATTTTCTCTTACTCCTGGTAAATATGATTTTATATATCCTGGATTTAGTTTCCCATTTTCAAATGGCGGGTCTAATAATTTTATTATTCCATTTTCTTTGTCTATTAAATGATTTTCTAAACTTTCCATTGCTATATATTTTTTGTCATTGTCTCCAGCATTTGATATTGTACTCCAGCTTTGTGCTATACTGTCTATTCTACATTCATCGTTTTCCATACTTCCTAAAATGTTTCCATCATCCATAAATGCTCTTTTATACCATCTTCCATCCCATCCATTTGTGTTTAGTGCTCTTTTTAGTTCTTGCATAACTTTTTCATATTTTTCTATAAAGCTTTGAACTTTGTTATCTATTATCTGATTTTCTTTTTCTGAGTTTTGCTCATTAATATCTGATGTTTGAATTTTTGTTTCTGAATCACTATTTTTTACTTCAACATGTTTAATTATATTAATAAATCTCTCTAATATATTATACAAGAAAAATCCTAGCCATACACTTTCTCCTCTACCTTTTGGTCCAACATTACTAAATCCATCATTCCAGTCACCACTTCCTATTTTAGGAATTCCATTTTCACCAAAATTTAAACTTCTTTCTATTGCTTTTATACAATGTTCAAATATTGTTCCTTTTTCATTTGATTTATTATATTTGTCATATCTTTCATCTTCATTTTCTCCTAATACTTGCCCAGTTAAATATAGTGTTTTTTCTTCTAAAATTGAATAATCTCCAGTAAATTCTATATATTCACATGTTAAATATACAAGCCATAATAAATCATCTGAAAATTTAGTTCTTATTCCTCTTCCTGTTTCTTCATGCCACCAGTGTTCTACATCTCCTTCTATAAATTGATGTTCACTATGTTTTATTATCTGATTTTTTAAATATTCTGGCTCTAGATATTTTAGTCCTATTGTGTCTTGTAATTGATCTCTAAATCCATATGCCCCACCTGATTGATAAAATCCTGTTTTTCCTTGTAATCTACTTTGAATAATTTGATAAATACACCATCCATTTAATATTATATTAACTGACTCTAATGGAGTATATACTTGAACTCTTCCTAATAGCTCTTTCCAGTAATTTTTTACAATTTCTAATTCTTGTTTACAATTTTGTACTTTACTATATTTATAAGCAATGTTTTTACTATCAATAATTGATTCTTCTGCTCCTAAAGTAAATACAATTTCTTTTTCTGATAAACTTTCTAATTCTACTTCTATTTCATATGCTATACATGGTTCTTTACCTAAACTATTTTCATTATTTAGACTTGGCTTTTTCAATCCTTCTGGATTTGATGGATTTCCTTTTCCAAAGAAGAATTTTTTGTCCCCTGTATAGCTTTTAATTTTTTCACTGTTTGACACATATATAATATCATTTTCAAATTCTGTATTATACAAATTTCTACTACAAATAATATTATTATTTTTGTCATAATTTAAATCTATATACCCATTTGATTTTATTTCATCTTCTCCTAAAACTGGCTTCATATAATAAACTAGCTTTAACCTTTTTCTATTTAAATTCATATTTTTTAAAGTTAAAATCCCAACTTTTATACTATCTTCTTTTGGTACAAATATTTCTAATTCTTGTTCTATACCATCATTTTTGTGTAAATATTTTGTATATCCAAAGCCATAAACAACATTATAATTTTTATCATCTGGCATAGGATTTAGACCTAGTGACCAGGCTTCTTTACTTTCTAAATCTTTTAAATAAATTATTTCTGATGGAATATCTATATTTGATTTATTTCCCCATGAAGTTACTCTATTTAGTCTACTGTTTTTGTACCAAGTGTATCCTCCCATATTTTCTGTAACTAATGTTCCAAATTTGTCATTTGCCATAATATGTGACCATACTGTTGGCAGTCTATTTTCTTTATTTATTTTTATTAGATATTCTTTTCCATCTTCTGAAAATGCTCCATATTCATTATAATATTTTAATCTTTCTGGGTTTTGTAATATATCTATATTTTCTTGATTTTCTGTTTTGATGATTATATTCTCTCTTTCATTTCCAATTTCTTTATATTTTTCAATATATTCTTCTTCTAAATCTTTAAGTGCATTTTCAATTCCACCTTTACTACTATCAATTATGACTGATGCAACAAATTCTAATAGTTCTAAATCATCTTTACTTATTTCATTTTTTGATACTTCAAAAATTCCTCCCCTTATATTTTTTAAATATGCCATTTGACTATTTAAAATTAAACCTTCTATCTCTTCTCTTACATAGTTTTCATAACTATGTTTTTCTTCATCTATTATTACTAATTCTGTTTCAAAATTCTTTGTTCTAATAAATTCATAAGCTTTTAATACTTCTTTTACTACATATGAGTCATTTAAGTCTTTAATTCTTACTAAGATTATTGGTATATCTCCTGAAATTCCATATTTCCAAAGTTCATTTTGCTGATATTTTCTTTTTGGTAGTTTTTCAAGATTAATTTTTTTAGTTGGATTATTAAATATGATATATGATAATATTTTTTGATAATTCCTTATTTCTTTTCCTTTTACTCTTAGATACCTTGCTTCTGCTTCATTTTTTGCTTTTGATAATTCAAATGCTTTTTTTATATTTTCTTCTGCTTTATATTTCTTTATATTATCTAGAGTTTTTTCTTTTTCTTCTCCTACTGATATAATTAAATTTATTGTTGCTTTTTCTTCTGGTCTTATTTTTAGAGTTCTTTTAAGTGCTACAATTGGTTCAGTTACTAGTCCCATTCTTTTTGAAAGAGGATTTGAGTTTTTTACCATTTGTGGTGTTCCTATATTTCCTCTTCCGAATGAACTTTTCAGCATCTATTTCATACTCTAAATCCCCAATTGTTTCACTATTTGTGTATAAGTTTGCTCCCATATATATTTCTTGCTCGTTTTCACTTCTTTTTCTTCTTCTTACTATAATACTATTTGTTTCGTTTTCGTAATCAAATAATAAAAATAAATTATTAAAAGCAGGATGTGCATAATCTTGTTCTTTACTTGATAATACTGGTTCAAAATAAGAAGTTATTTCTAATATTTCTTCTTCATTCCCTAAATTTTCTAAAGTCACTTTCCTTATTTCAACAGGTTCATCTGGTGCTATTATTGTTTCTATTTTTGTTTTAATATTTCTATTAATCATTTCTTGTTCTATTTTATCTGGCATAAAACTAATTTGATATTTGTTACTTTCTGTATAATTTGAACCCCAAATTTCTTTTGTTTTAATATCTTTAATAGCGAAAAATATTCCTTGTGAGTAATCTTCTGTATTTTTGAATCTGTTTATTAATTTGTTATTATAAATACTTACTCCTTCGCCTTTTTGGTTCATTGCAATAGAATAATTTTCACTTGATATTACATTTCCTCTGATTAGTCTTTCATCTATCTTCTTATAAGTATCTTTAATATAATCTTCATAATCAATATATTTTAGTTTTTCTACTTTCTCTTTACTCTCTTTTGTTATTATTGCTGTATCTGGCATTCTTTCTTGTAATAATATATCTACTGCATTTATTTCTGGATTTTTTATAAACCTTTTTTGCAAAATATTATTATTAAATAGATTGTTTATTGATAATAAAATTAGACTTTGGTGATGTGCCATATATGTTTTTACAATACTTGCTTTTTTTCCTTTTTCTACTCTTTCTGGCGTAAAGTCTATTGATTCATAAAATCCATATTTTCCATACATTCCATATTGTTCTAATCTTTTTAAGTTCTGATATACTTCTTTTGGAAAATCTACTATTGCTAATACACTTCCATATGAAGAAACTACCATTTCATCTGCTAATCCTCTTTTTAAGCCTAACCAAGGTATTCCAAATGCTTTATATTGATAATTTGAATGTAAATCTTTTAAGTTAAATGCTGCTTCTGATATTCCCCATGGTATTTGTAATTTTTTTGCATATTCCATTTGGCTCATTACCATGAACTTGCATGATTCATCTAATAAACTTCCTTTATATTTTGGAATATTTATGTTTGGCATTAAATATTCAAATGATGTTCCTGACCAAGATATTAATCCTTTAAATTTTCCTAATGTTGTTAATGTTCTACTTAGTGAGCTCCAATGTTTTGCTGGTACATCTTTTTTTGCTATTGCTATTAAACTTGCTTGCCTTGCTTCTGATGCCAATAAATCATAATATGAGTTTGTTAGTTTATTTTCTTCTATATTAAATCCAATTGAAAATAATCTCTGGTCTTTATTGTATAAATAAGAAAAGTCTGTATTTTTAATTAATTTATCTACAATTTCTATTAGTTCTTTATTTTCTGTTCTTTCTTCTAGCCATGTTTTTGTTACATATAAATATCCAACAAAATTCCCACTATCTACTGTTGATATATATCTAGGAATTAATGGTTCTTTGGTTTTCGTGTTATACCAATTATATAAATGCCCATTCCATTTTTGTAAACTGTCTATTACATAAATTATTTTTTCTATGAATTGTATTGATTTATTGTAATCTATATATCCTAAATCATTTGCTGAAATTACAGCAAGTAATGATAATCCAATATTAGTTGATGATGTTCTTCCTACAATTTTGTTTTTTCTATCTTCTTGATAATTGTCTGGTATTAAATAATTGTTTGCCTCATTTAAGTATTGTTCAAAAAATGCCCAGGTTTTTCTTCCTATTTCAAGAACATATTCTTGTTCTTTTTTATCTAATACTTCTATTGATTTCTTTTCTTTTTTCTCTTTGCTTATATAACACATTATACTTGGAGTAATAATCCACAAAACTCCTAAAATTAGAGCTATTACACTTTTTTGTGGTATATATAATATTATTGCTACTATTCCTAATATGATGTTTATTAACATATTTTTGTTATATGATAATATATCTGTTTTTGCTTGTTTTTCCGCTTCTTCTGATGTTGTCCATTCAAGTAAATTCTTATGACTTATTGTTAATCTATATAAAGTCTTTGTTATTGCTTTTAAGCTTACATATGCTTTATATGGTAAGCATCCTAATGTAATTATTGTTCTTAAAAATATTCCTTTTAATCCAGAAACTTTTGGTGTAAATACTTTTTGCTTTTCTTCTCCTTCTTTTTTTCCTATTAGATAATTTAGTAATTCTAGTATATATGGCAACACTAAAGTTCCTAAAAATAGTATTGATAATCCTGTATATTTAGTGTGGTTTGCTATTTTTATTATACATAAATATATCAATGCAACTAAGATTGATAATTCAAATAAACTTCTTCTAAGATTATCAAATATTTTATATTTTGATAACAGATTTAATGGGCTTTTTCTTCCTAACCATCTAATTATTTGCCAATCTCCTCTAATCCATCTTGAAAGTCTATTCATAAAACTAGTATATTTAGTAGGGTATCCATCCATTAGAATACAGTCTGAAACTAGTCCACACCTTAAATATGATCCTTCTAATAAGTCATGACTTAATACTGTATTTTCAGGTATTGCATTTTTCATTACTCTTGAAAAAACTTTTAAATCATATATTCCTTTTCCTGTAAAAATTCCTTCCTTAAAATTGTCTTGATATATGTCTGAAATGGCATTTGTATAATTATCTATACCTCCTGCTCCAGAGAATATTTTCGTAAATAGTGTTTTATAGCTTATATCCAAATTAATTCCAACTCTTGGTTGCATTATTCCATATCCTTCTACTACTATATTTTTTTGTTCATCTATTATTGGTTCATTTAAAATATGTGACATTGCTCCTACTAATTCTAATGCTGAATTCAAAATTAAATCTGTGTCTGCATCTAATGTTATTACATATTTGATATTTCTTAATATTTCTTTTGTTTTATTTCTTTCTAGATTGTCTTGAATTGTATTTATTATAAATGGATTTTTTTGATGTATTATATATTCATTAAATTGATTTAATAATCCTCTTTTTCGCTCCCATCCTAAATAGCAATTTTCTTTTTCGTTCCATTGCCTTTCTCTATATATAAAATTAAATATTGGAAATTCTTCATTTTCATATTTTTCATTTAATCTCTTGCATTCTTGCTTTCCAGAATTTATTACTTCTTCGTCAAATTTTTCTTCTTTTACTCCACTTTGTGAACAATCTCCTAATAATGCAAAATATAGATTTTCAGATTTATTCGCTAAATAATATCTTTCTAAGTTTTCAAACATTTCTTGTACTTTTTCTTTATTTTTTATTATTGTCGGAATTACTACAATACAAGAGTTTTCTTTATCTATTCCCTTTGAAAAGTCTATTTTTGGTATTAATTTTGGTTTAACCGTTTTGTTTAAAATATATTGGGCTATTTGAATTATAATTTCACTTGATGGTATTAAAAATAGTATGAAACTTAATATTGATATTGCTATGTTTTGAATTTTCAAATTTAATAAATAACTTAAAAATATTGATACTAATATACTTAAAACTGATATTACTAAAATATAATTTTTTACTTTTTGTTTTGGTGTTTGTTCTGTTTTTTGATAATATTCTAATTTATTATATAAATCATTTATTCCTTTATCTATCAGATAATATCCTATGTGTGCCTTTTTATTTATTCCTTCTTTTTCGTAGCTTTCTTTAGAGATTTCTAGCATTTTTCTTGCTATATATATTTCTGATATTTTTGTTTTTTTGCTTATTTCTTTTATTTTTCCTCTATAATATTCTTTTGTTTTATAATCCATTTTGCTGTATACTTCTGCTGGGTCCTGTTTTAAGATTTCTTCTACTCCATTAATTTTTTCAAAGATTTCTAAAAAGTTTATTCTTTGTATTTCTTTTATGCTTGTTATACTATTTCCAATTAAAACTTTTTGGATTGCTATTTCAAAGTGTTCTCTTTTTATAACGTCAGATACTGTGGTTCCTAATTTCTCTACTATTTCTTCTAATATCTTTAAATATGCATTTGCTTTTTTTCCATATCTTTTTAAAATATATGACATATATTCTATAAATGGATATTTCATATTATCAAACATTTCTTTTGGCATTTTTGTGTTGTTATTTTTGCATTTTACATCTATTTTTTCTTTGTTTTCTATTAGTCTTTCTGCTATGTTTTCTGCTTTATATTTTTGCATTTGACTACTATAAATTTTACTACATACATCTGTTATGTTTTCTATTATTGCTATTTGTAGAAACATTCCTATATTCCATATTTCATCCATGCTTAATGTTTTTTTATTTTGGTAACTTATTAAATAATCTTCTAAGTTTCCTCTTTCTATTTTGTTTTCAGAATATGCTACTATTTCTGAAGCTAATACATATATTCTTGCAAATCCTTTATATTCTCCATTTGATATTCCTACAAAATTTATATATTTTTTTAATGGTAATTCTTTTTGTATTTGTTTTACTGTTTCTTCTATTATATAAAAGTTGTCTAATAGCCATTCTCCTGCTGGATGTATATTTATTCCTAATTTTAAGTGTTCATTTAATAGTTGATATACTTCTTTTATTGTTCTATAGTTTTCTAGCATTTGTGGTATTGGATATGTGTCTTTTTGTGATTTTGTTGTTATATTATGGCTAGATGCTATTTTTTCTAAGTAGCTTTCTAATTGACTTTTTTCTAATATGGTTCCATTTATTTTTAGTTTTCTATTATCTTTCAAAAAAATTCCACTCCTTATAAACAATAATTTTTTGTTTTATTGTTTGCTAAAGAGTGGTAATTTATACATTTTTTATTTAGTTATTATAATTCAATTTCTCCACTATTCTGTTCTATTTCTTTTGTTTTTCTACTTTCATATTCTGTAACTGCATCAATTAATCTATTTATATATATTTGTTTCACACTATATTCTGTTTCTTCTTGATTAATTACAACTGACCAATCTATTCCACAATCTATTATTGATGCTAAGTCTACTAATAAATTATCTTCATATTTTTCTACATTTTCATCCATAGAATATAATGTTTGATAAATACCAAAATAATTAATTATTTTTTGTTTAGTGTTATTGTCTGTTTTATTTATATAGGCTGTTATTACTCCTGCATCTGTATTTATGTTGCTATGTTCTTTTCCTTCTCTTAATATTGTGTCTCCATTTGTAGCTGTATCTCTAAATACATTTACTGTTTCTCTTTCTTTATAAAATTTCACCTGTTCTTTTGTTATATCTTCATTATTTTGTGTGTTATATTCATTAGCCCATATATCTTTGACATAATTTAAAATTTCTTCTGGTGTTTCTAACTCATTTATTTCTTTTTCTACATTCTCTCTAATTTGCTCTTCTGTTAGTTGATTTTCTATATTTATTGGAACTGTGTCAACTTTTAAGCTATTTACAAATTCTTGTCTATCATTTTGGTCTTCTAAATTCATTTCACTTTCTACTTGATTTTTATTTGTATTTTCATTACTTCCTGCTGTTAAAAGTGCATGTCCTCCAGCACCAATTGATATTCCTATAGCCATGAATACCCCTCTTACTAGATTTTCTCTTGCTACTTTTCTTTTTACATTTTTTGTGATTTTGTGTCTTTCTTCTTTTGTTAATTTTCTGTCTAGTTTTTCTTCTTTTATTTGTATTTTTTTTCTTATTTCATCTGTTGTTCTTCCCATAAATATAATCCTCCTATCAATATATATTCAAATACTTCCATTTTAACTTCTTTTCTTTTTCTTTTCAGGTATATTTTACCCCAAAAATAAACAAATATCAAGGTACTTCTTGATATTTCTTACTATTTTTTTATTTAATACTTTTTTAACATAATATTTAGTTTCCGACACTTTTTTTAATATTCTACATATTATATATTAATCAAACATATAGTTTGAAAAAAATCAACAAAATGAAGGGATGTATGTATTATGGAAATGGAAGGTAAAAAACCTTGTTGTCCAGAAATAGATATCGATGGTCTTATTTCTGGTGGTAAACAATTTGATTTAGATATAACTTTACCAGAGGATAACAGAGATGTTATTTATGGAGTTATAAAAAACTGTTTCAAAGAGCCAGTTCGTGATGCTGTTGTAAAATTAACAGAGATTGTATATGATTGTGGTAAAGAAGAAAGAAGACCTATCGGTCATACTTTTACAGATGAAGAAGGAGAATTTGTTTTTGGACCTCTTTGTCCTAACAGACATTATGCAATTCAAATTTGGGCAAATAATACTCAAAAAATTAAAGTTTGTGCAAAATGCCATCATGAAGGTAAATGCTTAAAAGGTGATAAATGCGATAAATGTGATTGTTTTATAGATGATAAAAAACCTTGTCATAAAGAAGAAATGTACGAAGATTGTTTCGAAGATAAATGTGAATGTGAAAAAGAAGAAAAACATTGCAAATAGTAAAAAATTAGGGATAATAGACCAGGTCTTTTATCCCTTTGTTTTACATTATTCCCATTTTTTTTGCTATTTTTCTTCCTTTTCTCATCATTTTATTTTTGTCTATCATATTTGTATCATTATACATCATTATTAAACCTGTTGTAATTAGTCCTCCTACTAATAAACCTTTTGCAAATTTCATATTTATCATCCTTTCTTTATTTATTATTTTCTTTATTTTTCCTAATTTTCTTTTTTTTATACTCTTTTATAATGGTATATATTTCATGAATGGCAATTATTGCTAAAAATATTCCAAAAAATTTTCTTAATGTTTGTACATCTGTATGTACTGATAAATTAGCTCCTAGTATAGCTCCTAGTACTCCCATTATAGATATCATTATTGCCAATTTTAAATCTATATTTTTATTTTTTATATTTACAATTATTGCTATAATTGATGTTGGAATAAAAAATATTAAATTTGTTGCTTGTGCTATGTGCTGTTCTATACCACATATAAATGTGAGTAAAAAAATCAGTATTGTTCCTCCACCCATTCCAGTTCCACTTACAATTCCTGAAACAAGACCTATTATTATTTCTTTCATAAAAATTCTCCGAGCTTTCTTTAATATTTTAATTAACTGTTAGCAATTAATCTTAAACTTATACAATAACTAAAATGTTTATATATTAATAATTCTATTATTTAAGTTTACTAAGATTTAAATAACATTTTATAAGACACATAAATTAGAAAAAAAGTAAATGCAATTTTAAAAAATCTATCTGGTAATTTTTTTAGGAGTTTTGCTCCTATATATCCACCAATAGCTCCTCCTATACCACATAATATTGCTGTATTCCAGTTTATAAAGTTTCCTTTATAGTAAAAAAAACTACTTGCTATTACCATTGGTAATATACAAAATACAGATGTTCCTCTTGCTTTCTGTGGTTCTATTTTTAAAAGATATATAAATCCTGGAACTAATATTAGCCCTCCTCCTGTTGAAAAAAATCCGACTTATTATACCTGCTAAAAATCCAATAATTATTTTTTTTATATTTTTTTTAAACATAATAGCTCCACTTCGTTTTGTATAACTAACTTTTACAACAAAAAACCTACTCTCTAATAAGTAGGTTTTCCATTTTTTATTATTTTAATCAATATTTATTTCAATCCACAACTTATATTATAATTTATTATTCAAATAGCAATACTTTTTATTTTTACGAATGCTACGTGGGGACCACTGAAAACTGTTAAATGCGTCAGCATTGTTACAGTTTCAGTGGGAAAGCATGAGAAGAAATAAAAAATATTACTATTTGTTTTATAAAAAATTTTAAGTTTATGGATTTTAATCAATATTTTCATCTTTTATATAATATTTAGTTCCAATCATTACATCTGGCAAATATTGTTGTTCTACCCAATGTCCTTGAAAATCATGTGGATATAAATATCCTTGTCCATATCCAAACTCTTTCATATTTTCAACTGGTGCATTTCTTATATGCATTGGTATCGTTCCAGTATTTTTATTTGCCACATCTTCTAATGCTCTGTTTATTCCTAAATATGTTGCATTTGATTTTTTAGATGTTGCAATATATACTGCCGCTTCTGCTAATATTAATTTAGCTTCTGGCATTCCTACCATATGTACTGCTTGCATTGCTGAATTTGCTACTACTAATGCATTTGGATTTGCCATTCCTACATCTTCTGAAGCACATATTACTATTCTTCTTGCTAAGAACATTGGATCTTCTCCCCCATTTAGTGCTCGTGCTAGATAAAATAATGTTGCATCTGCATCTGAACCTCTCATAGATTTTATGAATGCACTTATATTATCATAATGTGTATCTCCATTTTTATCAAATATTGCCTTTCTAGTTTGTACACAATTTTTTATTACTTCATCTGTTATATGTATATAGCTATTGCTGTCCATATTTGTTGTAAGTACTGCAATTTCTAATCCATTTAGTGCTGTTCTTACATCTCCATTTGATATTGATGCAAGTTTTTTTAATGTTTTATCTTCTATTTTTATATTATATTCTCCTAGTCCATCTTTTCTATTAATTGCATTTTTTAGTATATTATATATATTTTCTTCAGTTAGTGGCTCTAATTTTACTACCATTGACCTTGATATTAAAGCTTTATTTACTTCAAAATATGGATTTTCTGTTGTTGCTCCAATTAAAATTATTAGCCCATTTTCTACATATGGAAGTAAAGCATCTTGTTGCAATTTATTAAATCTATGAATTTCATCTATAAATAGTATACTTTTTCCTGTTGGATTTATCATAAAATTTTTGGTTTCTTCAACTACTTTTTTTATGTCAGAAACTCCTGCTGTTACTGCATTTATTTTATAAAATTTATATTTTGTTGTTTCACTTATTACTTTTGCTAATGACGTTTTTCCACATCCAGGAGGTCCAAATAGTATTATGCTTGATAATCTGTCTGCTTTTATTGTTCTATATAATATTTTATCTTTTGCTAGTACATGTTCTTGTCCAATATATTCTTCTAGTGTTCTTGGTCTTACTCTATATGCAAGTGGCTCATTACTATTCATTTTTTCTCCTTTCACTAAACATTGCTCAATTAATCGTCATTCAAAAATTCTTATCTACTAAATCTAATTTGTGTCAAAAAAGGGCGTCCCTTTTGACACTATTTGCCTAAAACATATAAGCCTTTTCTTATTAAATCTTCTGTTGATAATTCTTCTTTTTCTATTTTCTCAAATGCTTTTTCTATTTCTTTTTTGTTATATCCTAATACTTGAAGTGCAGCAATTGCTTCTTCAACTTTTTGGCTATTCTCTATTGCTATTTCTACTTTAGTTTTTGTTCCTTTTGATGCTTCTGTTAACTCTTGTATTTGTTGTTCTTTCTTTATCTTATCTTTTAGTTCTAATACTATTCTCTGTGCTGATTTTGCTCCAATTCCTGGTATTTGTGTTAGTGTTTTTATATCTTCTGTTATTACAGCTAAAGCAAAGTCTGTTGGTTCACATACAGCTAACATTGCTAATGCTGTTTTTGCTCCTACTCCACTTACTGATATTAATAATTCAAACATTTTTAATTCTTCTAATGTGTTAAATCCATATATGCTTATATCATCTTCTCTAACTCTATAATATGTATGTACTTTTACTGTTTTTCCTATGTCCCCTAGTTTTTCTATTCCTGAGTCTGACATAAATATTTTGTATCCTAATCCCCCTACATCAATAACTATATATCCTGTCATTTTCATCTCTAGTGTTCCTTTTATATATGCTAGCATAATTTTTCTTCCCTTCCTTTGTTTTTTATAACAGATATGTCCCAGATGGGACAAAAAGTCCCAAACAGAAACGTCCCCAATGGGACATTATATATCATAAAAATATGTTGCTTCTAAGTCAGCTTCATGCATCAATAATGCTAATGGATACTTTTTGTATGCTGCTCCTATTGTATTGTATAATTCTTTTGGTTCTGTGTATCCCATATGCCAACGTATTGCATATTTTTCTTCTGGTGTTAATTTTATATATTCAGTTATCATCATTACTGACTTCTCTCCATGTCCATATGGTATTGTGTCTTCTATTGTGTAATATGGTACTTTCTCCCATACTCCTAATGCATTTTTTGCATTTCTATAATCTATTTTATAGAAATTGGCTTTGCATAAATCATGTAATAGTGGAACTATTATCAATGTTTCTGGATTTATTTGTAATGGTTCTATGTTTGTTTCTACTTTGTGTTTTAATATTTCATATACTTTCATACTATGTTCTACTAGTCCACCTTCATAATCTCCATGGAATCTTGTGCTTGCTGGTGCTTTAAAAAAGTCTGTTTTTTCTATAAATTCTATTAATTCTTCTATCCCTTCTCTTTTGACTTGTTTTAATAATTCTAAAAATTGTTCTTTCATTTTCTCACTCCTACTTGACTTTTTATTTTTATATTCTATATTATATACCTCATGCTATTATTAAGGCAAATATATCTACATTCTGCTTTTCTTCTATTCTCTTTGCCCATTATATAAATATAATTAGAAAATGTCAATACTTTTAACAAATTTTTGTTTGTATTAGCATTGTATTTTTTTGTCAGTTTTAGTTGTAAATATTTTTCAGTTATGCTATATTTTTATTGTATAATATTAAATCGGAGGATATAGATGAAAATAGGTATTGATATTGATAATGTAATTGCAAATTTTAATGATACATTACTAAAAGAATATATAAAACATGATAAAGAACTAAGAAATACTGGAATTGTAAATGAAAATCCTGAATATGTAAGAAATGGTATGTTTGATTGGTCAGATGAAGAAGAAAAAAGTTTTTATAGTGCTAATATTGAAAAATTTGCTAAAACTTTTAAACCTCTTAAGGATGCACCTTATTATATTCAAAAGTTGAAAAATGATGGAAATGAAATTTATATTATATCTGGAAGAAACAATGGTGATTATACTGATGCTTGGAAACTAACAACTGACTGGTTATCTAATCATAATATTATTTATGATAAATTAATATTAACAAATGTTTATGATAAACATGCAAAATCTCAGGAATGTTTAAAATATGATATTGATGTAATGATTGAAGATAGTATTTCAATTTGTATAGATTTAATTCAAAGTGGTATTAAAGTTTATACAATGAATACTAGATATAATCAAAAAGAAGATTCTTTTGATAGAGTATCTAATTGGAAAGAAATATATGAGAGAATTTCTTCAAATTATAAAACTGAAGTCATAAATAAAAAAATGAATGTAATTTTAGATACTGATATTTTTAATGAATGTGATGACCAATTTGCTCTTGCATATTTATTAAAATCAAAAGATAAGTTTAATGTAGAGGCTATCACTATTGCACCTTTTCATCATGATAATGATATATCAATTGAAGAAGGAACAGAAAAAAGTTATAATGAAGTCATAAAAATATGTAATTGGCTAAATTTTGAAACTCATAATAAAGTTTTTAGAGGTGCTACTGATTATTTTAAAGATTTCAATCAGGAAGAAAATGATGCTGTAAATAAAATTATAGAAATTGCAAATAAAAATGATAAAACTTATATATTAGCAATAGGCGCAATAACTAATGTAGCATTAGCTATCCAAAAAGATTCTAAAATTATTGATAAAATAGAAGTTATTTGGCTTGGTGGTAATAGCTTTTTAAGTAATGATAATAAGGAATTTAATTTTAGGCAAGATATTGCTGCTGTAAGAGCTGTTTTTGAGTCTAAAGTAAAACTTACTATTATGCCTTGTAAAAATGTAGCATCAAATTTGAGTACTTCTATATATGAATTAGAACATTTCTTAAAAGGAAAAAGTGAGTTATGTGATTATTTATGCCAAAGATTTTATAATGATGGTATTCATGGAATTCAAGAAAGGCGAATTCTTTGGGATATTAGTGTTATAGCATATCTTATAAATAAAAATTGGTTTGAAACGGTTGAAACAGCTTGTCCTAATATAAATGATGATACTTCTTATGTATTTAATAATAATCATCATTTAATTAATGTTGTAAATTATTTGAACAGTAAAAAAATATTTGAAGATTTATTTAAAAAGTTAGGAGATTAAAATATGAATATAAAATACTATGGTGATACTATTATTCCAAATCAAAAGTCAATTTCTTTATGTGGTCCTACCCCTAGAGATAATAGTATATTGAGTTGGAGAGCAGACGCACTAAAAATATTAAAGAATTTAAATTTCGATGGAACTGTTTTTGTTCCAGAATATTCTTCTGATTTTAAATTTAATAATTATATTGAACAAGTTAATTGGGAAAGAGAAGCATATTTAAATAGTACTATTATATTATTTTGGGTTCCTAGACACTTCCCTGATATGCTAGGTCTTACTACAAATGTAGAATTTGGATATTGGTTAAAAAGTAGAAAATGTATTTATGGTAGACCCGAATATGCAGAAAGAACAAGATATTTAGATTGGTTATATAATTTAGAATATAATAAAGAACCTTATAATAATTTGGAAAATTTGCTACAAGAAAGTATTAATCTTGTAAATCAAATATTTCAAACTGGAAAGGAGATTTAATAATGAAAAATATTATGATTTTAGGAATATGTCGAACAGGAAAAACTACTTTTTCAAGAATGATACAAAAAGAATTTTCTAATTATCAAATTATTGAAGTTGATACTATTATATCAGCTTTGCAAAAGACCATTAAAGATATTCCAATAGGATTTATCCATGATAATCTAAGTGAAAATAAATTGCCACAATTTTTGAACTTATTAATTGAAAAAAATATAAATAAAAATGGAAAACATTTAGGCTTCATTATTAATGCTGATTCTATTATGCCAAAAGATTTAGTTAAATATTTTAATTTAGAAAATACTATTGTATATTATTTTGTTAATTCTAAATTAACATCAGAAAAAATTTTAGAAAATTGCAGAAAATATGATGATATGGCAGATTGGACTACTAGAAGAAGTGATGAGGAAATTCTAAAACATATGGACTTTTATAAACCTATTGAGCAAAAAATAATTAAAGATTGTAATAAATATGGTTTCAAATGCATTGATACATCAATAAATAGAGAAAAAGTTTTAAATGATTTATTACAAAGTTTAAAAATAGATTTAGGAATAAATAATGAATTTCATATATGTTAGGACATAATATTTACAATTTAGTTACTAATGTTTTAGTAACTAAAATTTTGCTCTCTTTTTTTGGGGGGCTTTGCTTTTTTTATTTTTTATTGTATAATGTAAAAAAAGAAAGGTTTTATATATGAAATTTATAAGAAAATTATTTATTGCAATTATTGTACTAGTAATTATAATATGTTCGTTTGTTTTCTTAGTAGGACATTTTTACTATGTAAAAGCATTAAAAGAAAAACCTCTAATTACTAGAGTTGATGAAATTACAAATAAAGAAAATTTTGTTAAATTTGAGGACATGTCTTCATATTATAGAAATGCTGTAATAAGTGTTGAAGACCATAGATATTATGACCATGGTCCTGTTGATTTTATTGCTATTTGTAGAGCTTTTTATACAAACATTAAAAATGGCGAATTTCGAGAAGGTGGAAGCACAATAACTCAGCAAGTTGCAAAAAATGTTGTTCTATCTCAAGAGCGTTCTTGGATAAGAAAAATTGCTGAAATTTTCGCTGCTTTTGATTTAGAAAAAAATTATTCTAAAAGAGAAATTTTTGAATTATATGTTAATACTTCTTATTTTGGAGATGGCTATTATGGTATTTATCAGGCAAGTTTTGGCTATTATAATAAATCTCCAAAAGATTTGAATTTAGATGAAGCATCTATTCTCGCTGGCGTTCCTAACGCTCCTTCTGTTTATGCTCCAACTATTAATTTAAATCTAGCTAAAAAACGTCAATATCATGTTTTAAATAAAATGCTTGAATATGGATATATTACTAAAAATGAAGCTTTATCTGTAAAATAACAAAAAATTACTACTTTTTTAAGTAGTAATTTTTTTTTGAATTCATATATATTATTATGAGGTGTTATATATGAAAATTCTATTTATTAAAAGACAAAAGCTGTTATACTTTGTTTTTATTTTTTTATTGTTTTTTATAATATCTATGATTTTATTATCTATAAATCATCATTTTTCTTTTGCAATTGAGTTAAATAAAACTTCTTTTTTTAATATACCTCTCACAACTACTTTAGATGATATTGCAAAATCTGATGAAAAAGTAGCTTATCTAACTTTTGATGATGGTCCAACAATTAAGGCAACTGGAAAAATTTTAGATATTTTAAAAGAGGAAAATGTTAAAGCTACTTTTTTTGTTGTTGGAAAACATGTAAAAGAACATCCTGAATTAGTTAAACGTGAATATGATGAAGGCCATTATATTGCTAATCATGGATATAATCATAATAATAAATTGCTATATAAAGATATGGAAAGCTTTAGAAATGAAATTATTTCAACTGATTTAGAGATTTCAAAGGCTATTGGAATTGATGGATATTGTTCTCATATATTTAGATTCCCTAATCGGATATATGTCACATATATATACTAAGCAAAAAAAGAATGCTCTTAATATTTTATCTAATTTGGACTATGTTTATGTTGATTGGAATTGTTTAAATAGAGATTCTGAAAAAAAGTATTCTAATAATCAATTATTAGATAATTTAAAAAAGTCTGCTAAGAATAAAGGAACATTAATTATTTTAATGCATGATACTGCTGATGTTAATAAAACTTATGATATTTTAAAAGATTCTATTTCCTATTTAAGATCTCAAGGTTATACTTTTAGCAATTTTTATGATTTTATTAAAAAATAAAATTTTATATTCATATTTTGATAACTACTAAAATCTTCTTACATATTTAGTTTGTTGTTTTTTTTACATTGTTTTGCTATATACTATATTACATTTATTCTTATGTCACTTTATATTGCCAATTGGTTAATATTTTTCATTTTATTATAATTTTGGTAATTATTTTATAACTCATTGGTTATAGTTCTATAATAATTGATATAGGAGGTATCTATGGACTTTAATATAGATAATTTTAGTTATAGGTTAAGTGTTTTGTTAGATGAAAATAATATGACTCAAACACAATTAGCAAAAGAAATTGGTACATCAAATGTTACAATTTGTAGATATTTGACTTGTGAAAGAATCCCTCGTCTTGATGTTATTGCAAGAATAGCTTCAGTATTCAATGTTTCTATAGATTATTTACTTGGTTTCTCTAAAGACAAAAATTCTAAAAATTCAAGTGAAAATTTTGATTTAAATATCGCTATTTCTATTAGTAAATTATATGATTTGGATGATATGGCTCGTTTGTCTAAGAATCAAATTGAGCTAATAAAAAAAATATTACTCGCTAATAAAGATTTTATACTTTCTGCTTAAAAAGTATTTATATTGTTGTAAATTGAACTATACCTATGATATAAAGGGACATATCTAATTTTGTGATATATGTCCCTTTTCTAATATTAATTTTTTCTTTTTCTATTTTATTGTTTTTGTATTTCTTCTAATGCTTTTGCTAATTGATCTGGGCATGATGTCCCTTTGTTTCCACATGGTATTCCTTTTAGTCTTTTTATTGCTTCTTCTATTTTCATTCCTTCAACTAATCTTGATACTCCTACTGTGTTTCCTGCACATCCACCTTCTATTGTTACTTTTTTTATTATATTTTCTTCTATTTCTATTATCATTTGATATGAGCATACTCCTTGTGGACTATATTTGTGTTGCATTTTTGTTTCTCCTTTTATTATTTTCTCGCTAATGGCCCTTTTCAATGATTGCGACTTCACTTCGTTTCGTCGCATAAGTTATTCGCAAAGCTTATTCTTCGTTAATTGCTAACTTAATATGTACATCTTTTAATTGTTGCTCTGTTACTTGTGATGGTGCTCTCATAAGTAGGTCTCTTGCTCTTTTATTTTTTGGGAATGCTATTACTTCTCTTATGTTTTGTGAGTCTTCTATTAACATTACCATTCTGTCTACTCCTGGTGCAGCTCCTGCATGTGGTGGTGTTCCATATTGGAATGCATTATATAGTGCTCCAAATCTGTTTTTTACATCTTCTTCTTCATATCCTGCTATTTCGAATGCTTTTACCATTATTTCTGGGTTGTGGTTTCTTACTGCTCCTGATGCCATTTCATATCCATTACATACTAAATCATATTGATATGCTAATATGTCTAATGGGTCTTTATTTTCTAATGATTCCATTCCCCCTTGTGGCATTGAGAATGGGTTATGATTAAAGTCTATTGTTCCTTCATCTGATAATTCATACATTGGAAAGTCTACTATCCAACAAAATCTATATACATCTTTTTCTAGTAGTTCTAATCTTTTTCCTAATTCAATTCTAACTAGCCCTGCTATTTTTTGTGCTGTTGTAAATTCATCTGCTATAAAGAATATACTTGAATTTCTTGTCATTCCATATTCTTTTTCTAATTTTTCTTTTATTTCTTCTGTAATGAATTTTGATATTCCTCCTGTAACTTCTCCATTTTCTTCATATTTTGCCCATGCTAGCCCTTTAGCTCCTGCTTCTTCTACTGCAAACTCTGTCATTTTGTCAAAGAATTTTCTTCCTTCTGTTGCTCCATTTGGTACTATTATTGTTTTTATTGTTTTTCCCTCAAATGCTTTAAATTCAGAATTTTCAAAACATTTTGTTACATCTTGTATTATAAGAGGATTTCTTAAGTCTGGTTTGTCTATTCCGTATTTTTCCATTGCTTCTCTATATGGAATACGTATAAATGGTCCTTTATCAACCTTCCAGTTTGTGAATTTTTCAAATGTATATGGTACTACATTTTCAATTACTTTAAATACATCTTCTTGTGTTGCAAAACTCATTTCGAAATCTAATTGATAAAATTCTCCTGGTGCTCTATCTGCTCTTGGGTCTTCATCTCTAAAACATGGTGCTATTTGAAAATATCTGTCAAATCCAGATACCATTAATAATTGTTTAAATTGTTGTGGTGCTTGTGGTAAAGCATAAAATTCTCCTGGATTTAATCTACTTGGTACTAAATAATCCCTTGCTCCTTCTGGTGATGAATTTGCTAATATCGGTGTTTGAATTTCTGCAAATCCTAATTCGTCCATTCTATCTCTTAATGTTTTTAAGATTTTTGAACGAAGTAAAATATTGTTATGCAATTTTTCGTTTCTTAAATCTAAAAATCTATATTCTAATCTTAAGTCTTCTCTTACTTCTTGTTCTGTATTTATTTCAAATGGAAGTACATTTTTGCATTTTCCTAATACTTCTATTTCATTTGCAATTACTTCTATTTCACCTGTTGGAATTTTTGTATTTTTGTTACTTCTTTCCACAACTTTTCCAGAAATGTGGATACAACTTTCTGTTGTAAGTTCTTTTGCCTGCTTTTGTATTTCTTCATCATTTATAACTATTTGTGTTATTCCAAATTGGTCTCTTAAATCAATAAATACCATTGCCCCTAAATTTCTTATTTTTTGTATCCATCCTGCAAGTTCTACTGTTTCATTTACATTTGTTAATTTTAACTCTCCACATGTTTTTGTTCTATACATCATTATTCCTCCAAAAATTTACTAAACTGTTACCATTTTAACACATTTTTTTTGATTTTACAATTTATTCATTGAAGTTATTTATAATTTATGATAAAATTTTATTAATTTTATAAGGAGACTAAATATGAAAAATAATATTAAAGAAATATTTTATATAAAAAAAGGCTCTTTTAAACAATCAGAATATTTGAAAATAGAAATTTTAGAAAACAAAAATTTAATAAAATATTCATTAAATAATTTGTCAAAAGTAATTGAAGTCAATGACGAAAAAATTGATATTTTTATAGAACGACTTTGGAGAACAACAATTAATTGGAAAGAACAATATATCAATAATAATTTTATAGACGGAAATACTTGGCAATTAAAAATTATTTTTAAAGACAATTCAATAAAAAATTATTTAGGTAAAAATTGCTTTCCTGAAAATTTTGAAAATTTCAATAAAATAAAAAATGAATTATTAAAATAAGGATGTAATTATGATGTTTACAGAGAATGATATAAGAAAATATATTCCACTAATAATAGATACTTATAGTGAATTGTTTGGTGAAAAGTATAGAAATATAATAACAATGCGTTTAAATAGTTTGCAATATTTTATATATGATAATATTACAGATGCTCCTAATATTGAAGGATTTGAATCTTACTATGATTATTTATTAAATTGCAAGCAAAAAGAATTATCTACTAAATCTCCTGAATTGGCGGAAACTGAATATGAAAATTATAAAGCTACTTTAGAGCCTTATAGAATGTCTATGCTTGAGAAACATGAACTTAAAGAAAATATATATAATGAAAAAAGTGAAAAATTTTTAGAAAAATCCTATTCAGAATTACCTTTTAAAATAAAATTTCTTATGTATAAAAATCATCAAACTATGCAAAGTTTCTTAGGTTCTATTGATGTTTTAGAAGAACAATCTAATATTGAATTTTTTTCTTCTTCATATGACAAAGTTTTAGAAGATCCTAATGAAAATGAAAATACTAAAGAATCTATAAAAAATTTTAGAATGCGATATTTTAGTTCATTAGGAGCTCCTATAAATCCTTATACAGACTGTTATGAAGATGTTATTAAAAAAAGAAAAATTAAAAAATTAATTCCATCTAAAGAAATTATAGAAAAAATAATTAATTTAAGAAAAAATATGTTAAACGAAGCAAAAAAAGAATATTATTATACTCAATATGATTTAGAAAAATATCCATCATATATAGAAAATGACAGATTTAATTCTATATGTAATAATCGTCTATGTATTGCTTCATCAGTTAACTTTAATTATACGAACTTTGACTCAACTTTGTATTTTACAGTTAGATATGGAGAATATGGTATTCTTGATTATGTATTATTACATGAACTTTGCCATGTTATTGAAACTGGTATTTTCAATAACTCTCTTATTACTGGTTTTGCTATAGGGAGTTCAAAAAATGGAACTGAAAATAATCCTTATGATAATAAATATACAATATATGAAAGATTAAATGAAAATATTACTGATATTTTTGCGATTGATGCTTTAGGAATTCTGCGAAATAAGGGAATTTATATGCTTGAAGATGAAAATACTATTAAAGGTATAGATGAAATCAAAAATAGTAATACAAGTCAAATAACTAAAAATCTTTTACGACCATTTGTCAAAAAGTATAGAGAACAAATCATACGAGCTAGAATTACAGGAAATAATACTAAACTTCTTGATATAATTGGTAAAGAAAATTTTGAGGAATTAAATGATGCTATAAACAAATTAGATTACTTGATATATCTAGAAGGCATTTATAGTATTGAATTTATAAATGAAAAAAGTAGTAATGTAAACATTGTAGAATGTTATAATCAATTGCAAAGAGTTGAAAAAATATATACAAATATGGATAATTATAAAAATAATATTGAACAAATAAATGAAAATACTTATAATTCCGAATATAATCATTTATCTGATGATATGGAAATAGAATAAAGGAGGTCAATTATGGCTAAAGAAATTTTTGATTTTTATGATAGGACAAGTTTAAAATCATATAATTTAGATAAAAGTATGCAATATCAATTAAATATTTTAGATAGCTTAGATGTTTTTACAAGAAAGCATTGTGAAAATGTTGCAAGTATTGTATGTAGAATTTGCCAATATTTGCATTGTACAAAAAGTTTTACTGAATATTGTACTATTTGTGCTTATCTACATGATATTGGTAAACAGTTTATTCCTTCTAGTATATTACAAAAAAATGGACCTTTAACTGAAGAAGAATACAAAATTATGAAGACACATACAACAATAGGACACAAAATCTGTATGGATGATTTAAAGTTAAGGCCATATGCTGCTGGTACAATATATCATCATGAAGCCTTAAATGGCTCTGGATATCCAAATGGGCTGACTAAAAAGGATATCCCTTATGAAGGTCAAATTATTCGTGTTGCTGATGAATTTGATGCTATTGTTAGCAAAAGACAATACAAGTCTCACATTGGCATTATAGATACTCTTAAAATTTTAATAGATGAAACAAAACCTGTTTCAAATACAGATGCTATACAAGTTATTATTTCAGAAACAAAACCTGATGGCTCTCATAAATTAGGAAAAAATAATCCTATTATTGTTAAGGCTTTAATGAAAGTTATTATTGATGATACTGAATATGAAATTTCTTGTATTATGGATTATTTGAAGGATTTAAAAGTTGATATAAAACGACTTGAAGAAATTGAAAAGTATGATAAAAAGCGTAATGTCACCAAAAATGAAGATAAGAAAAATTACTATCTTAGTGGAATGAAAATATTATTAAAAGGTAATGAAACTGTTGATAATTATGCTGAAATTTTAAACTCTTATAGAAATATTCTTAATGAAAGAAATGAGCATATTAATAAATTATTTCAAGAGATAAAAACTATTAAAAAATTAAAGGTTTAGAAGATTTATTCTTCTAAACCAAAACTTACTCCAAGTGCATTATTTATTCTATTTATAATATTTTCATCTTCTATATGACCTATTTTTTCTTTTAATCTACTTTTATCTATTGTTCTTATCTGCTCAGCCAAAACAACTGAATCATTTTTCAATCCACATTTTTCAGAATCTATTTCTATATGTGTTGGTAGTCTAGTTTTATTTGTTTGTGATGTTATTGCTGCTGCTATTACTGTTGGACTATATTTATTTCCCATATCATTTTGTATAATTAAAACTGGTCTTATTCCTCCTTGTTCAGAACCTACAACAGGGCTTAAATCAGCATAAAACATATCTCCTCTTTTTATTATCATGTTCTTCACTCCCAATATTAGTATGTGTCAAGTTTATATCTATCTCATTATATATTATGTAGATTATCGAATTTTGGTTAGCATCTATTATTTCCATTTTTATTGGTTTTCCATTTTGTTTTGATATATATAATTTTTTGTATTTCTGATAATTATTTTCATTTAATGTTGCTGTTTCCATTATAATTTGGTCATTTTCTTCTTTAAATTTTGAATTAGGATTATTTTTGTAATTTTCTATAAATGTATTTAAATCTAAATTATTTTGTGTTATATCTTTATAATTCTCGATTATTTTTGTTAAACTTAATTTTGTATTTTCTATTCTTAAATTTGTTCCTTCTTTTATTATTTTTACTCCTTGTATATTGCTTGGTTCTAATACTTCCTGTGTATTTTTTTCATTGTTTATGTATGTTTGCTTTATTTTATATTTATTAGTATTCTTGTTACTTTTTACTTCTACTTCTATTTTTGCTTCATATGAACTAATATTTAAAACGTAATCTACAATTTCTTGACTAGTACTATTGTTTCCAATTTTTGAAGTTTTAGCCGCTTTATTGCTAATTTTTATAAAAATTATTATTGATAATATTAAAAGTATTGATATTAGTGCTATTATAATTATTTTTCTTTTGTTTGTACTATCTTTTTGCTTGTATTTTGTTTGTATTTTTTTGTTTTTTAACTTTTTCGCCATTTTAAAAAGCCTCCTAAAAATTATTCTTACTTAATTTTTATTCGGCTTTTTTGTTTTTTATGTTTGTTTAAATCTATTTAGTAAATTGTATTACTTTTGTAACTATGGTTTTAGGCATGTCAAAGGTGTTGGATAACTTTCCATATAATCAGATTCCTTAATTTTAACAGCTATTATATCTATTATTCTTCAAAGAATAACTGTATTTTGTATATGGAGATGTAGTATTGCTACAACATTTAAAAAAAGAGCAATAGACAGAAATGATATAAAAACAGTTATGAAAAATCTTATAATTTTTACTTTAATAATTTGTTTTATTACTGCATTAATGAATTTTACAAAAGTTAATAACAATTAGATAAAGCCATACAATCATCAGATTTAATGTTATTAGAAACTTTTGTGAAATATAACTATAATGCTGTTGAAATAGCCAAATATCAAACGGAGAAAGAAAAAATTATTTCTAAAACAAAAACTAAACTATATACATATCTAAGTGTTTTAGAAATTGGATTATTAGCTGTATATTTAGGGGCGGTTCCATTACAAAAAAAAGCAATTTTAAAACACACAGCATAATAAACTCTCAGAAAGAAATAAGGAAAAATAAATGATAGCTGATAAAAATAAATTGGCTATTACATAATGGTTTCTAATATTTTTAAGAATAGGATTTTTATTAATACTTGTATTCTTTATTATAATGAATCTTATGTAATAATAATTTTAAAAATTACATTCTTTAAGGGAGTGTCCTAAAATAGGAACTCCCTTACTTTTTTATGATAATTAGTTATCATTTACATTATATTTATAATACAACTTTTTATTTACTCTTTAAAGTTTTTTCGTTGCAAAATTCAACAATTTTCTTAATCAATTCATCTTTATCTTCTATTTTATTTATCTCATTTCTAAATTCACTTGAATTAGGCATATTTTTAGTATACCAAGAAATATGCTTCCTCATTTCTCTAATTGCTGTTATTTCTTCTTTTTCTTGCAATTCCAACTCAATATGTTTTTTTATAACTCTCAATTTTTCTTGTTGTGTTACTTCTGGCAATTTTTCACCAGTTTCTAAAAAATCTTTTATTCTTTTAAAAATCCATGGATTTCCAAAACTTCCTCTTCCAATCATTATTCCATCAACGCCAGTATATTCAAACATTTTTAAAGCTGATTCTTCATCTACTATGTCACCATTTCCGATTACAGGAATATTAACACTTTCTTTAACTTTTTTTATGATATCTAAATCTGCTTTTCCTGAATACATTTCTGTTCTAGTTCTTCCATGTATTGTAATTGCAGATACTCCTGCTTTCTCTGCCATTTGTGCAAACTCTACTGCTACAATATTATTTGTATCCCAACCTTTTCTTAATTTTAGTGTTACTGGCTTAGTAGAATTTTTTACAACTGCTTTTATTACTTTTTCTGCTTTTTCTATATCTAATAATAGTTTACTTCCATCTCCATTTTTTACTACTTTTGGTGCTGGACATCCCATATTTATATCAACTATATCTGCTAGTTCACTTACATATTTAGCAGCATATCCCATTGTTTCTTCATCACTACCAAATATTTGCATGCTTATTGGTCTTTTTTCTCCTTCTGTATTCATTAACAATTTAGTTTTTGAATCATCATAAAAAATTGCTTTACTACTTACCATTTCTGTACATACAAGTCCTGGTCCAAATTCTTTACATACCTTTCTAAAAGGCAGGTCTGTTACACCTGCCATTGGAGCTAATATTAAGTTATTTTCTAATTCTACATTTCCTATTTTTAATTTTTTTATATACATATATTTCTCCTAAAAGAAAACTGTTTTTGGGGACGGAGGAAAAAAACAGCTTTATAAAAATTTAACATATTATATACATATACTATTATATATAAAAACTGTTTTTTTCCTTCGTCCCCAAAAACAGTTTTCTTCTATTTCACAAATATCGTCTTCTGCCTTTTACTGCTAATATTTAGTAATATTCCTATCAATATATAGCTTGTTATAACTGAACTACCACCATAACTTACAAACATTAGTGGAACACCTGTAATTGGTAATAGCCCCATTACCATTCCTATATTTTCAGTCATATGAAATAAAAATATTCCTGCAATTCCTGATGCTATTATTGAACCTGTATTATCTTTTGCTGTTTTTGCTATATATAATGCCTTTGTTACCAGAAATACATATAATACAATAATAGTTCCGCGCTACTATAAACCCCATTTCTTCACTGATTACTGAGTATATAAAGTCTGTTGTTTTTGGATATAAATATCCTAACTGTGTTTGGTTTCCTTTTAATAATCCCATTCCTGTTAGTTGACCTGCTCCTATCGCTAGTTTTGATTGTATTATGTTATATCCGCTTCCACGTGGATCTGATTCTGGATTTAAGAATATCTCTATTCTTCTTTTTGCGTGTTGTGGTAATACAAAATTATATAATATTGGTATTAATATGCCTGCTATTAAAATAGCTCCTATTATATATTTTTTATCTATTCCTGATGTGAATAACATCATAGCAACTGCTATACAAAAAGCCATTGCTGTTCCATAGTCTGGTTGTATTACTATTAATATTAAAGGAAGTGCTATGACTGATAATATTATTAATAGCCTAGTTGGTTTGTTTATATCTTCCATATATCTTTCTTGGATTTTTGATATTATAAGTCCTAAAAATAGTATTACTATTATTTTTGCAAATTCTGATGGTTGTAATGAAAATCCTCCTATGTCAAACCAACTTGTTGCTCCATTTATTGGTTCCGTAAATAGTACTCCTATTAATAGTAATATACATATTCCATAAAAAATTGGTGATAGTTTTACTAATAGTTCATAATTTATTAGCATAACTATTACCATAATTGCTATACTTACAACAAGCCATACTATTTGTTTTTTGAATTCATCATATCCAGCTTCCTGCGTTGCTGAAAATAGTGCAACTAACCCTATTATTGAAAGGAGGATTGCAACTATTAGCAGTCCCCATTCAATATTTTTTAATTCTCTTCTTCTCATTAAATCACTCTTTTTCTTTCTATTTTCTGATTTAACTTTTTAATCTTTTTTTTCATTATTATTTTCTAAATCTTCTATATCTTTATTTTCTTTTTGATTATCCGAATTTATTTCTTCCTTTGTTTTTTCCTCTTCTTCTATATTATTGTTTTCATTTTCTTTTTTATTCTCTATATCTTCATTTTCTTGTTTTTTGTTGTTTTCTTCTTGATCGTTTTCTACTATATTATCATTTTTGTTTATTTTCTTTGTATCATTTCTTATATTTAGAATAGGAATATTGGCATATAAAGCTGGTGCTCCATTTGTTCCATCTTCATTTTCTTTATTTGTCAATCTTACATCAATTTCTTTTTCGTCTATTTCTATATATTTCTTTATTACATCTATTATTTCTTGCTTCATAAGTTCTAAGAAGTCAGCTGATACATTTGCTCTATCTTGCATTAAAACTAAATGTAATCTTTCTTTTGCTGTATCTCTTGAGTTTTCTTGTGTCTGCTTCTTTTCTCCTTTTTTTCCTATATTTTTAAAGAAATTTGCTATATTCTCAAACATTCTTCCTATCCTCCACTTGCTAATTGTTATTTCTTAAATATTCTTTTTAATTTTGCAAAAAAACCTTTGTCTCTACCTGGTATTGTCACTTCTATTTTTTCTCCTAATACTCTTTTTGCTATTTCTATATATGCTTTTCCTGATGGTGCTTTTTTGTTTTGTATTACTGGCTCTCCTTTGTTTGTTTGTGTTATTATGTATTCATCATCTGGTACAACACCTATTAGTTCTATTGATAATAAATCTACTATATCATCAACATCCATCATTTCGCCTTTTCTTACCATATTAGGTCTTATTCTATTTATTACTAGTTCAGGATTTTTTATTTCTGATGATTCTAGTAATCCTATTATTCTGTCTGCGTCTCTTATTGCTGATATCTCTGCTGTTGTTACTACTATTGCACGGTCAGCTCCTGCAATTGCATTTTTAAATCCTTGTTCTATCCCTGCTGGGCAGTCTATAAGTATATAGTCAAATTCTTCTTTTAATTTATTTGTTAATTCTTTCATTTGTTCTTCATTTACTGCACTTTTATCTCTTGTTTGGGCAGCTGGTAGTAGGTATAATTCTTTAAATCTTTTATCTTTTATTAGAGCTTGTCTTAGTTTGCATTTTTCTTCTACAACATCTACTATGTCATATACTATTCTATTTTCTAATCCCATTACAACGTCTAAGTTTCTTAGTCCTATGTCTGTGTCTACTAAGCATACTTTTTTTCCTTCTACTGCTAAGCTTGAACCTAAATTTGCTGTTGTTGTTGTTTTTCCTACTCCACCTTTTCCTGATGTTATAACTATTACTTCTCCCATATTTTTCCTCCTTAGGATTTTTTACATTATATATAATATAACGAATTGTCCAAAAAGTCAATTGTTTTACATAAAAAAACGTCCTCAATGGGACGTTATTCATTTATATATAATGCAATTCTAAATCCAGATGTTTCAGCTTTATAATTTATTTCATTTGCTTCTCTATTAGTTATATTTTTGATTTCTTCACTTTCTGTTCCTCTAGCATTTCCACCTCTTAATACTTTTTGTGTAGTTCCATAGCTTTCCATTGTCCATTCTGATACATTTCCTGCTAAATCATATATATTTTTAGTCTGAAATTCTTCATAATTTCCTGACATAACTAATTGTCCATTTGGATTATAATTTCCTTTTGTACTACTATCTTCTATTACATATTTAATTGCTGTGTCTTTATTAATCCATTTCATAATAGCATCCCATTGTACACCATAACATAATGTGCTAGTTACATTATCTTTATATATTTTTTCATTTGTAAAGCTCTTTGCTAGTCCTACTGCTCCTCCTATTTCTTCTGTAAAATTATCTCCCCATGGAATATAGTTATATATATATTTATTTTTCTTTACAACTGGTGTATCACTTGTTGTTGATGTACTTGTCCTTGCAGAATTTCCTTCTATTCCTGTTTCATATCTTCCTATATAAAATCCTTTATATGTTTTTATACTTTTATACATTTTCTGTGTATCTTGTACACTTTGTATTTCATTTTCATCTACTTTTCTCCCATTTGATAAAGCCTCATAATATTTTAAATCTGTTGGCTCTATTGTTGTAAAATCAATTATCTCATTCCCAAAACTATCTCTTTCAAATTCATAGAAGTCATTTACAGGTACCCATACAAATTCATTTCCTATACTATTTCCATCATTATCTATTTCATCTGTTATTACTAATCCATTTATTACTTCATTTGTTCCTTCTGCTATACTTACCCTAAATCCTTTTGGTATATATGCAATGTCTCCATTTTTATCTGTATATTCTCCATTTTTAGTATAAACTTCTGACCATTTATTTTCTAAAATTGGTAGATAAACTACATTATTTGTGACATTTTTGAAATATCCTTTATAATGATTTATACTTTTTATAAATTCATCTTTTTGCTCTTCTGATATTACTATTGTATCTGGTAATTTGTCTACATATGCTATTTGTTTTTCCCATATGTATTGTGATGGATTTGTTATATCTATTTCTTCATTTTTATTACTTGAAATAACTATACTTTCAATTCCTTGATTATTATATTTTCCTATATAGTAATAACCATCTGGTATTAATATTTCATCTATATATCTTAAATCTATTGTTGTATTATCTGGCTCTGTATAATCTGTATAGTAAATCTTTGTTATATCATTTTGTTTTATTCCTACTCCTTGTGCATAGAAAATATTATGGCTATCTTTATTTATTATATATACATCTGTATAGTTATTTGCATTTGTTTTATCATTTTTCACATTTTCATATTCTTTTCCATAATTAAGAGATATGCCTTTCATTGCTTCTAAGTCAATAACATAGAATTTTCCTGTATCATTAATATCACTTAGTATTTTTGCATCTTTCAATTGCTTTATATTTGTATACTCTATTTCTGCTGGTATACTTCCATATTCATTATAATATTCTGATACTTTGTCTCTTAATAATTCTATATCAGAATACAAATCATTTAGCACTTGTATCTGAATAGTATCTTGTGCATTATATACCAATACATTAACTAATATTAGTAATACCATGACTGTTATTACTAGTGCAATCATAGTAATACCTTTTTCTTGCTTAATTCTACTTTCCATCTTTTGAATCTCCTTATTTTTTCTTTAGTATTAGTTTACTATTAAATCGTTCCATTTTCAAGTACTTTTTTATAAATCTCTATTCTCTTTTTATATTTTAAATCTTCTTTTAGCATCAAATACAATAAATATATGTCAATTAGAAATATTGCAATATTGTGAAGATATAATATTAATATACTAGATAGTGCTACCATAATTATTACTGTTATTTTTGATATCAAATTTATATATTTTTCTGTTTTTCTCTTTCCAAAATTTATATATAAAATTGATTTTAATATTCTTCCTCCATCAAGTGGATATATTGGTAATAAATTAAATATCATAATTAAAAAATTAGTATAAATAATTATTATGCTTTTTAGTGTATCTATATTTAGTATGTCTGTTAGCAATATTATTATAAAATTAGTAATTGGTCCTGCAATTGCTACTATTATTTTTTTTATTTCTAGCATGTTTCCTTTTTTTATTTTTTTATTATATTCTTCTACTGATATTTTAAATGATATCGAAAAACCAAATGGCATTAGTTCTATTTTTTCTGGTTTCATTCTCATTATTAGACCTGCTATTAAATGTCCTAATTCATGTACAAATGCAAAAAACATAATAAATGCATATAATTCAATTTGTTTTGTAAAATAAAATATTATTAAAAAAATAAATATTTTTAAGTCTATTCTAAATCTCATATTTATTTTAACCTTTCAAATTTTTGTTACATTTCCTAGCTAATTTATTTATAAATACTATCTTTGTATGACGCTCTTTATGGCTATGAATTGTAACTTTTTTACAACTCTAATATTTTTTCTGGGTCTATTTTTCTTTCTGAAATCCTAACTTCAAAGTGCAAATGTGGTCCTGTTGAATTTCCTGTTGATCCTACTTCTGCTATTTCTTGCCCTTGAGTTACTTTATCTCCTTGTTTTACATATAAGCTGTTACAATGTGCATAAATAATGCTTACTTCTCCTATTTGTATTTTTAAATGTTTTCCATAATCTCCTTCTTCTGATGCTAATACTACTTCTCCATCTGTTGCTGATATTATTTTTGTTCCTAAATTTGCTGCAATATCTGTTCCTGTATGGTTTTTAGGTACTGTACTTGTTGTAGGCTCTCTTTGTCCAAATTTTGAACTTATTGTTCCTACTACTGGTTTTATAAATGTTGTTGTTTTCTTTATGTTTTCTATATCTTGTTCTTCCTGTGTTAGCTCTTTTACTGGTTCTGTTGGTGGATTATTTTCTTCTGTTGATATTTGCGCATTATTTTCTTCATTATTACTTACTTGTGCGTCATTTTCTTGTTTATTATTTATTATATTTTCTTCGTTATTTTGTTCTTCACTGTTTTCTTGACTTTCATTGTTTTCGTTTATAACATTTTCTTCTGCTCCTCCAATTGACCCATCTTGATTAGAGTTCTTCATCTTTTCTATATATATTTCAATATTTTGTTTTACTGTTTCATATATTTGTACAAAGTTCATATCATATGATAATATTTCATTTGTTTTTTTTATGAAATCTTCTGAAAATATGTAATTGCTGTTTTGTATTGTATATACTACTAAATATATTGTTAAACTTATTATTATTTGAATTATCATTTTTCTTAGTAGTTTTATATCTTTCTTTTTTTCTTCTTTATTTATTCTTACTGTTGTTGTTCTTCTCTGGTTTCCTTCTTGCCTTCTGGCGTATATTTCTTCTGCTCTTCTTATTTTTTCTTCAATAGATAGTGTTCTTTCCATTTTCATCTCATCCCTTCTTTTGTCTATTTATACACTATATGTTTATACTTTTTATTTTATGAAAAAATAAAACATCATAATCATTTAAGATTACAATGCTATTTATTTAAAATATTATTATTAATGTTTGTATTATGCACATAACTGTTATTGCAATAGAATATTTTTTTAGTTTATTATACTTTTCTTTTGCTCCCTTATTAAATATATTTTTCTTATCGTTTTTTTCTATATCTGATATATACTTATTTACTAGCATTTCTGCTTCTTTTAATATATATTGCTTATCTTTTTTCTCTCCTTCATCATTTTGTGTTCTTTTCTTTTCTATTTTTTGAAGCTTTTTTACTTTTTTATTAGTTTTTAGTACTATTATCGCCTCATCTACTATATTTGATGGCAAATTTTTTAATACCACCATATTTTTCATATTACTTGTCTCCATTTGTACCTCCTTGAATTATATGTATTTTTTATATTTTTTCCATATTTTTCAAAGTTATACAAAAAAACTTCCCCAATACAAAATAACTGTATGGGGAAGTATAGAATTATTTATTAATAGTTTTACATTTTATTGTTTGTTACTGATTAATCAAGATATTATACAATGGAGAGTTCTCATCAATAGTAATTGTTCCACCCTTTGAAAGAGACTCCTTCATTGCTTCAAGTCCAATGATAAAGTTATAAAATTCCTGTCTTTCAGGAGATGCGCCATATGCCTCTGCAAGAATTCGAAAATATTCACTTTCTCCTTCTGCTTCAGTGTCTGCTGCAATAACCTGTGCTTCAGATACAATTTGTCTTACTTGAGCATCTGTTACACTTTTTATATTCCTGGATTCTTTGTCACCATTTGCCTTATATTCAGCTACAATAGCTTCTCTATCTGATATCATTCGCTTATAAACTGAATCTTTGTTATCACTTGGCAAATCCAAAAGCTTTACTTCAGCTTTGGTGATTTTGATTCCATACTGTTCCATGGAACATCTGTTAAGGATTTTATCACTCAGTGTTCCATCTTTTCCACTGATTACTTCATCTTGGGTTGTTGAACTAATTACATTTTTTATGGCATTATAAACTGTAACATCAATTCTTCCCTGAGCAACACTTGGAGAAGAAAGTGTCTGATAATATTTCTTTGTATCAGTTATTTGCCATGTAACATAGCAATTCGTAATCATGTTTTTCTTATCTGAAGTTATTACTTCTGATTCTCTTATATCGTACAACTGCTCACCAACATATATTGATTTTGTTGTTTGTATAATAGGAATTTTGAAGAATATTCCTGGTTCCTGTATTACATCAACAACTTCCCCTAACTGCACTATAAGAATACTATGGTTTTCTGTATTATATCCAAAAAAGCTTGTTCCAACCAATATTACAAAAGCAGCCAATATCGATACTACAATAGTCTTTACATATTTCATTTTGCTTTCCTCCTATAAGGTTAATTATTGGTCTTGTCCCATATCTGGAACTGTCACAGTATTTTTTTTACTTGAAGTTTCATTTGTCTGGATATTTACTCCATCTTTTATATATATGACTTTTGCATCTTTGCCAATAATAACTTCCATATTAGGCAAAATTTCCTGTAAAGCTTCATAATAAAGTCTTCGTTTTACTGTTTCAGGATTACGCTGATACTCTTTAAAGAGTGCTTCGAACTTAGCAACTTCTTCCTTTGCTGCATTAGTTCTTTCAGTCTTTGTTGCTGTCGCAGCTTGTTTTACTTCTTCTGCTTTTGCCTCCGCAGCAGGAATTTGTTCATTTGCATATTTACGTGCATTATTTATAGTTGTTTCTGCTCCCTGTTTTGCAGTTTCAACAGCTTTAAATGCATCGTTTACTTCACTTGTAGGTGGTTCTGAATCCTGTATAGTTACATTACCTACTGAAATACCAATATGATGTTCTTCAATTCTTTCTATGATTTCTTCATAGACTTTTGTTTCAATTTCACTTTTTCCTGTGGTTAAAACTGCATCCACATTATATTGCCCTACCGTATTCCTTATGGAAGCCTGTGCAATATTTTTAAGTACTCCTTCAGGATCATCTGATCCATAGCAATACTCAATTGGATCTACAATCCTATACTCAATATAAAAATCGATATTTATGAAGTTGAAATCTGAAGTAATCATCAAGCTATCTTCCGCATTGCTTTCGTCAGTGCCTTCTACATATCCTACTGGCATTCCCTTTGTCGTCGAATCATATACATGTTTCTGACTTAAAAATGGAATTTTGAAGTGCATTCCAGGTCCTTCAATCATAGTGTTATGACCAAAGAAACTTGTAAATCCGATTTCCTGCTCATTCGTAAAATATATTGAGCCAAATAGTAATGAAATTGCTACTATCCCAATGTATATTCCATATACAATTGGTTTCAGCTTCAAAATAAATTTTAATTCTTTAGTTGTATCTCTGTAATAATTTCTTGATTCCTCTTCTTTCTGATTACTCTTAATACTTTTCTGTACAATGGAAAAAAATGCCATTATAATTACCAGTAACAAAAGAAAAAATTTGATAACTCCCATAGTTCTTCCTTCCTTTCATGAAGTGTGTACTTGGTTTACAGTTACAATAAAAAAACTATTAACCTCCTTTTTTATATTTGAGAAAAAACTCATGTTGTTATTATATCACGAGTTTACGCATTTGTCTATATTTTATGTTAATTTTTTCTTTTGCCAAATATCCTAGTACTGCCATTGAAAGTGAGAAAGTTTTACATGGCTTTTTCGTTTTTTATTTTGACATAAAAAAAGTAGTGTATTATGGTACACTACGAACAAACAATATACACAAACCGAGCTAGAGTACATTGTTTTAATGTAGCTATATAATAACATTTTTAAAAGTGTGTAAGTATTGATAAATCTGCACTTACATGCTTTTCTACGGAGTCTATTACAAAGTTGAGTGTCGTCTGTAATTCGCTCATAGCCTATATTTATGTAATTTTAAAATCTCATTTTAATACAATAGAATTTATTAATTATTTATCATTATCACATTTGACAAAAATAAAAAATCTGTGTATGTAAATCGGTAACACCCATACTGCTTTTTCTCATTTTCTATGTTTAACACTATATCTTATTTAATTATAAAATACAAACAAACAAAACAAATTTTATTTCAAAATTTTAATACAATTTTAATACAAAAGGAATAATTAATTCAATTTCCAAACCTTGAAAGTACTGAAAATACTGCATTCTTATTTTCAACATTAAATATACAAAAATGAGAAAAACATTGATATTTCAACATTCTCTCGTTTTTTCTTTGAAGGCGACAGTCTAGAAGACTGACCTCAAAACTAGCTCCACAACTAGTCTTAAAAATTTATTATCTATTTTTTATAACATTTGATTTAATTTTATATACCATAGTATAACACACTATAACACACTTTTTAAAATCATATTTGACATTTATTAAAATTCTGTGTATAATAGAGATAGAAAATAAGAACGTACAGAAATGTGCGTTACCAAATATCATTGATATACACCACATTGCCGACCAAAGCAAAATGTGGTGTATTTTTATTGTTCCC
>JAAWDR010000007.1 GCA_022793875.1 Clostridia bacterium
TATAGTGGATGTGGAGTAGCAGATGCTACAACATATAATACAATGTATAATAAAATGATAAATAGTGTATATACAAATGGAGGATTCTGGATACAAAGATATGAAGATGGAACAGTAAATATAACATGTGGAAATTCCCAAGTAAAAGCAAGTGGATATGCTCCAGATGAAACAAAAACAAGTAGTTTGTTATTTGGAATACAATGGGATTTAGTATGTAGATATTTAGATGGAAAAGATGGACTAACAACAGCAATGATAAATTCAAATAGTTCAAGTTGGGGAAGATATATAGATACAAGTGATAATAAACCATTAGCAGGATTAGATAGAAATAAGAAAATGAATATCTATGATTTTGCAGGAAACTTATTGGAATGGACATTAGAAAAAGGATTAGATAATCCGTGTGTTGCTAGGGGAGGCCAATCTGGATCTAGAGGTTCTAATTTGCCAGCCTCTTACCGTAATGGAGACCGCACCATTGCCAACAAACGTAGCGATACCTCTTTCAGGGCCACTTTCTATTAGTAGAGCGAGCTGACGTAGGGATACTAAATTGGAAAAATATGTAAAAAAATAAAAGTCATGCGACTGTAAAAATAATTTAAAATAAATGAAATAAGAAAAAACACCTTTTATGGTAAAATTTAATTGCAAAGAATTTTACCATAAAAGGTGTTTTTTCATGTATTTTAATACACAAGAAGAGATTATCACAAAATTATCCAAAAGTCTAGAAAAAATGTTAATAATGAGAAAAAAATCAGTAGATACATTAGCAGGGATAATAGTAGGAATGATATTATCCAAGACAACAGTAGTAAGCAAAATTGCTGAAAATTTGAAAGAAGATTTCTGTAAAGGAAAAGAAGAAAGTAAAATAAAGAAGATAAAAAGATTCTTAAATAAAGAGATAAGTGATGATATGTATATGTTTTTCATAGAAGGAGTATTAAAAAAATTTAAAGCAGAAGACAATAAAGTAGTAGTGATATTTGACCATACAACATGTGATGATAGATTTGTAATATTAAACTTTATGCTAAGCATAGGAAAAAGAGGAATACCATTATATTACAAAGTATATGAATATAAAAATCCAAAAAATAAAAATATGGAAGATGTAAAAGAAGGATCAAGAAAAGTAGAAGAAATAGAGCAGCCAAGAGGATTTACAAGATTTTTTGAAGAAATAGAATAACACAAAAAAGATACAAGTGTAATATAGCAAGTAGACCATCAGGAAAAAACAGAGAAGATGCATGGTATATAGCAACAAATGGAGACCCAAAAAAAGTAATAAATAATTATAAAAGAAGATTTACAATAAAAGAAATGTTTAAAGATATAAAAAGTAATGGATTAGGAATGGAAGATACATGGACAACAAAATTACAATATTTTAAAAATATAATGTTATGTATAAGTATAGGATATGTATATTTAATGACAATAGGTTGTGAATGTGGAAAAATGAGTAGGAATAAAGAAATAGGAGTATTTTTAAAACAGATAGAGGAAATAAAACGAGAGTATATAGCATATTTCAAATAGGAATGAAGAGGTTTAAAAAATGTTATTTTAGTAAAGTAGATAGAAAATTAGTAAGTGATTTTGTAATATATGATACATATCGGGGAGAGAAAGTATAAAAAAGAGAGATACAAGATAAAAATAAAATATAAAAGTTATGTAAATATTGTTAAAAGAAATGAAAATACACTTATAAAGAGAGTAAAATTTAAGACAATAAAGAAGTATATTAATTTGTAACCAGTTTTTCCAATTTAGTGTCCCTACTTCAGACTCTAATATTATTTCAGATTATATATTTTAAGGAATATATACAGTAAAAATATTAGTATTAAAGAGATTTATTCCTTCCTGAATAAGTAAAAATGAATCAGTAATATTTGTATTAGTAGGTTAGCAACTAAATATATGAATAATATGAATATATAGAATTATAGTAACTTATAATTCTGTATATAAAAAATTAAGTATATAAAGAAATAAAATTAAAATAAATTAATTAATATAAAGGAGGAAAAATTGAACATAATTATTATACTAGGAAAAATAATAAGTGACATAGAATTCAAATTTATAATAAAAAACAAAAACAAATCAATATCAATATTTGAATTAGAACTTACGAATAATTCAATAGTAACAGTGAAAGCATATAATATATTAGCAGATTATTGTTATAGTGAGTTAAATAAAGAAGATATAATATTAATAGAAGGACAATTAAACTCAAAATTAGAAATAATCTCAAAAACAATAGAAAAAGTAGAATAAAAAAGAAAAAACAATAAAAGTTAATTAATAAATAAATATTTATCACGAAAATAAAAATTGACAAAAATAATTAAATAAAATAAAAATAGTATAAAAAAGGAAAAAATACACAAAATAACAATAGCTAAAAGATAAATAATTATAAATAAAAATAAAAATATAAAATAAAAGAAAGAGGGATAATATGGAAAAAGAAAAAATAGAAAGTACAATAGAAAATATATATGAGATAAAATATGAAATACTAGACCAAAAAGTAACACAAAAATTAAAAGAAAATAAATATAGACTAAAAAAGACAGACGAATATAAAATAATGGATGAGATAAAAGAGAAATTATTAAGGAAACAACTAGAACAGCTATTAAAAGAGATAGAAGAAAACAATAGTATAAAAAATTCAATAATAATGAAAGAAATGTATAAGCAAGGTTTTATAGATGGAGTAAACTTAATAATAGATTGTAAAACAAAAGATTAAAAACATCAGATTTCCCTAAGTTTTTTACCATTTTTTTAGTAAAATTACTTGCAAATTTCTATTGGTTCTAGTATAATACAAATGTAGAAAAAACAATGAAAAGAGGGAAAATAAATGGAAGAAACACCACAAAGAAGAGACGGAAAAATAATAGAAAGAGATATAGACAAAGAAATGAAAACAGCATATATAGACTATGCAATGAGTGTTATTGTATCTCGTGCACTTCCAGACGCTAGAGATGGTTTAAAACCAGTACATAGAAGAATATTATATTCAATGCACGAAGATGGAATAACATCAGACAAAGCATACCGTAAATGTGCCAATACAGTAGGTTCAGTGTTAGGACGTTACCATCCACACGGAGACAGTTCAGTATATGATGCAATGGTAAGACTAGCACAAGACTTTACAATGAGATATCCATTAGTAGATGGACATGGAAATTTTGGTTCAGTAGATGGAGATAGTGCAGCGGCAATGAGGTATACAGAAGCAAGAATGTCAAAAATTTCAGAACTAATGTTAACTGATATTGAAAAAAATACAGTAAACTTCATGCCTAACTATGATGATAGATTACAAGAGCCAACAGTTTTACCAGCAAGAATACCAGCATTATTAGTAAATGGTTCTTCAGGTATAGCCGTAGGAATGGCAACAAATATACCACCACATAACTTAAATGAAGTAATAGATGGAATTGTAAAAGTAATAGACAATCCAGAAACAACAATAGAAGAATTAATGGAAGTAATAAAAGGACCAGATTTCCCAACGGGTGCAACAATTTTAGGAAAAGAAGGAATAAAAGATGCATATACAACAGGTAGAGGAAAAATAACAATGAGAGCTGAAGCTGAAATTGAAGAAATGAGCGGAAATAGACAAAGAATAATAATAACATCATTACCATATCAAGTAAACAAAGCAAAATTAGTAATGACAATAGCAGATTTATCAAAAGAAAAGAAAATAGAAGGAATCTCAGAAGTTAGAGATGAATCAGATAGAAAAGAAAAAACAAGAGTTGTTGTAGAATTAAAAAGAGATGCAAGACCACAAGTAATATTAAACCAGCTATATAAACATACTCAAATGCAAGAAACATTTGGAACAATCATACTAGCCCTAGTAGATGGAGAGCCAAAGATACTAAATCTAAGAGAATGTTTAGATTGCTTTATAAAACATAGAAAAGAAGTTATACTAAGAAGATCAAAATTTGAATTAGATAAAGCCCTAGCGAGAGCACACATTTTAGAAGGTTTAAAAATAGCATTAGATAATATAGATGAAGTAATAAACATTATACGTGCTTCATATGACAATCCAAAAGAAAAATTAATGGAAAGATTTGGACTTTCTGATATACAAGCTCAAGCAATATTAGATATGCAATTAAAACGTTTATCAGGATTACAAAGAGAAAAACTAGAAGAAGAATACAATGAATTAATGAAATTAATTGCATATTTAAAAGAAATACTATCAAGTGATACATTAGTATACAAAATCATAAAAGAAGAACTATTAGAAATAAAAGAAAAATTTGGAGATGAAAGATTAACAAAAATAATGCCAGCAGCAGGAGAATTTGTTGCGGAAGACCTAATTAAAGAAGAACAAACAGTAGTAGCTTTAACACACTTTGGATACATAAAAAGAATGCCAATAGATACATATAAGAGCCAAAGAAGAGGTGGAAAAGGTATTACAGGAATAGCAACAAGAGAAGAAGATTTTGTAAAACAAATATTTACAGCATCTACACATGATACAATACTATTCTTTACTAATAAAGGAAAACTATATAGATTAAGAGGATTTGAAATACCAGAAGCAGGAAGAACTGCAAAAGGAACAGCAATAGTTAACCTATTAAATTTAGACTCAGGAGAAAAAATATCAGCAGTTATACCAATCCAAAACTTTGCAGAAGGTAAGTACTTATTAATGGCAACAAAAAATGGACTAATTAAGAAAACAGCACTTACAGAATACAATTCTGCAAGAAGAACAGGACTACAAGGAATAACATTAAAAGAAGATGATGAACTTATAACTGTAAGACTTACAGATGGAGAAGATAATGTAGTACTTGTAACAAGAGAAGGAATGTGTATAACATTTGATGAAAAAGATGTAAGACCAATAGGAAGAGTATCACAAGGAGTTATAGGAATAAGGCTAGATGATGAAGATGAAGTAATTGGAATGGAATCAATTATAACTGGTGGAAAAGCAACACTTCTTACAATTACAGAAAATGGATTTGGAAAAAGAACAGAATTAGATGAATATAGAGTTCAAATAAGAGGTGGAAAAGGAGTAATTACTTATAAAATTACACCAAAAACAGGAAAACTAGTTGGAGCAAGAATTGCAACTGAAGAAGATGATGTAATGTTAATTACAGATACAGGTACTATTATAAGACTAGAAGTTAAAGATATTAGTGTTCTTGGAAGGTCAACACAAGGTGTTACTTTAATGAGAACTAATGATGGTGGAAAAGTTGTAAGTATTGAAACTTTAACTCCAGATATGAAAGATACTGTTGAATAAAATATAAAAAATAAAGAAAAGTGTAACGATTAAAGAAAAGTTGCACTTTTTTCTTTTGATATATGTATAAAAAACGTGAATAATGCATATAAATGATATATAAAAAACGTGAAAAAAATGTAAAAAGACATATAAAAAACGTGAAAAATGGTTGACAAAATAATATTTATCCAATATACTTAAAATAAGAGGTATAAAAATGAAAAGAAAAATTTATGAAGAATTATTAAAATGGAAAAATACTGATATGAAAAAGCCATTAATGATTATAGGTGCAAGACAAATAGGAAAAACATATGTAATTAAAGAATTTTGTGAAAAAGAATTTGAAAAAAAAATATATATTAATTTATTAGAACATTCAGAAATAATAAAGATATTTAAACAGGAAATAAATACAAGAGAAAAATTTAACAGAATGAAAATATATTTAGATATAGATATAGACATAGAAAATACTATAATATTCTTTGATGAAATTCAAGAATCAGAAGAATTAATAAGTTCACTAAAATATTTTAATGAAAGTGAAGAAAAATTTAAAATAATTTGTGCAGGAAGCTTATTAGGAGTAAAATTAAAAAGGATGCATACATCATTTCCAGTAGGAAAAGTAAAAATGTTAAATATGTATCCTATGGATTTTGAAGAATTTTTAATAGCAAATGGAAATCAAGGTTTAATTGACGAAATATATAAATGTTACAATAACAACAAAGCAATGGATCAAGTATTACATGAAAAAGCTTTAAGTTTATATAGATTATATTTATGTGTAGGTGGAATGCCAGAAGCTATAAAGAATTTACTATACAATGAAAAAGACATTCTAAAATTTGATAATACTATTATAGAAGATATTATTAATTCATATTTTAATGATATGAACAAATATGTACAAAATAAATCTGAAACTGTAAAGATAGAAAAAATATATAAATCAATACCAGCACAGTTAGGAAATCAAAGCAATAAATTTCAATATGGAAAAATATCAACAGATGCTAGAAAAAGAGATTATGAAATAGCATTAGATTGGCTACTTTCTAGTACAATGGTACACAAATCTACAATATTAAATAAAGTAGAAATTCCACCACTTCGGATTCATTATTGATGACCATTTTAAGTTATATTTAAGTGATACAGGAATTTTGCTAAATTTATTACAAGTAAAATATAATGATATAATATTAGACAGACTTTTACAATATAAAGGAATTATTGCAGAAAATTATGTTGCAACACAACTATTAATAAATAAGCATCCACTTATATATTGGGAATCTGGAAATCAAGCAGAAATAGATTTTGTAATATATAATGATGATGGAATAATTCCAATAGAAGTAAAAGCAGATAATAATATATCAAGTAAAAGCTTAAAAGTATATATGAATAGATATAAACCTAAATATGCTATAAGAATTTCTTCTAAAAATTTTGGATTTGAAAATAACATAAAATCAGTTCCTTTATATGCTACATTTTTAATAAAATAGATATAATTTTCAACAGAAAACAAAAAAGTGTAACAATTAAATAAAAGTTGCACTTTTTAATTTATTTTTTAAATCTTAAATCATTTCCAAAGAAATAATAAATATCATAATAACCAGCAATTCTAGAGCCAATTCTCTCTTCATAATTTTTAAAAATATCATTAATATTCAAATTAGTAGAAATAATAGTCTTAGTAATTTTATTATTCAAATTTAAAATTCTAGTATTTAAAATGGTAAATAACTCACTAAGCTTCATACTATTCAAACTTTCAGTTCCCAAATCATCAATTATTAATAAATCACAATCAAGAATAGACTGATAAAAATCAGAACCTAAATTTTTTTGCTTATTCATCTTATAATCTATTACGCTTTCAAGCAATACAGGAGCTGTCTGATAAATTACAGTTTTACCTTTTTTTAATAATTCTGAAGCAATACAATTTGACATAAAAGTCTTACCGTAAACCAGTAGAACCTACAAATAGTAAATTTTTATAATTAGAATCATCAAAATTATTAATAAAATCTATACACTTATTTTTTATATTTACAATATTTCTTCGAGGAGAAATATTAAATCTATATTTTGCTAAATCAACTTCATCAGAAAAAATTAATTCATTAAAATTATTAAAATTCTCTTTTTTCAAATTATACATATTTGATTTATTAATAGAAATATCTAATAATTTTTGTTTCAAACAATTACACATAGTAGTTTTATAATTATTATCTAAAATAAATCCTGTATCATTACAAACTTTACATTCATAAAAAGGATTTAAATAATCCAAGCTATAATTATTTTTAAATAAAATTAATTCTTTCTCTTTTTTTAAATCTGAAATTTTTTGTTTTAAATTACTAACACTAGAAGAATTTGAAGAATTATTTAATATATTTTTAGCAGTATTAATTGCGAAATTATTTAATTCTCTATCTATTTCTTCTAAACGAGGAATTAATTTATATAAATTTTGTTTTCTTCTATCTAAATCTAATTCAGCATTTAATTTTTTTTGTTGATATTCTTTCAATAAAGAATTTAAAACATCATTTGTCATTAATTATATCGTCCTTTCTTAATATGAATATATTATTTATCATCATTATTCATATTGTTATTAGCATATAAAAAGTCTAAATTATTATATTGCCTTTGTTCATAATTAGCCTTAGAAACTTGAGATTTCATTTCTTTCAAATCTTTTGATTGTTTTTTACGTTGCTCCAAAAATGATTCTATCTGCTCAGGAGTTTTCAAACTTCTTTCATGCCAATCTTTAATTATGTTATTTATATATTCAAAAGTAGGATTTTGTTTATAGGTAGTTCTTTTTAAAGCAATTTCAATAATATTAATATCATATCCAAAATCTAAATACCAATTTTCAATATAAGCTTCTTCATATTGTGTTAAACCATTGTGCTTTCCAAGTTTTTTTGCAATAAGACTTTTCAATTTTTTCAATTTTTCTTGTTTTAAGTCATATGCATCTAAATCACTCCAAGTTTGAATCTTATTTGCGCCCCAAGCTTCAGCAACAGCTTGTACATAATTTTTATGCAATGCAGAACGTTTATAACAATAATCAAATAGAGCAATCATAACTTGATCATCAAAATTGTATTTTCTAAACCATAAATCAATATCATTATACCATGTTGGTCCCATAATACCTTGAAAATACATATTATTAATATGTTCAATAGCTTTTGCTCTTGATTGATTTTTAGAAACTTGTTCTATTGTTTCTTTTGATTGGGTTAAATTTGGTTTATATAAATTATTTAAAGTTGCTTCTTGTAAATCTACAACTATAAATCCAGTTGTTTTTTTCAAAATCAAATTATTATCTTCTAAATACTTTATACCATCATTTATAGCTTTTACAGGTAAAGATAATTTTTTTGATAAATCATTTATTTTCGCATCTTTTTTGAATTTTGATAAAAATACTAAATATAAATAGATTTTTAAATAGTCACCAGGAATTTGAGGTAAATGTTCGGCAAAAAACATATCTGGTATTACTGTTTCAGAAAATAATAACTGTTTATCATTTTGTTCTATTTTCATTTTTTAAACCTCCTCTGAAAATAAATGATATACTGATTATAACTTTTTTAGACAAAAAATTCAAGGATTTTTGTTAAAACTTATTTTTTCATTATCTAACTTTTTAGTATCATTTATGCTATTATTATTTTGTAAAATAGAATATTGTTTTTTTGCAATTGTATTTAATCTTTCTAATCTTTTGCTTTGTTCTATACCTTGATTTATCAGTTCTGCATTTAAATTAGGATTTGAAAGCTCTTCACATAAACAATAAAAATCAAAGGAACTTTTATTACTCATCCATTTTATAATTACATCACCTGGATTAAAAGAATTTCTATATCGTGCCAAATTAGTTAATGAAATATAATCTATATTTCCAACTTTAATAATACCTATTAAATTATCTTTTACATTAATTTGTGTTTTTAAAATTTATTTTCTAATAATATCACCTCTCATCTTTTTTTAATTATTTTAAAGAGATTAAATTTTATATATCTAATTTTTTTGAAAAAATAATAATTTTTGTTTCAATAAAAAATTAAAAATATATTTAATAACATAAACAATACTTTCGCCATTAAATCCTGATATGCTAAATAAAAATAATGGAAAACAAAAAATAAAAAATAAAAATATTTTGATATTTAAATTATTAAAAAAATTAATAAAAATAAAAATTAATAAATCCCAAAAAATATTTAGAAAAATAGTACTATAATCTATTACACCAAATAATTTGCTTTTAAAATTATAATTTTGTGGAAAAATAAATCTCATAAAACCTCCAAAAAATAAAATAAATAAAATTAAAAAAATAAATAAAATTAAAAATAAATAAAATAAAAAATAAATAAAATAAAAAATAAATAAAATAAAAAATAAATAGAAATAATAAATTGAATAATTAAAAATAAAATTATTTAAAAAATTTAGAAAAGTTACCCACATTTTGTGAAATATCTGTGGAAACTCCACCCAAAAATTCTCTTACAAAAGAATTAGATTTAATTAATAAAAATAAACCACCAATATAAATAAATTTAGAAAAAAGATTTGAAGAAGAATAATCAATAGAAAATAAAATCAATAAAATAATAGACACAATAATTTGAATAAATAATAAAGAAAATAAATTCCTAAACCAAGACTTAAAAAACCAAGAAGTAGAATTCAAAGAATTAGACAATATAGCAAAAGGACTAATTAAAATAAAAACTTTAATCAAAACATATCTAAAAGAATAAGAAAAAACTAAGCTCAAAAGAGAAACAGAAATTACACTTTTAATTAGTCCATCTAAAGAAAAAATATCTAGAGAAGAAGCATTTACAGCAATATTATTATTTATATCTAAAATTAATTCAGAAAAGCAAATATTTTTATTGAATAAATTCTCACCCAAACTTCTAATAGCCAAAGAAATATTTGAAAAAATATCTAAAAATTGAGACAATAAAAAATAAGAAAAATTCATACATATTCCACAAATAATTAATTTAATTAAAAAACTATGAGGATTTTCAATTTGAGAATATGTAAAATGAGAAAGTAAATGTCTAATTGCAAAATATAAGATTATTCCTAATAATAAAGAATTAGCGATTAATAAAATGCCATTAGATGTAGAAGTTCCAAAAATATTTTCAAAGTTTTTATCATGCAAAATATCAGAATTAATAAAAGTTATATCGTCTAGTAAATAGTATAAATTATTATCAATTGAACTAAATAAATTACTTAAAACAGTATTTATCGTATCAATAATTATTTGAGTTATATTTGTATTTTCCAAATTTCCTCCTAACTAACAAGTGATTTTATAGCAGATAAAATTAAATCTATCGCAAGAATAAAAGCATATGAAAATAAAGAACCTTTAATTATTCTTTTTGCAGTTCTAATTCTTTCCTCATCACCAAAGCTAAACTTTTTCATGAAAACACCAGTACCTACAGCAACTGCAGCTGCGGGAGTAGAAAGTTTGATAAGCCATTTTTCAATATTTTCAAATGCAGAATTTATTTTAGAAACTATTTTAGGATCTGCTGCATAAGAAAATGTATTAAATGTAAAAAATAAAATAATAGAAAATAATAAAATAAAGTATGTAAAAAATAATATTTTTTTAAATCTCATATAAAGACTCCTTTCAATTTTTATTTTTAAAGTATGGTAACATTTTTATTTTTTTAGGTTCAAAAATTTGATTTCCATCAGACAAAAAAACAAGAGATGTAAAAGTTTCAAGTTGTCTAGTAAAAAAATTTGTATCATAAATATAATCTTTTTGATAATAAGAATTATAAGATTCAGAAATACTTGAATTCATAGAATTTAAAGAATTAGTAATATAACTATAATTTGTTTCTTTAGCATTTTCAGATATAGTTTTTGATGTTCTTTCTTGTTCTTCTTTCCCTAACTGTTTTTGAGCTTCTTCTATTGTAAAAATATCATCTGTTCTAAACCAAATTTTGTTAATCAAATTTTGAGTTATTACTCTAACAGTAGTATCATCTTTTAAATTTTTCTTTAAAGATGAATAGCTTTGAGTACTAACAATATTTATACATTTTGCTTCTCTACTTAAAGAGAAAAAGTCACTATCAGTTTTTGTACAATATTTATCATATTCATCACAAATAAAAGCAGTTTTCCTAACATTTTCATTAGATAAAGCAGTTAAAATTTCAGTTTGAAAATCCAATTTTAAATAAGTAGCTATTATTTTAGAAAGTAAATCATATTCAGAGACATTCATATCAAGGATAACAATTTTTCCTGATTTAATAACATCTTCAAATCCTAAAAAATTAAGCTTTTCCTTAGGGGGAGAAAAGATAGAAAAAATATCATAATCTGAAATAAAAGTATTAGTAATTCTAGTAATTTCTGAAATTAAGATTCCTTTTGTTCTTGAATCTAAATTTTCAAATTCTTTTTCAAAAAAATTTAGACATTCATTTAATTCATAAATTTGCTTTTTATTTAATTTTGATGAAATAAATAAATCTCTTAGTATTTTAATTTTTTCTTTATAATAACTAGGAATTGTTATCAATTTATGCAATTCTTCAAAAGTAACATATTCATCATTATATAATCTACAAAGTTTAATAGCTTCAGTTAATATTTGTTCTGCTTTATCTAACCAATAAGATTCTGAATTATTTTCAGAAAATAAAGTTAGTATTGTTTTTAATCTATTAGCTAAAACAATAGGTTTTAAATTAGGTTTATGTAATGGATTATAAAAGTTATTTGAATTCAATCCAATGACAACTATATCATTTTCTAAATTATATAATTTTGCATATTCTAAAACTTGTTTGTAATAATTTCCTTTTACATCTAAAATAAGCATTCCTATTTTATCAGTAGTATTTTTGCTATTATATTCTAATAATTGTTTTGTAAATGGATACATAGCAGATGATGTTTTTCCAGACCCAATGGTTCCTGTAATTAAAAAATTTTGATATAAGCCTTTTTCTGGAATATAAATTTCCTCATTTGTTTTTAAATCTTTTCCAATCAACAAATTCAAATCATTAGAAAAATTAATTTTATTAATATTTATAGAATTTTTTATAATTTTACTTTTATTATTCTTTTTAAAAAATAAATTATAGAAAAAATTATTAAATAGAAAATTAGCAAAAATAATATTAGAAAAAATATAAGTAAAAATAAAAGTATTTTTTATATATTTCCAAAGTATAGGATTTTTTGAACAAATATCAAAAGGATGTATACCATAAGATATAATAATTTCATCAGATATATAAATAGGAAAAAATATACAAATAGAAAAAATACATGAAATAATAACAAAAATCAAACAAAAAATAAACTTATATTTAAATATTTTTAAATCCCTCCTTTTTAATTTTTAATTTTGAACCTTGACGAGTATGTAAGATTTTTACTTCGAAAAAATTATATAATGAATATAATGTGACAAAAAGATTAATAATAAATATGATAAAAAATAAATTAATTAGTCTTGAAATAATATCACCACCTTATTAATTTTTAACAATATACAACATTTTTTTGAATTTGTCTATACTTTTTATAAAAAATATGATAAAATTTTTTATATTCTAGGAAAGTTATCATAGTATGATAACTTTCCATAGAAGATAATTATGGCAGAAGTTAGATTTTGTAGCAGTTTACACTGCGTACAAAATCTTGATTCTGGTTTTTAAAACACAAATATAAAGGAGGACTAAAATGGAATTTAATAAAGATACAAGAATAGGTGAAATTTTAGAAAAAGCACCAGAAAAAGCAGAGATTTTATTAGAAATAGGGATGCATTGTTTAGGATGCCCTGCTTCTCAAATGGAAACTTTAGAAGAGGCATGTGCTGTACATGGAATAGATGTAGAAGAAGTTGTTAAAAAGCTAAATGCGTAGAAAATATCAGTACATTTGTCAAAAAAACAAAAATTTTTAAAAAAATTTGACAAATGTATTGACATTTAATAAAAAATATAGTATTATATAAAAGCGTTCTGAGTTGAACTTAGAATATTGGTGACGGGCTATTAGCTCAGGTGGTAGAGCACTTGACTTTTAATCAAGTTGTCCCGCGTTCGAGTCGCGGATAGCTCACCAATGGCCCGTTGGTCAAGCGGTTAAGACATCGCCCTTTCACGGCGGAGACATGGGTTCGATTCCCGTACGGGTCACCAATA
>JAAWDR010000008.1 GCA_022793875.1 Clostridia bacterium
ATGTCTTGATAAATTAAAGCTTATTACTTCTCCATTAAATAAATCTACTATTGGCGATAAGTAAAGTTTTTCATTATGTACTTTAAATTCTGTAACATCTGTAACCCATTTTTCATTTGGTTTTTCTGCTTCAAATTCTCTATTTAAAAGGTTATCACAAATTTTTCCTACTTCACCTTTATATGATTTATATTTTTGTGCTCTTACAAAACATTGTAATCCTAATTCTTTCATAAGTTTTGAAACTGTTTTGTGATTGATATTGAATCCTCTATTATGAAGTTCCATAGTCATTCTTCTATATCCATATCTTCCTTTATTTTCATGATAAATGGCTTTTATTTCTTCTTTTATTACTTTATATTTATCTGGTTCTTTAAATCTATTTAATTGATAATAAAATGTACTTCTTGTTACTTCTGCATATTTTAACAAAGCCTCTAATTTAAATTCATGCCTTAATTCATCTATTACTATTACTTTTTCGGATGTTTTGGCTTTGTTCTTTCCTGAACTAAGGCTTGCAATTTTTTTAAGTATGCATTTTCCATTCTAAGTCTTTGCACTTCTTCAATTAAATCTTCTTCATTCTCTTTAGATAATTTCTTTTTTCTTGGTTTAGAACTCATATTTTTCTTTCTACCACGTCGCTCTTCATAAAGTGCTTGTGGCCCTTCCTCATAATATATACGTTCCCATCTATTAACAATATCATGATGTCCTAAATTAAAATGAAATGCTGTTTCTTGTAAAGATAAATGGTTTTCATGCATATATTCTACTACATTTTGTTTAAAACTTCCACTATATGAAGACTTCCAATTTTTTAATAACCCTTTTGTCCCATGTTCTTGATATCTTTTAACCCATTTTCTAACGGTTTGAACCGATGGTATATTAAAATATTTTGCAGTACTTTCAATACCAAGTTTTTGTTTATTATGATATTGAACAACCTTTAATTTAAATTCATTTGAATATTTTGACATAAAAAGAACCCTCCTTATTAAACTTTTTTGTCTAATAATTTGGGTTCATTTCATATACAAAATAAAGTGTCTATTTTATATTAATTAAAATTTACTACAAATTCTAAGTCATCAAGACCTAGTTCTTTTGTTTCTTTTCCATTTATGCTATATTTTAAGTCAAATAATCTTATTGTAAGTTGTTTTGGAATAGATTTTAAATTTGTTTCAAATGTTGTACTAACTATAGATATATCTTCTGTAAGATTATTTCTTGTTCTTCCTGTAGAAACCATATGTTCAGGAACTCTTTTAAATGATGTTTCTGAATATTTTTCATACAAAAATCCTTTCATGTAGTTTAAACCATTTTCAGAATGATATCTTGCATCTAATATATTGTTATTTTCATCAAATATTATATATTGTAACAATTTAATATCAACAGGTAACTTTTCTTTATTTGATAAGTTTATAGTTGCTAATAATAAATTATTGTTACTTGCTCCTTCAAGACTAGTTTTATAAACATCATTTCCATTTGGATAATATTTCAAATTTTCTAAATTAACTGTTAAATCACCAAGTTCTATAAAGTTCTTTTCTTTGAAATCTTTATTCAAACTTTCGCTTTTTATTTCTCTTCTAAGTGTTGTTCTATTATTATAGTTTTTAATACTAGATGTAAAAATAATTTTATTTGTAATGTACATACTTCCTACAAAAATAATAACTGCAACTAATATAATAAGTATGATTCCTAATACCTTCTTCATAAAAAATTCCTTTCTTAATATTTTTCTAAAATTTCTAGAATAAATCTACTGTTATTTGAATTTTATCGCATTATTATACTAAAATCAACAAAAAGTCTTCGACAGTTTTCGACAATTATGTCTTGTTCAAAGTTTTCAAAATCGTTCTACTCATACGTTTTGCAGTATATTTTAATATTATTTATATCACTTTTTTTAATAAAAAAAATATATTAATTTTAGAAAAATATGCAATATTGGAAATTTTTGTAAAATTCATTGACTTTTTTAAATAATTGTTTTATACTATAAAAACAGTGTGATAAACATTTTCACGCTTATGGTTAGTTCATAGTTGAAACAATTCACAACACAAGGAGGGCTTTTTATGAGAAAACGTATTCAACGGATTATGGTATTTTGTATGTGTATGTTGCTATTAACGATCAGTCCTATCAATGCTTTTGCATCTACAGCAACTGTCGAAGAGGAAGCAGCATCTGAGTTTTTTGCAGCAGATTCTGCTAGAAGTAGTTTTACAATGAGTATTGAAGTAGGTTAAGGATTTGCACAAAGTCCCTGGATGTATATAGGATCTTCTCCTACTATTAAAGTTACTGGTAGAGGGAATCCTAATTTGCAATATCGTGTAAGAGTTCAGGGAACTGGCGATGCTCGGTATATTGTTGGATATTTATATGCAAATGGTTCAACTTTATCCCAAAGGCTGTCTGGTCTTCCCGCTGGAAATTACTGGATCTTTATTGAGCCATGGAGTGGTTCATCCAATGGGCAAACTGTTTATTTTGATGTAAATATTAGCTAAACACAACCAACCACAACCAACTATGAACAAGCCTGCAGCTTATGTGTTTTTATAAGCTGTATTGTATGACGATTTAGAATTAATTGTTTTAATAGGAAAGAGTTTTCATTAGAAAGCTCTTTTCCTTTTCTTGAATTTCACCATCTACAATAGTGAGTTCTTCATGATAATCTCCACTGCTAGCCTCAAACTTGGAGGTTTTACCCTACAAGATTTAATAATAAATTCTTTTGGGGTAACTTGAATTATAACATTTTTATCCTATCATATTTACATAATTTGCAAATTACTGAAAAGTGAATTTCATATTAATTAAATTCAAATTTGAAAAAAGTTACAAAAAAAAATCTTACTTTTACAGTAAGATTTTCTGGTGCTCCCTCAAGGATTCGAACCTTGGACCCACCGGTTATGAGCCGGTTGCTCTGACCAACTGAGCTAAGGGAGCATTTGGTTAAATTATTTCTTTTGCTTAACGCAAGATAAAGTATAAACTATTTTTTATATATTGTCAATACATTTTTCAAATTTTTTACAGAATTTTTTCAATTTTTTTAATATTCAAGAGGGATTTGAAGACTTGTCCCCTTAATCCCTCTTCTTATTTTAAACATTATCTCCTCTTCCTTCTGGAAGTGCTTCTGGATATTGTACAACAATTCTAATTTTTGTAATATATTTAATAGCTCTAACAATTTTAGAATTTTTAATTCTTTCCCATAATGATGGTTTTGCCTCAAATGTTGTTTCCTCAATATATTGTTGTTGAATTTCTTCTTGTGCAACTGCTTCTGGTTGTATCTCTTCAACTTTCTCTACTGTTTCTGGTACTTCTACTGGTGTTGGTATAGATTTTAATGCATCTGCTACTTCTATTCCAATATAACTTAATGCTTTTGATCTATCTTCTATTCTTTCCATATCTATTTCTATATGTAAGTTAGATTCTAAGTTATTTACTCTAGCATTTAATAGTTTTAGAGCATCTTCATAATTTTGTGTCTTTTTGCTTTTACTTTTCCCAACTAAATTCAATGTATCTATTATATCTTCTGCAAAATCTTTTTCTGCTTCTTTTACTTTACTTTTCCAGTCTTCTTCTGAATTATCAACAACATCTATTAATCCTTTTAATTGTACAGCTAAAGAAATATTTTGTTCTCTTTGTCTAATTAATTCTTCTATTCTTTTTGTGTTTTCTTCAAATTGATTTGTTGCATATTCAACTAATCCATAAGCAGCTTTGTATACACTGCTAGGGAAATTCTTCTTTTTAGGATATTCTATTAAATATGTTTTTATTGATTCAATTAAATCCTTAAAATATGCATCTTCTTCTAATTGAACAATTTGCTTCTTACTGTTAGGATTTATCATTTTTTGAACTTTTTCTATATTTGATAATATCTTCTCTTCCGTGATTACCATTCTCACGTTTACTATGCCAGCTCTAGACATTGTAAACAACCTCCTTTATCTTACGCTTTATTGCTTTTGCTGTTTCTTTTATAATTATACAATATAAAACAAAAAACTACAATAGAATTGTAGTTTTTTTATTTTACTTTTTTGTTACATTAATATTACAATTTTATTACAGGTATTTTCATGTTTTCCCTATGCTCTTCTTAACTAGTTATTACTAGTTATCTTTAAAACTTATATAATAGCTATTTTACTTTATTCCTTCAATAACTGTATTTTCTAATTCTTTATATAGTTTTATGATTTCAACATTTTCTTGAGATTTCATTTTATAAACTAATGTTGAAGCTATTAATGCATATATTTCTGATGCAATTACATTTGCATTTCCTTTTTTTATTTGTCCTGCTTCCATTCCTTCTTTAACAATTCTTTCTATTTTGCTAATATATTCAAATACATGTTTTTGGCACATTTTGTTTCTAGCTTCTTTACCATAAAATTGACTTAATAGAATTGTTATGAAATCTTCATATTTATTAACTATTTTTATTTGAATTAATATTACTGCTTTTAATTTGTCTATATAATTGTCTAATTTTGCTGTTTTTATATCTATACTATTTTGTAATAGTTTTATTCCTTCTTCTATTAAAAAGTTAAATATTTCTTCTTTGCTTGAAAAATGATAATATAATGTTCCTTTTGCTACTCCTACAGTTGCTGTTATTTCTTCTATACTTGTTGCATCATATCCTTTTTCTGCAAATAATTTCATTGATGTTTCAAATATCTTTCTTTTTGTTTTGTTCATATTTGTTCATCACTCCATTCATTATAATTTACATTTTAACTGAATTTTTTTTATTATATATGTAATTCTGTAATATTGCAATATTTTTTTTGAATTTGAACAAGTAGTCTAAAAAACAGTTAAGATTTTTACACAAATCTTAACTGTTTTTTATTTTTAATCAGTATGAATTTTTACTAAATACATTTTGTTTTCAAATTGTAATGCTACAAATTCTTCTGTTACTGAACCTTTTTTTACAGAAATTTTATCATTAGGCTTTAGAATGAAAATGCCTTCATATGGATACCTTCCAGCAATTCTTTCAACATCTTTTTTAGTCCAAATACTATCTGCATACTGTATAATTAGAAAAATTGCTTTTTCTCTTTCCACCTTCATAATATAAGGTGCTGATACTTCTATTCTCTTAAATCCATCTTCAATATCATAAATACTATATTCATGTATATTATAAAATTCAAAATCATATTGATATGGGCATCCTAGAGATTGAATTTCTCCAAATTTAAAGTTTAATTTATGATATGGACTTCTTGACAATATTCCATTTTTTACACAAAACTCCTCTTTTTCCTGTTCATATTGTAATTGCATAATCCGAAATCCCATATTCTACCTCCATTTGTTTATGAGTTTTAGTCTTCTTCCAAAGGATAAGCTCCTACTGTAATTCCAGTTGAAACATATACAATATCATCATATACTTTTATCCGAACCAGATAATCATGAGAATTTTCATCTCTTTCAACAATTCTAATAATTAAAGCATTTTCTCCATTCGAAGGCTCTGCCATTATTACAGGGTGCTTTGCATAAAAGCCATAATTTTTTAATATTATTATCTCATTATTATTCTTCTTTGCCCGAATTGAATCAATCCAGTGTCTTCCTCCTACTACTTCATTTACTAACATACTGAGACTAATAGTCACATTAGAATTGAAAGTGTACTCTGTTGTAATTTTCATACTGTTTACCTATTCCTTTCCGAAAATTATTTTTAAAAGTTACGTTATCAAGTTACATAATGTATTCTATCATATTTTATATGACTTTTCAAGTTTTTTATTGTATTTCATATTTTTAAAATATTTTTCCACAAATCTTTACAAATTTCATCAACTAATATAAAATAGGATTGAATAAATAAATAACAAAAAAATGGAAACACTAAAAGAAAAAAATTTATGGAGGAAAACTAATGAAAAGCAAAAATGAATTAAGTTTTAAAGATTTAAAAATGGTATGTAATCCCGATATTTTTAATTTTGAAACAACACAAGAAGTTGAAAATATAACAACTGGAATTGGTCAAGAAAGAGGAATAAAAGCTTTAGAATTTGGATTACAAGTGGATGTAAAAGGTTATAATTTGTATCTTGAAGGACCTAGTGGCGTTGGAAAAACAATGTACACAAAAAATTATTTAGATAAAATATCTAAAAAACAAAAAGTTCCTAATGATTGGTGTTATATTTATAATTTTGATAATCCAAATGAACCAATAGCAGTCTCACTTCCTGCTGGTCAAGGTAAAGAGTTTAAAGCTTCAATGGATGGATTTATTTTAGAAGTAAAAAAAGATATTAAAAAAACATTTAATACTGATGATTTTGAAAAAGAAAAAGCATTAATAAAACAAGAATATGAAGAAAAACGTTCTATTTTATTAGATAAATTAAATGAAGATGCTTCAAAATATAATTTTCAAGTAAAGTCATCTCAAAATGGTATTTATATGATGCCTATAGTTGATGGAAAAGCAATAGATGAAGAAGAATTTGAAAAATTAGATAATTCAATAAAACAAGAATATGAAGAAAAATCTGTTATTGTTCAAAATCAAATTATGACTGTAATAGAGCAAATTAAAATTATTGAAAGACAATCTGATAAAAAAATATCTGAATGGCAATCAAATATAGCTTTACTTACAATAAATGTTCATATTAATTATTTGAAATCAAAATTTAAAAGAAATAAAAAAATAACAAAATTTTTAAATGATGTTAAGCAAGATGTTTTAAAAAATGTCTCATATTTTGTTGATGAAGATAAAGAAAAAGAAAAACAACAACAAGTAAATCCTGCAAATAGAAAACAAGATCCTTCTTTAAATTATAGAGTTAATTTATTCATTGATAATTCAACTCGTGAAGGTGCTCCTGTTATAATGGATTCAAATTATTCTTATCATAATATATTTGGCTCACTTGAATATGAAAATTATTATGGTTCTTTAAGAACAGACCATACTATGTTAAAATCTGGTCTTCTACAACAAGCAAATGGTGGATATATAATTTTCCAAGCTAAAGATTTATTACAAAATAATATGTGTTATGAAGCTTTGAAAAAAGCACTAAGAGTAAAAGAACTTAGTATAGAAAATGCAACAGACCAACGTTCATCAATGGTTATGGTATCTTTAAAACCAGAGCCTATACCACTTGATTTAAAAGTAATATTAATAGGTAATAGTAATATTTATCAAACTCTTTTAGCTGTTGATGCTGACTTTAGAAAATTGTTTAAAATAAAAGTTGAATTTGAAGATGATGCTCCTTTTAATAAAGAAAATGCAAATAAATTGGCATCAATAATTCATGGTTTCTGTGAGTCAGAAGAACTTCCTCATTTAGATAAACAAGCTATGTCAAGACTTATAGAATATGCTTCTAAAATAGCTGGAAGTCACAAAAAATTATCTACTAGATTTGATGATTTAATACAAATTACTGGTGAAGCCGCTACTTGGGCTAAAATAGCAAAATCAAAAATCGTTACAAAAGAATTTATTGACAAAGCTTTATCTGAAAGAATTGAAAGAGTAAAAAAATTTGATGCAAAATATATGGAAATGATAAAAGATAATTCATTATTAATAGATACTTCTGGGTTTGAGGTTGGTACTTTAAATGGTTTAACCGTTATGACTATTGGTGATTATTCTTTTGGAAAACCTGCAAAAATAACAGTTAACACATACACAGGAAAAACTGGTATTGTTAATATTGAAAGAGAAGTTGAACTTTCTGGTTCTTCTCACTCAAAAGGTGTATTAATTTTGACTGGATATTTAGGAGAAATGTTTGCACAAGATATTCCTTTATCATTAACTGCAAGTATTTGTTTTGAACAATTATATAATGGTGTAGATGGTGATAGTGCTTCGAGTACAGAGCTTTATGGCTTGCTTTCGAGTCTTTCTGGAATACCTATTAATCAGTCTATTGCTGTTACTGGTTCAGTTAATCAAAAAGGTCAAATACAACCAATTGGTGGAGTTAATGAAAAGATTGATGGATTTTTTCAAATATGTAAAATGCGTGGCTTAGATGGTTCTCATGGTGTTATGATACCTATTCAAAATGTTGATAATTTACAATTATCTGATGAAATTGTCGAAAATGTAAAAAATGGTTTATTTCATATTTATGCTATTTCAACTATTGAAGAAGGTATTGAAGTTTTAACTGGTGTTCCTGCTGGTAAAAAAGATAAAGATGGTCACTTCTCTGTTGGTACTATTAATTATTTAGTTTATGAAAAATTAAAGAAATATGCCAAAATTAGTGAAAATATAAAATAAAAGATTGGTTTTTTCCAATCTTTTATTTTATAAAGTTTTATCTATTTCATTAATATGTAGGATTAAATAAACACTTCCATTGTTTTTATTATCTTAAATAATCAATTATCATTTTATTTTTATCTTTTTTTTGTATATATTTGTCGACTTTCAAATTGAAAGAATTATATATTTTAATCTCGTTACCTTTGCTTAATATTTTGTTTATTTGAGAATTATTATAATTTAATACCTCTTTTATTTTTTCTTGATTTCCTATTGCTTTTATTTTATATGGTTCTGAAATTGGAACACTATTTATTAACACATATTTACTACTTATATCCATTATATCAGTCATATTAGTTATTCTTTGTCCATTTATAGATATTGCTTTTGCACCTGCTGAATTTAAATCATTTATAATTTGCAAGAAACTTACTGCTGTTAGCTTAGCTTTGCTTTCATCAATAAATATTTCAATTCCTTTTTCTTGTATATCACTTTTTCCTACTATTTGATTTGAATCCATTAGAGTTATAATTTTTGTTTTATTTTTATTATAATTTAGTAACTCTTTATTATTAGTTTTAGCAATTTCTATATTTTGCTTTTTTTCTATATTTATTTCTATTCCGTCTTTTTTTAATGTACTAATATATCCTTTGTTTCTGTTTAACGCTCCATATATTACTTCACTATTCCCTATTGCTTTTATTGTAAATGGATTTCCTATTTTTTCTCCATCTATTAAAATTACACTTCCATCACAATACAAGTATGTTGAATTTGTAATTCTTTGTTCATTTATAGATATTGCTTGGCTTCCTGCATTTTTTAATTCATCTATTAATATTATTAAATCTTCTTGGTGTATTATGTCTTTTCCATCTAATATATGAATTTCAATTCCTTCTCCTTTTACATCTGTTATTCCCATTAATATTTCATTTTCTTTTATTTCTTTGTCTATATCTATTTGTTTGGTTAGTGTTTTATATATAATATTTATTGTTTGATCTATTTGAACTGAAAATTTTAGTCTTATAAAAAATATTACAAATATTACTATCATAATTATTATTAATAGTTTTATTAGTGTTATTCCTTTGTTATTTTTCATTACTTTATTCCTTTGTTTACAATTATTTATTATTTAATTGATTTATACTTACTCAATTTATCATTATTTTTCTAAAGTATATTTTATATTATATATTTATCAAAAATTACTGTCAACTATTTTTCCTATTATTTATGTTAATTTTTAATACCTAACACTTTTTTAAAAAATATTTTTCAAATTCAGAGATGTCTTTTCCTTTATATGTTCTAAAATAAATATACTCTTGTCTAATTCTGCAAGTGCTTCAGTATGTTCTTCTTTTTCTATATACCCTTTTAATCCTCTTAATTCTGTTTCTACTTTTTCTAATTCATCATGTTCTATATAGTAAGCTAATTTTGCATATCTGGCATCCCATTTTTCATGTACATTATCTATTTTTTGCTTAGCAATATCAAAATTTATTTCTTCTTCGTCTTTAGTTATTTCTTTTCTTAACTCTTCTAAATTACTAGTAGTTTCTATGATTGAATCTTTTGTATAATTTTCTGTTAAAAAATTTCCTATAAAAATAACTGATATAATAATTATGCAAATAATTAATTCTTTGGTCATATAGAACCTCCTTGTTAATACTAATAATTTTTCTTTTTCTGACAAAAAAATTGTCCTTTTCCATCAATTGTTGCAACTAAAATTTCTTCTGTTTTAGCTTTAAAATTCTTAACTTGTTTTTTTAGCCATTCTTCATCTTTTCCTATAATCTGCAAATTTTTATACATTATTTTTCCATCTATAATTAAATCATATGGTATTCCTTCATATTCAGGTGTAATGTTAAAATCTTCTGGTATTGTATTTCTTTTTTCTGGTTTTTGAATAACTGTAACTTGCCCACTAGTTTCTAATATTGCATATTCAACATCACATAAATTGAATATATTATTTCCTCTCAATCTTTCTTCTAACTCATTTATTGTAAATCTTTCTTTTTTTAGCGCTTCTTCATTTATTTTTCCTCTATATATCAAAATACTTGGTTTTCCACAAATAATTTCTCTTCCTTTTATACTTTTCATATTTATTAATGATATTAATAAATGCATTACTAGTAGTCCTAATATTGGTATTACTCCATTTGATATTGGTATTCCTGTATCTGTCATTGGTATAGATGCTAAATCTGCTATCATTATTGAAATTGCAAGTTCAAATGGTTGCAATTGTCCTATTTCTCTTTTTCCCATTAATCTCATAACAACTAATACTAAAATGTATAATAGTATTGATCTAATAAAAATTAATAACATTTATATCCCTCTTCAATTTTTTTAATTTTTATTTTTATTTTTTACAAAATTTAACTTTTTTATACTAATATTTTTGAATAAATATTTTTTTATTGTGAATAATAATTTTGAGCCTTTAAATATTTTTATATTTTAAAAATTGATTTTTTAGATTTATTTTTAATTGTAAAAATTACATTGAAACTTTTCGAAATAAGGAGGTTTTATATATGTCACATTCACAAACAAGAAGTGAAAATGGTACTTCTACAATATGGCAAATAGTTGGAAGATTATTTGCTGCCGCTGTTGTTTTAGCTGTAACAGCATTTTTTACACCAGGATTTTCTATAAATAATATTTGGACTTTGATTATAGCTGCTGTTGTTTTAACAGTAATAGATTATTTAGTTACAAAGTTTACAGGTCTACATGCAAGCCCATTTGGTAAAGGCTTTGTTGGTTTTGCATTAGCTGCTGTCATTTTATATGTTACTCAATTCTTTGTAGCTGGTTATTCTATTTCTTGGGTAGCTGCTATAATTGGTGCTTTAATTTATGGTGTTGTTGATTATTTCATACCTGGAAATCAACAAATGTAATAAAGAAGAGAGAATTATGGGTTTATCCCAAAATTTCTCTTCTTTTATATTAAAAAGTATTAACTCACAAAAGTAGTAAAATTCACATTTGTAATTGATTTCTTGGCATAGTTGTGGTATAATTTTAAAAATTTTATAATATAAAGGAGAAATCATTATGAAATCAGAACGATATTTTACTCTTTTTAAATCTCATTGCATTTATCTTGAAACTGATAATAGTATTACCATCGATGATTTTAATTATGATTTAGAAGATTTTTCAATATTTCGTATAGAGGAAATTTATAATTTACCAAATGGTTATTTAAAAAAACTTATTGAAGAACATTCTTAATATTCCTTTTAATAGTAAGCTAATTGCTATTAATTCTAAAAAGCAAACCATTCCTTAAGAATAGTTTGCTTTTCTTAATATTAACATTGTCTTTCCCAATATTTTTCATATAATTCTTTTGCTGTTTTTGGACTATCAACTCCATCTTTATTTTTAACAGGTGCAAAATCATCTTCTCTTTTTCCTCTTAATATTGCAATATCATCAAATAATTCAAAACTATCAAAAATAAAAGCTTCAAATTTATATGAATTTGGCATATCTGGTATAATTTCTATACCATTTTCATCAATATAAGAATTCTTTTTAACTGCACTATGATAAATTAATGGTTCTTTACTGATTTTTTCAATTGCTTCAATAGTAAACAAGTTACACATTATATGTGATTCACCATATTTTAGTTCTCCATTATAATCTACTTCTTCTGCCATGCTTTTTGGTAATTCTGAATATTCAATAACTTTTGGATGTCCATTCATTTTGCAGAATACTCCAACTTTCTCATGTGGATTTGCTTTAACTACTGATTTTGAAGCAATTTCAACATTTTTATCTATCGCCATTCCTAATAAAGTAGTATCTGCCATCTTTAAAATTGCATTATCTACTCCTCCTATAAAAATCCATTTTACTCCTCTTTCCTTCATATCAGCAAGCATACCTGTTTTTCTTAAAGATGTAAATACTCCACCATTACCGTCTGATGCTTCTTTTATTTTCATATCTTTTCCTATAAGCATTTTTCCTTCCAGATTTACTAAAGGTAATTCACCTTGTTCAAATAACATTACACTATTTTTATCATATCCAAAATAGTTGTTTTTTTCTAAAAATTCTTGTGTTTCATCATTGTTTTCTCTACTTGTCATTATGTACCAAGGAATGATTGTATTATATTTTTTATTAGCTTCTTTCAAGTTTTCTGCTAATATTTCAAATAAATATTTACCTTTTCCATACACATCTAATTTAAATGTACCTTTTGGCCCTGTGTGTCCAAGTCGTGTTCCTTGACCTCCTGCCATTGTTATAACTGCATAATGTCCACTTACAATTACTTTTTCACCTAATTCATTAAATATGTCCATTTCAGCTTTATTTAGTTTTGCTTTATCAAGATAATGTATTTCTTCTATTTTATTCTCTTTTATTTCTATATCCTTTTTTGTATTTTCATATAATTCCATTATTTGATGAAAATCAACTTTACTTATTTGTTCTACTAATTCTTCTTTTTCTTTTCCTTCTAATTTTTCAAGTAATTTAATTATATGTTGTTGATTGTATTCTTTTAGTAATTCAAATACCCCATCATCTCTATCCATATTTTTTCCTTTCTTATCATTTGCACAAATGATAATCTATATTCTTTCATTATATTTTATTCTATATATATCTTTTTGTTAATTTTCAATTCTAATATAATGTTTGCGCCTTAATCATCTCAAAATAAATAATGATTAAAACGCATGTTAACATTTTATCACATTTTTATAAATTTAGCAAATTTTTTCTAAAACTTGTCATATCCTTAGCAAAAGCACAATATAAATTAATTAAAGTTATTTGGTACAAACTTTTTCAAGGAGGTATATAGATGGAAAATTCAAATTTATATCAGGATATAGCCAAAAGAACTGATGGTGACATATACGTAGGTGTTGTAGGTCCTGTACGTACTGGTAAATCTACTTTTATAAAGAACTTTATGGATTTATTAGTAATTCCAAATATTGATAATGAATACAAAAAAGAAAGAGCTAAAGATGAGCTTCCCCAAAGTGCTGGTGGTAGAACAATAATGACAACAGAACCAAAATTCATTCCAAATGAGGCTGTTGAAATTACATTAGATAATAACTTAAAATTTAAAACAAGACTTGTTGATTGCGTTGGATATTTAGTAGATAATGCTATTGGCTATTTAGAAGATGATATGCCAAGAATGGTAAAAACACCTTGGTCTGAAGAAGAAATTCCTTTTGAAACTGCTGCTGAAATTGGCACAAAAAAGGTAATTGATGAACATTCTACAATAGGTATTTTAGTAACTTCTGATGGAAGTATTACAGATATTCCAAGAGAAGATTATATTAAAGCTGAAGAACGTGTTGTTTCTGAATTAAAAGAATTAAATAAGCCTTTTATAATATTACTTAACTCAGAAAATCCATATTCTGATTATGTCCAAGAACTTGCTGAAAAACTATCTGATAAATATGGTACTAGTGTAATGCCTATAAATTGTGCTGAACTTAATATTAATGATATTAATACTATTTTTGCTAAAATTTTATATGAATTCCCTGCTCAAAAGATTGCAATAAAATTCCCTCGTTGGATTGATGGCTTAAATTTTGAACATCCTATAAAAAGTCAATTATTTAATGAAATTAAAGATGCTTTCTCAGATATAAGAGTTTTAAAAGATATATCAAATTGTACACAAAAAATTAGTAAAACTGAAATTATCTCTAGAACTACTATTACCAATATTGAGCTAGGCTCTGGTAATGTAAAAGTACAGGTTGATTTAAAAGAAGAATTATTCTACAAAGTTTTAACAGAAATTACAGGTGTTTCAGTTGAAAATGAGGGAGATTTATTTGGTATAATTTCTGAACTTTCAGTTGCTAAGAAAAAATATGATAAAATTGCTTATGCATTAGAAGAAGTAAACGCAAAAGGTTATGGAATTGTTACTCCTTCTATTGATGAATTAATTCTAGATGAACCAGAAATGGTTAAACAGGGTTCTAGATTTGGTGTTAAATTAAAAGCTACTGCTCCTAGTATACATATGATTAAAACAAATGTAACTACTGAAGTATCTCCAATTGTTGGTTCTGAAAAGCAGTCAGAAGAATTAGTAAATTATTTGCTTTCTGGTTTTGAAAGTGACCCTACAAAAATTTGGGAGTCTAATATTTTCGGAAAGAGCTTAAATGAACTTGTAAATGAAGGTCTTCAAACTAAACTTTCAAAAATGCCTGAAGAGGCTCAACTTAAACTTCAAGAGACTCTTGAACGTATTGTTAATGAGGGTTCTGGTGGATTAATTTGTATAATACTTTAATTTTTTCTATATGTAAAAGGAGGACACTGTCCTCCTTCTCTTACAAATTGTTATTATTAATACTATCCTTTAGCAATTATTTCATTTATACGTTTTATAACCAATTTAGTTTCTACTTCAAAAAATTGTGATAAATACTTAATAATAAACATATTTCTTGTTTCTCTATTTGTATAATAACATTCTTGATTAGCTATAATATATTGCTTACAAAACATTCTTTCTGGCATTAAAATTTCAGTTGCAAATCTACATTTAATTCCTTCATTTCTTAAAGAAGGTCTGTTTAATATATATTCATCTGAAAATAAAATTCTATTATCTTTATCACTATTGCTTCCTATATATTCGAATAAAAAACAAGCTAGTTGATATGCCACTATAAAACGTTGATAATAAATTTTATCTTTATTATTAACAATAATAACTGAATCTGTATTATAAAGTTCTTTAGTGGTTCCATTTACAAATAATTTTCCAGATATTTCTTTATTTAAATCTACTTTATATGCTCCTATCCCAAATTTATTTACAATCTTTACTATAGGTGTTGCACAATTCCGATTGTAATATTTATCAAGTTTTAAAATATCATCTACAATATTTTTAATTTCTTCTATTGAATAGTCATATTTATTTTCATGTCTTTTTAATCTTAGTTGTTTTACAATATCATTATACTGCTTGATTTCATGTGATGAATAATCTGTCCGTTCCTGCCTTTTTGCTTTTTTTACCCCTTCATTATACTGTATAATCTTTGCCATATTAAGCCCTCCATAAAATGATTATTCTAAAAATATTTTAACAATTTGTTATTAAAAGTTTTAACAATAAAATAATACCATATTTTACATAATTTTACAATACTTTTCCACTATAGATATAAAAATTCGATTATAGCTATGTCTATGTTTAGTTCAAATTTTTTCTTCTCAACTGCCCACAAGCAGCATCAATATCAGAACCAAGTTCTCTTCTAATGGTAGCAACAATACCATGGTCATTCAAGAAATCTCTAAACTTCATAATACTTTCATTAGAACTCTTTGAATAAGCACCATTTTCAATTTTATTAATTGGAATTAAATTAACATGGCACAACATTCCTTTTAGCAATTTAACAAGTTCTTTAGCATCATCTAAATTATCATTATTATCTTTAGCCAAAGCATATTCAAATGAAATTCTTCTATTAGTTTTTGCTATATAATCTTTACAAGCTTGTATCAATTCTTCTATTGGGAAACTTTTATTTACAGGCATCATACTACTTCTTTTTTCATTATTTGTAGCATGCAAAGAAATTGATAATGTACATTGTATATTTTCTTCAGCCAATTTGTAAATCTTTGGAACTAGTCCACTAGTTGAAACACTAATATGTCTTGCTCCAATATTCAATCCTTTTTGATTATTTATAATTCTAATTGCCCCTACAACATTATCATAATTATCTAAAGGCTCCCCTATTCCCATAAATACAACATTTGATATTCTAACACCTGTATCTTGTTCAACTGCTAAAATTTGTTCAACAATTTCACCTGATGTTAAACTTCTTACAAAATTAATTCCTGTTGACGCACAAAACTTACATCCCATTTTACATCCAATTTGAGATGAAACACATATACTATATCCATGATGATAACTCATCAAAACTGTTTCTATTGCATTTCCATCTAGTACATCAAATAAGTATTTAATAGTTCCATCTTTTGATTCTTGTTTTCTTAAAATATTATAATTGCACATAGTATAATTTTCTTTTAATTTCTTTCTTAAATCTAATGATATGTTTGTCATTTCATCAAAATCTTTTATTTTTTCTTGATAAATCCATTTAAAGATTTGCTCTGCTCTAAACGGCTTTTCTCCTATGTTTATTAATTCTTGTTTTAATTCTTCTAAATTATAATCTTTAATATTTTTCATTATTTTTCTCCTCACTATGTGAAAGATGTGTCCCCAATGGGACAAAATGTCCCAAAAAGAAACGTCCCCAATGGGACATTTACACAAACTCTTCCCAAACCAAATTAGCCAAATCCAGCCCTTTATTAGTTAATCTTATATTATCCAAATCTATAATAATTAGATTTTCTTCAACTAGCCTTTGCAATTCGTTTCTAAATAAATAAATTGGATTTTCACCAAACTTCTTTTTAAACTTTGAAATACTAACTCCTTCAAGTTTTCTCAACCCCAAAAGCATATATTCTTTTTTCATATCTTCTATATCTTGTTCTTCATGTATTGTTTTAACATCTTTGCTCTTATTCTTTAAATATAAATCCATATCATTTGTATTTGAATATCTACATCCATTTATGTATGAATGTGCAGCAAGTCCAATTCCAATATACTGTTTTTGTTCCCAACAATTCATATTATGTTTTGATTCATATCCTTTTTGTGCAAAATTTGATATTTCATAATGTTTATATAAATTTAATTCTAAGTAATCTTTTACATATCTATATTGATTTCTTTCCGCTTCTTCATCTGGCAATTTTAAGATTCCTTTATTTATCTTTCCTTCGATTTCTGTTCCTTCTTCTATTATTAGTGAATATACAGAAATATGTTGTGGTTTTAAATTTATTATATTGTTTAGGCTCTCTTTTAAATCAGATATTGTTTGTCCTGGTAATCCTAACATTAAGTCTACATTTATGTTCTCAAATCCTACTTCTGTTGCCCAATTATATGTATTTAAAAACTGTTCATAATTATGAATTCTTCCTATTGTTTTTAATATTTGATTATTTGTACTTTGTAATCCTATACTTAGCCTGTTTATTCCACAATCTTTATACATTTGTAGATTATTTTTTGTAACTGTTCCTGGATTCACCTCAATTGTTATTTCTATATTTTCTGTGCTTTCTATTTTGGCTATTTTATATATTTTGTCTAAAATATTCCTTATTAGTTCTGGTTTTATAGAAGAAGGCGTCCCCCCTCCAATATAAATTGTATTTATATTATTTTCTTCTATTAATATTCTATTATCTTCAATTTCTTCAATTATTTTTTTTACATATTCTTCTTGCAAATCAAATTTATTAGAATATGATACAAAATCACAATAATCACATTTTTTTACACAAAAAGGTATATGTATATATATTCCAAGCTCCATTTTTACTCCATTTCAATATATATAATCTTTAATTATATTTCTTCTGCTATCTGAATAATCTTTTTTAATCTATAATTAACTCCTGATTTACCTACTGGTTCTTTTAATAACTTTCCAAGTTCTGCTAATGGCATATCTGGATACTCTAATCTTAGCAAAGCAATTTCTTTTAAATTTTTATCTAATTTATTAAATTTATTACTTTGCTGTAACTTTCTAATTGCATCAATTTGCTCAACAGATGCATTTATAGTTTTATTTAAATTAGCTGTTTGACAATTTACTATTCTATTAACTTTTCCTCTCATTTCTCTTTGAACTCTAATATCTTCATATTTTAAAACGCTTGAATTTGCCCCTAATAAAGCAATAAATCCAAAAATATCTTCCCCATCTTTTAGATATATTGAATATTTTTTCTCTTGTTCTAATTTTTTGGATTTAACTCCAATATTACTCAATATTTCAAATAAATATTTTAAGTTTTCTTGATTTGATAAATTTATTTCTAAATGATATGTTTTATCAGGATTATTCATTGATCCTGCCCCTAAAAACACTCCTCTAATTAATGCTCTTTTCTCATATTCATTCATATTCTCTATTTTTTTTATTATAATTTGTGATCCTTTTATTGTAATTTCTTCTATTTTTTCTCTTGTTTCTTTTTCTTTAAATGTAATAATAAATGATTTTCCATCAAATTCTATTTTATGATTTATCTCTAAATTTTTTAATAATTTTGAAAATCTATTTATGTTATATTCACTTTCTGTTGCATATCTTATATTATTTTTTAATATACTAGTATTTTTAGAAATTAAATATCCTATAAATTCATATTTTACTTCATTTTTTCTATTTAAATTGTTGATTTTGCTAAGTTCTTCTTTTAAATCTGATGAAAATGACATCTATATTCCTCCTACTTTTAAAACCTGTCCCCATAATCCCTTTTTTATAGAGCCTTATAATCTAACTTAGTTACAATAACTCTATCATTGTCATATAAATCCTTTTTAGAATATGTACCTTCAAATTTTTCTTCATTCTCAATTAATTCTATTACATCAATTTTTTGGTCAAATCCTATTTCTAAGCATAAAAAACCTCTATATTTTAAATATTCATAAGCTTCTTTTATTATCTTTCTATAAAAATAAAGTCCATCTTCTCCTCCATCTAATGCTATATATGGCTCTTTTTTTACTTCTTTATCTAATTGTTCAATTATAGATTTTTTTATGTATGGAGGATTTGATATAATTATATCAAATTTTTCGTTACTTAAATTTGTAAACATATCTGAATTTATAAATGTTATTCTATCTTCCACTTCATTATTTCTAGCATTTTTCTTTGCTATTTTTAATGCATCATTACTTATGTCTATTGCTGTAATCTCAGTGTGTGGAAGATATTTTGCAAGAGATACTGCTATTGCTCCACTTCCTGTGCATAAGTCTAATATCTTTTTTGCATTTATTTTTTGTGCTATTTTAATAGTTTCTTCCACTAATATTTCTGTATCTTGTCTTGGTATTAATACATGTTCATCAACAAAAAAGTTTAATTTCATAAATTCTTTTTGGTGTGTTATATGTTCTATTGGATAGCCTTGTCTTAATTTTTTTATATTCAAAAAGTATTCTTTTTCTTTATTTTTTTCTATTTCTTCCATGTCATTTACTATTATATATTGTCTTGGTTTATTTAGTATAAATTGCATTAATAGTCTTGCTTTTAATTTTGGTGTTTCTATATTTTCGTTTTTTAGTTCTATCATTCCTTTTTTCATGGCTTCTGCTATTGTCATATAATCACCTTCTTTTCTCTTTTTATTTAGAACAAAAGGGGCATGATTAACTTTTATATCATTTTAGATAACTTATATGTCCCGTCTTTGTTCGTCCGCAAAAATTGCAAAGCAATTTTCTGTGGAATGTTTTTATAATAGAAGTTTTGAAAAAACTTCTATTATATGATATCACAAAAAAAGACTGCAATCAAGCAGTCTTTTATACTTTAATTTGTTTCATATTAACTATGATATTAAAGCCCATATATACATTTTATCCACAAATTTTCAATTTGACTATTCTCAATATTAATTGAATCCTTTATAGTAAAATTTGAATATTTACTAGCTCCTACAATCTGATAAAGAGTCCCATACTTTTCTTTAATTAATGTTACTGGATATACATTTGAATATATTGTTCCAAGTGAATCCTCACATATAATAGCTAATGTTTTATATTTTTCTTTGGCTTCCTCTGCCTTTGCAAATAAGCCACTTTTAGTTAATTGTACTATTGTAATTCCTGCCAAGATTAATAAAATTATTATTGTTATTACTAATGCTACTAATGTTATTCCTTTGTTTTTCTTTTTCATTTTATAATTTTTTCCTCCTTTGTTATTTATTTATTTTTACTTTTAATATTTATAGTTTCTATTATATATTCAATTGTTTTTTGCCACAATAAAAAGTGTCGGGTATCAAGAAAGCACATAATTCACTATGTACTTTTTTGCATAATATTGCTATTTATTTGAAACTATATTCATAACTAAATATCCACATCCCATACACATTAGTGTAATAATTAATTCTACTAATGTATTTATCTCTGGAAATAGTACAAATACAGAACCTAAAGTAACCCCCATAATTATATACATCGTTTGAATATAAAATCTATCTAACAAATACTTTATAATCTTCATAAAAAACAAACTTCCTAAAACTATCCCTATTCCCATAGGAATCAATACTGGTAAATATAATGCCGAAACTGAACTTAAATATAGAGAATATACACCTAATAGCATTAAAATAATTGTATTACTTACGCCTGGCACTACAATCCCAATAGACATTAAAAATCCACTAAGCAACAAATATATATAACTTGCATTTTGAACTGCTTCTATTCCCATTCTCTTTTCAATATATACCATTCCTATTCCTATAATTAGTGATATAAATAAATATCCTAGATTCTTCTTCTTAAATTTTTCTTTTATACTAACTTCTTTAAATAAAAGTACTATTCCTGCTAATATTAATCCAATAAATATTGATTTAGTTTGCATTGGATATATATGTAATAGATATTCTAATATTTTACTAAATATAATTATTCCTACTAATGCTCCTGATATGATTGGACACAAAAATTTGAAATTGTTATGAATATCTTTAAAAAAATTCAAAACACTATTTAATAATTTTTCATATATTCCAAATATAACACATAATACTCCACTACTTATTCCTGGTAGTATTGCTCCTGCTCCTATTAGAATTCCTATAATAAAATTTATCATAAATTTCATATTTTCTCCTCCTAATGCTATAAATTATAACTATTTAAATTTATTCAATTTTTAATAAAATATGAAATCCAAAATATAAAAGAACTAAAGTAAATTCTTTAGTCCTTTAAGTTTTTACAAGCTTTAACACTTATAATTCTATTATTTTTAACTTTTTCGATTTTGTAATTAACTTTATCTGTTTCTATTATAATTCCTTTTTCTTTGTCATTTGGTATTCTATTTAATTCAAGCAATAAATATCCTGAAATAGTATCATAATCTCCCTCTGGTAAGTCTACTTCTAAAAGCTTTTCTACCTCATATATTGGCATTTCTCCATCTAATAAAAATGTATTGTTGTCTAATTTTTTATATTTACTTTCTTCTATGTCATATTCATCATATATTTCTCCAACAATTTCTTCTAAGATGTCTTCCATTGTAACAATCCCTGCTGTTCCACCATATTCGTCAACAACAATTGCTATTTGTTTTTTATTTTTCTTTAGTTCTCTAAATACATCATCAATATATACACTCTCTAAAACAAATGTTGCTTCTCTTGCTATATTTTTCAATTTAGTATTCCAATTTTTTGGTGTTAATAACATATCTTTTAGATATACAATTCCTCTTATATTATCAATGTTTTCATCATATATAGGAACTCTACTGTATCGTGTGTCTTCATTTAAAATATCTATTGCTTCACTAATTGTTAATTCCATATCTAATGCATATACTTGAGTTCTTGGAACCATAACTTCTGATACAACTCTATCATTAAATTCGAATATGTTGTTAATCATCTCTTTTTCGCCTTTTTCTATTGTACCTTTTTCTTCTCCAACATCAACCATCATTTTTATTTCTTCTTCACTTACATTTTCTTCGTCTTCTCCTGTTACTCCAAATATTTTAGATACAACATTTGTTGAAAATGTTAATAATTTTACAAATGGTAATGTAAATATTGAAATTCCTCTAATTACTCCAACTGTCATAAATGCTAATTTTTCTGAGTATTTCATTGCTATTCTTTTTGGTACTAGCTCTCCAAAAACTAATGTAAAATATGATAGTATTAATGTTATTATTATTATTGAAATTTCTCTCCATCTTGCTAATGCTATCATTGGCATTAATCCATATAATTTAGGTGCTAGTATGTCTGCAAATGTATCTGATGCAAAGGCACTTGATAAAAATCCTGCAAGTGTTATTCCTATTTGAATTGTTGCTAAAAATTTGCTTGGGTCTTTAAGCATTTTTTCTATTTTCTTTGCTTTTTTATTCCCTTCTTTTGCTTTCAATTCTATTTTTACATCATTTAATGATATGAATGCTATTTCTGTTGCAGCAAAAAAAGCATTTAATGCTATTAGTATTACTAATACAAATATTTGTGATGCCATAATCTCCTCCATTATTATTATTTGTTTTATTTTATTTATTATTTATTATATTATATTATTATAATTTATTTTATTCAATATTAATTTAAAATTTTTTATTTTTATAATGGTCATGCACTTTTAAAATTGTATTACATATAATTTTATATATAGAATTTGGAGGTGCACTTATGTTAGAAGCACTTTTTAGTGTTGGGATTTTAGGATTTTTTCAATTCTTAAAGTCTGCTGTTTTTGTCGTTCGGATATATATCTGGAAGCAATCTTTTTCCTGAACCTTTAAGCAGTGAAGAAGAAAAAATATACTTAAATCAAATGAAAAATGGTGATGAAGATGCTAGAAATATCTTAATAGAGAGAAACTTAAGATTAGTAGCTCATGTTGTTAAAAAATATTCAAATACTAAAGTAGAACAAGATGATTTAATTTCTATTGGTACTATAGGTTTAATAAAAGGTATTAATAGTTTTAATGTAGATAAGGGCTCTAAATTGAGTACATATGTATCAAGATGCATTGATAATGAAATTCTTATGTATCTTAGATCTTCTAAAAAGCTTAATGCTGAAGTATATTTGAATGAGCCAATTGGAAAAGATAAAGATGATAATGTTGTTACTTTACAAGAAGTTTTAGAAAATGATGAAAGAAATATTGAAGATGAAGTTGATTTAAAAATGAAAATTAAAAAATTGTATAATAAAATAGGTGAAGTTTTAAAAGATAGAGAAAAGACTATAATTGAATTACGTTTTGGCTTAGACGGGCATAAACCTAAGACTCAACATGAAATTGCTGATATGATGGGAATTTCTCGTTCTTATGTTTCTAGAATTGAAACTAAAGCTATAGATAAATTAGCTAAAGAATTAAAAGAATAGTGATATTAAAATTGTAATTATATATTTTGAAAAAACATATTTCAATTAATTTTAGCATATAATTTATTAAAAATCAAGTTATGAAAATTTTAATTGAGTGAGAATAAATTACTTAAAATGAGATAAAATATTATAAATAATATATTATCATTTTTATCAGTCTTTTTATAATTTGAACCTAACATATTTTTATGCTAAACTATATTTAGTTAAATAAATAAGTTATTAATTTACCCTGCATAGTGCGTGTAGACAGAATTTTTAGAACCTACAAGTTTAGAAGAGGAGCCGATCTCATAAATATGGCGTGCATGCTCACACATTGCTAGTGAGAAGCCCATGAGTATTTTGGTAGGCACCCACCTGTTTTTAGGAGCAGGTCCTTAAAAATTCAAGACATCTTACGGCTAAGGCGGGGATTTTTTATTAGTATGTGTATATTCATTTACACATATTATTTTTTGTTAAAATTGAAAAAAGCATTGTACTTAAATACAATACTTTTTTTGGTAGCGAAGGGGAGATTCGAACTCTCGACCTGCCGGGTATGAACCGGATGCTCTAGCCAGCTGAGCTACTTCGCCATTTTCAATTGCGATATTAATTATACATTGAGTTTTTGATTTTGTCAAGATGAAAATACAAGAAATTTTAATTTCTTGTATTTCATAATTCTTTTTCATCTTCATCATCTAATTCTTTTGCTATCATTTCTTCTGTTTGTTCTTTGATATCTTTAGATGAAACTTTTACTTTTTCTGTTTCTAATTTAGAACTTTTACCTTTTTTTGTTATAAAAGTATTTCTGTCTTTTTCTAAACTTTCTATATGAGAATTATCTTGTTGTTTTTCTATTTCTTTTATTCTATTTTCTAAATTTGCATCTTCTATTACATTTGTTGTTCCAAACATTTCTCTAAGAAGTTCTTTTACATATGCCATTCTAAATCTATAATCTTCATTTATTTGTGTATTCATATTTTTAATTTCTTAAAACTTATTGTTTTAAGTTTCCTCCTCTTTCTTTATAAAAATAAAAACTATATATAGTATAACATATTCTTCTTATATAATCAATAGTTTTTACCAAAAAATATTTATGTATACTATTTTTTAAAAAATTCTTTTAATATTTTTGCACATCTTGCTGATGCCAATTTAACAAATTCATCAAATACTATTGCATTATTTCCATTTGGTGAATCTGAAATACTTCTAATTACAATAAATGGAATATTACATAAGTATGCAACTTGTGCTATTGCTGCACCTTCCATTTCAACACATTCTGCATTAAATTTTGAATATATCTTATTTTTCATATTTATTTCTGTACAGAAAATATCACCTGAAGCTATTATTCCTGTAATTGTTTTATATTCCTTATTTTCTATATTATTTGTTATTTTTTCAAATTGTTTAACTAAGTCTTCATTACATTCAAGGTAATCTCCAACTCCTGTAATATATCCTTTCTTATGGTTAAATGCTGTTATATCAAAATCATGTTGTATTAGTTTATTTCCAATTACAATATCTCCTATATTTAATATTGGATTTAATGCTCCTGCTGAGCCTACATTTATTATGCATTCTACATTTAACTTGTCTATTAATATTTGTGTTGTTCTTGCTGCATTTACTTTTCCAATTCCTGATAATGTAATTATAATGTTATTTTCTCCTACTTTTCCTTCTATATATGTTATATCATATATTTCTTTTTTATTTGTTTCTTCAATTATTTTTAGTATTTCTTCTAATTCTTCTTGCATTGCTACTATTATACCAATATTTCTCATTTTATATACTCTCCTTTAAATTATAATTTGAATTGCATAAAAATATCTTATTATATCTTTCATTAACTAAAGTTGACTAATGACATTTTATTCTTAATTTATTTATAAGACATTTTTATATAATTCAAAAAGGTCGTAGTTATAATTACGACCTTTTTACACTGTTATTATTGTAATTCAACAACAGCTCCAACTTCTGCAAATTTAGCTTTTAAGTCTTCTGCTTCTTCTTTAGAAACATTTTCTTTAACTGTTTTTGGTGCTCCATCTACTAAGTCTTTAGCTTCTTTTAATCCTAATCCTGTAGCATCTCTAACTACTTTGATTACTTTTATTTTTTGATCTCCTGCTTCTGCTAATACAACATTGAATGATGTTTTTTCAGCTGCTGCTTCACCAGCTACTGCTCCAGCTACTGGTGCAGCTGCTGCTACTGCTGATACTCCAAATTCTTCTTCTATAGCTTTTACTAAATCTGCTAATTCTACTACTGTCATTTTTTTGATTTCTTCAATCATTTCTTCTTTACTCATTTTTAAATCCTCCTAATTTTTTCTTTTACGATATAAGTTCGCTACTCTAATTATTTTTATTATTGATTAAGCTTCTGTTTCAGAACCTTCTTCTTTTTGAATTCTTACTTGATCAAGTGCAACTGCAAATTTTGAGATATTTGCAAGTAATGCTCCAGCAAGCATAGAAAGTAATGTTTCTTTTGATGGTAATTTTGCTAAAGTTATAATTTCTTCTGCTGTCATTACTTTACCTTCTACAACTCCACCTTTGATTTTGTAATATTCATTATTTTTTGTAAATTCATAGATTGTTTTAGATGGTTCTAAATAATCTTCATTGCTCATTATAACAGCTGTTGGTCCTACTAATTTATCTTCTAAACCTTCAATTCCAGCTTCTGCTAATGCTCTTTTTGTTATATTATTTTTTATAACAGAATATTCTGTATTAGATTTTCTTAAATCTGATCTTAATACTGTAACATCTTCAACACTTATTCCTCTGTAATCTGTTAAAAGTACTAATTTAGCTTCTTTTATTTTGTTAGCTAATTTTGTTACTTCTTCTTTCTTTTGGTTTAATATTTTTTCACTTGCCATTTTTTTGTTTTCACCTCCTGATTTTTATTGAGGTTTAAGAATTTTTATTCTTAATTCCTTCTACTTTTGTTTTATTATATTACAAATTGCATTTTGGCAATTTTAGTAAAATTAATAACACTCTTTACAATCCTATTTTTCCGAGATTATAAAGAGTGCCTTATACACTTATTATTATAACCTCGGTAGGACTTATTTTTGCCTACTGTCTTTGGCTTATTTATTCTATTTTTGGTTAATGTATATTCCAGGTCCCATTGTTGTTGTTATAGCAACACTTTTTATGTATTGACCTTTAGCTGCTGCTGGTTTTGCTTTTATTATAGCATTCATTATTACATCATAGTTTTCAGCTAATTTTTCTGTTCCAAAAGATACTTTACCAAATCCTAAGTGAATAATATTTGATTTATCTAATCTGTATTCAACTTTACCAGATTTAATTTCGCTTATTGCTTTTGTAACATCCATTGTAACTGTTCCAGATTTTGGGTTAGGCATTAATCCTTTTGGTCCTAATACTTTTCCTAATCTTCCTACAACTCCCATCATATCAGGTGTTGCAACAACTACGTCATAATCAAACCAGTTTTCATTTTGTATTTTTGGTATTAATTCTTCTGCTCCAACAAAATCTGCTCCAGCTTTTTGAGCTTCTTCAGCTTTTGGTCCTTTTGCAAATACTAATACTTTTTGTGTTTTACCTGTACCATTTGGAAGTACTACTGTACCTCTAACTTGTTGGTCAGCATGTTTTGAATCTACACCTAATTTAACATGTAATTCAACTGTTTCATCAAATTTAGCTTTTGGCATTTTTTCAACTATTTCTAAAGCTTCTTTGATTTCATATTCTTTGTTTTTCTCAACTAATTTTGAGCTTTCAGCATATCTTTTTGCTAATTTTTTCATTTTATTTTACCTCCTTTGGTTTTAACGAGTATTTTACTCTCCCAATTTTTATAAATTTATATAAAACAATGAATTGTTTTTATACTGTTTTAGTCTACTACAACAACACCCATAGAACGAGCTGTTCCTTCAACCATACTCATTGCTGTTTCTAATGATGCAGCATTTAAGTCTGGCATTTTTTGTTCAGCTATAGCTTTAACTTGTTCTTTAGTTATTTTAGCAACTTTGTCTTTATTTGGTTTTCCTGAACCTTTTTCAATTTTTATTGCTTTTTTGATTAGAACTGCAACTGGTGGAACTTTTGTTATAAATTCAAAAGATTTATCTTTGTATACTGTTATAACAACTGGTATTATCATTCCAGGTTGATTTGCTGTTCTATCATTGAATTCTTTTACGAATTGCATAATGTTAACACCACTTGATCCTAATGCTGGTCCTACTGGTGGAGCTGGTGTTGCTTTTCCTGCTTCTATTTGTAATTTAATTATATTTGAAATTTCTTTTTCTGCCATTTTATTGGCACCTCCTCTAAATTTTCATAATCTTAATTTTCATATTATTGAACTTTTTTAACTTGTGAGAACTCTAATTCTACCGGTGTCTCTCTTCCAAACATTGATACTAAAACTTTTACTTTATGTTTTTCTGGACTTATTTCTTGAACTGTTCCTACAAATCCTTCAAATGGTCCATTCATAACTTCTACTTGTTCATTTAGTTCATAATCAACATTTATTTGAGATATATCAAATCCCATATTTCTTATTTCATCATCAGTTAATGGTATTGGGTCTGTTCCTGAACCAACAAATCCTGTTGCTCCTCTTGTATTTCTAACTATATACCATGTTTCTTCTGTTACAATCATTTTTATTAAAATATATCCTGGGAAAACTTTCCTTAAATTTGTTTTTCTTTGTCCATCTTTGATTTCTATTTGCTCTTCCATTGGAACAATTATGTCAAAGAAATAATCTTCAAGTTCTCTGTTTTTTATAGTTTTTTCTAAGTCTGTTTTTACTTTATTTTCATATCCAGAATAAGTATGTACAACATACCATCTTGGATTCATATCATAATCTTTTTGAGACATTTCTTTAAGCCTCCTTTGATATTTTTATTTGGCCACTATATCTACTACTTTATTGATTTACTTCATTATTAGTAGTATTTTCTTCAACTACATTGTTTGTGTTATTTTCAACTTCATTATTTGTATTGTTGTTTTCTTCATTACTTGCTGAATTACTTACTGCATTTTTTATTTTATCTATTCCATATCTATTCATAGATTCAAATGTAAAGTCTAATACAAATACTATTGCAGCTGTAATAATAACTATTGCTAATACTGCTACTGTATTATTAAATAACTGTTTTGGTGTTGGCCAACTTACTTTTTTTAACTCTGCTTTAAAACTTTTCATAAAGCTTGTTTTATCTTTAATATTTTTTTCTTCTTTTTTAGCCATTTCATTTCCTCCTAAAAATAGCTGTTTCTATTTTGTTTCTTTATGTGTTGTACGTTTTTTACAGAATTTACAATATTTAACTAATTCTAATCTATCAGTATTATTTCTTTTGTTTTTTGATGTCATATAATTTCTGTTTTTACATTCTGTACATTCTAATGTTATATTTTCTCTTGGTCCTTTTGCTGCCATATTAATACACCTCCGTATTACCATTCTTTTTTATTTACTTTTTAACGATGTGATCGTATGTCCGTAATAACATACGCTAAAATATTTTACCACCTTTTTCCTGTTATGTCAATGGATTTCTAGTAATTTGTTTAATTTTTTAACAAATTGCATTTATCTTTTTACTTGATGAATTTTTAACAAAAATTTTTTTGATTTATAATATAATTAATTTAGGTATAATACACTGTGTAGCGTATATTATATAAGAAAGATAAGGAGGTAAAACATGGATAATTTGAATGAGTATAAAGAACATGAAATTAAAGTTTTGAATGTAGATATTGAAAGTGTAACTAAAAAGCTTGAAGAAATAGGTGCAAAAAAAGTTTATGATGATTTTAGAACTATTATTACATTAGATACAGAAGATAAACATTTCTTAAACCAAAAAAAATAAATTAATAAGAGTTACTGATGAGGGAAGTATAAAAGTTACAATGCATGTTCATCAAAGTCAACCAGATATAAAAGCAGGAATTAAATTTAAAACAAGTAGATTAAAAGAAACAATGGATTTTTTTCATGAAATGGGACTAAATCCAATAAGTAAAGTAAAAGTACCAAGAATTTCTTATGAATTAGGAAAAATTGATTTTGACATTGATAATTTTCCAGCTATTTGTCCTTTTTTAGAAATTGATATAGAACATATTAATGAAGAAGGATATACTGTAGAGTCTTTATTAAAAGAATTAGGATTGGAAAATAATAAAGTAGTTGTAATGGGAACAGAAGATATACATAAACTTTATAATATTGATTATTTTGAAGTATATAAAGCGGATTGTAGAAACAACGAAAGCGAAAATGATAAAGATGTCGAAAGATAATAATATAAAGGATATATATCAATAAATGCAAGAAGATATGTAAGTATAAATATATATTAGGAAAGTCAGTATGACTTTCCTAATATATAATAAAAGATGTTCTTATAGAACAATAATTTCTATAAAAACATCTACATTGGAGCAGGTAGTGGGAATCGAACCCACGTCATCAGCTTGGAAGGCTGAGGTTCTACCATTGAACTACACCTGCGAATTTCCTCTGACATTTATAGATTATAAAGCATTTTTTTATAACTGTCAAGAGGTTTACTAAATTTTTTTAATTTTTTATTTATCATTTTTATATTATCATCTTTTCTTCTTCTTTTTTACTGAAAATCCAAATTTTCCTAGCTTTTTTCCCATAGTATAATATCCACCATTTGCATAAGAAATTAAATTACATTTAGATATGTCAAAGGCTCCTTTTTCATCTATATATTTTTCATCACTATTTATTGCTAAAACTTCTGCAATAAACATTGTATGACTTCCTAATTCTCTTATTTCTTTTACTTTACATTCAACAGAAACAGGACTTTCTTTTATCATTGGACATTTTACAAAATTTGCCTTTTCCTTATGTAAGTTCATTTCCTTAAATTTGTCAACATCTTTTCCTGATTTTACTCCACACCAATCTGTTGCTTTTACTAACTCATTGGTTGTTAAATTTATTACAAATTCACCTTGTTCTTTTATTAAATTATAAGAGTATCTTGTAGGTCTTACTGATATATATACCATCGCTGGATTTGTATTTATTATTCCTGTCCATGCTACAGTTATGATATTTGATTTTTCAATTGTACCACAACTTACCATTACTGCTGGTATTGGATATAAAAATGTTCCTGGTTTCCATGTTATTTTTCCCATTCTATTTTCTCCTTATCTCTTATTTTTTGAAAATAAAAAAAATCTAGCGATAACCTATCTTCCCAGCAGGGTAACCCGCAAGTATTTTTGGCACACTTAGGCTTGACTTCTGTGTTCGGAATGGGAACAGGTATTACCCTAAATGTCATCATCACTAGAAAATTAATGTGTATTTATAAGTACACTGAAAAATACATAGATGAATTTTTTTAGTTTTAGGTTCTGTTCCGATTACTTCTTTCTTAACTTTTTATGGTTAAGCCCTCGATTTATTAGTATTGGTCAGCTTAATACATTACTGTACTTACACCTCCAAC
>JAAWDR010000009.1 GCA_022793875.1 Clostridia bacterium
CAGCTAATTTTTTTATAACTTCTGAATTTTCATTTACAATATAATTTCCAAATGCATAACTTAGATTTAATTCTGGTATTTTATATATTGCAATATTTCCCATAAGTTTTTCAAAGTTTACTTCATATTGTTCTACAGTATTATCAGTGAATACAACTTTTATACTTGTTATTCCGTTATAAGCTTTTGATGTTAAATATGTTACAAGTTTATTGTCTGCAAATGGTAATATATGTTTTATAGCTTTTGTATTTAATGTATCTGTATTTGATATACTAACACTATCTAATACTACATATTTTGCATCATAATATGGCATTAATTTTTGTATATTATTATATGCTATTAATTTATTTGTATTAAATCCTGGTGTATTTTTTATTCTATCATATTCTGGTATATATAAGTTTGCATCTATCTCTTCTGTATTTGTTTCTGTTTCATTTTCTTGTTGTTTATTTCCTTTTAATGTTGGCATATTGTCATAAGACACATCATCTAAATTCCATATATTTTCATCAAATTTTGCACTATCTTTAAAGAATTCTTTTGTTATATTGTCTTTAGAAACTTTTTTTACTCTTTCTCCTGAAGCATTAGATATTAATTCAGATTCTTCTAGCTCATAGTTATTAGTAGAAGCATTTGTATTAATATTACCACCATGTACTTTATAAACACCTGTACCAGTTGATAAACTTACATTATTTTTTAAAGTTGCAACTGTACCATTTCCTAATCCTATTATAGCACCATTAAGTCTAGGTCCTCCACCACTCCAAACATAATTTATTTTTGTAATACAGTTTTCAATAGTAACTGGTGTATTTCCTAATGCATGACCTAAAATACCACCTATTCCATTACCATCTTTAGTCTGAGTTGAATGTACTTCACCTTGTACATAACAATTTTTAATTGTTCCACCTACCATTGCACCAGCTATTCCTGCTACTCTGATATGGCCAGATGTATTTACATTATAATTTCTTATACTACATTCTTCAATATTTCCTGAATTTAAATCACCAACAATTCCACCTACTTGGTTTACCTTTGTCGTTATATTTAAGTTTTTAATGTGTATATTTTTTATAGTAGTATTTGTAGCAATATTTGCTATACTTCCTCTACTTGTTGCATCCATTAAATTCACTTTTTCTAATTGAATATTTTGAATTGTTGCACTTTCTAGTGTATCAAATAATGGTTTACCCAAATTATATATTTTGTGTCCATTTCCATTTAATGTACCTCTAAACTCACATGTAATAAGCGAACTATTTGTTGTTTTTAAATAAGATACATCATAGTCTTGTGTTAGTGTAAAGTCTCCATCTGGATTTGCTTCTATTTCTGCAATTAAAGCTTCTATACTTTTATTTTCAGCAACTCCATTATTTACTTTACCATACGTAACTTTTAATTTATTTTGTTTCTTGCCATTTTCATATTGAATTACATTATCATAATCTAAAATAAAATCTAGCTCTCCATCTTCTGTTATTTCATAGCTCTTTATTTTAGCATAGAATACAGGCATTTCTTTTTGTATAACTTTTACTATATAATTATCTAATGTAGATAATTCTTCTTCTGTTATGCTACTAACTTCTGCTGTTGGGTCTTCTTTTGAATATAGATTTATTTTTATAATATCTTTCACTTCAATCAAACGCTCTGCACTTATATTAATTCCTTCTTTAAGTAATTGTTGATTTTCATATTCATTATCTCCAGTTGTAATTTGATTTGTATCTAAATCATAATCTGCAAATATTTGTATTTCAAATTCTTCACAAATTCCTTTTTCAAAACTAATTCCATTTGAGCTGTTTGTTAATTTTTCTTCCTTTATTTTGTCTCCGTTTTCATTTATTACTTTTATAGTTCCATCTGTTATTGCATCTTCTGTATCATTTACTTTAAATGATACATCAATATTTCTATTATCTTCATTTTCACTATATCCAAAATCTGTAATAGTTGGTCTTAATTTTAATATTCCTACTTGTGTTTTATTATTTTCTGTTAATTCAATTTCTTTTGTATTATTTAAAATTATTTTTTCAATTGTGATTGTTTTTGGTCCAAATGTAGAAACTACTGGTATCTTTGTTTTATAGTTTTGTTCTACTTTTTCTAATTCATATTGTTTTCCATTTATAATTGCATAAACTGGATAGAATTCTGTTGGATTATTACTATCAAAACTTACAGTTACTTCTTGTCCTCTTTCAAAATATTTTGTTTCTTTTTCTCCATTATATGTTTTAATATTCTCTATTTTTAGTTCATAATCTGCAATTAATTGGATAGGTCTTTCTCTAAATATTTCGTCTTTTACATAGTTTTGATTTGTTTCTTCTTCTATTTCATTAGTATCTCTATCATAAGTCATTTTTGCAACTAATGTATATTGTGTTCCTAATTCAATATTATTTATTTCAAAAGTAATGTGTTCAGCATCAAATGTTTTAGTTGCTACTATTTGGTTATCACTATTTCTTACAAGTTCTGCTTTTCCAGTTATAAATGCTTTATCTGGGTCTACTATGTTTGCAGTTAATGTTACAGTTCTTTTTTCTATATCATCTTTTTGTGAAAATGCTTCACTTGTAGGTTTTTCTTTTAAAACATCTATTTTTACTTGGTTTGTTACACTAACTGTTGTATTTCCTTCAAATATAATATCTGTTGTATCTAAGTCTACTATACCTGCTGTTTCTCCTGCATTTAGAGTTACAGAATATGTTACATTTCCTTCTTCATCTATGTTTTTTGTTGCAATACATCTTAGGTTGTTTACCCTAATGTGTGTTATATTAAGATTATCTTTATTTGTTTCTAGTTCATATCTTAATGTAATATTTTCTCCTTTTTCAGGATATTTGTTTGATACTTTTACATCTTTTATACTAACAGTTGGATTAGATGTTTCTTCATTTTCTAATATAGTTTTTGTATATGTATAATTTTCATCATTTTCAAGTAAAGAATAAGTTGCAATTAATCTTATTTTATATTTATCTGATAATTGTACATTTTCTAAATTTATATTAGTATTTATATAATATGTATTTTTTAAATCTTCTTCTTCACTATCATTTAGATTTTCATCTTTTAAATACTCTGTTAAATCTTTTGATGTAATTTCATTATCATTTTCATCAACTAATTTTACAGTTAAATTAGTTATTGTTTTATCTTTATCTTTTACAAATATAAGCATATCCATGTTCTTTTCTTCTGTATTCTCATGGCTTCTAAATCTTGCAACAGTTGGTGCATTTTTTATTATTCTTACTTGTGTTTCTTGGTTTACTTCAAATTCTTTTCCATTATCTAAAATAACCTTTTCTATAGTTATTTTTTGATTACCTGTACTGTTAAATCCATCTATAAATGTTGTGTATGTATTGTTTTCTTTTGTAAGCTCATATCTTTTGCCATTTATAATTGCAATTTTTGGTGAATATTCTGTTCCATTTGTACTATCAAATTTTACTATTATGTTTTCTTCTAAATTGAATTCATCTGAAGTTTTGTCTTCATGTTCTTCTTTATAAATTTTTATATTAGATAATTGGAATTCATAATCTTTTACAAGGATTAATTCTTCATTTTTTGTAATTCTTCCTGTATTGTCTACTTCTTGTTCTAAAGTATCTGTATCTAAATTGTATGGTACATTTACTAATATTTGATATTTCTTGTTTTCTTCTACTTTTACATTTATATTATTAGTACCAACTTTTACTGCTCCTTGTTGTATATAATTTGTTCCTTCTGAATTTTCATTTTCTTCCTTATTTTCAGTAATTATGTATTCTCCTATTCCTGTTATTGCTTCATCAGAATCTACTACGTCAAATGATATATTTAATTCTGATTTTTCTAAGTCTTCTGTTAATGTCCAGTTTTCAATTTGAGGTTGTACTTTTAATACATCTACTTTAATTGATTTATTAATTTTAATTTCTTCTTCATTTATAAGAGTTAGTTTTTCAATTGTATATTCTTTTACACCTTTTATATCTCCTACATTTAATTTAACTTCATATAAATTTTGTTCATTCCTTACTGTTTCATAATCTTTTCCACTAATAGTTATTGTTTTAATATCAATATTATAAGTTACATCAATATCTAAACTTATTGTTATTTCTTCATTTCTATTTGGATAATAATTATTTACTTCTATCTCTCTTACTGTTGCTTCATATTCTATAGTTTTTTCTATCTTTTTAATTAAAAGACTTAAGTCTGTTACTGTTATTTCTCCATCATTATTCATATCAGCATTTTCTAACTTCTCTTCTGGTAATTCTTTTGAATGTATTAAATGTAATTGTAATAAACTTACATCAGCATAATTTATTTCTCCATCATCATTTAACTCACCTTTTGTTGAAAAGTTACTTACTGCATAAATTACTCCTAAAAACACTATTAATAATAAAGCAAAAATTATACTTATTCTTAAAATATATTTCATTTTACTTTTATTATTTTTTAAATGCTTATTCATAATTTAATGTCCCCCCATTTCTTATATTTTTCTTTTTTTCTTAATTTAAAATATTTTTCACATAAATTACTTATTTTATAAATTTAATAGTCCTATTAATATTAACTTAAGTTGTGCTAAATCATTTATTGTAACTTCATCATCATTATCTATGTATCCTGCCTTTAGTTCTATTCCAGTCAAAATCTCAGATTCTATAAGATGTAATTTTAATTTTGCAATGTCATTTATTGTAATTTTTGTGTCTTTGTCTATATCTCCAATTACTATTAAAGTATATTGTAAAGTTTTTCCTACTTTTATTTTTACACCTGTTGAGATAATTTCATTATCTGTCATTGTGTTTCCATATTCATCTATAAATACAATTTCATTATCTGTTGTTACATTTTCTTTAAATTGCTTTATTGTTGTTTCTGGTAAAATTCTTAATATATAGTTTTGTTCTATTTTATATTTATTTGATGTGATTTTATCTGGTTTGTCTGGATTTTCAGGAACATCTGGTATTTCTTCTTGGTCTTCTATTATATCTATTTCTACTTTTGCTTCATTTATTTGTATATCTGCTTTTCCTTCTGATGATACTACATCTGTTATTTTTATTTCTGTTTTTCCTGCTTTTAAATCTTTTTTAGCTTTTAAATCAATTTTTACTATATCCTCTGGTGAAATACTTCCTGCTTTTTTTATTGCTACAAATTCTCCTGTTTCTTTATTATATTTTAGCTGTTCCCAATAATTTTGACTTTTAAAGTCTTTTTCTAATACTTCTTCAAAGATATTTTTGTCATATACCAGTGTTGCTTTATAAGCATTTATCCCTTTTTCTATTTCATTGTATTTGTCTAAGCTAAATGTAATTGTTAGCTCTTGTTGGTCTTTTATTTCTGTTTCTGTACTACTAACTTTTGCTTCTAGTTTTATTGTGTCTGCTGTAACTAAATTGTATGTTAATAATAATAATACGATTAATATTATCATACTGATTATTATTTTTTTTCCTAATAATCTTTTTTTACTTTCTTTCATAAATACTTACCTTCCCTTTTTATATTATTTTTAGGTTTTTAATGTTTTACCTATAACCATTTTATTTACTTTTCTTTATTTTTTATAATTAAAGAATAACATTTATATTGTAACAAATTTCGTCATAAATTTCAACTATTTTTAGTGTTTTTTATAGAATAATATCGATTACAAATAGTATTTTTTAGTAAGTTAAAATACTTATATACCAAAAGTGGATTGAAGACTTAATCTTCAATCCATTTTTTCTATTTTCCATAATAACTATCTAACATAATTTGTTTAATTTCTTCAACTAGTGGAACTCTTGGATTTGCTGTTGTGCATTGATCTTCAAAAGCTCTATCAGCAAGAATATCTAATTTAGCCAAAAATTCTTGTTCTTCAATTTCTGCATCTTTAAATGATTTTGGAATTCCTAAGTTCTCATTTAATTCTTTTATTCTTTCTACTAAACTATTAACTCCATCTTCAACTGTATCTACTTTTAATCCTAATTTTTTAGCTAAACTTGCATATTTTTCATCTGCTATATAGTATTCATATTTAGGGAATGATACAAATTTTGAAGGTTTACTTCCATTATATTTTACTACATATGGTAATAATATTGCATTTATTCTTCCATGTGGCATATGGAACTCTGCTCCTATTTTGTGCGCTATTGAATGGCTTACTCCTAAAAATGCATTTGTAAATGCCATTCCTGCTATTGTACTTGCATTATGCATTTTTTCTCTTGCTAGTTTATTTGTTCCATTATTGTATGCTTCTTCTAAATATTTCATTACTATTTCTATTGCTTTTTCTGCTAATCCATCTGTATAATCTGATGCCATATTTGATACATAAGCTTCTAATGCATGTGTTAATACATCCATTCCTGTGTCTGCTGTAACTGATTTTGGCAAGCTCATTACTAAATCTGGATCTATTATTGCTACATCTGGTGTCAATTCATAATCTGCTAATGGATATTTTTTGTTTTTCTCTTTGTCTGTTATTACTGCAAATGATGTTACTTCTGAACCTGTTCCTGATGTTGTTGGTATTGCTACCATTTTTGCTTTTTCTCCTAATTTAGGGAATTTGTAAGTACGTTTTCTTATATCCATAAATTTAAGTTTTAATCCTTCAATGTCTGCATCTGGATGTTCATAAAATAACCACATTCCTTTTGCTGCATCCATTGGGCTTCCTCCACCAATTGCTATGATTACATCTGGTTTGAAATTATTCATTTGTTCAACACCTTTTTTTATTGTGTCAAATGATGGGTCTGGCTCTACATCACTAAATATTTCTGAATGTACATATTTTTGTCTATTTCTTAGATGATATAGTATTTTGTCTACATATCCTAATCTTACCATTCCTTGGTCTGTTACTATAAATGCTCTTTCTATATCTGGCATTTTTTCTAAGTATGCTATTGAACCTGCTTCAAAATATATTTTTTCTGGAACTTTAAACCATTGCATATTAACTCTCCTTTTCGCAACTCTTTTTATATTTATTAAGTTTACTGATGATACATTTGCTGTTGTTGAATTTCCACCAAATGATCCACATCCAAGTGTTAGTGATGGCATATTTGTGTTGTATATATCACCTATTGCTCCATGTGTTGATGGAGAGTTTACTATTATTCTTCCTGCTTTCATTGTTTCTGAGAATTTTAGTATTGTTTCATTATTTTCACTATGAATTACTGCTGAGTGTCCAAGTCCTCCAAATTCTAGTAGTCTTTCAGCTTTGTTTATTCCTTCTTCTTCATTTTCTACAATGTAGTATGTTAATACTGGACTTAGTTTTTCTTTTGAGAATGGATATTCTCTTCCAACTCCCTCTTCATATACTACTATTACTTTTGTATCTTCTGGTATTTCAAACCCTGCTTCTTTTGCTATTGTATATGGTGATTGACCTGGTACATGTGATTTTAATTTATATCCATATTCTTCTGTATATTCAAACATTGAATTTTGAAGTTTTTCTTTCTCTTCTGGATTTACAAAGTAGCATCCTGCATTTCTCATTAGTTCTTCAAATTCTTTATATATTTCTCTATCTACTAGAACTGCTTGTTCTGATGCACATATCATTCCATTATCAAATGCTTTTGATAATACTAAATCATTTACTGATGTTTTTAATTTTGCTGTTTTGTCTATATAGCATGGAACATTTCCTGGTCCTACTCCTAGTGCTGGTTTTCCACATGAGTATGCTGCTCTTACCATTCCTGTTCCTCCTGTTGCTAATATTAAGTTTACATCTGGATGGTTCATTAATAGTCTTGTGGCTAATATTGATGGTTCTTCTATCCATAATATACAATTTTCTGGTGCTCCTGCTGATATTGCTGCATCTCTTACAATTCTTGCTGCTTCTGAACTACATTTTTGTGCTGATGGGTGAAATCCAAATATTATTACATTTCTTGTTTTTGCTGATATTATTGATTTGAACATTGTTGTTGATGTTGGGTTTGTTACTGGTGTTACTCCTGCTATTATTCCTACTGGTTCTGCTATTTCTACATAGTCCTCTTCGTCATTTTCGTTTATTACTCCTACTGTTTTTTCATATTTTATACTATGATATACATATTCTGTTGCAAACATATTTTTTGTTATTTTGTCTTCATATATTCCTCTGCCTGTTTCTTCTACTGCCATTTTGGCTAATTCCATATGGTGTTCTAGCCCTGCCATTGACATTGCTTTTACTATGTTATCTATTTGTTTTTGGTCTAATTTTAAGTATTCTTCTGATGCTTTTTTGGCTTTTTCTATTAATTTGTCTATCATCTTTTGTACTTTTTCTTCTTCTAAATTCTCTTGCATATTTTTCCTCCTTAGTTTTATTTTATCCTTTTTTTACTATTTTATTATATATCATTAGAAAAAATTGTCAATAAATTTTAAAATTTTCATTTTATTATTTAAAAAAACTTGAAGTGAAAAAGTAAAGGCAATTATAAGAACCAGCAATATATTTTATAGTCTTGCATAAGGTCTTAATGTATAATTTAATGCAATTTTGTTATAATTAATATGTAAATTTTTTGGTAGAAATTAGGTATTAAATGAAAAATACTTTATAATTTGTCCATTAATAAAAAAGGACAGTCAATTTATACAATTTTAAATAATCACCCAGAAATAAAATTATGCGAAAAAACCATATATAATTACATAGAAATTGGATTATTCAAAGATTGGGATTTAACCAATTTAACACTTAAAAGAAAAGTTAAAATAAAAATATCAAACAAGAAAATCTTTAGGATATAAAACACCATATGAGATATTTACATTCATTTATGGAAAAGATTTAGCAGATAAATTAAAGATACAAAAAATAGAAAAAAATACCTCCTTGATATATTTTTATTATATCATAAAAGGCATTTTCATTTTACACAAAATTTCTTATACACCCATTTACAGTCTCGCTAGTTTTTACTAATAAAAAGTGGACCTGAAGGAATCGTTGGCAACAGCATCAGAAGTATTACAGTAGTATCGGTAAGAGGCTGGACCATTAGAGCCCGTATAATTGTAACCGCCTCCCCTAGAAGTACAAGGATAGCCGCTGTTGGTCGTTTTTTCTAGTGTCCATTCCCATAAATTTCCTGCAAAATCATAGATATTCATTTTTTTATTTCTTTCTAATCCTGCTTGTGGTTTATTCCCTGAAGTATCATTATATCTTCCCCAACTTGAACTATTTGTATTTATCATTGCTGTTGTTAGTCCTTCTTTTCCATCTAAATATCTACATACTAAGTCCCATTGTATTCCAAATAATAAACTACTTGTTTTACTTTCATCTGGTGCATATCCACTTGCTTTTACTTGGGCATTTCCACATGTTATATATGTTGTTCCATCTTCATATCTTTGTATCCAAAATCCTCCATTACTATATATACTATTTATCATTTTATTATACATTGTATTATATGTTGTGGCATCTGCTACTCCACATCCACTATACCATGTATCTGAATAATTATAATTTTGGTTTGCTGCACCTTTTCTATATACTCCTGCATATGCTATTAAATCTGCCTTTATTGCAGCATTTAATTCTTCTGCTGTTTTTCCTTCTCCTAATGCATCAGCTGTTGTGAATATTGTTTTTGGTACTTCTATCCATACCCATTCTCTATCATTTTTATCTTTTATTACTATTCCTTTTGAGGCATC
>JAAWDR010000010.1 GCA_022793875.1 Clostridia bacterium
GTTGGAGGTGTAAGTACAGTAATGTATTAAGCTGACCAATACTAATAAATCGAGGGCTTAACCATAAAAAGTTAAGAAAGAAGTAATCGGAACAGAACCTAAAACTAAAAAAATTCATCTATGTATTTTTCAGTGTACTTAAACACTAAAAAATGAATAATATATAAAAAATTGGAAAAAATATTAAAAAGTACTTGAAAAACAAAACTACATATAGTATAATTCAAAAGTACAAAAAATAAGTTATCAATTTTCTGGTAACGATGACATTTAGGGTAATACCTGTTCCCATTCCGAACACAGAAGTCAAGCCTGAATGTGCCAAAAATACTTGCGGGTTACCCTGCTGGGAAGATAGGTTGTCGCCAGATTTTATATATATTCCTCTTTAGCTCAGTTGGTAGAGCGCTCGGCTGTTAACCGATAGGTCGTTGGTTCGAGTCCAACAAGAGGAGCCATAAAGAAAACGAAAAATCGTTATAAACCTTGAAATATAAGGAATATAACGATTTTTGTTATATTTGAAAAGAGTGATAAAAAGTGATAAAAAGGGGCATTTTTTGTAGTAGATTTCCCAAATTTTTCCCAAGATTTTATTAAAAAATGGGCAATCTTATAAAAGATTACCTATTTTTTTTATTTATAAAGTATCTATTTTTTCAACAGATTTTATATCTAATTCTTTTAAAACATCTGCATATATATTTAATGTTGTTTGAATATCAGCATGTCCTAATCTTTCAGATATAGTTTTTATATCTACTCCTAAATAAAGTAGAATCGTTGCATGAGTATGCCTTAAATCATGAAATTTTATATTTTTAATATTGTTTCTATCTTGCCATTCATCAAACCAACTTCCTGATCCATCTATACTTAGATATTCAAATATATATTCTTCTGTATAATTTAGATTATCAAGTAATTCATAATATAATTTTAAATACTTTAAAAGTGATTTTGGAAAGGATTTTATTCTTATAGAACTATCATTTTTTGGATATTTAGTATATTTACCTTTTCCTTTTAAATAATGTCTACTTTTATTAACATCAAAAGTTAAATCTTTTATTGATAAATCTTCTCTTGTTAATCCGAATAATTCTGAACGACGCATACCTGTTTTTAAATCAAGTAAAACTAGAAATCTTCTGCCAACCTCTCTAAGTTTTTTAATATTACTTATTTTATTATTATAATAAAAATATTGAAATTCTTCTTCAGCTAAATTACATACAAATTTGTATTCGTTATAGTTGTAATATTTTATTTTTTCCCTTTTACTTTTTACTAATTGTTTAATAGTTTTTTCATCAGTAGTATTAGTAAATACTATTGTAATTTTATCACATGGATTTTTTGATAGTATTTCACAGTCTACTGCGTATTCTAAGCAAGCATGAATAATGCTTTTCCATTTCTTTACAGTATCTGGTTTTACTGTTGAATTTTCTTTTCTATTAGCATATTGAGTTTTTGTATTTTTAATCATATTAAAATAATTTTCTAATTTTTGTTTAGTTAATTTTTTTAATTTTATATTTCCTATATAAGGTAGTATACGAGTATTTAGAGCGCCAATATATTTATCTATACATCTATCTCCAGCGTTAGGTTTAATCTTTTTATCTAACCAAATTTGAGCAAATTCAGCAAAAGTATAATTAGTATCTATAAATTCTCCTTTTTTTACTTTTTCAATAAATGAATCTAGTGCTTTTTGAGCTTCTTCTTCATTTTTTGCATCTACAGTTGTACGATGAGAAACGTTGTCTAGCATGTAATATAATCTAGCTCTTCCGTTTCTATACAATTCATAAGAGCCTTCCTTTCTTTTTTTATTTTCAACTGTTGTAATTTGTTTTAATAGTTTTTGCAAAACTTCTTCTTCAAGAGTAATTGTAGCCATAAAAAAATACCTTCTTTCTTTTAAATTTCTCTTGAAAAAAGGTATCAATATATGTTATAATAAATAACATAAAGAAACCTTGTTTCAAGGACTTTAGCGGAAAAGATTTGTGTGTTAGACTGCAATCAAACGTACACATTTCTTTTCTTTTTTTGATTAAAATTCTCTTTTTAATTGTTTTACTATACCAATAATAGTAACAGGTATAGATTTCATTTCTTCTTTAGAAAAAATAAGAGGTTCATAATTAGTATTTAAAGGTTGTAATAATATACTAGTATCATTTTTCTTTCCTTTTTTTATAGTAGCCTCATCTCCATTTATAAGAGCAACTACAATATCGCCATTTTCAAAATTATCTTGTTTTTTTATTATGACAATATCATCTTCTATTAAAACAGGGAACATACTATCACCGTTTTACTTTTAAAGCAAAATAGTCCTCTCCATTTCCAACAAGATTTGCTTCAACATCAATTGTTCCTATAATATTTTCTTGAGCTAAATAATTATAACCTGCTTTAACAGTTCCTAATATATTAATAGAAATTACTCTATTTCCTAATTGATCTAATTTTTCAGATTTATCTTTATTTTCGATTAAATCTGATTTTTCTATACCAAAATAATTTGCAAGGATTTCTATTTTGTCTATTCTTGGATACTTATTACCATTATACCAATCAGAAAATGTAGAGTATTTAAATCCAAGTATATTACAAATATCGTTTCTATCTTTATTATTTAAATCCATATAATATTTTAGATTCTTTGAGAAAATCTTTTTATTTCCTAAATCGCCCATAATTGCCTCCTGTAAAGATTATACGCTATAAACATAAAAAAGTCAACAAAAAAATAAAAAAATTACGCTTAAAGTATTGACATTACATTTTAAGCGTGATAATATAAAGACAATCTGATTGAGGAGGTGTAAAAATGAATAATAAATTAACAATGAAAGCAGCTAGAGTAAACGCAAATTTGACACAAGAGGAATTAGCTAAATTAGTTGGCGTTACTAAAGATACGGTAGGTAAGTGGGAAAGAGGATTAAGTTTTCCTAGTGTTTCAAAAATTCCTTTACTAGAAAAAGCTTACAATATAGAATATAAAGATATTATTTTTTTACCAAATAATAACGCTTAAAGCATAATTTTAACAACATTTAACAACGAATAACACTTTTTAACAAAGAACAACAAACATTAAAATAAAACGAAAAATGCAGTCTAACACACAAAAAGAGAGGAAGTGAGAAAATTGCTGTACACAACAAAAGAAATTGCTGAAATGTATGGTGGGAAAGAAAATAATGTAACACCATATATGATAACACACACATGGATACCAAATGGACTTAAATATATAAGAGGAAAAGGGAATGGTTATTTATTCAAAAAAGAATGGGTAGAAGAATACTTAGAGAATGTATCGATGATAAAAGAAAGAAAACAGAAACAATTTAATATAAGAAAAAGTACAAAAAGATTAGTTAATTTAAGTTGTTTTGTTTCGTAAAGAAAGGAGGAAAAGATATGGAAGAAATAACTAAAAAAGACATAAAAATATTGAATAATATTATTAAAGAATATGCTGAGAAACAATTTATACTATTAGGCTTAAAAGAAGCTTTTCCAGAAGTGATACAAGATATACA
>JAAWDR010000011.1 GCA_022793875.1 Clostridia bacterium
AAAGAGGTTGCTGGAACAGAGGTAATAAGTGTAGAGGACAGTAATGTAGAAAATATTAATATAGGATTAGTTGAAAAAGAAGAACCAGAAGAGCCAGAAAAACCAGAAGAGCCAAAAACATATTCAATAAGTGGTTTTGCATGGGAAGACAAAAATAAGAATGGACAATATGATGATGGTGAGAATAAATTATCAAATATTACAGTAAAATTAGTTGATACAAAAACAAATAAAGTAGTTGTACATGATAATGGTACTGCTATGAGTGTTATAACAGATAGTAATGGAGATTATTTATTTGAAAATGTTAAAGTTGGAGAATATATATTAGTATTTGAATATGATAAAAGCATTTATAAATTGACTATTTGTGAAAAGGAAAATGTTGAAGAACATCAAAATTCAAATGTAATGGAAAAACATCTTACTATTGATGGTAATGAAGCTAATTATTCAGTGACAGATATACTAAATATAGTTAGTAATATAAGATATATTAATATCGGATTAGTAAATAAAGAAGATAATGGTGGAGATGGACCAATAGTAGATGATGATACATTTACAATAAGTGGTTTTGCATGGGAAGATAAGAATAAAGACGGAAAATATGATGATAATGAAAATAAATTATCAAATATAACTGTAAAGTTATTCAATTCAGAGACAAATGCAATTGTTAAAGATAAAGATGGCAATAAAATAGAAACTAAGACAAATGATAATGGTGAATATAAATTTGAAAAAATAAAACCAGGAAAATATTTAGTGTTATTTGAATACGATTCAAATAATTATTCATTAACAAGTTATAAAAAAGAAATGGTTCCAGAAAATATAAATTCAGATGTAATAAAAAAACAAGTTGCAATTGATGGTGTGGAAAAAACGGTTGCATTAACAGATATTTTAATGGTAGATAAAGCAGATTTAGTTTATATAAATATGGGATTAGTTAAGAATCAGAAATTTGATTTAGCATTAGATAAGAGTATAACTAAACTAAAAGTAACTTATAGTGGATTTAATAAACAATATGATTATAATGAAGCAAAATTAGTAAAAATTGAAATACCAGCAAAGAATATTGAAGGTGCAAAAATAGAAGTTCAATATCAAATAAAGATTACTAATGAAGGAGATTTAAATGGATATGTTGATGAGATAGTAGATTATATTCCAGAAGGATTTTTGTTTGATAGTTCAAACAATCAAGGATGGGCACAAAGTGGAAAAGGAATGTTAAAAAATACAACTTATGCAGGTGTTATTATAAAACCTGGAGAAACAAAAGTTGTAACATTGAATTTAACAAAAACATTGACAAATAGTTCTATTGGAACATTAAAAAATACAGCAGAGATACTAAAGAGTAGTAGTATTAATGGAGATAAAGATATAGATTCTTCTAATGGAAATAAAGTAGAAACAGAAGATGATTATTCAGTAGCAGAATTGATAATTTCTATTAAAACAGGTACTGTGATTTATATTGGAATGATAATTATATTAGGATTGACAGTTTTAATAGTGTTAAAAATTCTTGTTAACAAAAAGTTAATTGATATTAACAAAATAGCTATTTTTGTTATTGGTCTTTTATTTGTAGGAATAATATTGGTACCTGAAAAGAATTCAACATATACAACAGATAGAGATGTAACACCTAGTCAGGGAGAGATAAATGCAACAGTTGATGCATATATAAATGGTATTAGTAGAGGCGGTCATGCATGTAATTATTCAACATGGCTAGTAAAAGAAGGTGATGATCCTGGTCCATATGATTGGCAATTGGGTGAACATATGGTAGAAGAAGAATATATAGATTATGAAGAAAAGACAACCACTAAAACACAAGTAAAACATTTTGATGCAAATGGACATCATTTAGGAACAGGTTCTGTACATTGTAGTCCTGGTGATAAATATGAGAATTGTGTAAGAGAAGAAGAAGAAACAATAACTACTACAGAAACAGTTGCTGTTACAAAGAAAAAAATGGTTAAATATTTGGAATATCATACTGCAAATGGATATAAGCATCATGGAGCTGCACATGGTGCGCGAGAATGGTATTGTATTTATGGAGGAGATATGGCTCAGGCACCAAATAGTTGGACATTTAATTATAATGGATATACAAATCTTTCAGCTACATTAACAGGATTAGGTGATATTAGTGGAGCTGTTACAATAAGTAATAATTCAAATCCAAAATACCTTCCATATAATGACGGACAAGAAGATAATACTCATTTCGTAGTTGGACCATTTAACTTTAGTACAAATGGACAAATAACAGGAGTTTATTTAAGTGCAGGACATTTGTGTGATGCTTCAGGAAATCAAATAACATCAATATCAAATGGAGTAGATTTTTATGTAAAAGTAGCTAAAAGTATTCATAGTGTAAATGTATCAGTTAATGTTCATAAAACAGCAAAAAGAGAATTTTATACACAAGCATCATGGACAGAGTTGTGGACAAGTGGAAGTGGAGGACAAACTTTAGGGTATGATGATAGTGCTAATATAGCAGGACAATTTGATATACAAACTTATGATACAGCTAGTTCAACAGCTACTCTTCCAATAACTGGTTTAGAAATTAGCAAGACTGATTATGATGGTAATGGACCATTAAGTGGATATACAGTAGAAGTAAAAGATCCATATTATCATTATAAAAAGACTTTTAGGGTAAATGGAACAACATTATTATTAAGAGATTTACCAGGAAATGTAACATACACTATTACTGAGATTGATACACCATATGGATATGATATAGGAAAACAAAATGAATATAGATTAAACCAAGTTCTTTCAAGAGGAGGAGTAGTAACTTTAATAAATAGACAATTTGTAGATATATCATTTGTAGAAAAAAAGGTATTTTCATTTAATGTACCTATGGATGGAGTAGGATTTAAAATTTATGCTGTAACGAAAGATGGAAGTGGATGGCTAAGAAGCGATAGTTGTTCTTATGGTAATGTTGTAGGAAAAATAGATGTAGCAGGATTTTTAACATCAAGTGAAAGTAATGCAAGAATTTTCTATACAGATGCAAATGGAAGAATTAATTTAAAAGATTTTCCGATGGGAACATATACATTTAAAGAAGTTTACTTACCACCTAAATATGCACCATGGTATAATATGTCAAAAGATATAAATTATATAACAAAAAATGCTAAAGTTATACAAAATAAGAGAGTAGGAAATATATTAATAGAAGATACAATAAAACGTGGACATTTAATTCTTACAAAAGAAGATTATGATACAAAACAAAAACTTGCAGGAGCACAATTTAATATTACTAATAATGGATTAAATGGAGTAGTGCCAGGAGATGTAAGATATGTAAATATGAATGTTACAATTCCATCAACTGGAATGTTAAGAATTGATAACTTGCCAATAGGTGAATATATAATAACAGAAACAAAATCTCCAAATGATTATAATCTAAATTTACAAATAAAAACGCAAAGAGTAGTAATCCAAGAAGATCCAAAAGCTGTAAAATTAGAACATCAAACAATTAAAACATCAACTGTAAATGCAAATGTATCTGGAAAAGGAATAGTAACATTTAATTATCAAAATAGAAAATATGGAGATTTAAAAGTACGAAAAGTAGATAAAGATACAGGCTCAACAAATTTGGAAGACTTATTAATGAAAGATATAAAATTCGTTATTGCTTATAGAAGACCAGGAGAAACAGGAAAGAGATATATGAAACAATTAGCAAAATATAATTCTGGATCAGTTCAATATGAAATAATACCAACAGATAGTGGAAATGCAACAGGAGCACAAGTATTTACAACAAATTCAAATGGAGAATTTGAAATGCATAATTTACCTCAGTATTATGAATACTTTATAGAGGAAATACAATTACCAGATGATACAGCTCAATATTATGACATAAGAGCTCCTTATGGAGCAAAACTTTTAAATAACTATAATGGAACAACAAAATCGGTTACAACATTACACATAATTGACAATAAGCAAATACGTGTAGATTTAGAAGGATATGTATGGGAAGATATTGCAGAAGGTAAGACAACAACAAGAGATGATTTATACAAGCAAAATACAGCAGATAAGAGAGTTGCAGGGCTAACAGTATACTTGAAGAAGAATGGAACTATTTTAGCAAAGAGAGAAACAAATTCAGAAGGAAAATATTTCTTTGAAGCAAGAGGCTATAAAGATAAGCCAGGAATAGCAGGTAAAGGTGATTTTAATTACACAATAGATATAAATACATTGGCAGAATATGTAGTTGAATTTGAATATAATGGATTAAAGTATGAAAAAGTACTTACAAATTTAGGTGTAGATAATGGTTCAAAAGCAACTGAAATTGACTCAAATAGAACTAATTTTAATGATAATTTCTATAATATACAGAAAGATAAAACAGGAACAAATGTAGGATTAACATATACAAGACCAAAAGATGGATCTTCTGAATTAGTACAAAATACAGCATATACAGTAGAGTCAGTAAATGGTAGTGTAAAACCAAATAGTGAAGCTTTAATGCTAGCAGATACTAAAACAGCAGGATATCAAATTAGATGGTCTGCAGGTGTACGTAGAGTTAGAAATATAAATTTAGGAATATTTGAAAGAGCACAACCAGATTTAGCAATATCAACAGATATTAATGATATAGAGCTTACAATAAATGGTTCATATAGTCATACATATGAATATAAGAGCAGATCGCCATATATGAACAGTACTGGAATACCAGATAAAGATATAAATCCAGGATATGATGCAGTATTAGATGGATTTTCAGTAGGAGTAAAAAGAGGAAATGGAACATATAAAAATTGTTCTTATACTAGAGAAATATATGATTCTTATTTGGCATATACAAAAGAAAATAAAGATAGCAGTGATAGATTAAGAGTATTTGTAAAATATAAAATTGCAGTAAGAAATGAGAGTGGAAGTTTAGTTTCAAGAGTAAAATTAAAGAATTATGCTGATACAAGATTAAGTTATTCAAGTTCATATTATACAAATGGAAATAATAAAGTACCAACAACATGGAGTTCAGTAGGAAATGGTATATGGGAATCAGAAGAAATCGGTATAGACATTCAACCAGCACAAACCTTATATGTATATTTAGTTCATGAGTTAAATACTGAAACAATAATAGAAATGGTTAATTTGAAAGGTAATGAAACTATACAGATGGGTGAAACTATTACTGAAATAAGTGAATATTCAACATGGGATAAAAAAGGAAAAAGATATGGAGGAATAGATAAAGATTCTGAACCAAATAATATATCAATAGGAAATTTTAAAACTTATGAGGATGATACAGATGTTGCACCAGGATTGAAATTTGGAAGAAAATCATCAAAAATTATTTCTGGATTAATATATGAAGATAGTGTAAAACAAGGTTCTAGTTTAAAAATAAACGAAGAGAGAATAGGAAATGGTAAATACGATAACGGAGAGAAAAAAATAAGTAATGTAGATGTTCAAATTGTAGACTGTAGTAATAATCAGACAACTAAATTATATAATATAGATGCATCTGGAAATGTAGTAGTAGAAGATGCTAAATTCATGACAGGAAATAATGGAGAGTATAGATTTGTAGGAATGGTGCCAGGAAGATATCGTATACAATATACTTATGGTAGATACAATGGATCAACACAAACAGTAATAGGGAACAGTATTAATGTTACAACAGAAAGCTATAAATCTACAATTGTAAATGCAGATAGATTTAGAAATTTAATAGATAATGGCTATATTAATTATGATGAAAGAGATCCTAATGCATTATGGTATTGGTATCAAAAACCAGGAAATTTTGAGTATTCTTCAGCAGTTGATGATTATAATATAAGAAGTAAAATAAATAAAAACTTAAGTATAATCAACTATAATGTAAAAACAAATTATGATAATTTATTGGATATTCCAGAAAATCATTATATGATAGCTAACACAGGAATAATGGACTTACCAATTGAAGATACAATGATACAAACAACTGATATTAATTATATTCAAGGTTCACGAGAATATAAATTAAAATTCGGTATAGTAGAAAGACCTAGACAAAGTTTACAATTGAATAAAGAGATAAGTCATATTCGTATAACATTGTCTAATGGACAGATTTTAGTAGATGGAGACCCAAGAAATAGTGATTTAGCAATGAATTATGTACAATATCCAATGTATGGAAAACTAAAAATAGAAATAGATAATGAAATTATAGAAGGTGCAACAATAGACTTAGAGTATGAAATAACTGTTGAAAATAAATCTGAACGTGATTATGACCACATTAGATATTATAGATATGGAGATAAAGATAGTGAAGTCTTAGGTAAAATTGTAAAAATAAATTTAGATGCGATTGTAGATTATGCTGATGAAAAATTATCTTTAACATATAGTATAGGAAATGCTAATAGTGAAATTGAATATTATAACCCATCAACAGATTCTTTTAATGATAAATGGAAGATAGTTACAGATTTTGCAAAGGAAAATGGAAAAATTGCAGGAATAGATGTTCAAAAGAATGTATATAATTTCCTTAAATCAATAAAAAGAGAAAATGTGGTAGTACATAAATCTAATAGAAAAATTGCGCCAACTGAAATAGAAAAAATTTATTTAGAAACTAAAAAATTATTAACAAGTTTAGGAAATGAAGATGTTTTTGATAATTATGCAGAATTAATACAATCTTCAAATCCAGTTGGTAGATTTTATGGAGTTATGAAATCTGAATCATCATGGGAATTCCATACACCAGGTAATTTTAATATAAGCAAGGTAAAAGAAAATAACGAATCAGATAATAGTGATTATATTAATGGATATCAAGCTAAGGCGATTATAATTCCTCCGACAGGTGGAATAGCAATAATTATTTATTGTTCAATAGGAATTTCTTGTTTAGTATTACTTGCAGGTGGTATTGTACTTATTAAGAAGAAAGTTATCAGATAAAGTAAAAAAAGAAAGCTTTAAAAAATGAAGGCTTTCTTTTTACTTGATTTTATATAAAAAATATAATATAATAGAAATGAAAGGAGAAAGCTTTATGTTCTCATAGCTCAGCAGGATAGAGCAGTCGCCTCCTAAGCGACCGATGGTGGTTCGAGTCCGCCTGGGAACACCACTTTTATATAATAGAAATTCTGATATTTAAGTTAGAAATTTGTTTAAATAAGTGGGAAAGCTAATAGTTAAATGAAGGTAAATTTAAAAGACAAAATGAAGCAACTATTAGATACAAAACAATTTAATATAATTATAGTAGTTTTTATTATATTTTCAATATTATTTACTGCTTCAGTTGTATCGTTAAAATATGTTGTAGAAGGTGAAAATGATTTACCATTTAATATATCTAAAATATCTGTTATAAGTACAATCGAGGGAACAGATATAGAAGATGAAAAAAATAAATGGAATTTGGAAATAAGCCAAAATAATGATATATATTTGTATATTAAAAGAAATAATGATTATAAAGAAACAGAAGTAATAGATAGTATCAGATTAGATAACTTTAATATAGAAAAGTACTCTAATATTGGAGAAATAAAACTATATAAAACAGATAATAATAAAGAAAATATAATTTTTAAAAATATTTCTGATAATGAAGTGCAAAGTATACAATATATTGGAGATTTAGAATCAAATATAAAAGAACAAAAAATATCAAACCAAGGTGGATTAGTAGTTTTTAGATATAGCGTTGAAGATATTGGAAATTATATCTCAAATGAAGATGAAGAAATAAATCATGATAATTTATTAAATAAGTTATCTATTAGCAATGATGATTTGAAGTTTAAAGTTTCTTTTGATATTTTGGTTAATTTGAGTTCAAAAAAATCATATAAATCTAATGTTAGTTTAGAATTTCCTGTTGATGATGTTGTTAATAAAGGAACTCAGAGTAAAGAATATGAAAATTTAAATGATATTGTTTTTAAAAGAATGTAAAAAAACGAAACTTAAATTTAAAAAATACTTGATAATTTTTTAAAGACAGTATATAATTACAGAAGTACAAAGTTTAATCTTTGTATAGAGAGTAATCCAATAAAGACCTACGAATCTTGTCAGGTCCGGAAGGAAGCAGCAATAAGTGGAAAATCTTTATGTGGAGTGCTCTCTATAGAGAGATTGGATTTTGTACTTATGTTATATAAAGGATGTGATAATATGGGGTACACAGCTCTTTATAGAAAATTTAGACCAGTAACGTTTTCAGAACTTGTTGGTCAAGAACATATTACAAGGACATTAAAAAATCAGATTATTGCTGATAGAGTAGGGCATGCATATTTATTTAATGGTGGTAGAGGTACAGGAAAAACATCATCTGCTAAAATTTTGGCAAGAGCAATCAATTGTCTAAACTCACATGATGGTGAGCCTTGTAATGAATGTGAAATTTGCAAAGGGGCAATTAATGGTTCACTTACAGACATTGTGGAAATGGATGCTGCTTCAAATAATAGTGTTGAAGATATTAGAAGTATTCGTGAAGAAGTGAATTTTTTACCAACAAAAGCAAAATATAGAGTATATATTATAGATGAGGTACATATGCTTTCACCAGGTGCTTTTAATGCTTTGTTAAAAACGTTGGAAGAGCCACCTGAACATGTTAAATTTATTTTAGCAACAACAGAGCCTCAAAAATTACCAGCTACGATACTTTCAAGATGTCAAAGATTTGATTTTAAGAGAATATCAAATGAAGATATTATTAAAAGATTGAAGATTGTTTGCAATGAAAGTGATATTGAAATTACTGATGGTGCTTTAAATATTGTTGCTGTTTTGGCAGAAGGTGCTATGAGAGATGCATTATCAATATTAGAAAGATGTGTTCAGGATGGAGAAAATAAAATTGATGAGGATAAAATTAAAGATTTAGTTGGAATTCCAAAAATTACTTTTGTCCATAACATTGTTAAGTCAATTATTGAATATGATATAGATAAGGCATTAAATAGTATAAATGAAATATTAGACCAAGGTAAAGATTTAAATAATTTCTTATGGGAAATTATTAAATATATGAAAGATATATTAGTTTATAAATCTTCAGGAAATGTTGACTTGTATAATGAAGATGAAGTTGAAGATATTAGAATTTTAGCTGATAATGTTACTAAAGATAGATTAGTAAATTTGGTTTATGAATTATCAAATTTAGAAAATAATATAAAATGGTCAACTCAAAAAACAATAATGTTTCAAGCTGGAATAATAAAATTGTGTAGCAAAGAAATTGGTAGTGGAAGTAATATAGAAGAAAGAATTGAAAAGATAGAAAATTATTTGAAATCTGGCAAAGTAGTTTCCTCAGCTATTACAGAAGTCTCTACTCAACCTATAACAATGAGAGATACTAATGTTAATAATATAACTAATCATGTTAATACAACAAGTCCTAGAGTGGCGAATATTCAAAGCTCAAAGCCTGTTATTAATACTAGTAAATGTTATTCTAGTGATTTGAGTAAAAGTTGGCCTAAAATTGTTAATGATTTAAGGCAAAATGGAAAAATTGTGTTATATACAAATTTGATGAATACACAAGCTGAAAAAATAAGTGATGATACTGTTGGCATTAAATTTAAAAATGGTATGACTGCTTTTGGTAAAACAGTTTTAGAAAAACAGGAAAATATTAAAGAAATATCAAGTTTAGTTTCAATGGCTTGTGGTAAGGATGTTCAAATAAAATATATATCAGAGATGCAAAATCAAGTTGTAAGTAGTACCCCTGAAGAGGATATTCAAAAACTTGCAAGTGAGTCTGATATACCTTTTAATATTATAGAGTAATTTATAAATATTAAAAATATACTATAATATTAAAAATATGAAAAAGGAGGAGTTTAAAATGTCAAAAAGAGGTGGATTCCCTGGAGGTATGGGAGGATTTGGTGGAATGAATATAGGTAATTTAATGAAGGAAGCCAAAAAAATGCAAGCAGAAATGCAAAAATCACAAGAGGAGTTAGCTACAAAAGAATTTGATAGTACAGCTGGTGGTGGTGCTATAAGTGTAAAAGTTACAGGGGAAAAAGTTTTAAAAGAAATAAAAATTAAACCTGATGTTGTTGATCCTGATGATGTAGAAATGTTAGAGGATTTAATTTTGACTTGTGTTAATGAGGCTTTAAGAAAAGTTGATTCTGCTCAAAGTCAAGAACTTGGAAAGTTTAATATTCCTGGATTTATGTAATATTTATATTTTTTTTGTAAATCCTTATTATATATAAATATTAGATAAAGGAGATAAGTAAAATGTCATTATATTCGCCATCAATTGAGAAATTAATAGAAAGTTTTGAAAAGCTTCCTAGTATAGGTCATAAGACAGCTGCTAGGCTTGCTTTTTATATTTTAAATTGTTCAGAAGAAGAAACAAATGAATTTATAAAATCAATAGTAGATGCAAAACATAATTTAAGATATTGTAGTAAATGTTATAATATATCTGATACAGATCCATGTCCAATATGCTCAAGTCCTAAAAGAGACCAATCATTAATTTGTGTTGTTGAAGATGTGAGAGATATTGTTGCAATGGAAAAAACACATGAATTTAAGGGTGTTTATCATGTTTTGCATGGTTCTATTTCTCCTATGAATGGAATTGGACCAGATGATATAAAAATAAAAGAATTGCTTTCAAGGCTTATGGATGGACAAGTTAAAGAAGTTATACTTGCTACTAACCCAAGAGTTGAAGGTGAGGCAACTGCAATGTATTTGTCTAAATTGATTAAGCCATTAGGTATTAAGGCTACTAGAATTGCTCATGGTATTCCTGTTGGTGGAGATTTGGAATATACTGATGAAATTACTTTGACTAAGGCACTAGAAGGCAGAAGAGAAATTTAAACTAGAAAAACACATGATATACACCTCAATGTATTTTATGTGTTTTTTTATATTTGTTACGGAAAGGATTTTATCAGGTTGCAAAATTATGTAAAACGTGCTATAATATTAATTATGATAAAGTTGTTTTGTAACTATTAATACTGTTTCAGCTGTGTACAGCAGAAAGGCTAAACAATGAAAATTAAGGCTGGTGAAAAATGGAAGGAATTTACTTTACAAACAAGTAAATATGCTCTTCGTTGTGCTGTTAGTTCGTTAGAACCGTTTAAATTCGAATTATTGAAGGATAAAAGAATAGTAGCAAGTTTTTTGGGGTATAAAGTTGACTACAACAGATACATTAGGTTCGTAGTGTCAAATCCAATGGCAATATTCGAACTTCCGTCCTATGATAGAGCAGCTGTAGATCATGCCTTATATCTTTTAAATTCAGATATAACTACTGAAATAGTAAGTTAAAATTTGAGACTGCTGGAAAAGTGAATACTTTTTCAGCAGTCTTTAAATGAGATAAAATATAATTATAAATATTAATTGTATAAAATTATTTTACAAATATCATCTGTTGAATATTTCTTAGCTAATAATTTTGTATTAATTTTCATTTGTTCAAGCTTATCTGGATTAGATAGTAAACTATCAAGAATTTCATAAGATGAATAATGTTTTCTAATCCAAATACCAATATTTTTACTTTGTAAAAATTCTGCATTTTCTTCTTCTTGACCAGGTATTGGGTTTATTATCACCATAGGTAATCCAGAAGCTAAACTTTCAGAAGTAGTTAGTCCTCCAGGTTTTGAAACTACTAAATCAGAAATACACATCAGTTCAGGAACTTTATTGGTATATTCTAATACTTTTATACTATTTTGTTTATTATAATTTAACACAATTTCTTCAAAAGCTATTTTCATTTTTGGATTTTTTCCTGCAATTGCAATAACTTGTATATTATCAAAGTTTTTAGCCAAATCTTCAAAAATTTGAATAGTCTTTGTTTTTCCTAAACCAAATTCTCCACCACCAAAAAATAATATAGTTTTTTTATTTTCCTGTAGTTCAAATTCGTTTAAAATTTCTTTTTTATTATATTCTTTTAAAAATCTTGATGAAATTGGAATTCCTGTTGCAAATACTTTTGTTTCTGGAATATTTTTTGACATTAGGTATTCTTTCATTTTATCATGTGCCACAAAGAAATAATCAGTATTTTCATGGCCGTACAAGCCATTGGTCATGAGGAGAGAAGTCTGTCATTATTGTTGCAATTTTAGATGATATTTTCCCCTTTCTTTTTAAATAGCTACACATTTGGCTTCCAAAAGGATGTGTTGAAATTATTATATCAGGTTTTTTTTCTTTTAATAATTTTAATAGTTTTACTGCAAATATCATATTAGTTCTAGAAGATATATGAGCAAGAGGTCCTTTTTGAGAGTCATTATATATTTTTCCCCATGCCCATGGAACTTTTTTTGCCATTTCTCTATATGCAGCTGTAGTTATTTTTTCTATTGGTTTATTAACATATTTTATACAATCTATTAATTCAGTTTCACAATCAGTATAATTAGTATCAATGCATTCTTTTATTGATTTTGCAGCATTTAGGTGACCTCCTCCATAAGATGCATAGAAAATTAAAATTTTTTTCATGAATAATCTCCTTTCGCTCAAACGGCTTATTTCAATGATTACAAAATTTATTTCATAAATTTTGTATAAGACAGCTGTAATTCGCTTCGCTCAAACAGCTGTCTTAATTTTATCATATTAAAAAAAATATTTCAATTGTGGTATATTTTTCTTTTTTTTATACAAAATATAAATATAAAAATTAATAGTATAAAAGGAGGATTTTGTGAAGAAATTTATAAAGATAATTTTTATTATATTTTTTATAGTCATATTCACAATTTGTGTATTTATTGTTGATAAAGGTAATATAAATTCTGTTAGCTTGGCTAAAACATCTAATACATCAGATATTCAGTTGATGGCAAGAGCTATAAATGGAGAAGCAAGAGGGGAGCCTTATGAAGGACAAGTGGCTGTTGGTGCTGTTATTCTAAATAGAGTAAAAGATGCTAGATTTCCTAATAGTATTTCAGGCGTAATTTATCAATCAGGTGCTTTTACTGCAGTTAGCGATGGACAAATAAATGCAGCAATAAGTGAAGGTTCTACTGTATATAAAGCTGCTCAAGATGCTATGAATGGTTGGGATCCAACTGGTGGTTGTGTTTATTATTTTAATCCATCTACTGCTACAAATAAATGGATTTGGTCTAGACCATTAGTTAAAACAATTGGGAAGCATAGATTTTGTAAATAGAATCAATCAATGTAGATATTGTTAAATTGGTTGAGACTAATAAAAAATATTTAAGTTAAATTTAAATTTTTCAACCAATTTAACAATGTTTTTATTGGTTGGTAGAAAGGATGATAAAAATGAGAGGTTGGATAGATAGATTAAAAAAGGTTCATATGCTAAGTATAATTACAACATTTTTAGTTATAATTGTATGTTTAATTGCTGTTTTAATAAATAGACAAAAGGAGGCTAAACAGGCTTCAGAAAATTCTTATAATATGGCTTTTTATGAGTTAGTTGATTATGTTCAAAATGTTGAAGTATACCTTGCTAAATCTTTAATTTCAAGCACTCCTGAACATGGAGCAGAGACATTAACAAATTTATGGAGAGAAGCTAATTTAGCACAGGCATATTTGGCACAGTTACCTATTGAAAGTCAAGAATTAGAAAATACAGAGAGATTTTTAAACCAAGTTAGTGATTATAGTTATTCATTATCTAGAAAAAATATTTATGATGAAAGTTTAACAGATGATGATTTAAAAAATTTGAAAGATTTACATTCATATAGTGTTGAACTAGAAAATGTTTTAAACCAATTATCAGATGATTTGAATACAGGAAGAATTAAATGGAATGAGCTTTCAAATAAAGGTCAAGTAGCTTTTGCACAACAAGTAAGTACAAGTGCTTTAGATGGATTTAGTAGTTTAGAGGAAAATTTTCATGAATATTCAGGTTTAATATATGATGGTGCTTTTTCTGAACATTTGACAAATAGTGAAAAAAAGGGATTAACAGGAGAAGATATAGATGAGGAAACAGCTAAGCAAAAGGTTATGGAATTTATTGGGAAGGATAAAGTAAAGGAAATACAGAATTTAGGATTTTCTGAAAATGCAACAGTTCCTGAATATAATTTTTCTATAAAAACAGCGGAAGAAAATAATATTAGTATTTCAATTTCAAAAAAAGGTGGACATATTGTTTATATGAATTCTAATAGAGATGTTAATACAGAGGTGATTTCACAGGAAGAGGCTAATCAGAAAGGAAAAGAGTTTTTAAGTAATCATGGTTTCAAAAATATGAAGGAAACATATTATTTAAAAAGAGATGGTGTTGTTACAATAAATTATGCTTATATAGAAAATGATGTGGTAGTATATTCTGATTTAATTAAGGTAAAAGTAGCATTAGATAATGGCGAAGTTTTAGGAATTGAAACAACAGGATATTTGAATAATCATACTAAGAGAGATGTTTCAAAAATCAAGATATCAAAAGAACAAGCTAAAAAGACTTTAAACAAAGATTTACAAATTTCATCTGAAGGTTTAGCTATTATTCCAACTGAATATCAAACTGAAATTTTGTGCTATGAGTTTAAAGGTAAAGTTGATGATAGAGATTTTTTAGTTTATATAAATGCTGAAAATGGTAGAGAAGAAGATGTACTAATTATAACTGATACACCAAATGGAACTCTAACAATGTAAAAAAAGGGGATTAAGGGGACAGGTCTTCAAATCCCTCTAAAGATAAATCTGTTTTATAGTTATATATATTATAAAAGGGATTTGAAGACCTGTCCCCTTAATCTCCTTTTTTTAATGTTTTTTATATATATCTTTTGAAAGTGTTTCAGTACTTACAACATTACCATTTTTCTTTAAAGTTTTATAAGCCTCAGAATATATGGAAGTTGCTGTAGTTTTAGTGATTCTAGAAGATAATTCTACAACATAGTCATTTTCTGTTTTTAATCCGAAAATCTTAAAGTTTGCAATCCCATTTGAAACGGAACAAGTTATTTTTATAGGATATTCTCTATTATTTTTAAATTTGAAATCAATAGCACCATATACAACAGTTGCATCTCTACTAGCATTTGCATATGAGGGTATAAATTGATGATTGCTTCTTTCTAATATTTCTAAGTTTGCATATAATGCAGCATTATAAAGTGTTGTAGTTATTTGGCAAATTCCACCACCTAAACCATCTTCAATTCTACCATTTACATATATTGGAGCTTCTTTATAGCCAGCTTCAATTGTTCTTTCACCAACTATTTTGTTATATGAAAAAGTTTCTCCTGGCATTAATACTGTTCCATTTATTTTATTTGATGCTAGAACTAAATTTGTTGTACGATTTCTATTTCTTGCATCATATTTAGTAGAAAATTCAGATAATAAATCTGGAAATGCTTCTGTTCCAATCATATTTGTTGTTATATTTGGGTATAATGTTTTTAATGGTATGGAGTATTCATTTTGTTCATTTACTAATAAATTTTTTGCTTCATCAAGTGAAATTGCCAAATCTAATCCTTCTTCACTTGGATATACTGTATAAGGATTTTGTGTATAATAGGCATCTACTGGTTTTTTATATAATTGATTATATATTGAGTCTAAGTCTATTTTTGAAGGATATTGCTTTTCAGTTATTATTTCTAAAGTATTATTTTTAATATTTAAATTATTAATATTATTTATTATATAGTTTGCTGTTTCATCGATTTTTATTGTATAGCCTTCAGAACCTTTGGTTAGTATTAAATTATTATTATCAATATAATAGCTACTTTCAATTACTTTGTCAGGTAATTTATTTGAGATATCGTGTAAACTTGTTTTTAATTGGTTTTCATCAATTGAAAATCCTGGGTCAATGTCTATTTTTGCAAGTAATGCTTGCAATATTATTAAATTATTTTGAAAGATATTTCCGCTTTTCCCAAATTGATATGCAATTTCAATAGCTTCATCAGTATTAAAATATATTGATAATTGTGATGTTGAAAGTGCTACTTCAAAATCATTATGTTTTAATTTTATTTCATCAGGAATTGATGAATTTATGTATTCTGATATTTTTTGTTTTGCTTCTTCTTTAGATAATCCTGACACATCTATTCCTTTTATAGATATTCCATTTATAATATTATCATTTTTTGAATTAATTATTGTGAATGTGCAAAAAATAATTAATAATATTAAAATAAATGAAAAAGATAGAATGCCAAAAATTGTTAGTACATCAGATTTTGTTTGAGTTTCGTAGTCATTTATAATATGAAATTCGTTATTTTTTTCGATTTTTTCTTTTGTTTCTTCTATTATATCTTCTGTTACAATTATATTTTCTTTTTCTTTTACTTCCATTTTTTCACCTTCTAATCTTCATATTTAAGTATATCATTAATTGTTAAAATTTACACTACAAAATTTATAAATTACTGATAAAATTACCAAAATATTTTTTTTATTTTTGATAATAATATTATTGATGAAGTTTAAATAAATTTCGTCAGTAAGGGGGATGTTATGTCTAGAAATAGTAAGTTAATATCTGAAAATTTAAGAGAAGAGATTGCTAAAGAATTAGGTGTTTATGAGCAAGTTAAAAAGGACGGAGGAAGTTGGGCTGGTGTTTCTTCAAGAGATTGTGGAAATATAGTTACTAAGGCTATTGAGATAGCTAATCGTTCAGTTGAAAATAAGTAGTTTCTTTTATTAGTACAAAAAGGTCAGAAAATTCTGGCCTTTTAATTTAATATGTATGGATTAAAAATTTTAAAATTAAAATTTAAATTGAAAAAAATAAAAAATTAAAGTAAATGAGGTTAAAATCTATTTAGAGTACAAAAGAAAATATGTATAAATTAATTAAATAGAAAATATTTATTGAAATGTTAATAAAGACAATAAAGTATTATATATTATGACAATATTATGTAAAAAAGTACACAGTAAAAAATGTACTTTTCATTGTATCTAAAAATAGCAAAATATATAATAAAAAGAAATAAAAACAAAAGAAAAGGAGATATAAAAATGCAAAAAGAATTAGTTAAAAATAAAGGGATAACACTAGTAGCGCTAGTAATAACAATAATAATTTTATTGATATTAGCACGGAATAGCAATAAATTCATTAACTAATAGTGGATTATTAGTAAAAGCACAAGAAGCAACAAGAATATCAAAACTAAAAGAAATAGAAGAGTTTGCACAAATATCATATATGACAAGGCAAATGGAAGAAGTAACAGGAGGAGAGAGTGCCACAATTGTAGGAGTGATAAGTGATTTAAAAGAAAAAGGGTATAATATAAAAGAAATTACTGGAGGGGCAAATAGTATAACAGGAATAGCGTTAAGTGAAGAAAATGTAATAGTAGAAAGAAGTACAGAGAAAACTATAACATATACGTTTATATATTCAGATGAGACAGCGGTAAGATATTTTACAGAAGTGGATGGAAAAGATTATGAAATAATATTTAATAATGGAGAAATTGAAGTAAATACAAATGCAACAAATTTAGGAGAAATGGATAAAGAACCAGAAGTAACAGTAACATCAAGTGATAGTAATATAATAGAAGTAAATAAAACAGATGAACAAAAAATAGTATTAATAGCAAAAAATGAAATAGGAGATGTAACAGTAACAGTAAGAGAAACAAATAGTAATGTGATAAAAACATTTACAGCAACAACAAGAATATTAGCAACAAGTTTAACAATATCACAAACAGAAGCAATAATAAAAGTAGGAAAAACAATAAATTTAACAGTGACTGTTGAACCAAGTAATACAACAGAAGAAATTGTATGGAGTAGTTCAGATGCAAGTATAGCGACTGTAACACAAGATGGATTAATAACTGGGGTAAAAGAAGGGACAGTAACTATAAAGGTAACAGCTGGAAATCAAAGTAAAATATGTACAATATCAGTTGAAAATTTATTTAAAGGGATAAGTACAAGTACAACAAATCCTGAAGGAGCATTACCAAGTGGAAATATACAAATTCTTGAAGATGATGCATCAAAAGGAATAGTAATAAAAGATAAAAATAATAGAGAGTGGGTATGGGTAGTTGTACCAAAAACAGTATTTACAACAGCAAAAAGTAGCACAGATTATACAAATATAAAAGCAAATTTAATAACATATGCAGGAGTATATAGAAAAGGTTCAGCAAGCCAAAGTTATAATTGGAATGATGTATATGGTCTATATACAGGAGTGAACAATTCTACTACATATACGACAATGTATAATAAAATGTTAAATAGTGTTTATACAAATGGAGGATTTTGGATACAAAGATATGAAGATGGAAGGTCAAATATTAGACGTAATGTTGCACAAGAATATGCAAGTCAAATGAGTCCAGATGGAATAAAAACAAGTAGTTTATTATTTGGAATACAATGGGATTTAGTATGTAAATATTTAGAAGGAAAAGATGGTTTAACAACAGAAAAGATAAATTCAGATAGTTCAAGTTGGGGAAATTATAGTAATAATTCATTATCAGCAAAATCGAATGCAACTAAAAAAATGAATATCTATGATTTTGCAGGAAATTATTGGGAGTGGACGTTAGAATCTACAAATCTAAATGAACCAGTAGGTAGAGGAGGAACTTACCTTGTGGTAGGTTCTGCTAGACCAGCGGCTTTCCGCGATAATTCTCGGAAGTAGTGGGAAAGCAGACTTAACATTCCGTGCAACTTTCTACTAAGATGATAGTATAAAAGGGCAGATTTTTCTGGCCTTTTAAATTTTTGTTGCCAAAATAACGAAAAAGTCATATAATCTATAAAGAAAAAAATGAGGTGGTAAAATGAAAGTAAAAGAAGTAATAGAAATAATCAACGGAAAATTAATAAAAGGAAGTTTAGAAGCAGAGATAGGAATCTTTTGCAAAGACACAAGAACAATAAAGATAGGAGAAACATATATTGGAATAAAAGGAGAAAACTTTGACGGAAACCTACTTTGGAAAGAAGCTTTTGATAAAGGAGCAACAACAGTAATATTGCAAGGAATAGAATTTGATAAAGAAGAATTAGAAAAAATTCAAAATAAAAATATAATAATAGTAGAAGACACAATAGAAGCACTTTCTGATATTGCTATATATAAAAGAAATTTATATGGAAAAGATTTCCCTTTAATTGGAGTAACAGGAAGTGTAGGAAAAACAAGTACAAAAGATATAATTGCAAATGTGATTTCTCAAAAATATAATACATTAAAAACAGACGGAAATAAGAATAATAATATAGGGCTTCCATTTACAATGTTTAATTTGAATAATCATGAAGCTGCTGTAATTGAAATGGGAATGAATCATTTTGGAGAGATGAGCAAATTAACAAAAATTGCGCAACCTAAAATAGCAGTTATGACAAATATAGGAACATCTCATATAGGAAATCTTGGTTCAAGAGAAAATATTTTAAAAGCTAAATTAGAAATATTAGAAGGAATGGATAAAAAAGTTTTAGTAATAAATAATGATAATGATTTATTACATGATTTAACCTTAAATAATAAAGATATTGAGATACATACATATGGAATTGAAAATCAGTCAGAAATAATGGCTGAAGATATTGTTCTAAATGATAATAGTAGCGAATTTGTTTGCAATTTAAGAGGAGAGAAATTTAAAGTAAAGGTACCAGTTGGAGGAATTCATTTTGTATACAATAGTTTATGTGCTATAACTGTTGCAAATCTTTTAGGTATTGATATTGAATTAATAATTAAAGGTATAGAAACTTTTGAATTAACTAAAAAAAGAATGGATATAACCAAATTAGAAAATGGGGTAACTATTGTAAATGATAGTTATAATGCTAATCCTGAATCTATGCAAGCAGCACTTAAATATTTAGGAGATTTAAAAAACGGTAGAAGAATTGCTGTTCTTGGTGATATGTTTGAATTAGGGGAATATTCAAAAGAACTTCATGAGAAAGTTGGAAGAGCGGTTGTAGAAAATGGTATAGATATTTTAATATGTTTAGGGGATAAAGCAAAAGATATAGTAAAAGCAGCTAAAGAAGAAGGAATGGATGAAAACAAAGTATATTATTTTGAAGATAGAGATAAATTAAAAGATTTTATTAGAGATAATTGGAAAAAAGAAGATAATATTTTGTTTAAAGCATCAAATGCAATGAAATTTTTTGAATTGGCAGAGAGCTTATTAAAGTAAATTGCCATTTAGAGAGGATGATTAATGTTATGAAAAAATTGAAATTGGGAGTTATATTTGGTGGTATGTCAACAGAAAATGAAGTATCTTGTGTGTCTGGAGTTTCAGTTATAAAACATCTAAATAAAGAAAAATATGATATTTATCCAATATTTATAAATAAAAGTGGAAAATGGTTTGAAGTCTTTAATGTAGAAGAAAATGAAAAAGTAGGGGAAGAGTTAGAAAATAAAAAAGAAATTGACAATGTTATGGATTATTTGAAATCACTTGATGTTATATTTCCTGTTTTACATGGATTATATGGTGAAGATGGAACAATTCAAGGTCTTTTTGAATTATTAAAAATACCTTATGTTGGATGTAAAGTATTGGCTTCAAGTGTTGGTATGGATAAAGTTTATACAAAAATAATTTTTGATATGGCAGAGATGAATCAAGCTAAGTATGTTTATTTAAGGAAATATAATGAAGATTATATTTATATAGATGATAAATTTAACGAGAAAATATTAAAAATAGATGAATTATCTAGTGTAATTATAGAAAAATTAAAATTTCCAATGTTTGTTAAACCTTCAAATTTTGGTTCAAGTGTTGGTATAAGCAAAGTTAAGAACAAAGAAGAACTAGAAAAAGCAATTATAGAAGCATCAAAATTTGATAGAAAAGTTTTAGTAGAGCAAGGTATAATAGGAAGAGAATTTGAATGTGCGGTTTTAGGAAATGAAGATGTTATAAGTTCTTGTGTAGGAGAAGTTAAATCAGCTGAAGAGTTTTATAGTTATGATGCAAAATATAATAATGAAGAGTCTAAAACTATAATACCAGCAGAAATTTCTGAAGAAAAGTCAAAAGAAATTAAGGATTTAGCTATAAAAGCTTTTAAGTCAATTGATGGAAAAGGGTTATCTAGAGTTGATTTCTTTATTGAAGATGAGACTGGAAAGGTGTATATAAACGAAATTAATACTTTGCCAGGTTTTACAAATATTAGCATGTATCCGAAGCTTTTTGATAAAGTTGGTATTGGGTATTCAGATTTATTAGATAGATTAATTGATTTAGCGTTACAATTTTAGTTGCGTTGCTTCGGTTTTTTGCGGACAGTGATTTACTAAGGCCTATACCTCCCATATTTTTATTATTTACTTTGTTCATTACGTTCAAAAAGAATTGTTAAAATAGGAACATGAGCCTCTTTCATTCAGGCCAAAATCAAATATAGTTATATTCCTTTTGAATAACATTCCGAATGTGCCATGGAGTGACTGTAGAAAATCTTAATAAAATTAATTAGGGAATCTCGCCTCACGAGGGCGCTGATTGATTTTATTTAGATTTTCTAAGTCATGTATTAAACCGAGGAATGTTATTCAAAAGGAATATAACTATATTTGATTTTTCCAAGAACATTCCTCATGTTCTTATTTAAACAGTTCTATTTTTCACTCCAATCAAGCAGTAAATAATAAAAATATGGGAGGTATAGGCCTTAGTAAATCACTGTCTGCGAAAACACAAACTAACCAACTATAAATTGTAGCCAATTTTAATAAAAATACAAAAAATCCATGAAAAGATATGGATTTTTTTATATTTTGTGTTATAATATATCTACCTTACTTGGGGGGATGTTAAATGAAATATAAAGATTATTATAAACTGTTAGGATTAGAAACAAGTAGAGTTTCAATAGAAGAAATAAAAATAGCATATAGATCTGCTGCAAAGAAATATCATCCTGATTTAAATATAGGGGATAGTTTAGCAGAAGAAAGAATAAAAGACATAAATGAAGCATATAGAACTTTATCAGTTCCAGCATCAAAAAGAAAATATGATAGAATATGGAATTCGAGAAATAATGTAAGGAATTACCAAAATATAAAAGGTAAAAATATTTTTAGTATGTTTTTAGGTGACATAGAGGATAATAATAAAGAAGATGTAGACACCAAAAAACAAATTAAGGGTGAAGATATCGAAACAGAAATAAATGTAAGTTTAGAAGATGCTTTTTATGGATTAGAAAAGAAAATATCATTAAGAACCATTGAAGGAAATATGAAAACATTTTCTGTAAAAATTCCTGAAGGAATAAGAGATGGTGAAAAGATAAGATTAATGGGACAAGGTAAAAAAGGTTCTAATGGTGGTAAAAATGGAGACTTATTTATTAAAATAGCTATAGAAAATAGTAAAGAATTTAAACTATATGGAAGTGATTTATATACAGACTTAAAGTTAACACCATGGGAAGCGGTTTTAGGAACAAGAGTTGATGTAAAAACTATAGATGGAGAAACAAAAGTCTATATTCCTCAAGGGATACAAAGTGGTGAAAAAATCAAGATACCAAGTAAAGGGTATAAAGATGGACAAGGTGGTAGAGGTGATTTGGTAGCTGAAGTAAAAATAATGGTTCCAAAAACTTTAAATTTAGAAGAAAAAGAAATGTATGAAAAATTGAAAGAAATGTCAAGATTTAATCCAAGAACTTGTTAGTATGTTAATATATAAAGTATTGTCAAATGTTAATTTTACATAAAATTGTTGACAAGTGCTTAGAAATACGATATAATTATAGTTGTAACGAATGACGAACTATGGATTAAATCATAGAAGTGAGGTGTAAATATGGAAACATGGCAAGGAAAACATTTTAGCATAACTGATCCAGAAGGAGTTAATACAGTTATTTATCAAATAAATAAAACTCCAAGAGAATATTTAAAGGAATACCCTAAGTATACAGTGGATAGATTAGACTATACAGAAGAGCTTAGAGGTAATATGAAAAGAAAAACATTTTATGTAGATTATCCAACACAAGAAGATGAGTTACTAATATTATCTTTTGCCAATGAAAGAGTGGTTGTAAATACTGCTGTTATGATAGATGATAAAATTTCAATAAGCAGAAAACCATTACCATTAAAATTTGATAGTATATATTCAGAAGAAGAAAAAGAAATAAAAGATTTTAGATATACACCAAATTTAAAAAGGCCTATTTGTATAATAGATCCTGAAACTACAGAAGAAGTAAAACCTATGCTTTATTTTGATGAACAAACAAATGAAGTAAAAGGTAAATGTAAATTAAAACCATATAAGTCTTATTTTGCATTTGAAATTAGAGACAAAATAGACAATTAAGGGAGGAAGTTTAAATGAATACAAATCTAAGTAGAGATGTAGATGGAAGAAGGTTAATAGTTGCATGTATGTCTATGAAAGCTCTTGAAAATCAATTAAATAAAGGGCAAAAAACAGGAGATGCAACAAGAGTCGTTACAAGTGGTGAAATTACAGAAATGGATGAATTAACACCAAGAATGGAAACAAGTGTAGGAACTCATGTTGTTAGTTTAGAAAAAAATTGCAGAAAATTACCAACAGGGGAAATAGTGAGTGCTAAAATAAGTAAAAAAAATAGAGAAATGCAATTAGCAAGGATTGAAGAACAAAAAGAAAATTCATTAGAAGATAATGAAAAATAGATTATAACAAAAGAGAAGGTGAAACTTATGAATTATAAAATTCAAGGAGCGATGAGAAGAAATAGAATAACTTTTATAGTGTGTGCAGTACTATGGTTATTTTTGACCATAGTACTTGTTGCGCCTTTTTCATATAGTGTATTTCAAGCAAATGCAAGTGGGAAATTTTCATTTGAAGTTTTTTTAGAACAAATAACTTCAAATATGACAAATCCATTTGGAACTTTAGGTAGAATATTTTCAGAAGGTGTTACACATGACTTCTTCTCATTATTATTAGGATTTACAATATTCTATTTAGTAGTATTTTTTATAGGATTTGCAAAATCAATGCCTAAAAACGAGTTTTCTGATATAGAACATGGTTCAAGTGACTGGAGTCAAAGAGGAGAACAATACGAAGTTTTAAGTAGAAATAAAGGTATAATATTAGCAGAAGATAATTATTTACCATTAGATAAAAGGGGAAATGTAAATGTATTGGTAGTTGGACGGTTCAGGTTCTGGTAAATCAGCATCATATTCAATACCTAATGCATATCAATGTTTAGGTTCTTATATATTTACAGACCCTAAAGGAGAACTTTATGATAGAACAGCAGGATATTTAAAGAAAAATGGTTATGATATAAAGGTTTTAAATTTAGTTAGACCGCAATATAGTGATGGCTATAACCCATTAATGCATATTTCATCAGAACTAGATGTTGATGTTATTGCAAATACAGTAGTGAAAGGACAAAAGACTGAAAGTGGTTCAGACCCATATTGGGATGATATGGCAGAAATGTTATTAAAAGCATTAATTTATTATTTAATAGCAACAAGACCTGAAGAAGAACAAAACTTGGCAAGCTGTGCAGAATTAGTAAGAGCAGCTAATAAAAATGGTGGAAGTAACTTACTTACAGATTTAATGAACCAATTACCATATGACCATCCAGCAAGAATGTATTATAAATCAATTGAAATTGCACCAGAAAAAACATATGGATCAATATTAAGTTCACTACAATCAAAACTTGGAAAATTCGACTCAAAAGAGATTGCAGAACTAACATCAACAGATACAATAAACTTTGAGGAAATAGGAAGTAAAAAAACAGCAGTATATGTTATATCATCAGATACACACACAGCATATGACTTCTTACTTACAATATTCTTCTCACAAATGATACAACAATTATATGATTATGCTGATAAGAATGGTGGAAGATTAAAAGAAAGAACATATTTTATATTAGATGAGTTTGCTAATATTGGAAAAATACCAGACTTTGATAAAAAAATATCAACATCAAGAAGTAGAGGAATATCATTTAGTGTTATTTTGCAAAATATAGACCAGTTAGAAGCAGTTTATGAAAAATCGTATGAAACTATTATGGGTAACTGTGATACACATGTATTTTTAGGAAGTAACTCATTTAAAACAGTTGAATATTTTTCAAAAGCATTAGGAGAAAAGACAATAGAGAGAGAAAGTTGGTCTGTAAGTAAAGATAAAAATATGTGGAGACAAGGATATAATAAATCAGATCAAGTTATGGCTAGAGCTCTTATGACACCAGATGAATTAAGAAGAATGGATAATGATTTGTGTATAATTTACGAAAAGGGTATAAAACCAGTAAAAGCAAATAAATTTTATTATTTCAAACATCCAATGGCTAGAGAAATGAGTTCTGTTGAAATAAGCCATAATGATATAGGAGAAATTGATAGAGGTACTTGGAGAAAATATAATCCATATAATCCATTTGTTGAAGATAAATCTGAAAAGTCAGTTGATAACTTAAATATTGAATCTTTAGATGATTTATTTGATGATACAGATAAAAAGAGTACTGATAAAAAAGAAGTTGAAAAGTCAGAAGTAAAGCCTACTGTAAACAAACCAGAAGTTAAAGAAGAAGGAAATTTGGGAAATATATTGGATTTAGATTTTGACAATGAATCTCCTGTGCTTACTAAAGAGCCAGAAGAAGAGGATACATATGATTTACAAAAAGAGCTAGAGGCTAAGTTTGATGAATTATTTGGGCCTATTGATGAAAGTTAAAATTAAAAGTTACTATATAGTTTGTATAGTAGCTTTTTTGTTAAATTTAAAATGTTCGCTTGTTTTTTGAAAAAATATAATGTATAGTAAGTGTTATAGGAAATGAGATAAGCAAATGAGTGTTGCCACTAAACTTCATAGTTTTACTATGGGAAAGTGAGGTGGTGTTTATGGGATTTATACTATTTTTAATATATGCATTAGGATTTTCACTAACTATAAACGTAGCCTTATTAACAGTTATATACATAAATTGGACAAATAAGGAATAAATAAAACAACACATCTTTGCTTTGGTCGGCGGATGTGCTGTTTATCATATAAAAATGTGGTAACACATATTTTGTGACTTTCATTTCCTATATATATATTATAACATATTAAAGAAAAAAGTCAAATAGTGTGGAGGAAAAATATGAAATTTGTACATATAGCAGATATGCACTTTGATAGCCCATTTGTAAACCTTTCAGATAAAGAGAATCTAGGAGATATACGAAGACTAGAACAAAGAAAAGTATTTAAAAAAGTAATAGAATACATAAAAGAACATGAAATAAAAAATTTATTTATTTCAGGAGATTTATATGAACAAAAATATATAAAAAAATCAACAATAGAATATATAAACAATTTATTTAAAGAAATACCAGAAACTAAAATATTTATATCACCTGGAAATCATGACCCATATGTAAAAAATTCTTATTATAATAAATTTTATTGGAATGAAAATGTAAAAATATTCACATCAGAAATAGAAAAAATTGAATTAGAAGATGTAGATATTTATGGATATGGTTTTGACAATTTTTATTGTAAAAATAGCGGGATTGAAAATATTGATATAGAAAATAAAAATAAATTAAATATTTTGATTATACATGGTTCATTAGATGGTGGAAATATAGAAAATAGTGAGTACAATCCAATATCAAGAAAATTATTAAAAGAAAAAGGATTTGACTATGTAGCTTTAGGACATATTCACAAATTAGATTATAATCAAGAAGAAAATCAAAGAATAGTGTATCCAGGCTCAATAGTTTCATTAGGATTTGATGAACTTGGAGAACATGGTATGATTGTTGGAGATTTAGATAAAGATAAAATAAATCTAGAATTTGTTCCATTAGATGAAACTGAATTTAAGTTACAAGAAATAGATGTAACAGAAATTAATTTTAAAGAGGACTTAATTGAAAAAATAAATGAATTGGAATTTAAAGAAAATTATTTAATTGAAATAATTTTAACTGGAAAAAGAAATTTTGAAATTGATATATATGATTTATATAAATTGATTTCAAATGATAAAATAATTAAAATAAAAAATAAAACAAAAATAAATTATGATTTAAATAGATTATCAAATGAAAATACTTTAAAGGGATTATTTGCAAAAAAAATGTTAGAAAAATTGAATGAAGAAAATTTGTCTGATGAAGATAAAGAAATTATAGAAAAAGCAATAGAGATTGGGATTGAAGCACTAGAATAAAGAAAGGAGATTAATTTTGAAAATTAATAAATTAAAAATAAATTCATATGGAAAATTAAAAGAAAAAGAAATTAATTTAAAAAATGGAATAAATATAATTTATGGACAAAATGAATCTGGAAAATCTACTTTAATTAAATTTATAATAAATTCTTTTTTTGGAATTTCAAAAAATAAAAATGGAAAGGAACTTTCTGATTATGATAAATATAAACCTTGGCAAGGTGAAGAATTTTCAGGAAAGATAGAATATGAATTAGATAATAAAAAAAAATTCGAAATATATAGAGATTTTAATAAAAAAAATCCAAAAATATTTAATGAAAATATGGAGGATATTTCAAAGGAATTTAATATAGATAAAAGTAAAGGAAATGAATTCTTTTTTGAACAAACAAAAATAGATGAAAACTTATTTTTATCAACTCTTGCTATTAATCAAAATGAAGTTAGACTTGAAAGTCAAGAACAAAATGTATTGATACAGAAAATTGCAAATTTAGCTCAGACTGGAGATGATAGTACATCATTTAAAAGGGTAGTAGATAGAATAAATAGAAGACAATTAGATGAAATAGGAACCGAAAGGTCTAGGGAAAAGCCAATTAATATAATCGGTAGAAATATACAAAGATTACAAGAAGAAAAACAAGAATTAGAAAAATATAAAAATTTCAAATATGAATTTGAAGAAAAAGAAAATGAACTAAATGATGAAATTATAAATTCAGAAAATGAGAATAATTTTTTAAAAGAAATAAAATTATTAAATGAAAATGAAAAAATAGAAAATGAAAAAATAAAAATAAAAGAAAATATAAAAAATGAAAATTTAGAAAAAATAAATTTAATAAATAATAGTTTAAATGAAATAAAAAATAATAATAAAATTATTTTAGAAAAATATTCAGAAAATAATTTAAAAAATAAAAAAATAAAAAATAAATTAAATAATAAAAAAAATAAATTAATTAAAATATTAAATATTATTTTTATTTTATTAATTTTAATAAATATTTTTCAATTTATTTTAATTAAAAATAATATTTTTAGATATATTTTTCTCCTTACAGTACCAACGTTTTTGATTTTTTATATATTTTTAATAAATAAAGAAAATAAAAAAATAAAAAATAAGGAAATAATAGAAAAAAATAATTTTGAAAAAATAAATTTAGAATTAATTAATTTAGAAAATCAAAAAAAATTAATAGAAAATAATTTAAATAATTTGAATGAAGAATTAAATAAATTAAAAAATAATTTTAATTTAAAAATAAATTTAGAAAAAGAAAAAATAAGAAATAATTATTTAAGTAAATTAGAGAAAAATAAAATAAATAATTTTTTAAATTTAAATAATTTGGAAAATATAAATTTTGAAATTGAAAATATTCAAAAAAATATAAATGATAAAAAATTAAAACTACATTCTTTGGATTTAGATAAAAAAAATATAGAACCACAGTTAGATAATTTGTCGAAAATTGAAGAAGAATTAGTTGACAATAACAGAAAAATGTTAACTTTTAAAAATTTAAACTTAAGCATGAACTTAGCAAAAGAAATTTTGAGTGATGCTTATGAAGAAATGAAAAATACAGTTACCCCTAAGTTTACAGAGAATTTGTCAATGAATATATCTAAGATTACAGGGGGCAAATATAATAAGGCAATGTTTAATGAAACTGAAGGACTAATAGTTGAATTAGAAAACAGTGATTATGTTCCAGCTAATAGAATGAGTGTAGGAACTATTGATCAATTGTATTTGTCTTTAAGACTTTCTATGATTGATGAAATGTCAGAAGAAAGAGTTCCAATTTTGTTGGATGAGGCTTTTGCTTTTTATGATGATGAAAGATTAAAGAATATTTTAATATATTTGAATAATCAATTTAAAGATAGACAGATTATTATTTTTACTTGTACTAATAGAGAAAAAGAAATTTTGGATAAAATTAATATAAATTATAATTTGACAATTATGTAAATTTTATTATATAATTCTCGTGTAACTTAAAATTAAATTGCATAAGGAGGATTATGATAATGACTATTACAGAAAAATTAAGTAAAAGGCGGAAAGACTATTGGAAAGGGGTTATAGAACGCACAAATCAGAAATTAGAGAAATGCTTATTAGGTTATCAATTTGACGAAGAGTATGTATCAAAATCATATAATGTAAAATTAATTGTAAAATATGATGAAGAAACTTTATATTGTTTTAAGATTTATCTTATAATAAATGATAAACTTTGTGATTTTGATGATGGGGATTGTGTAGAAACTTTCAAGAGTGATAAGGCAGTAAGACAGTATTTAGATTTTTTAAATTTGCAACTATCTGATATAGATGATGAGGACTATACAGTTATTATGATTCATTCGGACTTTTCTATTGAAGAGATGAAAGATAATGAAGAAGTATGTATTTTAGAATTAGAGTTAAGGTTGGAAGTTGACTGATATAAGGTTATTATAATCCAAGGGCTGGAATAAAATTGTTCTGGCCCTTAAAAATTTCGCTTGTAAATATAATAAAAATAGTGTATAATATAAAAGTGATTTATAATGAGGGGAGAATATTTATGTTTGATAAATTAGAAGCAGTAGAAAAAAGATATGAGGAATTAACAAAAATGATAAGTGATCCAGAAGTAATATCAAATCAAGCTGAATGGCAAAAATTGATGAAAGAACATGCAAGTATAGAAGATGTAGTACTAAAATTTAGAGAATATAAAAAAGTAAAAGCATCAATGGAAGAAGCAAAAGAAATGATGGAAGACAAGGAATTAAAAGAATTAGCAGAAGTAGAATATTATGAAGCAAAAGAACAATTACCAAAAATAGAAGAAGAATTGAAATTTTTATTAATTCCAAAAGATCCAGATGATGACAAAAATATTATATGTGAAATTAGGGCAGGTGCTGGTGGAGATGAAGCAGCATTATTTGCAGGTACATTATTTAGAATGTATACTATGTATGCAGAATCTAAACATTGGAAGATGGAAGTTCTAAATGAGAATGAAACAGGTTTAGGTGGATACAAAGAAATAACATTTATGGTTACAGGAAAAGGTGTATATAGTAGATTAAAATTTGAGAGCGGTGTACACAGAGTACAAAGAGTTCCAGACACAGAAAGTAGTGGTAGAATTCATACATCAACAGCTACGGTTGCAGTACTTCCAGTAGTTGAAGATGTTGAAATAGAAATAAGCCCATCAGATATAAAAATGGAAGTATTTCGTGCATCTGGTGCTGGAGGGCAACATATAAATAAAACATCATCAGCCGTAAGACTTATACACGAACCAACAGGAATTGTTGTTGAATGTCAAACTGAAAGATCACAATTCCAAAATAAAGATAATGCGATGAGAATGCTTAGAACAAAACTATATGAGATTGAAAAACAAAAACAAGATAGTGAAGTTGCAAATACTAGAAAATCTCAAGTTGGTTCTGGAGATAGAAGTGAAAAGATTAGAACTTATAATTATCCTCAAGGTAGAATTACAGACCATAGAATTGGGATGAGTATTTATCAAATGGAGAATTTCTTAAATGGAAATATTGATGAAATGGTTGATAATTTGATTGCAGCAGATAGGGCAGAGAGATTAAAAGGTGATGAAGAATAAAAAATATATCCTTGGAATATACTTAATATGAGTATATTTTAAGGAGTTTTTTTATGGAACAAATTTTAAAAACAACAATTTTAGGGCTATTTTTTGGAACATTTGGAACAACAATAGGAGGAATTTTAGGAATAGTTACTAAAAAGAATTCAAATAAATTTTTAAGTTTTGTATTATCATTTGCATCAGGATTAATGATGTCAATAATATGTTTTGATTTGATACCTGAAGCACTAGGGATTAGTAGCATCTATGGAGTAATTTTCGGAGTATTAATTGGAATAGTAACAATGATTTTCTGTGATATAGTAGTTCAAAAAAAGTTTAATAAAAAAGCAAATGAATATAATAGTAAAAACGATTTATTAAGAACTGGAATTATAGTATCAATAGGTTTAGCAATTCACAATTTTCCAGAAGGTTTAGCAATAGGTTCAGGATTTGAAGCATCATTAAGATTAGGACTAGGTTTAGCAATAGCAATTTGCTTACATGATATACCAGAAGGAATATCAATGTCTGTTCCGATGAAAAATGGGGGAATGAGTAAATCAAAAGTTATTTTTTACGTCATATTATCTGGTGTAACTACAGGAATAGGAGCTTTTTTTGGAGCTATAATTGGTTCTATATCAGAAAGTGTAATAGCTATATGTTTGAGCTTTGCAGCAGGTGCAATGTTATATATTGTTTCTGGTGAGTTGATACCAGAATCTAATAAATTATATAAAGGTAGAATGTCTGCTGTTGGTAATATGATTGGTTTTATAATTGGAATTTTTGCGACAAAATTATAATTTAAAAGAGAGCTAGTGCTCTCTTTTATGATGTACTTTTAATTTTAAAAGTATATAGATGTTTTATATTTTTTACTTTTCTAAAACCAGCTTTAGTGCATATTGCAATTAAAGACTTGTTAGTATAATGAATATTTATACATGGGGTTGTGTTTGTTTCCAATATTAAATACTCACACAAAGCTGAAATAGCCTCGCTGGGGTTTTTAATATGGCTCTTATTAAATAATTTGATATTTAGCCGATTACTAGCAAATACATGAATATAGAATATTGCAGCATTACTTTTTTGAGTGATGAGCCATGTACAATCACCATTTGCATCAAGGACATTTTGCGTTAAAATAAAATTGTTGGTTTCAATCCGTTGCATATATAATCCACCTTTCTTAATTTATAGATAATATACTATCACACAAATTGGATTATGTCAACAGTATTTGGTGGTATTTATGATAAATGTCGTGATTTATAGATTAAAAATTTTTTAATTAATATAGATAGTAATTGTAACTATAATGGCAAAAGAATGTTTGTAGAATTTTCTAAATTCTATTGACTTTTACATTTAAAGAATATATAATTAAGAAACAAAAATAAGAGAACAATAGATAGGAGAAAAACATGCAAAACATATTAGAAGGATTAAATGATAAACAATATGAAGCAGTAGTAAATACAGAAGGACCATGTTTAGTAATTGCTCGGTGCAGGAAGTGGAAAAACAAAAGTATTAACACACAAAATAGCTTATTTAATAGGAGAAAAAGGGGCATTGCCTTGGAACATATTGGCAATAACATTTACTAATAAAGCAGCAAATGAAATGAAAGAAAGAATTGCAAATTTAGTAGGAGATGTAGCCAAAGATATATGGATGGGAACATTTCACTCAATATGTGTTAGAATTTTAAGAAGATTTATAGATAGAATAGGATTTGATTCATCATTTATAATATTTGATACATCAGATCAAAGAACATTAATAAAAGCATGTATAAAAAGTATAGGCCTAGATGATAAGATGTTTACGGATAGGGCAGTTTTATCAGAAATAAGTAATGCAAAAAATGAGATGTTAGAGCCAGAACAATATGCTATAAGAGCAAATGGAGACTTTAGAAAAGAAAAGATTTTGGCTGTATATGAAATGTATCAAAAAAGATTAAAAGAAAATAATGCAATTGACTTCGATGATATTATAAATTATACAATTAAAATTCTAATGGAAAATCCAGATGTATTAGAGTATTATTCAGATAAATTTAAATATGTTTTAGTAGATGAGTATCAAGATACAAATAAAGCACAATTTACATTAGTTACAATGTTAGCATCTAAAAATGGAAATATAACGGTTGTTGGTGATAATGACCAGGGAATTTATAGTTTTAGAGGAGCAGATATTTCTAATATATTAAATTTTGAAAGAGATTTTCCAGGAACAAAGATAATTAAATTAGAGCAGAATTATAGATGTACAGGAAATATCTTAAAAGCAGCTAACTCTGTAATAAAAAATAATGAAGTTACATATAAAAAAGAATTATGGACAGAAAATGATATAGGAAATTTACCTAAAGTATATTCAGCAAGTAATGAATATGATGAAGGAACATATATAGCAAATCAAATTGAACATTTAAGAAGAGAAGAATATTACAAATATTCAGATTTCGCTATCTTATATAGAATGAATACACAATCAAGAGCAATAGAAGATATCTTAAGAAGAGAAAATATTTCTTATAAAATTGTAGGTGGACTTAAGTTTTATGAAAGAAAAGAAATAAAAGATATTATTTCATATTTAAGATTAATACAAAATCCATCAGATAATTTAAGTTTGAAAAGAATTATAAATGAACCTAAAAGAGGAATTGGAAAGACAAGCTTAGAAAAAATTGAAGAAATCTCAGAAAATAATGGAATTTCGATGTATGAAATAATAGAACATGCAGATGAGTATGGATTAAACAGAGTATTTTTAAGTTCAAGAGAATTTATAAATGTAATAGAAGAATTGCGTGTTAAAAAAGATGATATGAAAATATCAGAATTAATAAAAGAAACTTTGAAAAGATCTGGATATACACAAGCATTAGAAAATGAAAATACAATTGAGGCAGAGAATAGAATAGAAAACTTAGATGAATTTTTAACTGTTGCAATTGAATTTGAAGAAGAATCAGCAGAAAATAAATTAACAGACTTTTTGGAAGGAATAACATTATCAAGTGATCTTGATGATATGGAAGAAACAGAAGATACAGTTACATTAATGACATTACATAGTGCAAAAGGACTAGAATTTCCAGTTGTATTTTTAGTAGGAATGGAAGAAGGAATTTTTCCAGGATATAAATCAATTTCTGAACCTAAGGAATTAGAAGAAGAAAGACGTTTATGTTATGTAGGAATAACAAGAGCAAAAGAAAATCTATTCTTAACATGTAGTAAACAAAGAACTATTTTTGGTTCTACAAGTTGTAATCAAGTTTCTAGATTTTTAAGAGAAATACCATGTGAATTGTTAGATGGATATGATGAAGCTTTAGGGGAGAAGCAAGAAACAAATAATATTTTTGGAGATTCAAAATATAGTTGGACATACGGAAGCAGAGATAATGGAACTGTAAAAACTTATAAAATTGATAAACAAGAACCAGTGGTTGCAGCTGCAGCAAGTTCAAATAATAATGGATTTATGTTTAGAACGGCTGAGAGTTTCTTAAATAATTTGAATAAGAAATCTTCTGGTAATAATGTTGACTTATCTAAATATAAGTCAGGTGTTAGAATATTCCATAAGAAATTTGGCGAAGGTGTAATTAGTAATGTTGAGCCAGAAGGTGATGATTTAAAGGTTGATATTAGTTTTGATAAAGTTGGACATAAGAGATTAATGGCAAAATTTGCTAATTTAGAAATAATATGATAGAAAAAGTTGAAAGAGCAATAGTTTGTTGCTCTTTTTCTATTAGTTGGAGTTTTTAATTTTATAGTTGTGATATGCACTCATCGAAGTTTTCAATAAAATGAATGAATTGAATTGTTTCATGTAGATAATCTTTATAATAAATAAATGTTCCCAAATATGAATCTCTTTTAATGGAGTCTATAATTCTAAATTCATTATTACACTTTTCTATCATATTTTGGCAATAATCTGTATTAATTCCATCTTCAATTTTTACTATACTTTTTGTAGGGATTGCTATTCTTTTATCAAGAGAGAAACCAATACCTGTATTTCCAGTAAGCTTTGTACCAACTAAAAATTTTTCTTCCATATTGTCCTCCTATTAGTAAATATTGTTTGCGAAATGCAATTATATATTATGGTTAAATTTGGTAAGATATTGTTAAAGCATTTTTTAGCGATGTATATATTATAATATATTTTGGATAAAAGTCAACAATAAATAAAAAAATGTATAAAAAGTGAAAAATAGTAAATATTATTTAAAAGAAAAGCATAATTTACTACACAAAGTTTCTAAAAGAATTTTGAATGGTAATAATGTAAAAATGTATAGAAGGGAAAGATAAAAAATGGCAGATTTAAGTCAAGTAGAATTGCAACATTTAAGACATTTAATAGGAGCACATGAAACAGTATATCAAAAATTAAACACATACTCAGCACAAGCTGTAGACCCACAAATAAAACAAATATTTACAAAAGCAGCTCAAGACAGTTTAAATACGAAACAAAAATTAATGACCTTTTTAAATAATTAATAGGAGGATAATTATAATGGATGAAAAGACAATGGTAAATGATATTTTATCAGGAGTTAAAGCTGACTTAACAGCATATCAAACAGCTATTTCTGAGTCAGAAAATATGAATTTAAGACAAACTTTTCAACAGATCAGAAATAGTGATGAGAGTTTTCAATATGAACTTTTTAAAGTAGCTCAAAGTAAAGGATATTATAAACCTGCTCAAAAAGCTACTACAACAGAGATTGAAACTGTAAAAACAGAGTTACAACAATAGAAATTATAAGAGAAGATATTAAACAGAAAATTTAAGTGCTAAATAAATATAAAGCATGAAAAGTATCTAATACTGTAAAAAGGTTTAGGTAATTTTCATGCTTATTTTGCTTGATTGTTCAATGAATTCTTTTGGATTTTGTGATTTTTTAAACATTTTTAATATTTTAATATTGTTATATTTTTTTGATGTAAATTTTTTAATGAAATTTTTTTCTCTTCTTTGTTTTATTGTATCAATAATACTCATTGTATATTCCTTTCATAATTATTATTTATAATATATTATCATAGTTACATTTTTTTTTGCACTACTTTTATTTAAAGAGTTATAAAAATATAAATAAATAATATAAATTAAAAAACTTACGGAAAATTAATGTAGAACCTATTGCAAAATTTTAAAAAAAAGTATAAAATTATATCATAATATTATAAGGAGAAAATTTGTAATGTTAAAAAAATTGTTTATGTATACAAGAAGGTCAATAAAATTAGTAATATTAATATCAGTAGCTCTTTTAATTGTAGTAGGTGTTATTGGATCTTTTTATAAAGTAAGTTATATTGTTAATATTGATGGAGAAATGGTAGGATATACAGATAATAAAAGTAAATTGCAATCCCAAATAAATGATTATATAGAAAATGGTGAAGATGAAAATGCAGCTTTTGTTCAAATAGAAAGTTTACCAGAATATAATATGTGCTTGTTGAAACGAGATGTAAATTCTGATGATGATAAAATTTTTAATATTATAAAATCAGATGGAACTACATATTATAGATATTATGCTATTTTAGATAATCAAGAAGAAAAAGTATATGTTTCTAATTTTTCAGAAGCAGAAAGTATTGTTGCAAAATTAAAGGAGAAAAAAAGCTCAAATACAGAAAAAATAACAATTGCTGAAAAATATGAAACAGAATTAAAAGAAATGACATCAATAGATGATGCAGTTTCTAAATTATATGTTGCACCGCCTAAGAAAGTAGTTGTTGCCAAAAAACAAGTTAATACATCAACAACTATATCAAATAATAAAGTTAGTTTAGGAATATCGTTATCAAGACCTGTTAGCGGGATAATAACTTCAAGATTTGGTGTAAATAGTAGTGTAAGAAGTTCATCACATACAGGATTAGATATAGCAACATCTTTAGGAACACCAGTAATGGCAGCTGCTTCAGGAACAGTAAGTTATGCTGGTTGGAAGGGGTCTTATGGGAAATTGGCTGTTATTACACATGAAAATGGAATTCAAACATATTATGGACATTGTAATGCTTTATATGTAACTGCTGGTCAAACAGTAGCACAAGGGCAAACTATTGCAGCTGTTGGTTCGACAGGAAATTCAACAGGACCACATTTACATTTTGAAATTAGAGTTAATGGGGTTGCATATAACCCACAAAATTATTTATATTAATATAAAAAGGGATTAAGATTATGTTTCTTAAAATCCCTTTTTTGTTTAAATTTATTTAGTGGCAAAGTACTTTATTCCTGTATTTATTGCATTATTTTTAATAATTACTTTTCCATGTTCTTTCAATTTAAATTTAAAATTTTTAGTAAATGTTAAAAAACTAGAAAATTCTAATAAAATAGAATGAAAAGAATTTAATGAGTTATTAGAAATATTTATACCATCAATTACTAAATAATATGTATTATTATAAAGATATAACACAGAGGTCTTAAAAATGTTTTTTAAGTTAATGTTATTATTTTTATTAATGAAATTACAAAAGTTACAAAAATCTTCAAAATCATTAAATTGATATATAGAATATGATTTATTTGAAATTTGATTTTTCTTTCTTATTTTTAGAACTTTTCCTGGTGTAAGTTTAAATGTATTAGCACATTCTAGATATTTTGTAATTGTGAATATAAAAGCATCTTCATTTTGGAAAGAAGCTTCTATTAGTAGTTTGTGTCCATCTGTGTCAAAATTAACTTCTTTTTTTGCTCTATTCAATATTTCTAAGAATAGACTTTGAGATTCTGGCGTTGTTAAAAGAAGTTTTTGTACATCTATTGATGTATCTTTAAAGTCTTCTTTTTTTAATATTATTCTAATTTTATTTTCAGTTAATTTTTCTATTTTCATCGAATTACCTCCAGTACTATTAATTATATTATACTACTATTTATATTATATTTAAAGGAACAATTTTTGGTAATTACTTTGAGCTAAATAAAATAAAAAAGTAACAATTTTGTAAATCACTTAAATAAATATCAAGTGAATTCTTAATATTTCTAATTATACTAAACTTTTTACACTTTAATTTATTCATGGCTTTTGAGAGCTCAAGAGTTTTTCTGTGAAAGGAAAGAGGTAAAAATGAATGTAATAAAAATTGATGTTAATGAAATTTCAAAGAAGAAAGATTGAAAGAAGTTATAATGCAATTTATATTGTAATCAAGCCAGTTGTTGTTGAAACAAATGACGATATTGAGCCAAAGAATTTATGTGTATTATATGGCTTCACAGCATTAGGAGCGAGAAAAATAATATATACAACAAATCTAAATAGTTGTTTAAGAAAAGTAACATATGGAAAAGGAGTATTTATAAATACAGAAACACTTTTAAAAGTATTATATTTAAGAATAAAATATTTGGAAAAGAGTTGGTGTATTGGTAGTAGAAATTGGAATATGGTAAAAAATCAATTAATAGAGTTATTTGGAGAAAGAACATAGAAATATTATATATAAAACAAAAACTATATACAATATAAAAAGTATATTGTATATAGCATATAAAAATATTTTTTACAGTTAACTTGAAAAGGTCAAAAAGCATAAATACTTTCTAATAAAAAGTTGTACGAAATGATTGATTTGTTCCTGTTTCTCCTGGTGATTTACACATACGGTATGAGGCTGGATACTCAGAACCTGTAGCAGAAAAAAATCCTCCCCTTTCACAGAATGGACGAGCATTATTGCCTGAATTTTCTAATGTCCATTCCCATAAATTTCCTGCAAAATCATAGATATTCATTTTTTTATTTTTCTCTTGCTTTGGAGATGCTACACCACTACTATAATTTCCCCAGGTTGAACTATTTGAATTTATCATAACTGTTGTTAATCCATCTTTTCCATCTAAATATCTACATACCAAATCCCATTGTATTCCAAACATTAAACTACTTATTTTATTTTCATCTGGAGTCATTTGAGTTGCATAACTTTGAGCAATATTACATGTAATATTATTTCTTCCATCTTCATATCTTTGTATCCAGAATCCTCCATTGTTATATATACTATTTATCATTTTATTATACATTGCATTATATGTTGTAGCATCTGCTATTCCACATCCACTATACCATTTATCCTCCCAAACTCCTGTATTATTATGTGGTCCACTTCTATATACTCCTGCATATGCTATTAAATCTGCTTTTATTGCTGTATTTAATTCTTCTTGTGTTCTTTCTTCTCCTAATGCATTTGCTGTTGTAAATATTGTTTTTGGTACTTCTATCCATACCCATTCTCTATCATTTTTGTCTTTTATTACTATTCCTTTTGAGGCATCTTCTTCTATTATTTCTATTTCTCCTTCTGGTAATGCTTCACCTGGATTTGTATTATCTTTATCTAGTCCTGTAAATAATTCTACTGTTACTTTACATGTTACTGACTTTCCTGCACATGTTACTGTTATTGTTACTTTTC
>JAAWDR010000012.1 GCA_022793875.1 Clostridia bacterium
ATTGAAAAATAATAAGAAATAATAAAAAATAAAAAAATAAGAAATCAAAAAAGACTTGAAATCAAGCCTTTTTAAGAAATAATGAAAAATAATAAAATTTAATAAAACATAATAAAATTAAATTATATGGAGCGGGTAGCGAGAATCGAACTCGCGCAACCAGGTCGGAAGCATGGGATTCTACCACTAAACTATACCCGCATTTATAATAATATTATACACCATAAAAATAAAATATTCAACTAATAAAAAGAAAAAATGCAACTTATAAAAAACTAGTTGCATTATCTAAAAAAAAGCACCTTCCATTAAGATAATCTAAAATACCACTATCAGACTTAAAATTAAATTTCAAATTATAACTACAAAGACATTGATATTTTTTATTAAACAATTTATTAACATCATTTTTACCATATTTTCCATCACCAATAATAGGAAAACCTAAATAAGCCAAATGAGCCCTAATTTGATGAGTTTTACCAGTTTCAATTTGAACATCTAAAATAGAAGAATTATTTTCTTTCTTTTCTAAAATAGAAAAAGAAGTAATAATTTTAACATATCCTTTTTTAGGTGTATCTGAAATATAAACCATAGATTTCTTATTATCTTTAAATAGATAACTTTCAATTCTTTTATAATCTACATTTGGTATACCATAAACCCATGCTAAATAATGTTTTTCGATTTCATGATTTTTGAATTTTGATAATAAAATATTTAAAGCATCATCATTTTTAGCATATAAAATTAATCCAGTAGTATTTCTATCAAGTCTATGGCAAGGCATAGGTTTAAAAGTAGAATTTACATAGTATTTATGTACTAAATCTGTTAAAGAATTATCACCCAAAACCTCAATATTAGATGGTTTATTTATAATTAAAATATTGTTATCTTCATAAATTATATCTAATTTAACAGAATTTTCAGAAGATTTGCTTTCTAATAACTCGTCTGCAATATAAACTAAAACTTCATCACCATCAAAAATAGTAACATCTTTATTTATACGTTTACCATTTATTTTTATATCTTTTTTTCTTAATGTGTTACAAAAAAGACTAAATGACAAATTAGGGATATTATCTAATAAAAATTTATTCAATTTTTTTCCATCATATTTTTTATTAACAATTAACTTCTTCATGTAAATATTATACAAGAAAAATAAAAAAAAAACAAGATGACTAATTTTTATACTGAATTTATTAAGATGTTATGTAAAAAAGTGAATAGTAAAAAAAACACTTTTTATTGTGTATAAAAATAACAAAATATATAATGTTATTATAAAAAAGAAGGAGAAGAGAGAAAATGAACAAAAGATTAGAAGAAAAACATGGAATAACTTTGATAGCCTTAATTATAACAATTATAATTTTGCTAATATTAGCAGGAATTTCAATATCAAGTTTAACAGGAAGTGGGCTATTTCAAAAAGCACAAGAAGCAACCACAAAATATACGGAAGCTCAAATAAAAGAACAAATAGAAATTGCAATATATAATTCAAGAATGAACTCTAATGGAAGGATTGATCTAGAAGAGTTAGAAAAAGGTTTGTTAGAAATAAAAGGAATAACAAAAGACAGTATAGAAAAACAAGGAGAAGATGGAAAATTACCATGGATTGTAACAGTAGAAGATTGGAAATTTAAAATAGATGAAGATGGAGAAGTGACAGTAATAAAAGGAATAACAATTCCAAAAAGTTTGAAGATAGTAGAAGGAACTAGTGAAATAATAAAAGCGACACTAATGTCGGGAGTAACAGGAATAATAAATTGGGAAGTTGAGAATGAAAGTATAGTAACATTAAAATCAACGATAGGTAATGAAATAGAAGTAAAAGCAGTAGCGACAAGTGGAAAAACAATAATAAAAGCAAGTGTAACTACCACAAATGGAGTAACATATGATGCAAGTTGTGAAATAACAATTGTAGCAAAAATAACACAAATAGAATTAAAACCATCAGAATTGGAAATAGCACAAGGAGATACAGGAAAAATAGAGATAGTAACATCACCAAATGGAATTGAAATAGAAGAATTAATTTATAAATCAGATAATCCAAAAGTAACAGTAGATACAAAAGGGAATATAACAGTATCTAAAGAAGTAGAAGTAGGAACAAAAGTAATAATAACAGTTAGAGGAAAAATATCTACAGATATACAAGCAGAGTGTATAGTAACAGTAATAAAACCTAAGGTATTAGAAATAGGTGATTATGTAATATATAATGTAATATATACAAATATAAATGGAAACATAGAATATGATAATTCTGGAAGTGGAAAATATGGATGGAGAGTACTAGATGTAGGAATAAAAAATGAAGATGAAACATATAGTGAAATAAAGTTAATTCCAACAGATAAGATAGTTGTTATCTCATGTGGTAATCAGAGCTCAGATGTTGCAACATGGTGGGAAAGTAGTGGAACAGATGGACAAAGAATGACTAATGGGCTAAGAAATAATTTTGAAAAGATTCCATTTGTAAAAGGAATAGGGAATGGAAGGAATATTGGATATTATAATAATATAATTTGTGGTGATGATGATGGAACTAAAAACGGTACAGGAGCAATGTTACTAACAAATGATGCGATTAGTGTAAAAAATATAAAATTTATAGAAGTCAATAAAGCAATAGGAAGAGGAGAGAGTGAAAATAGTCCAGATGGTTTTACTGCTAATAATTTATTTAGTAATTGGAAAGAATTTATTTTTTCAGAAACAGGACCATGGAAAAATCAAGCTGGTATTGTTCCAAAGTATTGTGATGCTAATCGGAGCGATAACTCAATATGGAAGTTTTAGCAATATAGATTTATTACCAGTAATTACTTTACGTTCAGGCATATCATTAAAAAACGTAAATGGAGATGTTTGGAATATAGAATAAATAGTATATAAAAAAGTGACTACTAGGAATAGTTACTTTTTTGTTATATTATAGGATAGTTCTCCGAACTTTTTAATATAAAAATATTTTACAGAGATTTCATTGAAAATTCTATAATAAATTACTTGCTTAATAATAATAATTTTAGTAAAATAACTATGGTGATATGATGAAAAAATTAATAGAAAGTTTTAAATATGCAATTGAAGGGATATATACAGGAATAAAAGAAGAAAAAAACATGAAAATACATATATTTATAATGATATTAGTAATAATATTTGGAATAATGTTAAAAATAAGTAAGATACAATGGATAATATGTATTATTCTATTTGGAAATGTGATATCATTAGAATTAATAAATACAGCAATAGAAAATACAATAGATTTAGTAATTAAAGAAAATAATCCTAAAGCAAAAGTAGCAAAAGATACAGCAGCAGGTGCAGTTTTAATTATGGCTATATCATCAGCTATTATAGGATTAGCAATATTTATACCTAAAATTATATAAAAAAGATAAGTAAAAATGGAGGAGAATATGTATGATGTAATAATAATAGGAGCAGGACCAGCAGGAATATCAGCAAGTTTATATACAATAAGAAGTAATTTAAAGACATTACTAATATATAAAGAAAAATCAGCATTAGAAAAAGCTACAAAAATAGAAAATTATTACGGGTTTGAAAATGGAATAAATGGGGAAGAATTGTATAAAAAAGGAATAGAACAAGCAAGAGAATTAGGAGCAGAAATTTTAAATGAAGAAGTTACAAGTATACAAATAGAAATTACAGAAAATAAAAAACAAGCCTTTAAAGTACAAACTTTAAACAATGAATTTATAGCAAAATCAGTAATTTTAGCAACTGGAAATAAGAAAAATAAACCAGACATTCAAAAAATAGATGAATACGAAGGAAAAGGAATTAGTTATTGTGCAATGTGTGATGGATTTTTCTATAGGAATAGAGATGTAGCAATAATTGGAAATGGAGATTATGCAATATCAGAAGCAATGGAGCTACAAAATATTGTAAAAACGGTAAAAATATTAACAAATGGTCAAGAAATGCCTGAATATAGAGGAGAAAACATTGACATAATTGATAAGACAATAAAAAGTTTTAGTGGAGAAAATAAAGTTGAAAATATTGAATTTTCAGATAATAGTAAAATAAATATAGATGGGGTATTTATTGCACAAGGCGTGGCAGGAAGTACAGAATTTGCAAAAAAAATAGGAGCACAAATTCAAAATGACAAGATAGTAGTAAACGAAAATATGGAAACAACAGTTAAAGGATTGTATGCTTGTGGAGACTGTACAGGGGGATTGTATCAAATATCAAAGGCTGTATATGAGGGAACTAAAGCTGGAATACAAGTTATAAAATACTTAAAAAATAATAAATAGATATTTAATTAAGATAGATAAGTTCATATTGAACTCTAACTATAATTAATAAAAAATGGGAGGTAAAAATTATGGAATTAAAATTAAATTCAGAAAATTTTGAAAAGGAAGTTTTAAATTCAGATAAACCTGTATTAGTAGACTTTTATGCAGATTGGTGTGGACCTTGTAAAATGATGGCACCAATTATTGGGGAGATTGCAGAAGAACTACAAGGAAAAGCAAAAGTGGGGAAAATCAATGTTGATGAAAATCAAGAATTAGCAATGAAATATGAAGTTATGAGTATTCCAACACTAATTATTTATAAAAATGGTAAAGAAGCAAAAAGATTTGTTGGAGTTAGAGATAAAAAAGAATTGCTTAATGAATTTTAAGGTTAATAGCTATTGAAAACTTTATGTATATATGCTAGAATATGTATATTCTAGCTATATCTAGATTTAGTTTTATACTCCTGTTTTTCATTATAGGAAAAGCAACTATTGTAAAAAGCTATTTTAAGGAGGTAGAAATTATGAGTGAAACGACAGTAAGAATTAACCAATTAGTATCAACTAATATCTTTGAAGTACCTGAAATTAAAATGCGGGTAGATTTCTTGTTTTATGAAATGAAAGATGAAATAAGAGAAAGATTTAATGAAATTTTGGCATTTGTAACAAAAAGAGAATATGATAAAAAGAAATATGGTGAGATTTCATATGAAGAGGTTTTGGAGTATTTTAAAGTGTATTTCTATAAATTCACTTTAAATACAGCAGTTTCAATTACTTTTTCAAAAGAGGGCAAGTATAATATGTTAGAGAATGTATTAGAAGAGCTTTCTAAAGAAAAATTAAAGGAAGCTATTTTGGGTAAACCAATGATTCATGCTTTTGAAAAGGCTATAACAAAGCTTCCAATTGATGGAGGTCTTGATGCTTGTTTGCAAGGAGGAATGAAACTTTTAATAGAACATGAATTTTTGGGAGAGGCTATACCATATGCAAGCATAGAATAAGTGTAACTTATAATTTTATAAAAAGGGCATTCTTTTTGAATGCTCTTTTCCAATAATAAAATTGACAATATTCAAAGTAAATGATAAACTTTGGATAAAGTAAAGGAGAAGGAGATTAATGAGAGAGGAAAACCTAATAATAAATTCTGAAAGTGATAACTTGCAAATTAGTGTAACAATATTTATTCCAGAAACAGAAGTAAAAGGAATAGTACAAATATCACATGGAATGGCTGAACATAAAGAAAGATATTATGATTTTATGAGATTTTTGACCAATAATGGATATGTTACAATTATAAATGACCATAGAGGGCATGGGAAAAGTGTAAAAAGCAATGAAGATTTAGGATACTTTTATGATAATAAAGCTGAATATATAGTAGAGGATTTACATCAGATTACATTATATATAAAAGAAAAATATCCAAATAAAAAAATTGTTTTATTTGGTCATAGTATGGGGTCAATGGTAGTTAGAAAATATTTAAAGAAATATGATAAAGATATAGATAAATTAATAGTTTGTGGATCGCCTAGCAAAAATTCTTTTAGTAAACTTGGGGTAATTGTTAGTAAAATTATGAAATGTTTAAAAGGAGAAAAATATAGAAGTAAGTTTATTCATAAACTAGCATTCGGAAATTATAATAAAAAGTTAAAAAAGGTAAAATCAAATAATTCATGGGTATGTGCTAATGAAGAGTCTGTAACTAAATATGATAATGATAAATTATGTGGTTTTGTTTTTACCACAAATGGCTTTGAGAATTTGTTTAAATTAATGGGAGATATATATACTTTTAAAGGATGGAAATTATATAATAAAAAAATGCCAATATTTTTTATAGCAGGAAGTGATGACCCAGTAATAATTAATAAACAAAAATGGTTAAAAAGCCAAGAGTTTTTGAAGAAAATTGGATATTTAAATATTACTAATAGATTATATAATAATTTAAGACATGAAATATTAAATGAAAAAAATAGAGATGAAGTGTATAATGATGTGTTAGATTTTATAAATATGTGATGAATAATTTTAAATGAACAAAAAAGTAAATTGTTTATACATCTAAAATGAGATAGTGGAAGAACTGTTTCTTTTGGACGCAAAGGAGAAAATAAAATGGGAAATAAAGAAGATTGGGAAGAACTAGAAAAATGGCAAAAGGAATATGACTCAAAAAAAGAAGAAGAATTAAAAGTAGATATAAAACAATTTAAGCCAAAAGATACAAAAAAAGCAAAAATATTTTCATTACTAATTAATCTAACTTCAAGGTCAATGTTTTCAATATTAGCTATATTTTTTACGTTAGTAGTATTAGGAGTTTGTATTTGGTTTTATGGACAAGTGGAGCGCTATTTGCCAAGAGATGTAATAAAGGAATTGGAAAATAGATATAAAGGAGAAAAATTTGAAATAATAGAAGATTATTCTGAAACGACAGAACATGGAAGGCAAAGAGGTTTATATATAATAAGTCCAAAAAACAATAAGAATATTAAGTTTAATACTTTTTGTAGAGGGGCAAATATGATGGATGACTATTCAGAAAGAAAATTTAAATATTATGTTGAGAGTTATCCTGATAAGGAATTTTTAAAAGAGTTTGAAATAGAAGAAAAAACAGAAAGTGATGAAATTTACGGAAATGCAGAATTTCTAAAATATAAAGTTTGTATTAATGTAAATGATTATGATGAAATAGAAGAAAAAACAGTAAAATTATATAAATTAGCAAATTATATTAGAAATCAAAATGATAAGATATATGATAATATAAGTCTTATAAATAGAGATATAAAATACTGGTTACCTATAAGCAGTAATACAAATGATTTATTAGAAGATATAATAAAAAATGCTAAATATCAATATATAAATATATTAAAAGAAACAAATAATGTAGTAGAATTAAATAAAATTGGTAAGCAAGAAATAGAAAACGTGTGGAAACCAGATAAGTTGTTATTGTATATAAATGATAAGCAAATGAAATTATATAATGATTTTGATGCAGTTGTTTATTATGATATTAAAAATAGAAGTTACTATATGTCTGGTTTAGATGTTGTATTTAAACAAATAGAGCCAATAGAAGTATTAAAACAGGGCATATTTTCAGGAAATGTTAAAAAGATAAAATACAATAATAAAGTTTATAAAGTAAGTAGTTCATCAGAAGGTAAAAAAGATGATGTAATATATTCAATGGAAATAGTAGAGAATTTTTGCAAAAAATTTAACACAATTCCTGAATATGATTATGAAAATAAAAAGGTTTATATTACAATAAAATAGAGTGAAAGGAGGAAATAGTTCTAACTTAATATAGAACTTTCAAATATGAAAAAAATATTGTTAGTAGAAGATAATGAAACAATAATAATGGGGCTAAAGTATTCATTAGAGCAAGAGAATTTTCAGATAATATCATGTAAGACTAAAAAAGATGCGGAAGATATTATATTAAAAGAAAGAATAGATTTGGTATTATTAGATGTAACATTGCCAGATGGTAATGGATTTGATATATGTAAAGTAATTAAAGGAAAACTTGATATACCAGTAATATTTTTAACTGCACAGGACGAAGAGACAAGTGTGGTTGTTGGATTGGATTTAGGTGCTGATGATTACGTTATTAAGTCTTTTAGAACTAGAGAACTAATTTCAAGAATTAATTCTGTTTTGAGAAGATATGAAAAAAATATAGAGAAGTCTAATATAATTCAATGTAAAAATATAAAAATTGATACTGATATTGCTAAGGTTTATAAAAATAATGAAGAAATAGTATTTACAAGTTTAGAGTATAAAATATTGTTGATGTTATTTTCTAATCAGAATAAATTGATTACAAGGGAACAGTTGTTAGATAAAATATGGGATGTTGCTGGTAATTTTGTTAATGATAATACTCTTACTGTATATATTAAAAGGATAAGAGAAAAATTGGGAGATGAAGATGTAATTAAGACTGTTAGAGGTCTAGGCTATAGAGTAGGAGATTAAAAATGAAAAAATTTAAGAATACAAATTTAAAATATCTAATTATACCAATGATTATTATTACAATAATTTCAAGTTTATTAATATGTTATTTAACAGATAAGCAATACAAAAAATTAAATAACAATGTAAATATAGCAATATCAAATATTATAGGAAAAATAAAAGAAAAATATCCAGAAATTGATACAAAAGATATTATAGATATATTGGATTTAGATACTAATATAGAAAATTTCAAAAATGGGGTAGAGGAACTGAAAAAATATGGTATATATGAAAATGACATAAATAGTATTATATCAGTACAAAAACAGATGGATAAAAATTTAAAAGCTAATATTATAATAGTAATTTTTATTGCTTTTCTATATAGTTTTGTAATTACATATTATATCCATAAAAGAGATAGAAAATTAAGAGAAATTAGGCAATATATAGATGAAATAAGAAATAGAAATTATCAATTAGACATTCAAGAAAATAGTGAAGATGAATTAAGTAATTTAAAAAATGAGCTATATAAAATCACAGTTATGTTAAAAGAAGAAAGTGAAAATTCAAAAAAGGATAAAGAAAATTTAAAAATATCAGTACAAGATATTTCGCATCAATTAAAAACGCCATTGACATCAATATCTATAATGCTGGATAATATAAAGGAAAATCCTGATATGGATAGTAATACTAAAAAGAAATTTATATTTGAAATTAGTAGACAAATAGAGTGGATAAACTGGCTAGTAATTTCAATGCTTAAATTATCAAAATTAGATGCAGATGTTGTTGAATTTCATTTTGAAGAAATCAATGTAAATTATTTAATAGATGAAATAATTAAAAATTTAGAGATACCAATAGAAATCAAAAATCAAAATATAATTATCAATGGAAGTGATGAAATATCATTTAATGGAGATTATAAATGGCAAAAAGAGGCAATTACAAATATATTAAAAAATTGTATTGAACATAATAAAGATGGTGGAAATATTTATATAAAATATGAAGAAAATAGTTTGTTTACAAAAATTACTATAAGAGATGAGGGAGAAGGAATATCAAAAGAAGATTTAAGACATATTTTTGAGAGATTTTATAAGTGTAAAAATTCATCTGATAATGGTATTGGAATAGGCCTTGCATTAGCAAAGAGTATAATTGAGAAAAATAACGGAATGATAATGTGTGCTTCCGAAATTGGAAAGGGTACAGAATTTGTTATTAAGTATATGAAATAAGACCTATATAGCTCAAATGTTGTGCTATATAGGTCTTTTTCTGAGACATATTAACCTTCCAAAATTTTTGAAATTTCTTCATAGATTTTTATTATCCTTTCGTCATTACTTTTTACTCCTTCTGATTCAAGAACAGATGCTTCTTCTTGTAATTTTGAAATCTTTTCAGCACTTTTAAGGTAATCTGTTCTTGAATCGGGGCAAGGAGAGGTATTGCAAAATTCTTCAATCTTTTTAGTTATTTCCAAAAAATAGTTCATAGGTAGTCTCCTTTCTTCTAAAGGTAATTTTTTACGTCCACTGTGAATTATAACATATTTCCTATTTTATGTCAATTTTAATATGGATTTTATTTTGTAAAAAATTCTTTTAAATATATTTTCTTTATTTGGTACAACAGCTAAACTTGTTATATCAGTTGCATTATTAAATGAACCATCAATAGTAGATTTTTCCTTTCGTTTGTTAAATATAGTTTCAACATTATATTGTTCCTGATAGTTTTTTTCTATTTGAGACAATTCTTCTAAATCTTTATTTTTTATATTTTCTTGTTCATTTTCATCTGCGAAATATTTTATATATAAATTAGCAATCAATATTTGAGTTAATTTTGAAACATTTTGTTTTTCTAAATCTAATTCAGGATTATATTTAAAACTATAATTTGTATCCATATCTTTTATATATCTTTTTATTAGATTTTTTGGTATTTTTATTAAATCAGACTTTGAAAAATATTTTAATATTTCCAGCAATTCAGTATATGATTTTGAATATTCTTCATTTGTATATATAGTTATCATAATCATTTCTCCTTAGGAATATTTTCAATAGCAGTATCACGTATATCTTCATGATTAGCAACATTTTTTCTGTCTTTTGCAGAAGTTAAACTAATAGCCTGTCTTCCAAGGTATTGTACATCAATAGTTGTACTTTTTATAGATGTTTTTGCAGTAGTTTCATTTCTTGTGATTTCTGCATCTCTTTCTTGTAAATATTTAGATAAATTTTCTAATTGGTTCTTAGAAAAATCACTTTTTATTGCAAAATAATATAATTCTCTACTATTATATTTTCTATTTTCACTTATTCTTTTAATATCTTCATCATTTATAGTACTTACCATTTTTCCAGATAAATTTAAATCTTTTTGTGCCATTTCAAATTTTTCACCACAGTAATCAAGGGGAATAGCTGAGCTATATTCATATAGTTTTCCAGTATATTCAGGAAGAATTCCTTTATTTTCAGCTTTATCTTTAATTTGAGCAAATTGTTCTTCAGTTATTTGACCAAGTTCTAATTTTTTTTCTAAAATAAGTTCTATATTTTGTTTTGCAATATATTCTATATTTTGCAAGCATTCTTTTGAGCCAAAGTGAACACTCATTTGACCATATATTGGTAAATCAATAACAAAAGTGCTATCACCAAAATCATCTGTTCTACAACCATAGAAAAAATCATTATTGTTTTCAGTTTCTTTATATATAAATAAGCTATATATAAGTTTTGTAATTGCATCTTTTTTTTGAAGCATCAATTTTTTATAAGTTTCTTTATAAGCAGTTCGTGTATTAGCATCAAGATTAGTATTTTTATTTAGTTGATGTTGATATAATTTCCCAACTCTGTTTGTGATAAGTGTATATAATGCAATATTAAATATACCATCATATTGGTCTTGACCATCTATTAATCCAATTTCACCTTCTAAATAATCTCTACTAAGATATGAATTTTTAATTTCTTCAATTAATTCAGAAGGATTAAAATCATTTTCAATTAAGTTGTTTTCAAAACCAGAGTCGTTTAGATTTCTTTGATTTAAATTAAAATTATGTATTCTTTTACTTCCTGATATTTTTATGTATTGATTTAGAACATTTTTTAAATTTTTAAAAATGTTTTCGTATCCTGGCAATTGATTAAATTTATTTTCATTCATTTATAAAGCCACTCCTTTGTGTTTTGTGCCAGAAGGGACGTCCTTTTTTGGCACAAAATAGTCTAAATATATTTTATAGTAATTTAAATCTTTAATCAAGTGTTTCCATAATTTTTAAGACAATTGTAATATAGTAATATTTTTGTAATGTTATTGAAATATAAATATTAATATAAATGATGTATTTTTTATAGAAAATGACTAAAATTTAAGTGAAAAAGTCACTCAAAAGTCACTTTAATAAGTTATACTTTTATAAGAAAAATGTCCTTTTAGGGACAGTCACCAAAAGAAAATAAAAGGAAATTAAGAAATGGAGGAAAGTTAATGGAAATATTAAAGGTAGAGAACCTAAGTAAAGTATATGGAAAAGGAGAAAACACAGTAAAGGCAGTAGATAATGTATCATTCTCAATAGAAAAAGGGGAATTTGTAGCAATAATAGGAGCGAGTGGAAGTGGAAAATCTACATTATTGAACATGTTAGGAGGTGTTGATTGGCCAACATCAGGAAAAGTGTATATAGAAGGAAAAGATATATATTCCTTAAGTGATGACAATCTAGCTATTTTTAGAAGAAGACAAGTAGGATTAATATATCAATTTTATAATTTAATACCAGTTTTAAATGTAGTAGAAAATATAACTTTACCTTGCAATTTAGATGGAAAAGAAATCAATGAAAAGAGATTAAATGATTTATTACATACATTAGGACTAGAAAATAGAAAAAATAATTTACCAAATCAATTATCAGGTGGTCAACAACAAAGGGTTTCAATAGGAAGGGCTATGATGAATGAACCAGCTATAATGCTTGCTGATGAGCCAACTGGTAATTTGGATTCTAAGGCTAGTGAAGAAATTGTCTCATTATTAAAGCTTTCTAATAAAAAGTATAATCAAACTGTTATAATTATAACTCATGACGAAAAAATTGCTCTACAAGCTGATAGAGTTATTACTATTGATGATGGAAGGGTTATTAAGGATTTTAAAAATTAATATTATATATAACATTTACAAATGAATATATAATAAAATTTCGTTCTTTGCTGGTCGGTCTAATCATATGAGATTATATGCTTACATTTCAAATACATAAGGGTTAATCTGTCTAATCTGTATGAATATGTGACCTCCCAAACTGCGCATCACTACATTTTATTATATATTCATTTGCAAATAAAATATAAAATATAAAATCTTAATAATAGGAGGAGAAGTAAATGAAAATTTTAAATGATTTAAGTATTAAAGATTTAAAATTAAATAAAAAAAGGTCTGCAGTTATAATTATAGGAATAATTCTTTCAACAGCTTTAATATGTGGAGTTGCAGGAATTGTAACAAGTTTTCAACATACTTTAATTGAAATGGTAAAGGAAAGAGAAGGAAATTTCCATGCAAAATTTTATGAAGTTCCAAAAGATGAACTTAAATACATACAAGAAAACAGGAATGTAAAAGACTATTATTTATCAGAAGAATTAGGGTACTCATATTTAGAAGGTAGTAAAAACAAGTATAAACCATATTTAAATGTAATAGCAATGGATGAAAAATATTTAAAAAATATGGGATTACAATTATCAGAAGGAAGAATGCCTGAAAACGAAAGTGAATTAGTTATTTCTAAACATATTATATCAAATGGAAAGGTTAATTATAAAATAGGAGATACAATTTCATTAGAAATAGGTACAAGACAACTTACAACAGGAGAAAAACTAAATCAAAATAATCCATATTTATCAGAAGAGAATAATGATCAAACTATCCAAATTTCAGAAGATGGATTAAATATAACTCAAGAGAATGAAAAAAAAGAAGTTCTTGAAGAAGAAATTGTAAATACTACAAAGAAAGAATATAAAATTGTTGGAATAATAGAAAGACCATGGTTAGAAGATTATTCAGCACCTGGATATACTGTTATAACTAAGCTAGACAAAATTCAAAATAATGCTAATATAGCAGTTTTATATACGAATTTGTTTAAATATCAAGAATATACAGAACAAATAAATGAAATGATAAAAGCACAAACAAGAGAAGAAAAAGAAGAAGGGACAAATTTTAGAGGATTAAGAAAATCAGTATATATAAGTTATAAATACAATTTTGAATTGAATTATGATTTATTATCATATGAAGGAGCAAATTTAAGTGATAATACACTACAATTTTTATATACTATTGGTGGAGTTATAATGGCAATAGTTTTAGTATCTAGCGTATTTGTAATAAGAAATGGTTTTGCGATTTCAATAACAGAGAGATTAAAACAATATGGAATGCTTTCAAGTGTAGGAGCAACAAAAAAACAAATAAAGAAAAGTGTTTATTTTGAAGGTATAATATTAGGATGTATAGGAATTCCTTTAGGAATATTAAGTGGAATATTAGCAATAGATATATTATTAAGAATAGTAAGTTATATATTTAATAAATATATAGAAGTATTTGACTTAGTTTATAGTATTTCTTGGGAGGCAATACTTTTAAGTGTTATTATAGCAGTTATTACAATATGGTTATCATGTAAAAGTTCTGCAAGAAAAGCTTCAAAAGTAACTCCAATAGAAGCAATAAGAAGTGCAGATGATGTAAAACTAAAAGCTAAAAAAGTAAAATGTCCAAAAATTATCACAAAAATATTCAAAATAGGTGGAGAAATTGCATATAAAAATTTAAAAAGAAGTAAGAAGAAATATAGGACAACAGTAATATCAATAATAGTAAGTGTTGTGACATTTATTGCAATATCAAGCTTTATAGAATTTGGCTTTAAAACTTCAGAATCATATTATACAGAAATAGGATATAATATAGCTTTATTTGAAAGAACAGATGAAATAAACACAAAAGAAAATTTACAGAAAAAATATGAAAGATTTTCAGAAGTTTCAAAATTAAAAGGAATAGATGATTTTTCTATAAAAAGAATGAATTCACTTGAGATTGAAGGAAAAGAACACTTTACAGAATTTGCAAATAAAATAAAAGCTAAAGTTTATGATGCAAATGGAAATGAAGTAGAAGGAAATGATACTGTTACAATTATGGCATTAGGTAAACAGCAATACAATAAATTTATAGAGAAAATTGGTGGAAAATATGAAGATTATAAAGATGGTGCAATATTACTTGATAATTGTATAAATTATGATGAAGAAGGAAATAAGGTAAGAGGAAATTTATATAAATGGCAAAAAGGTGATATAATAACAGGAAAAATAACAATTCCGCCTGAAACAGAAGATGAGAGCAATAATATAAGATTAAAAGATTTAAGCATAAAGATAATAGAAAGAACATCAGAAAGACCAATGGGATTTGAGAATATGTATAGTGATACAGGTTATTTAATAGTAAGTGATGAGTACATTGAAAAAATTGGATATGCAAGTTTACATGTATTACAAATAGATTCAAAAGATTGCTTTAAAGTAGAAGATGAAATAAAACAATTTTATAAAAGTATAAATATGAATGAAGATGGTATAAGTATATTAAACTATGAAGAATCAGTAAAACAAAATAATGCTATAGTTTTAGTTATTTCAATTTTTCTTTATGGATTTATTACAGTAATAACTTTAATTGGAATAACAAATATATTTAATACAATTACTACAAACATGAATTTAAGAAAAAAAGAATTTGCAATGTTAAAATCTATAGGTATGACTAAAAAGGAATTTAATAGAATGATTAGATTAGAGAGTATATTTTATGGCTTAAAATCTTTGATTATTGGTATACCAATAGGAGTGGGACTATCTTATTTGATTTATAAGGCTTTTGAAATTGATATGGGTATGAATTATGTATTACCAGTTAAATCAATTATGATTTCTATAATATTTGTTGCTGTAGTTATTGGTATTATTATGAAATATTCTATGTCTAGAATTAATAAGCAAAATATTATTGAGACTATTAGAAATGATAATATATAAAATTTACATAAGATGATTGACTATTATGTAAAAAAATGGTATAATAAAAATGTATTATAAATACAAGACAACTCAAAATAGAAAGCAGGAGGAAAAATTTATGACAACTTTGAGAGAAAAGTATGGTAAGACATTTGAGGCAATTAAGGCTGATGCGGCGGCAAACGTACAGGAGGCATCGGAGAATCTCCAGGAGCGGACAGCAGAAACGGCTGAATGCAAGGAGGCACTGGCGGAGCTCAAGGAAACAGCCAAGACTTCGAAGAAAGGATTTTTCGAGGTCATCAAGATCCTGGGCAAGCTGGCAGTGATGCGGAAGCCGAACCCTGAAGAGGTACGCAATGCCATAGCACCCTGCATTACCTATGCAGATGCTGCAGGTCAGGTACCCACGGCTGAGGCTGAGCTGGAAGAAGCCAAGACAGCACAGGCTCAGGCGAGCCAGGAGCTGGCTGTCGCAGAGGAGGAGCTGAGAAGCATTTCCTACTTTGCATAAGGAGTTGTGAAAGAAAGAGCTGATTTTTAGCTCTTTTTTTCTTTTAAATTATATGAAACAATACAAATTATCAAATACAAATTATAAGCTAGTAAGATATATTTGTAAAATAATAGTAAAGCTATTGACTAAAAAAAATAACTGCTTTAAAATGTGAGTAAGATAATACAATTTAAGAAGATGTGTCCCGAATGGGACAAAATGTCCCAAAAAGAAACGTCCCTGATGGGACAAAATGGAGGAAAAAAAAGAATGCCAAATTGGACAGAAGAACAAAAACAAGCAATATATGAAAAAAATTCTAACTTACTAGTCGCAGCTGCAGCAGGAAGTCGGAAAAACAGCAGTATTAGTAGAAAGAATAATAAATAAAGCAATAAAAGAAAATATAGATATAGATAAATTATTAGTAGTTACATTCACAAATGCAGCAGCATCAGAAATGAAAGAAAGAGTGTTGAAGGCATTATATAAAAAATTAGATGAGGAACCTGAAAACGAAAAACTACAAAGACAAATAACATTATTAAATATGGCAAGTATATGCACAATAGACTCTTTTTGCCTAGAAGTTGTAAAAAACAATTTCTATGAACTAGAAAATGTGTCACCTAATTTTAGAATTGCAGATACACCAGAAATAGAACTACTAAAACAAGAAATATTAGATGAATTATTTGAAAAAAAATATCTTGATGAAGATAAAGATTTTACTAAATTAATAAATACATATACAAGTTATAAAGATGATACACCATTAAAAGACTTAATAACAAATATATATAGTTATATAAGCTCAAGTCCATATCCTAGAAAATGGTTAAATGAAAAAATAGAAATGTTTAATATTGAAAAACAATTAGAAGAAGATTTTAGTCAAACACCATGGGGAAAAGTTTTATTAGAAGAAATAGAAGAAGAGCTAGTAGATGATATTACAATATTAGAAGATGTTTTAGAAACACTACAATATGATAGTGAATTAGAAGAATTCAAACAAACAATAGAAACAGATATAAAACAATTAGATACATTAAAACAAAATTTAAATAATTGGGATAAATCTTATGAAATAGCACAAAATGTAAAATTTACAACATGGCCAAGAAAAAAAGTAGAATCAGAAATAAAAGATGAAGCAAAGAATATAAGAGATAATGTAAAAAAGAAATTTAATAAAAAAGTAGAAAAAATATTTGTCTCAGATTCAAAACAATCAAATCAAGATATATATGATATGCATGAAGTATTAAAAAAATTAGAAAATCTAATTATAGAATTTGATGAAATATATTCAAAAAGAAAAAGAGATAAAAACATAGTAGACTTTACAGATATAGAACATTTTGCCTTAAATATATTAGTAAAAGATGTAGAAGTAAATATTAATGAAAATGGAGAAAGAGAAGAACATATAATAAAAACAGATGTTGCTCAAAAATATACTGAGAAATTTGAAGAAATAGCAATAGATGAGTATCAAGATAGTAATTTAGTACAAGAATACATACTTTCATCAATATCAAAAGGAAATAATATGTTTATGGTAGGTGATGTAAAGCAAAGTATTTATAGATTTAGACAGGCTATGCCAAAGTTATTTTTAGATAAATATAGGGATTTTTGTCCCATTGGGGACGTTTCTGTTTGGGACAAAATGTCCCATCGGGGACACATATATGCTAAAACAGGAAGAACGGTTCTGAATGGATAGAAATGTCCAAAAAGAAACGTCACTCTTGGACAGGAAGAAAAATCCAATTATTCAAAAACTTTAGAAGTAGAGATAACATATTAGACTTTACTAACTTAGTTTTCAAAAATATAATGAGCAATATTTTAGGTGAAGTTGAATATGATGAAAATGAATATTTAAATTTTGGGGCAGAAGATTATAAAAAAGTTGAGCAAAGTTTAAAGACAGAAATTAATATAATAAATACAAAAAAAGAAGATAATGAAGAAAATGATATAGAAGGCAATTTACAAAATAATTCAAAATATAGTACTACAGAAATAGATGCAGAATCAAGTTTAGATACAGATTTAGAAGAATTAGAACATATAGAAAATATTGAGTTAGAGGCTAAATATGTTGCAAAAAGAATAAAGGAATTGATTGATAGTAAATATCAAATTTATGATAGAAAAAATGAAGTTTTTAGAGATATAACTTATAAAGATATAGCAATCTTATTAAGGTCTACAAAAGATAAAGCAAGTATATATGAACAAGAAATTATGAATTTAGAAATGCCTGTATTTTCTGATAATAATCAAGAATATTTGGATTCTATTGAAATTCAAACAATAATGAGCTTATTAAAAATAATAGACAATCCAATGCAAGATATACCACTTGTAACTGTTTTGAGGTCAAATATAGGTGGTTTTACAGATAATGAATTAGTACAAATTAGATTATCTGATAAATATGATAATTTCTATAATTGTATGTTAAAAGCTAGAGTAGATGTAAATTTAGAATTAAAAAATAAAATAGAGAGATTTTTAGAGAATATTAAAAAATGGAGAAAAGAGCAAGAATATTTAGCTTTAGATGAATTGGTTTGGAAGATTTATTCTGATACAGGATATTATAATTATGTAGGTCTAATGCCAAATGGAAATTTGAGACAAGCTAATCTTAAAATGTTATTTGAAAGAGCTAAGAAATATGAGACAGCAAGTTTTAAAGGCTTATATAATTTTATAAATTTTATAGACAAGTTAAAAACAAATTCAGGAGATATGAGTTCTGCTAAAATTATCGGGGAAAATGATGATGTAATTAGAATTATGAGTATTCATAAAAGTAAAGGATTGGAGTTTCCAGTAGTATTTTTAGTAAATTCTAATAAAAAGTTTAATGAACAAGATATAATGAAAAATCCTGTGCTATTGCATCAAGAAATGGGTATTGGTGCTAAATATATAGATTATAATGCACAAGTTCAGTATGATACTTTGACTAGAGAAGCTGTAAAAAATGTTATTAGAAATGAAAGTATTTCAGAAGAAATGAGAATTTTGTATGTTGCATTAACAAGAGCTAAAGAAAAATTAATCATAACAGGAATATCAAATGATTTGGTAAATCAAATTGAATCAGTTGAAAAACAAAAAGAAATTTATCCTAGAAAAGATGGAAAGATTAATCCTATTTTAGTTAAAAAATATAAATCATATTTGGATTGGATAATGTTAGTATATCTTTATGAAAAAAATAATACAGAACATTTAATAGAATTAAACAAAATTTATCCTAGTGAAATTATAAATGGAAAAAAAGAATATGTACAAGAAAGTGATAAAAACAAAATAGTAGAATTATTAGATACAAAAGAGATTTCAGAGGATTTGTTAAATAATATAAAATGTAAAATTGAGTATGAATATAAAAATAAGTTAGCAACTACTATTCCAACAAAAAGCTCTGTTACTAAACTAAAGCAGATGAAGGAAAAGCAAATAGGAGTTGATATTGAAGAGATAAGTAGAGTAGAAGAGACTGAAATAACTTTTCATAAACCAAAATTTTTAGAAGAAGAAAAAGATGAAAAAATAACGTCAGCACAAAAAGGTACTTTAATACATTTATGTATGCAAAAATTAAATCCGAAAGAACAATATGATTTACAAAAAATACAAGATTTAATAAATGATTTAGAGCAAAAGCAAATTATAACAGAAAAAGAAGCAGATGCAATAAATATATACAAAATACTTGACTTTACAAAATCAAAAATTTGGGAACAATTAAAAACTGCAAAAGAAATTTATCAAGAAAAACCATTTTATATAAATGTCCCAGCAAAAACAATTTATGAGCAGGAAATAGATGAAAATGTATTAGTTCAAGGTATTATTGACTTATATTACATTGATAAAGATAATAATTTGATTTTACTTGATTATAAAACAGATTATGTAGAAAAAGGCAAAGAATATGAATTAATTGAAAAGTATAAAACTCAGTTAGAATTGTATAAACAGGCATTAGAACAGGCGTTGCATAAAAAAGTTGATAAAACATATATATATTCTGTTTATTTAGGAAAAGAAATTGAGTTATAAAAGACAAAGGTAGCTCCATTTTGAAGCTACCTTTTTAGAAAATAAGAAAGCTGAGTGAGCTTACTATTTTATGAATTTGTAATTTGCAATTCTTCCATAAGAGCTTTTTGACCAGATTTAAAAATAGATTCAGTGATATCAAAATTAATCCAGTGTATAATAGAGGCATAACGTTCATCTTCTTTTACTAAATCATTAAAAGTAAAATTATCAGATAAAGTGATGTGATGATTGTTTCTTAAGCCACTTGAAGCACTGGTGACTGGTTTGAAAGTTTTACTATCTACAAATACTTGAACATAAGCATTATCTGAAAAAGAAATTTTTTGTTTAACTAAAAGATAAGTTAAGTTTTTTTCTTCATCAGTAATTACTTCTAAATCTTTGTATTTCAACCATTCAAATTCAGGAACTATACAATTTTTACTGATAGAATACACACAACGACTATCAAACAAAATTGTATCTTCAGAAAGAAAATAGAAGTTTTTGAATTTTTCTGAAAAGATAAGAGAACTATGGCCAGAGTTAAATACAACTCTAGAAATTTGCCATTCATCCCTCATAATCCGGTGATATACTAAAAAGGAATTATCGTCAAGCTGTTCAATTCCAATAACATCACCATAAATACGATAAGAGTCAAAAGTTTTCTTATTTACAAAAGTATAACCAAAATCCCGAGAACCTTTACAAATCCATTGTTCTTTGTTATAAGTGATGCCATAAAGTCTACTCATAAAATTATCCTCCTTATAATAGAATTGGTTGATAGTTGCAATTACATCATTTCTACAAATGTAATACAGATATAATAGCACAAAATTATGTAAAATACAACGAAAAATTGTAAAAATATTGAAAATTATGCAAATTTTTGTTATACTATAAATAGTTTAGTAAAAAAGGAGAAATAATTATGAAAAGAATGAAAACTTTTTTAATATATGCATTATGCATAATAGGATTTTTTATATTTTCAGAAATAATGATAAATATAAATCTTGAAAGTACATATCAAAATATAGGAAGAAAAGATAGAATAAGTCAAGTTAATATATATCAAGCACAAGCAACAAAAATAAATGGAAGAATTAAAGGACATATATATAATGACTTAAATAACAAAATTGAAAGTAATTATGTAAGAATAGATTTATATTCTTCAAATAATAATTTGTTAGGAAGCAAATATATAGATGTTTCAAATATGAGAGAAAATGAGACAAGACAATTAGAATTGTATTTTAAAGTTCAAGATGTTGAATATTATGAAGTTAAATTTACAGATGAAAAAGAAGATATTGGAAGTTTTGAAGAATTATTTAGGGATTTAACTGATAGTGAATTAAGATGGGGATTATTCTTAACATTTTTAATGATTTGGTAAAATTAAAATGAAAACTTAGAGAATTTTAAAACTCTAAGTTTGATTTTTTTATATTAAGCTTGAAATTTATATATTTTTAGAGTAAAATATACAATAGAAAAAAAGAAAAACGATACAAATTTATAAAAAATTAAAATAAAGCGAAAGGAAGATAAAAAATGAAAGCAATAGAAATAAGAAATAAATATCTAAAATTTTTTGAAGAACATGGACATAAAGTGATACCATCAGCATCATTGATACCAGAAAATGATCCATCAGTATTATTTAATACAGCAGGAATGCAACCATTAGTACCATACTTATTAGGAGAAAAGCACCCATCAGGAACAAGATTAACAGATTATCAAAAATGTGTAAGAACAAATGATATAGAAGAAGTTGGAGATAACAGACATTTAACATATTTTGAAATGTTAGGAAACTGGTCATTAGGAGATTATTTTAAAGAAGAATCAATTCAAATGAGTTTTGATTTTTTAACAAAAGAATTACAAATACCAGTAGAGAAATTATCTGTAACAGTATTTGCAGGAGATGAAGACTGTCCAAAAGATGAAGTTGCAGCAGAATGTTGGAAAAAAGCAGGAATATTAGATGGGCATATTTATTATTATGGAAAAGATGATAACTGGTGGATAGCAGGAGAAGAAGGACCATGTGGACCAGATACAGAAATGTTTTATGATACAGGAAAAACAGCATGTGGACCAGATTGTGAACCTAGTTGTGATTGTGGTAAATATGTTGAAATATGGAATAATGTATTTATGGAATATTTTAAAAACAAAGAAGGAAAATACACAAAATTGTCACAAAAAAATGTTGATACAGGTTTAGGATTAGAAAGAATGACAATGTTATTACAGGGAAAAGAAACACCATTTGATACAGAATTATTTAAACCTGTAATGGATAAATTATATGAATTACAAAATGTAGATATAATAGAAAGTAGAAGAATAATAGCAGAACATCTACGTTCAAGTATGATGATAATATCTGATGGTGGAAGACCAAGTAATGTTGATAGAGGATATATTTTAAGAAGATTAATACGTAGAATGGTAAGACATATGAATAAGTTACAGATAAACTTAGATGAAATATCAACTTTAGTAGATATAAATGTGGAAAATTTAAAAGAAATGTATCCAGAATTAGTAAATAACAAAGAAACAATAAAAGCAACAATAATAGAAGAAAAAGACAAATTTGTAAAAACTTTAGCACATGGTGAAAAAGAATTTCAAAAAGAAATGAATAGAGCAAAAGAGCAAGGAAAAGACAGGATAGATGGACAAGTAGTATTCAAATTATATGATACATATGGATTTCCACCAGAAGTAACAAAAGAATTAGCAGAAGAAAATGAAATGAAAGTTGATATGAGAAAATTTGAAGAACTATTTAAAGCACATCAAGAAAAATCAAGATTAGGTTCAGAGCAAAAATTTAAAGGTGGATTAGCAGAACAAAATGAAGTAACAACAGCATATCATACAGCAACACATTTATTAAATGCAGCGCTAAAAATAGTATTAGGACCTGATACACATCAAAGAGGTTCAAATATAACAGCAGAAAGAATGAGATTTGATTTTAACTGTGACCATAAGATGACAGATGAAGAGAAAAAACAAACAGAAGATTTAGTAAATAAATGGATACAAGAAAGGTTGGATGTAACAGTAGAAGAAATGAAAAAAGAAGATGCTGTTAAATCAGGTGCAGAATGTATGTTTATTGAAAAATATCCAGATATTGTTACAGTATATTCAATAGGAACAGTATCAAAAGAATTATGTGGTGGACCACATGTAAAAAATACATCTGAATTGGGAGTATTTAAAATAAAGAAAGAGGAAGCTAGTTCAGCAGGAATTAGGAGAATAAAAGCAGTATTAGGGATTTAGGGACGTTCCTATTTTCCCTCAAGAGAGGGAAAATGGGACACTCCTTAAAATTGTTAAAAATAATAAAAAAATATTGAGATTTAAGGAGTGTCCCTTAATCCCTAAAGAAAGGGATTTAAGGAACGTCCCTATATCCCGATGGAGGAAAAAATGGAAGATTGTTTATTTTGTAAAATAATAAAAGGTGAAATACCTTCAAGTAAAGTATATGAAGATGACGAGATTTTAGCATTTAATGATATAAATCCAGCTGCACCAATTCATATATTAGTAATCCCTAAAAAGCATATAACATCATTAGCACATATGCAAAAAGAAGATGAAGCTATAGTCGGAAGAATTTATGGAGTTATAAATAAAATTGCTGAAAATAATGGATTTAAAGAAAATGGATATAGAGTAATAGTAAACTGTGGAAGAGATGCTGGGCAAGAAGTAATGCATTTACATTTTCATATATTGGCTGGAACAAAGTTTGGAGATAAAATAGTTTAAATATTGTAAAAGAGGATAAAACATGATATAATATAAGTATAGTTTATAGATGTACGGAGGTAAAAAATATGTTTGAGAGTAAATATAATAAAGTATTAACTATAATATTAATTATAGTTATAGTTGCAATAGTTTTATTATTAAGTTTTTTAACATTTGATTATATAAAGAAAGTTAATAATACAAAACAAGCATCAAATTTTGTAAATTCATTTCAAAGTGAAATAGAAAATTCTAATAGTAATAATGAAATTGCGAATGAAAATGTAACAAATTCAACAACAGAAACACCAGAAGAAAATATGACACTAAATTCAAATGAAACACAAATAAATAATGGTTCATCAGGTAGTTCATCAAGTTCAGAAAACAAAAAGAAATATCAAGGTTTAACAGTAGTAGGAACAATGAAGATACCTGCAATAAATCTTGAATATCCAATAGTAGAAGAAACTTCAACGACAGCATTAGAAAAAGCATTAGTTGCTTTATATCCAAATGGAGATAATTTAAACCAACCAGGAAATACAGTAATAATTGGACATAATTATAGAAATGGACAATTTTTCTCTAATCTAAAGAAACTGTCTAATGGTGCAAAGATATATGTAACAGATTTTAGAGGAAAATCTATAACATATGAAGTTTATAACAAATTCGAAGCTTTATCAACAGATGCATCATTCTATGGAAGAGATACAAATGGTTTACCTGAGTTAACTTTATCAACTTGTACAGATACAAATAATGACCAAAGAACAATAATTTTTGCTAAACAAATTTAGAATAGTATAGAATATTATGTAAAAAAGTGCACATTAAAAGGTGTGCTTTTTATTGTCTTATAAATTAGGTGATTTAGACAATATATATATGTTTAAATTAATTGTTTTATTGTTTATCCAAGTTCCCACTATTTGTTCTGTTGTAGAATAATCATTATTTATTTCTATTTTTTCACTTCAATTAAGCGATACATACTAAAATATAGCTCTATAGGAGGGCATCTAACTACCAACAAAAAGTGTCTGGTAATAAGTTTGATAGGATTATAAATAAATACAGTAAAATTTTTCAAAAATACTTTTAAAAAGTAGAAAAATGTTATACAATATATGAAAAGAAAAAATAAAGAGATAATTGAATTTATAACTTAGAAAGGAATGAAATCTAAAATGAATAAAAAATGGCAGATATATGAAACAGAAGAGCAAGAAATAGATAGAATTTCTAAAAAGTATAAGATAAACAAGTTATTATCAGCAATAATTATAAATCGAAAAATTGATGAAGAAAAAATCGAAGAATTTCTAGAACCGAAAAGACAAAATTTTCATGATCCATTTCTAATGCCAGATATGGAAATAGCAGTAAATAGAATAATAAAAGGAATAGAAAATAAAGAAAAAATAATAATTTATGGAGATTATGATGTTGATGGAATTACAAGTATAACAGTATTAAAAAGCTTTTTAGAAGATAGAGGAATACAAGTAGGACAATATATACCAAATAGATTAGATGAAGGATATGGATTAAATAAAGTTGCTATTGAAAAAATAGTAAATGAAAAATATGATTTAATGATAACAGTTGATTGTGGAATTTCTGGAATAGAAGAAATTAAATATGCTAATTCATTAGGATTAGAAGTAATAGTTACAGACCATCATGAGGTAGGGGAAAATTTGCCAGAAGCAATAGCTGTTGTAGATGCAAAAAGAAAAGATAATCAATACCCATGTAGAGATTTAGCAGGAGTAGGAGTTGCATTTAAACTAATCCAAGCAATTGGAATGAAATTAGGATTAGAAGAAAAGGAATACTTAAAATACTTAGATATTGTATGTATAGGAACAATATCAGATATAGTACCATTAGTAGGTGAAAATAGAGTTATAACAAAATTAGGATTAAGACTAGTAGAACAAACAAAAAATATGGGACTAAAATCACTATTAATGTCATCAGGATATAAAAATATTGACTCAACATGTATATCATTTGGAATTGCACCAAGAATAAATGCATGTGGAAGAATGGGACATGCAGATGAAGCATTGAAGTTATTTTTATCTAATGATATATATGAAGTAAATGAATTAACAAAAAAATTGAATGAATATAATACAATAAGACAACAAAAAGAAAAAGCAATTTATGAAGATGCAGTAAGGCAAATTGAAGAAAATAAACTATATGAAAATAGTTCAATAATAGTAAGTGGAGAAAACTGGCATCATGGAGTAATAGGAATAGTATCATCTAAAATTACAGATTTATATTTTAAACCAAGTATTTTACTATGTAATGAAGGAGAGTTATCAAAAGGCTCAGGGAGAAGTATACCAGGATTTGATTTACATGAAGCCTTAATGAAATGCCAAGATGAAATAGAACGTTTTGGTGGACATGCTATGGCAATAGGAATTACAATAAAAAAAGATAATTTTCATGAATTTTCAAAAGAATTTGAAAAAATTACAAGAGAAGCAAAAATAGATGAGATAGTTCCTATAATAAATATAGATGCAAAAATAAATTTAAGTGATATTAATAAGGAAATAGTAGAAAGTTTAAAATTATTAGAACCATTTGGAGAAGGTAATAAAACTCCAATATTTGCTTTTAAAAGTTTGAAAATAGATTCAATAAGAGCTTTATCAGAAGGTAAACATATTAAAATGACATTAAAAGATGAAAATACAATTATAAATGCTATCGGTTTTAATTTAGGTCATTTGACAGATGAATTTAAAATTGGTGATAAAATTGATGTTGTAGGTACTTTAGAAATTAATAGTTTTAATGGCGTTGATAGTTTGCAAATTGGTATTAAGGATGTTATGAAGTCAGTTTAAAGTGTGCCAAAGGTGCCAAATGGGTTGTACCTTTTTGACATAAAAAGAGTTTTTAAGATTATAAAAACGAAAAAAGGCTGTTAGAAACAGCCTTTAGATTTCAATATTATGGTTAGATAAAATTTTTTACTCCTTCATTTTTAGAAATTGCAATAGCACTTTCAAGATAATCTATTGTAGCTGCTATTAAAACTATAAAATCAATAAATGAGCTAAATAAACTTTAGCATTAATTAGTTACTAAATTACAATAATAATTATATCAGTGTCTACATAAAAAGTCAATAAATATTATAACAAAAAGAGTGTCCCTATTGGTATAAAAATGTGTCAAAAAAGGGCGTCCCTTTTGACACAAAAAATAAAGAGGTGAAATAAATGCAAGAAAGTAATAAAGAAATAACAATACAAAATGTAATATCAAAAAAGAAAGAAATATCAAAAAGAGTAGATAATAAAATAATAATGAAAGCATATAATTATGCAGTAGAGCACCATGGTGACCAAAAAAGACATTCAGGAGAACCATATATAATACATCCCCTAAATGTAGCATATATATTAGCAGAAGTAGGATTAGATGAGGCAACAATATGTGCAGCTCTTTTACATGATGTTGTAGAGGATACAGATGTAACAGATGCAGATTTAAGGAGAGATTTTAGTGATGAAATTGCTGATATGGTAGCAGGAGTTACAAAATTAGGAAGCATGATGTTTTCAACAGTTGAAGAACAGCAAGTAGAAGATTATAGAAAAATGTTTTTAGCAATGGGAAAAGATATAAGAGTAATAATAATAAAACTTGCAGATAGACTTCATAATATGAGAACTTTAAAGTTTTTAAGAAGAGATAGACAAATTGCAAATAGCAAAGAAACAATGGAAATTTATGCACCACTTGCAAATCGTTTGGGTTTATATTCAATGAAATGGGAGCTTGAAGACTTAGCATTTAAGTATTTATATCCAGAAGAATATCATGAATTAGTAGAAGGAATAAATAAGAAGAGAGAAGAAAGACTAAAATTCATAGAGAAAATAATGGATAATATACGTGTAGATTTAAAGAAACAACACATAGATGCAGAAGTAACAGGAAGGGCAAAACATCTATATAGTATATATAGAAAAATGCAAAGAGATAATAAAACATTAGATCAGATATATGACTTATTTGCATTACGTATATTAGTAAACTCAGTAAAAGACTGTTATGCAGCATTAGGAATAGTACATGAATTATATAGTCCAATGCCAGGGAGATTTAAAGATTATATAGCAGTACCAAAACCTAATATGTATCAATCAATACACACAACATTATTAGGAGAAAAGGGAACACCATTTGAAGTCCAAATACGTACATGGGACATGCATAGAATTGCAGAATATGGAATTGCAGCACATTGGGCATACAAGGAAGCAAATTTTTTAGGAAGAGGAAAACAAGTTGTAAAAGTTGAAGAAGATAAATTAGCATGGCTTAGAGAATCATTAGAATGGCAAAAAGATATGCAAGATCCACAAGAATTTTTAGATACATTAAAAACAGAATTATTTGAAGATGAAGTATATGTTTTTACACCAAAAGGTGCAATAAAAGTATTGCCAAGAGGAGCGACATCAATAGACTTTGCATACAGTATACATGCAGAAATAGGTCATCATATGACAGGATGTAAAATAAATAGTAAAATGATGCCAATAATTACACCATTAAAAAGTGGAGATATAGTAGAAATAATAACATCAGATAATTCAAGAGGTCCAAGTAGAGATTGGTTAAAATTTGTAAAAAGTACAAGTGCAAAAAATAAAATTAATAGTTGGTTCAAAAAAGAGCAAAAAGAAGAAAACATAGAAAAAGGAAAAGACCTAATAGAAAAAGAAATAAAACGAATAGGAGTATCTCATACAGATATATTCAAAAATCAATATATAGAACCAATGTTAGATAGATATAAATATAAAGATTTAGAAGAAATGTATGCAGCAGTTGGGTTTGGAGCAAACTCAGCAGGGAAAATTGTAGCTAGAATATTACAAGAATATAGAAAAGAACATGAAGAAGAAAATATAGAAGAAAAAATAGAACAATTAAATAAACAAAAAGAAAGAAAAACAAAAGCATCAAGTTCAGGAATTGTTGTAAAAGGAATAGATAATTGTTTAGTAAAATTATCAAAATGTTGTAATCCACTTCCAGGAGATGAAATAATAGGATATATAACAAAAGGAAGAGGAGTATCTGTACACAGAAAAGATTGTATAAATGTAAATGATTTATTTACAGAAGAAAATAGAATAATTGATGTAAAATGGTATGAAGAAGCAAAAGAAAACTATAATGTAAATATACAAGTATTAGCAAATGATAGAGATGGGTTATTAATTGATATTTTAAATGAAATTAATAAAACTAATTCTAAATTGATGGGTGTTAATTCAAAGACTACTAAAGAGAGAATTGCTATTATAGATATTAATATTGAAGTTGAGAATATTGAGGAGCTTAATAAGGTTATAAGAGCTATTAAAAAAGTTGATAGTGTATATGAAGTTAGGAGGTAATGTCCTATTGGGGACGTTTCTGTTTGGGACATTTTGTCCCATCGGGGACATATCTTGAACAAGAACGAATAAATTTGGATATCTTATTTCAATAGAATCGTCCCTTTGGCATAAAAATAGAAATGATATTAAAAGAACTAAAGATACAAACTTGGATTGGTGATAAAACCAATTGCTATATAATATTTGATGAGAAAAGTAAAGAAATAATGGTTATAGACCCAGCAGGTGATGTAGATAAAATTGAAGATTTGATAACAAATGTATTTAAAGGAAATTTGAAATATATTTATTTAACACATTGTCATGGTGATCACATAGGAGGAGTATCAGAATTAAAAAAGCATTGTGGTGGCAAAATTTTAATTCATAGAGTAGATGCAGAAGGATTAAATGATGTAAATGTTAATTTATCTCAATATATAGGGTTACCTAAAATTGAGTTAGAAGCGGATTCTAGAATTGATGATGATGATTTAATCCACTTAGGAAAATTAGAGTTTAAAGTTATCCATACACCAGGACATACTGCAGGAAGTACATCACTTTATTGCGAAAAAGAGAAGTGTTTATTTTCAGGGGATACAATTTTTGCGGGAACATGGGGAAGAACAGATTTACCTACATCAAGTAGAGATGATATTATGAATTCAATTATGAATAAAATATTAGTTTTATCAGATGATACATTTATATATCCAGGACATGGTAAAGCTACAATGCTTAAAGATGAAAAAACAATATATTTTGAATTAAGACCCAAAATGTGGTAAAATAATTGAAAAGAATGAAGATTTATGTTATACTAATTATAGAAAATGACAACAAAACTAATATGCAAGGAGATATAATCTATGTTTAATGTGATGGTAGAGCCAAAGGTTTTAAAACTTTTAAAGAATGAGGGGTATACTTGTGAAGTAGAAAATAACAAAATAATTATGCGGACTAGAGAGGGAGCATTTTCATTTGGAATAATATACAAGGAAGATACTTATGAACTTCTTGTATTTTCCCAAAAGGAATTTCGTTATGCAACCTATGTTACAATTGAATTTGACAAAACTAGAAAATGTCCAGCATTAATGACACAAATGAAACGCAAGGAAACAACTGTGTTTAAAACGGTTGAGTGCTATTCAGATTAAAATTGAATAAGAACTTGCATATGAAATGGGGATAGAATTCTATCCCCAATTTCAAAATTTTAGAGGAGTAAATGTTTCTATTAAGGAAGGAATGAAATTAATATGAATAAAATAGAGCCAAGAACATTACCAGGATTTATGGAATTAATGCCAAATGAGCAAATATTATTTGAGCAAATAAAAGAAAAAATAGAAAGAACATATAAGAAGTTTGGATTTTTGCCATTAGATACACCAGTATTAGAATTGTCTGATGTATTACTTGCAAAAGCTGGTGGAGAAACAGAAAAACAAATATATAGATTTGAAAAGGGTGATACAGATATATCAATGAGATTTGATTTAACAGTACCACTTGCTAAATATGTAGCTAAAAACTATGGTAATTTAAGTTTTCCTTTTAGAAGATATCAAATTGGAAAAGTATATCGCGGTGAAAGAGCACAAAAAGGAAGATTCCGTGAATTTTATCAATGTGATATAGATATTATAGGTGATGAAGAATTAAGTGTTATAAATGATGCTGAACTTCCAAGTGTTATATATACAGTATTTAAAGAACTAGGGTTTGATGATTTTACAATTTGTATGAATAATAGAAAAATTTTGAATGGATTATTTGAAAGCTTAGAACAAAAAGAAAATTCAGTAGAAATTTTAAGAATAATCGATAAAATAGAAAAGATAGGAAAAGATGCAGTAATAGAAGAATTACAAAAAATTAATATTTCAAGAGATTCTATCGAAAAAATAATAGATTTTATACAAATAAATGGAGCAACAGATGAAAAAATAAAAAGATTACAAAACTTAAATATTGAAAATGAAACATTTAAAATAGGATTAGAAGAGTTAACACAAGTAATAAAATATGTAAGGTCTTTTGGAATACCAGAGCAAAATTTTAAAGTTGATTTAACAATTGCAAGAGGACTAGATTATTATACAGGAACTGTTTATGAAACATTTTTAAATCAATATAGAGAGCTTGGAAGTGTATGTTCAGGTGGAAGATATGAAAATTTAGCAGAATATTATACAGATAAAAAGTTACCAGGAGTAGGAATATCTATTGGATTAACTAGATTGTTTTATAAATTAAATGAACTTAATTTAATAAATGCAAATAAAAAATCTATTTCAGATGTTTTAATAGTTCCTATGATTGAAGATATGACGGTTCCAATAAAAGTTGCAAATAATTTAAGAAATAAAGGAATTAATACAGAGATTTTCTTAAATAATAAAAAATTAAAGGCTAAGATGAAATATGCAGATAAGCTTGAGATACCTTATGTTATAGTTATTGGGGAAGATGAAGTTAATTCAGGAGTTTTGAAAGTTAAGAATATGAGAACAGGTGAAGAAAAAGAAACATTGATAGAGAATCCTGAATTGTAATTGAAAAAAGAATTATTATAGACAAAATGAGACATAATTAAAATTTGTTGATATTTTAAGTATGTCTCGTTTTTGTTTGTATACAAAAAATTTTTAGAATTTTTTCTGTGGAATATTTTTTATTTGTACAAAAGAGTAAGTCTATTTCCATTTTTTTCAATAAATCCTTCATCTTTTAGTGATTTAAGTTCACGCATCATGGCACTTCTATCAACACTTAAATAATCGGCTAAATCAGTCAAAGAGAAAGGGAGAGAGAATGTTTGACTCAAGTTTCTAGTGGATAAAATATTAAAATAAGTACGTAATTTTTCACGAATAGAGCGTTTTGATAATATTTCTACTCTAGTATTTAAGTCCATAACTTTGTTTAAAATTAAATTAGAGAAGTTTTCTGATAATGTTTGATGAAACTTACAATTTATTCTACATTTTTGATGAATGTTATCATAAATGAAAAATAGAACTTCACAATTTTTTTTGGCTTCAACAGATAGTTCATTATTAGTAGTAACAATATAAAATGCTTCTCCAAAAATATCATTTTTAGTGAAGTGTTCAATTATTGATTTGTTACCATTTAGGTCATATCTGACAAGGTCTGCTTCACCATTCAATATGATGCAGACTTGATTCCTTTTTTGTATATATGTTGTTATTGTTTGATTTTTTCTAAATGATTTTTTTTGGACGTTTTTACAGTTTGTAGAGAAATCGTTTAAAAAGTTTTCTATGTTTAATTTAGAGTTCATGTATACCTCCATTTTTAATGATTTGCAAATTCACTTTGTAAGATTGCTTTGGTTCAATTATATAACAAATTAGTTGCAATTGCAACAATAAAAATGTAATATAATTGTAATATAACATCAAACCTTAGAGATAAGCGAATAAAAATTTTTAAAAAGTGGTTAAAAAATAATTTGTTGCTTTTGCAACAGAAAATGTTTTTTTTTAATATATAATAGAGCCATAAAAGTTGTAAGGACTAAATGTGGAAAGTAAAGGGAGGAAATGCAAAATGAAAATCATTAAAAGAGATGGAAGAGTTGTAGATTATGACAGACAAAAAATTTCAACAGCAATTGAAAAAGCAAATAGAGAGGTAAGAGGAAGAGAAAAGGCTACAAAAGAAGAAATAAAAGGAATAATTGAGTATATAGAAGAACTAGATAAAAAAAGAATGCTAGTTGAAGATATTCAAGATACTATAGAAGAAAGATTAATGGAAATAGGAAAATATGAATTAGCCAAAAGATATATTGTATATCGTTATAATAGAGCATTAATAAGAAAACAAAATACAACAGATGAATCAATACTTGGATTAATAAGAAATGAAAATAAAGAATTAGCAGAAGAAAATTCTAATAAAAATACAATGCTTGCATCTACACAAAGAGATTATATAGCAGGAGAAGTTTCAAGAGATTTAACAAATAGACTATTATTACCTGAAAAAATAGTAAAAGCACATCAAGATGGTGTTTTGCACTTCCATGATGCAGATTATTTTGTACAACCAATATTTAATTGCTGCTTAATTAATATAGCAGATATGTTAGATAATGGAACAGTAATGAATGGAAAAATGATAGAAAGTCCAAAAAGTTTCCAAGTTGCATGTACAGTTACAACACAAATAATTGCTGCTGTTGCAAGTAATCAATATGGTGGACAATCTGTTGATATGAAGCATTTAGGAAAATATTTAAGAAAAAGTTATGATAAATTTAAATCTGATATAGAAAGTAAATATAAAGGAAAATTATCAAATGACATAATAGAAGAGATTGTACAAGATAGAGTAAAAACAGAGTTAAAAGCTGGAGTACAAACAATACAATATCAAATAAATACTTTAATGACAACAAATGGACAAGCACCATTCGTAACATTATTCTTACATTTAGAAGAAGATGATCCATATATAAAAGAAAATGCAATGATTATTGAAGAAGTTATAAAGCAAAGATATGAAGGAATAAAAAACGAAGCAGGAGTATATGTAACACCAGCATTTCCAAAATTAGTATATGTTTTAGATGAACACAATTGTTTAAAAGGTGGAAAATACGACTATTTGACAAAACTAGCTGTTAAATGTTCATCAAAAAGAATGTATCCTGATTATATATCAGCTAAAAAAATGAAAGAAATATATGAAGGAAATGTATTCAGCCCAATGGGATGTAGAAGTTTATTATCACCATGGAAAGACGAAAATGGAAACTTTAAATTTGAAGGAAGATTTAATCAAGGTGTAGTAAGTATAAACTTACCACAAATAGCAATAATTGCAGATGGGGATGAAGAAAAATTCTGGAAATTATTAGATGAAAGATTAGAACTATGTAAAGAAGCATTAATGTGCAGACATTATGCACTATTAGGAACAACATCTGATATAAGCCCAATACACTGGCAACATGGAGCAATAGCAAGATTGGCTAAAGGAGAAAAAATAGATAAATTACTATTTGGCGGATATTCAACAATTTCATTAGGATATATAGGAATATATGAAATGACAAAATTAATGAAAGGTGTATCACATACACAACTTGAAGGACATGATTTTGCATTAAGTGTTATGAAATATTTGAAAGACAAAACAGCTGAATGGAAAAAAGAAACAAATATAGGATTTGCATTATATGGAACACCAGCAGAAAGTTTATGTTACAAATTTGCAAGAATAGATAAAGAGAAATTTGGAACTATAAAAGACATTACAGACAAAGGATATTATACAAACTCATATCATGTTGATGTTAGAGAAAAAATAGATGCATTTGATAAACTTCAATTTGAGAGTGAATTCCAAAGATTATCAACTGGTGGAGCAATTTCATATGTTGAAATACCAAATATGCAACATAATTTACCAGCGTTAGAAACAGCAGTTAAATTTATTTATGATAATATAACATATGCAGAATTTAATACTAAATCAGATTTTTGCCAAGTATGTGGATTTGATGGTGAAATTATTATAAATGGTGAAAATGAATGGGAATGCCCAAATTGTGGAAATAAAGATCATAGTAAGTTAAATGTTGTAAGACGTACTTGTGGTTACTTAGGAGAAAATTTCTGGAATGCAGGAAAGACTAAAGAGATTAAACAAAGAGTTTTACATATGTAATAAAAAAGAGGGATAAGGGGGACGGGTCTCAAAATCCCTTTTTAGGAGAAAGAATATGAATTATGCAGATATAAAAAAAATAGATGTGGCAAATGGTGAAGGCGTTAGAGTTTCAGTATTTGTAAGTGGTTGTAATCATCATTGCAAAGGATGTTTCAATGAATGTGCATGGGATTTTAACTATGGAAATGAATTTACAGAAAAAGAAGAAAACAAAGTAATTGATTATATGAATCATGATTATATTGAAGGGTTATCTCTTTTAGGCGGAGAGCCTTTAGAACCAAAAAATCAAGAAGGATTATTACCTTTAGTGAAAAAAGTTAAAGAGAAATTTCCAAATAAAAATATTTGGTGTTATACAGGTTTTGATTTTGAAAAAGATGTTATGGGAACAATGGCTAAAAACAGTGAAACAACTAGAGAGTTACTTAAATATATTGATGTTGTTGTTGATGGAAAATTTGAAGAGGATAAGAAGGATTTGAAATTGCAATTTAGAGGTTCTTCAAATCAAAGAATTTTAGATGTTCAAGAAAGCTTAAAATCAGGAAATATAATTAAAGAAGAACAGTATAGATAAAAGAATAAAAAATACCATATTATGTCTTGATAACCGACACTTTCTTATTGATGGTTGGATACCCTACTATAAAGATATATTTTAGTATGTATCTTGTTCATTATGTTCAAAAAGAATTGTTAAAATAAGAAAATGAGCCGCTTTCACTCAGGCCAAAATAGATACTTATATTTCATTCAAAAGAAATATAAGTATCTATTTTTCCGTGAACATTCCTCATTTTCTTATTTAAACATTTCTATTTTTTCACTTCAATCAAGCGATACATACTAAAATATATCTTTATAGTAGGGTATCCAACCATCAATAAAAAGGTGTCAGTTATTAAGGTATTATGTAAAAAAGTGCACAGTAAAAAGTGTGCTTTTTATTGTTAATAAAAATAGTAAAATGTATAATTAAAATAATTATTAAAAAGATTGACATTGAGTTGAAAGAAATATAAAATTACAATGATACGACATAAGTGTCAATAGTATAAACTATAAAAAATAGGAAAAATAAACAAAAGAAGGGAAAAAAGAATATGAAAAAAATTAAAAAAAGCAATAAGGGAATAACACTAATAGCTTTAGTAATAACAGTAATTATATTATTAATTTTAGCTGGGATATCAATATCAAGTTTAACAGGAAGTGGGTTATTCAAAAAAGCAGAAGATGCAAAATATAAAACAGAGAGAGCAGAAATTATAGAAAAGGCAAGAATAGATATTTTTGAAAAACAAACAGAAAACAAAGGGGTTTTTTCAGAAAATGATCTGAAAGAAATTTTAAAAGAATATGGAAATATAACATCAACACAAGAATCCATTTTAGATGAAATATTAACAACTCTAAATAAAAAACATCAAATAAAAGTAAGTGAAATTTGGGAAGGAGAGTTGTATATACCAATTAAAGAAAAAGAAACTATAAGTTTTACAATATTCGGAACAACATTTTCAGCATATGAGCGGAGATACATGGGAAGATTTTCTAAATTATGATATAGAAGAAGCAAAACGTTATCAAGGAGAATGGGGAGTAGATGCTTGTTATTTGGGGAATAGAGAAGAATTATATGCATGTATATATCGGTAGAAGTGCTGAATCAATTTATGTGGACATATGTCCACTACTATTAGAAGGAGAATTTGTATCAATAAAAAATAAAATTCAGAATGGTGGGGAATATGATTACCAATTTGATCGTTTAATGTATGGTGATGTTTATGATTGTATTTATAATAAGGCTGGAAGAAAATAGCGAAAGAGATTAAAGTTATATAAAATGTAAAATTAATATAGCAATATAGATAAAGAAGATAGAGCTAAGTTCTATCTTCTTTTAAAAAACTATTTAACAATTGTTCTTTACACAAATTTTCGAATTTATCATTTAAAGGTGTTAAAGCAATATTTTCATCATATTTTCTATCTAAACAATATTTAATAATAAAATCAGCGAGTTCAGGATTTTTAGAAAGAAGAGGACCATGTAAATAAGTAGCAATTATATTATTCTTAAAAAAACCTTCTTCAGAATCACCAAATTTATTTCCATTTCCGAACAGAACTTTTCCGAAAGGATTAGAAATATCAAAAGTTTGTCCACCATGATTTTCAAAGCCAATTATTTTGGTATTGAAACCATTCAATTTAGTTTCAATAACTATATTTCCAATACATCTTTTTTTCCTATCAAGATTAGCCTCTGTATAATAATCAAAAATTTCAAGACCTGGGATAATTTTTCCATCAGCACCTTTATAATATTTACCAAACAATTGATAAGCACCACAAATAAGTAGAAAAAACACACCATTTTGAATAGCTTCTTTAATATTTTTCTTATATTTAATTAAATCTTCTGCTAATATACTTTGTTCATTGTCAGCTCCACCACCAGCGAAAACTATATCATAATCATTGAAGTTAGGAGCTGTGTCTCCAATTGAATATCTATCTATAATAGCAATATATCCACGTGATTCAATTCTATATTTTAAAACTTGAATATTTCCATAGTCACCATATAGTTCTAACATATCTGGATATAAATACAATATTTTTAATTCTTTCATTTTTTCCCTCCAAACTGTCTTAATTCTTTTCTGGTTGGTTGTAATGCTGTATAATTAGCAATTACATATTTTTTAATATCAGTTTTATACAAATTATTTATGGCTTCTTTTAGATCTAAATAAGGTTCTATTTTTTCAGCAGGGAATCCACTTGTTTTAATTCTTATAGCAATATCATAGGCTCTAGTTCCTGATGTAATAATTCGAGATACATTATTTAAAGTATCAAAATTGATATCCCAAATCCAAGACACATCAAAACCATCAGCAAGATTATCATTTAAAACAAATAGTAATTCTTTTTTGTCTTCATCTTCATTTAATATGCGTAAGCTAACATTACTTCCAGTTGGATTTTTAGCTAAGTTGATAATTGTAGGTGTACCATTTATTTCTAATTCTTCTAATCGACCATTATTTAGAGCAAAGCTTGATAAAGAATCTTTGATAATATTTTCAGATATATTATATAAAATACATACTGAAATAGCAGCAGTATAATTATAAATTAAATAAATACTATTTCCTTTTATATTGTAAGTAACATTTTTTATATCAAAGCTTCTATTTTTTAAATTAATATTAGTAGCAGTTCTATAAATTTCGTTATTTCCAAAATTGCAGTTAGGACATTTGAATTTACCAATATGAGAATATTGGTAATATTCATACTCTAATTTTGTTTTACAGAATGGACAGAATTTTCCTTCTCCTGCTTCTTTGATTTTTTCTGTTGCAAAATCATATTTATCAACGCTAAAATAGTATATATTAGAATTTTCAGGATTAGCTTGTCCAAGTCTTGCAACATTTGGGTCATCATTATTTAAAACTAATTGGCCAGTATAAGTTTTTAAAAATTCATTTATTCTCAAAATTAAAGATTCAACTTCTCCATTTCTGTCTAATTGGTCACGGAAAAAGTTTAGTATAACTAAAGTATCTAATCTAAAATCTTTAAACACAACAGGAATATAGCTTTCATCTACTTCAAAAACTAAAAAGTCAGCTTTTATTTTTCCTGTTAAAGTACAATTTTTTAAAATAGTTGATAATATGCCTGTTTCCATATTGTTTCCTTCTACATTACTTACAACTTTATATCCTGCTTTTTTTAAGGTATATCCTATACAATTATTTGTCATTGTTTTCCCATTTGTTGCTGATACTGCAATTACTGGGCAGTTTACTTTAAAGTATTTAAATATTTCAGGATTTTTGTCAAATGCGATTTTTCCTAGGAAGTTTCCTCCATGCTTATGAAAGATTTTTAAAATGATATTTAATATTTTCATTTCTAATATTATAAAAAAGTTTTTCATTTATTTTTTCTCCTGTTTTCTATAAAGTTTTTTTTATTATAGCATAATAGATTATTAACTACAAGCAAAATAGTATAAAAGAATATAAGTATCTATTTTTGCCTGAGTGTGTACTGAACCCAAAAAATTGGACATTTTTTGATTATGTACTAGGCAGCTTGGGAATGAACTCTGTATTGTACAGGGCTCATTCCTTTTAATTTGCTCTTTATCCTTTTATTATTATAATATTCTATTATATCCTTTTCTAATTCTTCTATTTTTTTATATTCTTTCATATAAAATAATTCTGATTTTAATAAACCAAAGAAGTTTTCTGCTAATGCAGTATCTAAACAATTTCCCTTTCTTGACATACTTTGCCTAATGCCTTTTTCTTTTAACAAATGTTGATATTGTTTCATTTCATATTGCCATCCTTGATCTGAATGCAAAATCAAATTTGTATTATCTTGTATTTTATTGAATGCTTTTTCTAACATATCTGTAACTTGTGCAAATATTGGGTGTCTAGATAAATTAAAACTTATTACTTCTCCATTAAATAAATCTACTATTGGTGATAAATATAACTTTTCATTATGAACTTTAAACTCTGTAACATCTGTAACCCATTTTTCATTTGGTTTTTCTGCTTCAAACTCACGATTTAATAGATTATCACATATTTTTCCTACTTCACCTTTGTATGATTTATATTTTTGGGTGCTAACAAAACATTTATAGAAAACAAAATGAAAATTTGCACGTAAGGTGAAAAAAATTTAATTATGACTATTTAGCTCTATGGACAAAATTTAAAAAATGTGATAATATAAGCCTAACTTAAGAATTAAATATTAGTTTTTAAAGACAATGGAAAATAAATAGATAGAAGGGAAAGTGAAAAGAATGAAAGAAACATTTTATATAACAACACCAATATACTATCCAAGCGGAAAATATCATATAGGAACAGCATATACAACAGTATTAGCTGATACAATAAAAAGATATCAAGAATTAAGAGGAAAAGAAGTTTTCATGTTAACAGGAGCAGATGAACATGGACAAAAAATAGAAATAAAAGCTAAAGAAGCAAACAAAACGCCACAAGAATATGTGGATGGAATGGCAGAAATGGCAAAAGAACTATGGAAAAAAATGGACATAAAGTATGATGATTTTATAAGAACAACAGATGAAAGACATGAGAAAATAGTTCAAAAGATATTTGACAAATTTATAGACCAAGGAGATATTTATAAAGGGGAATATGAAGGATTATATTGTGTACCATGTGAGACATTTTTTACAGAAACACAATTAATAGACGGAAAATGTCCAGACTGTGGAAGAGAAGTAGTACCAATGAAAGAAGAATCATACTTCTTTAATATGAAAAAATATGCAGATAGACTTTTAAAATATTATGGAGAACATCCAGATTTTATAAAACCAGAATATAGAAAACAAGAAATGATAAATAATTTTATAAAACCAGGACTAGAAGATTTATGTGTAACAAGAACATCATTTGATTGGGGAATAAAAGTATTAAAAGACCCTAAACATGTAGTATATGTATGGTTAGATGCATTAACAAATTACATTACAGCATTAGGATATATGTCAGAAGATGAAACATTGTTTAATAAATTTTGGCCAGCAAATCTACATTTAGTAGGAAAAGATATAGCAAGATTTCACTTAATCTATTGGCCAATATTCTTAATGGCATTAGGTTTACCATTACCAAAAACAATATTTGTTCATAACTGGATAATGATGAAAGACGGAAAGATGAGTAAATCAAAAGGAAATGTAATATACCCAGAAACTCTAATTCAAAGATATGGATTAGATGCAACAAAATATTTCTTATTAAGAGAGGTGCCAATGTCACAAGATGGACTATTTTCACCAGAAGAGTTTGTACAAAGATATAATTTTGACTTGTGCAATGATTTAAGTAACTTACTAAACAGAACAGTATCAATGGTGAATAAATATTTTGAAGGAAAAGTACCTGAATATAATGGAATACCAAATGAAGTTGATGAAGAAATAGAAAAAATATCTTTAGAACAAGTAGATAAATTTGAAACATTATTTGAAAATTTTGAAATAGCAAATTCAATACAAGAAATATGGACTTTAGTGTCAAGAACAAATAAATATATTGATGAAACATCACCATGGGCTCTAGCAAAAGAAGAACAAACTGATAAACTGAAATCAGCAATGTACCATTTAATAGAAAATTTAAGAAGAATAGCAATATTAATAAAACCATTTATGAATGAAACTTCAGAAAATATATTAAGACAAATTGGTATACAAGACGAAAATTTGAAAACTTGGGAAAGCTTAAAAAAATATAACAAATTAAAAGATGTTAAAGTCATTGAAAAAGGTGAGCCAATATTTATGAGATTAAATGCAGAAGAAGAAATAGAATATATAAAAAATATAATGAAAAAATAGAAATATAAAGGATTAAGATATGGGAATATTTCATAATAAAGAGCAATATCAGGGGTACAATATCTATAGTATGAAAAGATATTTAGATAAAAAAAGAATGATATTTAATATAATTGTTATTATTATAATAATGATAACATTGGGATTAGTTATTTATTATACAATTGATACAACAAAGAGAATAAAGAAATCTAAAGAATATGCTACACAAATCATAGAATATAAAAGACAAGAAGAAATAAAGAGACAAGAAGAGGAAAAGAACAGACAAGAAAAAATACCAAAACTTACAGGAGAGGGTAAAGAAAATATTAAAAACATTTATAAAAGTGAAAATAAAAGAGCATTTTTAACTTTTGATGATGGACCATCTAAAAATACTAAAGGTATTTTAGATATATTAAAAGAAAATGATATAAAAGCAACATTTTTTGTTTTAGGATGCCAAGTTGAAGTTTTTCCAGAGACAACTAAAAGAATGTATGATGAAGGACATTATATAGCAAATCATGGATATTCACATATATATTCAAATATTTATCAATCAGCAGGACAAGTATTAACTGAGTTTAATCAATGTAATCAAATAGTAGCAAATATAATTGGAGTTCCAGAGTATAATTCACATTTGTTTAGATTTCCTGGAGGTTCTGTTGGAGGAAAATATGCAAAATTGAAAAATGAAGCAATATCAGTTTTAGAACAGAATGATATTTTACATGTTGATTGGAATGCATTAACTGGCGACTCAGAAAAAATTAATCCATCAGAAGAGTATTTAATGAATAATTTGCAAAAAACTACAGAAGGGAAAAATAGTGTAGTTATTTTGATGCATGATTCTCATGCGAAAGAAATAACTATGCAAACTTTGCCTAAAGTTATTTCTTATTTAAAAGAACAAGGGTATGAGTTTGAGAATTTTTATAGTATTATTAAATAAAATATAAAAATGCATAGAGAGGAGAATGTAAATTGCCTAGAAGAAAAAAAGAAGTTATAGATGGAATATCAGATAAATTAGAATATTTAGGATTAGATTTAGAAAAGATACCAGCAGATTTAAAAAGATTTGAACCTCTTCAATATAAAATTCCAAGATTTTATGATGAAAAAAAATATAGACAATATAGATATGTAGATATAAAAGATATTCAAATTCTATTATCACCTACAAATAGATTAGAAGATTTAAGTGAAAAATATAAAAAAGCAAGTCCATTATATGAATATTTAGATAAAGATAATGAAAAGAACATTCTTAAATATACTACTTTCTTAAATATGTTAAAAAATGTAAATATTCAAGAAATAGAAAATGTAGAAAAAGAACAAGAAAGACTGAATGAAAATATACCTTTTAAAGTTAAGTTTAATGGAAATTACTTATGGCAAATTTATTATTCAGAAAATACAAATAAATATTTTATGATAGTACCAACAGAAGATACAGATTATTCAACATTTTTCTATTTATTAAAAAAGAAGATAGAAGGCAAAAATGAAAAAATATTTGTTCCTATAAGTAGTGTAAAATACTCAAACAAATATTTGAAAAATTCAGAATTTGAAGATATACAAAATTACTTATGGCTATTTACAAAAGATTGGCCATTAATATATGAAGTGTATGATAAAAATGAGGAAATATCTATTCAAATTATAGGTGAGACAAATGTTTATGAAAGAATAAGAACTCTTTATAAAGTAAAATTATCAAAGAAAGAAAGAGCAAATAATTTTTATAAATTACTGAAAGCATTATTTATATTACAAACTGAACTTCCTAATTTTTATAATTTTGAGACAAATATAAATGAAAAAGGTAGCTTAGAATTTTATTTAGAAGGACAAAAAATAGAATACAAAAATATAGTTGAGTTTATAAGAGAACAATATAAAAAAGGACTAAAAAGAAGGAAAGAGCTAAAATCAAAAATAAGAGCATATAAGAAAAAATTGAAGCAATTACAAGAATTAGCAGCCACTCAAGAAATAGAATATTTAGCAAAAGAAAAACAGATATCAACATTTTTAGAATGTAAGAAATCATTTTTTGGAAAATTTAAATATTACTTTAAATATAGCAAAAAGAATAATAGAAAAAATGATGTAATTGAAAATGAAAAAGATGTAGAAAATGAAATACAAATAGAAAAAAAATCAGAAGTAAAGAAAGAAAAGAAAAAAATTCCAATTAAAAAAGTATATACATTAGATGAATTGATAACAAGTTATAAAGAATTAGAAGAATTAGAAAATAATATAAAAAATCTTTTAATGGATATAAATGCGTTAAAATTGAAAACAAAGAATACGGCTAAGAAAATAGAAAATGCAACTAAATTTATTGAAGAAATCGATAGTCATAAAAAAAGTATATTCGAGTTTTGGAAATATAGTAATAAAGATGAAATGGCAACTTTGCCAGAAGGTGAACAAGAAGAAATAAATATAATTAAAAAAATAGAGAAAGTATTTGATTATAATGAAGATTTTGAAAAATTTGGAGAAAAACTTGATAAAATACAAAGAAAAATTTTAACTAAAGATGAGGCTAATAGTGTATATATTGCAACAACACAATTAATAAAAGTATTAAATGAAATAAAGAATAATGATATTACGCCAGAAAGTTTAGAAAAGAATTTAAAAAAACTTAAAAGTGAAGCTATAGAGTTAAAATCATTAGATGAAGAAGAATATGATATATTTGGAAATATTATAGAAGATAATACAAAAGTAAAAAAGATAAATAATAAGAGTCATAGAGAATTACCAAGAGATAAATTTGAAATTTTGGATATTGATAAAAATACAAAAACAATAGGGTATAAATTGACTTTGCAAGTAGTAATAAAAAACATTTTAAAAGCTTTAGATAGTGTAGTTATACCAGAAAGCTTAGCTGTATATAGAATGACAGATTCTGAAAAGCTAAATATTAAAGAAATTAATGTATTTAATATAAATCCAGAAAATGAAATAAAAGAAGTTCTTAAAAGCGATTTCTATAAGATTAATTTGTATAAATTGAATATAAAAGAAGGTACTAATGGAGTTGGTTTTACTAATATTATATTTTATGATAATAAGAATAAAACATTACCAATAGGAATGGATCTATCAACTAAAATGATAGTTGACATATCGAAATTACATTTAAGTTTAGTAAATGAAAAATCTTTTAAAATTGCAAATTTTGAAAATGAAGAAAATGATTTTTCAAAAATTAGTATAAAAGATGTTCAAGTTTTTGAGTATGAAGTTGTTGATTTAGAAAATATTGACGATGAATAAAAAATGTTCTAAATGATTTTAGAACATTTTTTGTTTAAATTACTGGACATTTTTTTGTAAATATGATAATATACAAATGCTAGTACATAAAATGCCGGTGTGCTGGAATTGGTAGACGGGGCAGACTCAAAATCTGTTGTCAGCAATGGCGTGTGGGTTCGAGTCCCACCACCGGCACCACAAAGAACAAGAGATATTATTTTCTTGTTCTTTTATATATAAATATATTAATAAATTATTTTCCAACAGTATTTGTGCTTTAGGAAGGAATGAATTTAAACATGAAAGAAAGCCTATTAGAATACTATTTAGATAAACTAAATTATAAAACAAAACCTCAATTTTTAGAAAAATATTTACAAACACCATGTCTATTAAGACTAAAAAAAGTTGGATATTTTTGTGGAATGGATTATGCTTCTAAAGATATATATAATTTTAAAGAAAAAATTACAAGATATGATCATTCTTTAACAGTTGCACTACTTACATGGAAATGTTCGAAAGATATGAAAGCAACAATAGCAGGATTGTTTCATGATATTGCAACACCATGTTTTTCACATGTAATAGATTATATGAATAATGATTATGAAAAACAAGAAAGTACAGAGCAATATACAGAAAAGATATTAAGAAATGATGAGTATTTGAAAAAATGTTTAAAAGAAGATAATATTGAAATAGAAGATATAATTAATTTCAAAAAATATAATATAGTAGATAATGATAGACCTAAAGTCTGCTCTGACAGATTAGATGGGGTAATTCTTACAGGAATTTCATGGACAAAAAATATTAATTATGAAGATATAGAAAATATTATAAATGATATAGAAATATACAATAATGATGAAATAGGGTTTAGAACTGAAAAAGTAGCAAATTTCGTTTTAGAAGTTAGTAAAAGTATTGATATTTATTGTCATACTAAAGAAGATAATTATATGATGGAATTATTAGCTAGTATTACAAGATATGGTATAGAAAGAAATTATATTACTTATGATGAATTATATTATTCAACAGAAGAAGATATAATTATTAAATTAAAAAATACAAAAGATAATAAAATAATTTCAGACTTTAAGTTATTTGAAAGTATTTCAATAGATGATATTCCTGATATAAATTTGACAAAAGTAAAAATAAGAGATTTAAATCCTTTAGTTCAAGGAAAAAGATTAGTAATATAAGATTAGAAAAATATGAAATTAATAAAAAAATGTGATATCATATAAAAGTAGGAAACAAAATGCTAGGAGAAAATAAAAATGTAACATGAAGTATAAACAATACAGAAGATGAAAGTATAGGTGAGAATAATAAAGTAGTTTAAGGAATAATTTATGAGCAAAAATTATAAAGAAATCAATAAATCAGAAACTGAAACAACAATAAATGTATTGTATAGTGAAAAATTGTTATCAATTTACACAAATAAAATAGAATTAGAAAAACAGTTATATAAAATTTTAGGAGAACCACAAAAAGAATATATAAAAGGTAAATTTATTATTGGAAGTATATGGGAAGTGCCTTTAAGTGAAAAAACTAAAATTTCTAAAATAATATTAAAAGCGAATATTTTTGAATTATAGAAGCACTATAGTTAATATAGTGTTTTGCTTGATTTTTATGTGAAAATGGTGTATTATATTATAATAGAAACAATAGGAAGGAACATTAAAATGTCAAAAATATTTAATTGGAAAGAAAATATAAAAGAAGAGGAACTACAAGAAGTAGAAGAAACATTAAAAAATGGTGGGATAGTAATATTTCCAACAGACACAGTATATGGTATAGGATGTAATTGTTTTTCAACAAAAGCAATTAAAAAGATTTTTGATGTAAAATCAAGATCTGAAAAGAAACCAATAAATGTATTAACTGATAAAATTGAGAAAATAGAAAATGTAACAAAAAACATAAAAAATGAAGAAAAGGAAATAATAAATAAATATATGCCAGGTGCAGTAACAGTAGTATTAGACAAAAATGAAAATGTGCCTGATATTTTAACGTCAGGTTTAAATACAATAGGAGTAAGAATACCAGACAATAAAATAGCATTAGAAATTTTAAAAAAATTTGAAAATCCATTAGCTACAACAAGTGTAAATATTTCAGGAGATTTACCAGGAGTGGAAATAAGTGACTTTGTGAAAGAATTTGAAAATAAAGTTGATATTATTATAGATGGTGGAAAAACTAAAATAGGAGTTGCATCAACAATTGTTAAAGTTGATGAAAGTTCGAAAATAAATATTTTAAGAGAAGGAAGCATCAAAATATGAAAAAAGTTTATATTATTTTAACATATTCAGGTACATTTTTATCTAAAATAATTAAATATTATACAAGAGATGAATTTTCGCATGTATCAATTTCGCTAGATTCAGACTTAAAAAAGATGTATAGTTTTGGGAGATTAAATCCATATAACCCTTTTTGGGCAGGATTTGTACATGAAGGAGTGAATTTTGGAACATTTAAAAGATTTTCAAGAACAAGAGCTAAAGTATATTCTTTAGAAGTAGAAGACGAACAATATGAAAAAATAAAAGATGCAATTTACTATATTAAGAAAGTAAGAAAACAATACAAATTTAATTTATTAGGACTTTTTGCAGTAGGTTTTAAGATAAGAATAAAATCAAATAAAGCATTTTATTGTGCAGAATTTGTAAAATATGCTTTAGACAAAGCAGAAGTAAAAACAGATTTGCCAGATTTAGTAAGACCAGAAAATTTTAAAGATATAAAAAATATAAAATTAGAGTATGAAGGATTATTGAAATTTTATAAGGTAAATAAATTTTCAATTGAAGAAAAGGAAAAAGAAATACTTTCTTAATATTTTAAGAAAAGTGTTTCTTTTTTTGTATAATATGAAAATTCTATGAACTTTATAATATATAATATAACTGTAGAAAAATAAATAATTTTTTCGTGTTCGCATTTTCAATAAGAACTACACATATATTTTAATAAGAAAATATATAGGTGGTGATATTGTGAAAAAGACATATACAGTAGCTCTTGCAGGAAATCCTAATGTAGGAAAATCTACTATTTTTAATAGTTTGACAGGAATGCATCAACATACAGGAAATTGGACAGGAAAAACAGTAGCAAATGCAACAGGAAAATCAAATATAAAGGATAGAGAATTTATTTTTGTAGATATACCAGGTACATATTCAATAATGTCAAATTCAGAAGAAGAAGAAATTGCAAGAGATTACATATGCTTTGGAAATCCAGATGTAACAATAGTTGTAGTAGATGCAACAGTTATAGAAAGAAACTTAAATTTAGTTTTTCAAATAATGGAAATAACTGATAATGTGATAGTTTGTGTAAATCTATTAGATGAGGCTAAAAAGAAAAAGATAAAAGTAGATTTAAAAAAATTAGAAGAATTATTAGGAGTTCCTGTTGTAGGTACAATAGCTAGAGATAAAAAAACATTAGATAATTTAAAAAATGCAATATATAAAGTTTGTGAGAGGAAGATTATACCAAATACTAAAGAAATTGAATATAGTTCAGAAATAGAAGAAAATATTAATTTGCTAGAACAAAAATTAGAAGAAATTTATGAAGAAAATAATCAAGTTTTTAATAGAGCAGTTTCAGTTAAAATCGAACAAGACAATAAAAGAGCAAGAAAGTTATATAGGTGGATTTCAATTAAATTAATTGATGGAGAAGAAAAAATATTAAAAACAATACAAAATAATTTGAATATAGATTTTGAAAAAAAAGAAATACAAGATTGCATAGTAGATATAAAACGAAATTTGAAAGAGTATAATATAAATCAAAATAATTTTAAAGATAAAGTAGTAACAAACATAATGAAAAAGGCAGAAGAGATTTCCAAAGAAGTTTGTACTTTTGAAAATGAAGATTATGGAGCAAGAGACAGGAAAATAGATAAAATTTTAACATCAAAAAAATTTGGAATTCCTATAATGATACTTTTTTTAGGAATTATATTTTGGATAACAATAATTGGAGCAAATTATCCATCAGATTTATTATTTAATATTTTTAATTGGTTTCAGGACAAATTAGTATATTTTGCTGAATATATACATTGTCCTGAATGGCTTTCAAACATGTTAATATATGGAGTATATCAAACATTAACTTGGATTGTAGCTGTTATGCTACCACCAATGGCCATATTTTTTCCATTATTTACGTTTTTAGAAGATTTGGGATATTTACCGAGAATCGCATTTAATATGGATGGATTTTTCAAAAAAGCATTTTGCAGTGGTAAACAAATGATTACTATGTGTATGGGATTTGGATGTAACGCCTGTGGAGTAACAGGTTGCAGAATAATTGACTCACCAAGAGAAAGACTAATTGCAATATTAACAAATAATTTTGTACCATGTAATGGAAGATTTCCTTTATTAATATCAATTGCAACAATATTTATTGCAGGAGCTTATGCAGGAAGTAATGGCTTTTTAGCATCAGTATTATCAACTATTGCAGTAATAATGGTGATAATATTTGGAATATTTTTAACATTAGTAATATCTAGAATATTATCAAACACAATATTAAAAGGTATACCATCTTCAATGGTTTTAGAATTGCCACCATATAGAAAACCACAATTCGGAAAAATATTGGTACGTTCAATATTAGATAGGACATTATTTGTATTAGGAAGGGCAATTGCTGTTGCAGCACCAGCAGGACTTGTAATTTGGTTATTAGCAAATATTGGTATTAATGGACAAAGCTTACTTGTAATAATTGCTAATTTCTTAAATCCTTTTGCAAAATTAATGGGATTAGATGGGTATATTTTAACAGCTTTTATTTTAGGAATGCCAGCTAATGAAATTGTATTACCTATAATTTTAATGTGCTATTTAAAAGGTGGAACGCTTGTAAATATAGAAGATACAGTGCAAATTGGTCAAATACTAATTCATAATGGTTGGACTATGTTAACAGCAATTAATGTAATGATATTTACTATTTTGCATTTCCCTTGTACTACTACTTTATTGACTATAAAAAAAGAAACTGCTAGTTGGAAGTGGACTGCTTTGTCTTTTGCTATTCCTACTGTTTGTGGAGTTGTTTTATGTATGTGTACTACTTTAGCATACAATGTATTTAGCTTGATTTTATAGAAAGTAATGTAACAAGTTACAGTTCAGGTGCTTTAAAACAAACTGTTAAGCTATGTTTAGAGTTATGCAATACAGATTTAGATTTGGTAGGATGATATATAATAACTATTATTTAACTAAATTTACAAAAAACATTGAAAAAAACAAAAAAATAATGTATTATAAGTAGCAGAGATAGAGGTGTGTTATGAAATCAAACTACTTTAAATACATTTTTATAATATTTGCAATAGCAATAATGATATTTGCAATAGTAAAAATAAAAAAAGATGAACAGAAGAAACAGAATCCAACACAAGAAAAAAAAGAAGAAGTAGAACAAATAATAACAGAACTAAAATTAGGAGTAGCATCATTTGATAGTATAAATCCAATACTAAGTAAAAATAAAAATATTCAAGATATATCAAAAATAATATTTGAACCATTAATGACATTATCATCAAACTATAAATTAGAAAACTGTTTAGCAAAGGAGTGGGCTAAACAAAATGACAAAACATATATAATAAAATTGAAAGATGATAAAAACTGGTCAGATGGACAAAAATTTGCAGCAGAAGATGTAAAATTTACAATAGAAAAACTAAAAACATCAGACACAATATATTTATCAAATGTAAAAAATATAGATACAGTAGAAGTAATTGATGAAGAGACTATAAGAATAACTTTAAATCAAGAAATTCCATTTTTCGAATATAATTTAACATTTCCAATATTATCAAGTAATTATTATAAAGATAAAGAATTTATACCAGATATAGTTCCAATAGGAACAGGAATGTATAAGGTAAGTGAAGTATTAGAATCATCACTAATTTTGACAAAAAATGAATATTATAAAGAAAAAGATAATTTAAAACTTGATAAAATAATTATAACAAATTATGCTAGCATAGGAGAATTATATAATGCCTTTAAAATGGGAAATATTGATTTAATAAGTACTCAAAATAGTAATTTAAAAGATCATATAGGAACAATAGGATATATTTCAAAAGAAATTAAGGGAAGAGAACATTACTTTTTAGCATTTAATGCAAAAAGTAATTTATTATCACAAGTAAATGTAAGGAAAGCAATATGTTATTCAATAGATAAATCTAATATTGTGTCAAGTATATATTCAGATAATTATTATGTATCAAGTTTTCCATTAGATTATGGGAATTGGATATATCAAGAACAAGATGCAAGTTCAGGTTATAATATAGAACAGGCAAAGCAAATTCTAATAAATGATGGATGGAGTTATAAGAATAAGTATTGGCAAAAAATAGTGAATTATAAATCTCAAAAGATTTATTTGAATTTGGTAGTAAAGTCAAGTGATTCCCAAAGAGTATTAGTTGCTGAAAATATAAAAACACAATTAGAAAATGAGGGAATTAGAATAAATCTTATAAAAGCGTCAGATACTCAATATGAAAATTATTTGAAAAATAAGAATTATGATATGATTTTATGTAGTATTAATTTGTCCGTTAGTCCTGATTTATCAACATTTTTTGGTGAAAATAATTTGGCGAATTATTTAAATGATGAAGTAACTAGTATAATGAATGAAATAAAGAATTTGACAGATGAAGAGAAGTTAATTCAAAATTACAAAAGATTAGGTGAAATATATAAAACTGAAATGCCATATTTAAGTTTGTATAATAATAAATATACAGTTGCATATAACTCGACATTAGCTGGAGTGAAAGATGTCAATTGGTTTTATCAATTTTATAATATTAATGATTGGCATAAATAATAAAAAATTTGAAAAAAGTATTGACAAAAACAAATGTTTAATGATATAAAAAGATTATCAAACAAAAGTTCAATGAATTTAAGGAGGAAAAAATAATGACAGAAAATACAGAAAAGAAGAAAGCGCTAGAAGCAGCAATGAGTCAAATAGAAAAACAATTTGGAAAAGGTTCAGTAATGAAACTTGGAGAATTTAAAGCAATGGAAATAGAAGCAATACCAACAGGAGCATTAAGCTTAGATATGGCATTGGGTATAGGAGGAGTTCCTAGAGGAAGAATAATAGAAGTGTTTGGACCAGAATCATCAGGAAAAACAACACTTGCATTACATATAGTAGCAGAAGCACAAAAAATGGGAGGAGAAGCAGCATTTATAGATGCAGAGCATGCCTTGGATCCAGTATATGCAAAAAAATTAGGTGTAGATATAGATAATTTGATAGTTTCACAACCAGACACAGGAGAACAAGCATTAGAAATAACAGAAAGTCTAGTAAGAAGTGGAGCATTAGATGTAATAGTAGTCGACTCTGTTGCAGCATTAGTTCCAAAAGCTGAGATAGATGGAGATATGGGAGACTCTCATATGGGACTTCAAGCAAGATTAATGTCACAAGCATTAAGAAAACTTGCAGGAGCAATAAATAAATCAAAAACAGTATTAATATTTATAAACCAATTAAGAGAAAAAATAGGTGTAATGTTTGGAAATCCAGAAACAACAACAGGAGGAAGAGCGTTAAAATTCTATGCATCAGTAAGACTAGATATAAGAAAAGTTGAAAATATTAAACAAGATGGAGAAGTAAAAGGAAATAGAGTAAGAGTAAAAGTTATAAAAAATAAAGTAGCTCCACCATTTAGAGAGGCTGAATTTGATGTAGTATATGGAGAAGGAATTTCAAAAGCAGGAAATATTTTAGATATGGCTGTTAATATGGATATTATTGAAAAAAGTGGTTCATGGTTTAGTTATAATGGAGATAGAATTGGACAGGGTAGAGAAAATGTTAAAAAATATTTACAAGATAACAATGATATATTAAAAGATGTTGAAGAAAAAGTAAGAGCAAATTTTGCAAAAGCTTTTGAAGAAAGTTTAGGAGAAGAAGTTCCTGAAATAGATGATGATGAAAATGAAGAATAAAAAAATTAAATTTAATTAAAAGATTTAATTAAATTTATAAAATTGCTTGAAAAGCATAGAAAATTATGTTAAAATACAAACATAATTTATCTATGCTTTTTATATAGATAATAAATTATCTCAAAAAAATATTTTATTTCAAAAATTTATATCAATGTGAAATTTTTTCAACAAAAATATAAGTAAATCTTAAAATAGCACAAGGAGGTGAAAAAATATGGACAATAAAGAATTATTAGAAAAATTAGATGAAAAATTTGCAAAAATGGAAGACAAGATGGATAGACAATTCAAAGAAGTTAATGGCAAAATGGATAAGAGATTTAAAGAAGTTGATGATAAAATGGATAAGAGATTTAAAGAAGTTGACGACAAAATGAATAAAAGATTTAAAGAAGTTAATGACAAAGTGGACAAACAATTTAAAGCAATTAACGAAAAAGTAGATACAGGATTTAAAGCAATTAACGAAAAAGTAGATACAGAATTTAAAGTAATTAACGAAAAAGTAGATAGTGGATTTAAATCAATGGATGACAAATTAGATATGATAACAAATTCTAATATGGCACAAATGCTATCGAGTCAAACAAAAAGCATGAAAGATATTAACCAAAAGTTAGACAAATATACACAAAAAAATGAAGTAGAACACAAAAAATTCGATTATGAAATTTCAGATTTAAATATGAAATTTAAATTCGCAAGATAATCCATATTATAAAATGATATAGTTTAACATAATAGAAAAGTGTAGATAAATTACATAATAAAAGGAAGTAACAAATGTATACAATAGAAGAATTTGATAGAGAAAAAACAAAGATATTAAAATATATACTATATAAAAAAAGAAGTGAAAATGAAGTAAGAACTAAATTTTCAGGAGTAGTAGATGAAAATATTTTAGAAGATGTAATAGAATATTTAAAACAAGCCAAATATATAGATGATAATGAATATATAAGAAAAACTGTAAATAATTTTATAGCATTAAAAAACTTATCAATAAAAGAACTTAAATATAAATTATTAGCTAAAGGATTAGATAAAAATGATGTAGATGATTATATTTATGAAAAGAAAGAAGAATTAGAAGAATATGAAATTAAATCTGCATCAAATATTATATATAAAAAAGCTAATTCATTAGAACAAGAAGAATTAAAACAATATTTATTAAAAAAAGGATATAAAATAGAAAATATAAATAAAGCGTTAGAAACAAATTAAAATATTCTGTTTGATATAGAATAGAAAATGAGGAGAAAAAATGTCAATATTAACATTAGAAACGAAAAAATATTCAATAAAAGTAGAAAATTTCGAAGGACCATTAGATTTATTATGTTATTTAATAGATAAAAATAAAATGAATATATATGATGTAAATTTAACAGAAATAACAAACCAATACATAGAATTTTTAAATGCAATGGAAGAAATGAATTTAGAAATTGCAAGTGAATTTATAGTTATGGCATCAACATTACTATATTTAAAGTCTAAGAAACTATTACCTAAACAAGACGAAGAAACAGAAGAAATAACAGAGGAAGAGTTAATAAGAAGGATTATTGAATATAAGAAATTTAAAGAAATAAGCAAAACATTTAAAGAAAACTACAAGATATATTCAAATAGATTTTATAAAGGGCAAGAAGAAATAATACTTCCAAAACAAAAATTAGAAAAGGATTATTCTTCAGAAAAGATACCAGAAGTTTATAGATTGTTAGTAGAAAGAAATAGCGTTAAAATTAATCAAAATGCAAAAAATATTGAGAAAATTGCTTTAATAGATAAATATACTGTTGCTGATAAAGTAAAGGAAATGTATAAAATTCTAGCAAAACAGAAAAAGTTTATATTTAATAAGTTATTTAAAGTTGGTAAACAAGAAAAACAAGAAGTCGTAACAGCTTTTAGTGGATTATTAGAATTATCAAGGAAAAGTAAGGTTGAAACAACTCAAGAAGAGTTGTTTGGAGATATATTAGTAGAGAAGAAAAAAAATGAAGAAGCATCCTAAAAAATGCTTATAATTTAAACACTGAAAATATTATAAAATGTGGAAAAATAAATATAATAAAAAAGTTTAAAAAAGAAAAAAATGGAAAAACTGATAATATTACTAGAGAGAAGGTGATATGTATTGGTTTTTCTTTTGATTTTTTTAATAGCAATATTAATGATATTAACTATAAGAATAAAAATTGAACTTAAAAATTTTAAATTCAACTCACAAAATAAAAAGCATTTAGAAAAAAACTATGAAATAAAAATTACATTATTTACATTTCAAAAAATACCAATATTAAAAACAAAAATAAATAGTAAAAAAATAGAAAAAATTATGAGTAATGAAAAAATTAGAAATATAATTGAAAAGCAAGGAACAAAGATTATTGAAGATAAAGGAAAAATAGATAAAGAAATTTTTAAATGGATAAAAAAAATGAATATTGAACTTGAAGAAATGAATTTAAAAATTCTGATAGGAACAGAAGATGCTTCAATAACTGCATTTATAATTCCAATAATTAGTACAGCTTTAGCAATATTTTTAAGTAAAAAGATAAAGAAATGTAATGATAAACAAGTTTTTCATATAAATCCTGTATATATTAACCAAAATTTAATAAATATAGAATTTTCAGGTATATTTCAAATAAAAATGATACATATTATAAATATGATATGTCTATTAAATAAAAGAAAGAGAGTTGATAAAAATGAGCGAACATCCAATAGAGGGTCTTATGACTACGGCTATGAATAGTATTCAAGATATGATAGATGTAAATACTATAATAGGTGAGCCAATAGAAACATCAAATAATATAGTTATTATTCCAATATCTAAAGTGTCTTTTGGATTTGCAGCAGGTGGAAGCGAATTTAAAGGAGAAACAATAGATGAATATAAAAAGGTAGAAAAAGAAGAGCAAATACAATATAGGCTGCCATTTGGAGGAGGAGCTGGAGCAGGTGTTACAATAAATCCAATAGCATTTTTAGTAATTCAATCAAATAATGTTAAATTAATGCCAGTAAATCATTCATCAAGTATAGATAAATTATTAGATTATGTACCAGATTTAATTGAAAGAACTAATAGCATGATGAATAAAATCGTTAATAATAAAAAAGAAGAAACTGAAAAAGTATTAAAAGAGATGCAAAAGAGAAGTAACAATGAAAATAGTAAAAAAGTTCCTAAAGAAGTAAAAGAAACAAGAAATGAAATAAATCATAAAAAAGAAGAAGCAAAAAAGAATTTAGATAAAATTCAAAAACAAGAAGAAGTTGATTATGAATACGAATATAATGAAACACAAGAAGATGATATTTTTCCAGAAGATGATTAATATAATAGAAGTTTTGTCGAAAACTTTTTATATGTTCGACAAAACTTCTATTATTTTGCTATTGGAAAAAAATGGAAAAAGAATTATAATAATTAACAAATAAGAAATACGGGAGGATAAAAATGGAATCAAAATTTTATGAAGAGGACAAGCTATTGGTTTTTAAAATCATAGATGAAATTGATGACTGTAATGTACAAAAGATAAGGAGGAAAGCAGACTATGAAATTGAAAGATATATGCCTAAAAAGGTTATATTTGACTTTGATAGTGTTACTTTCATGGATAGTAGTGGAATAGGATTAATAATAGGAAGATATAAATTTACAAATATGTTAGGTGGAAAATTAGAAGTAGCGAACTTAACACAAAATGTAAAAAAGATATTTGAAATGAGTGGAATATTAAAACTAATACCAGTAACAGAAAGTTGTTATTAGTAAAAACGATGAGGGAAAGTTTGAAAAATAAGTTTGTACCTTTAAGAAAGGAATGTGAGGAATTATGAAAGAACGATTTGAAAATGAAATGAAATTAGAATTTTTAAGTAAATCATCAAATGAAGCATTTGCAAGAATAACAGTTGCAGCATTTGCATCACAACTAGATCCAACAATAGAAGAATTGGCTGATATAAAAACAGCAGTATCAGAGGCAGTTACAAATTCCATAATACATGCATATGAAAACAAACAAGGAATTATAAAAATAAATGCTAAATTGGAAGATAATACTATAACTATACATATTTCAGATAATGGAAAAGGAATAGAAAATGTTGATATAGCAAAAGAACCATTATATACTACAAAACCTAATTTAGAAAGATCAGGAATGGGATTTACAATTATGGAAAGTTTTATGGATAGCATGAAAGTAGAGTCAATAGTAGGACTTGGAACAAAAGTTACTTTAGTAAAAACAATAAAGAAAGAAGAAAAGGTAGAAGAAGAGAATAATTTTAAAATATTAACAAAAGAATAGAATTAGAGGTAAGTGTTATATATGTATGAAAATAGGATAGATTCAATAAAAAGAGCACAACAACGGTGATAAATTTGAAATGGATAGGCTTATAAGAGATAATAATGGACTTATTTGGAGTATAGTAAAAAGATTTATGAACAGAGGATATGAAGTTGAAGATTTATATCAAATAGGTTGTATGGGATTTATAAAATCTATAAAAAGATTTGACACAAATTTTGAAGTAAAATTATCTACATATTCAGTACCATATATATTAGGAGAAATAAAAAGATTTATAAGAGATGATGGACCAATTAAAGTTAGTAGAAGTATTAAAGAATTAAATGTAAAAATAAATGAATTAAAAAAGCATGAATTACTTAAAACAGGAAAAGAACTTACAATAGAAGAAATATGTAAGGAATTAAAAGTACAAAAGGAAGATGTTATAATAGCTATGGAATCAGCAAATACTATAGAATCAATAGATGGAAGTGTAGTATCAGAAAATAAGGATGGAAAACAGCTAACAATATTTGAAAGGATATCAACAGGAAAAAATGAGGAAGAAATTATTACAAATAGAATGGTAGTAAATCAATTAATAAGTGAACTAGAAGATAGGGAAAAGGAAATAATTTTATTGAGGTTTTATAAAGAGAAAACTCAAACTGAAGTTGCTAAAATATTAGGAATAAGTCAAGTCCAGGTTTCTAGAATAGAAAGAAAAATATTAAGTAGTATGAAGATGAAGCTGACTTCTGCATAAGGAGGTATAATTTTGAAGAATGTGTTGATATATTTGATAGTTTTTATTTTAATATGTTTTATTGTGCCTGCAATGCTAACTAAAAGAACAGTTTCAACAGGTGTTCAAGAGAATAATTCTAGTGATGCTCAAGATAATCAAACTATACAAAAAAATGAAGAAGTAGTATATGAATATAATAAATATGGAACAATAAATTTATTACATAAAAAAACAGGAGAAGTAGAACAAGTAAATATTGATGAATATTTGTGTAATGTTGTATCAGCAGAGATGCCAGCTGATTATGAAATTGAAGCTTTAAAAGCACAAGCAATAGTTGCTAGAACATATACAATATATAAAATATTAAATAAAAAACATGAAAATGCAGATATATGTGATGATTCAACATGTTGTCAGGCATGGATTTCAAAAGATGATAGATTAGCAAGATGGGAAGAAAGTAAAAGAGAAAGCAATTGGCAAAAAATATGTGATGCAGTAAATGACACAAAAGGAAAAATTATAACTTATAATAATGTTCCTATAAATGCATTTTTTCATTCTAACAGTGGAGGAATTACAGAGATACCAGTAAATGTTTGGGGAGGAACAGGATACCCATATTTGCAAAGTGTAGAGACTTCGGGAGAAGATGCATATACTCAATATTCATCAGAAGTTGTTTTGAAACAAGAAGAATTATTAGAAAAACTAAAAGAAAAATATAGTGATATTTCAATAGATTTTTCAAATGAAGATGATATCAAAATTTTAGAATATACTGAAGGTAATCGAATTAAAACAATAAAGTTTGGAAATCACGAGGTTTCAGGTGTTGAGGTGAGAAGTTTATTAGGTTTAAGGTCTGCTAATTTTGAAGTTATTAGAGAAGGGGATAGTATAAAATTCTCGGTTAAAGGTTATGGGCATGGTGTTGGCATGAGCCAAACTGGTGCTGATAGTTTGGCTAAACAAGGAAAAAATGCTGATGAGATTATTAAGCATTTTTATAAGGATGTTGAGATTAAGGAGGTTAACCTTATATAAATTAAAAGATGATAAGTTATTATATTATACTACAAATAGTAATACTTTTTATTTTTACGAGTGCTACGTGGGAAAGCATGAGAATAAATAAAAAGTATTACTATTTGAAAATAAAATATAACAAATTTTTATTTAAATAGCTGTATATTTTTATAAAATCCGGAAATAATTGTAATATAAATAAATTTTAAGGAGGATTTTATGAGAAGAAATGTACGTAAAAGAGATAATCAAGATGATGAATTAAGCATTAAGATAATAAAATATTCTGGTATAGCTGTTGCAATTCTCGCAATAATAGTATTTGCTTTATTAATATATAGCAAAAATTTAAATGATGAAGTTAAAGATGGAACTTTAACAGAAGAACAAATATCTAGTATTTTGAATAATGTTAATTCATCAGAAAATACAGAAAGTGCAAGTTCTGAAATTGGGAAGAAGGTAAATGAGTTATCAGAAGAAATGAATTCAAATAATAATATTAATAGTGTTAATGAAATTAATACTATTTCAGATAATCAAGTAAAAGATTCACAAAATAATGTCACAACTCAAAACATTTTAACAACAAATAAAATAACACCTACAAATTCAGAAGCTGAAAAAGATAAAAGAGATGAAAATAAAAAAGAAGAAGAAAACAAAAATAATGTTGAATTAAAATTTGATTTACCTGTTGAAGGAGAAATTTCAAGAGATTTTGCTAAAGACAATTTAGTATATTCAGAAACTCTACAAGAGTGGACAGTTCATACAGGAATTGATATAAAAGCAGATAAAACAACAGTAGTAAAAACAGCAGAAACAGGAACAGTAAAGACAATAAAAAATGATCCTAGATATGGTTTAACAGTTATAATTGAACATGCAAATGGATTTCAAACAGTTTATTCTAATTTGTTAACATCTGAATTTGTTGTGGAAGGTGAAAAAGTTGAAAAAGGACAATCTCTAGGTACAGTTGGAAATACAGCTGCTTTTGAAATTGCAGACGAAGCTCATCTTCATTTTGAGATTTTAAAAGATTCAGTTCAAGTTGATCCTAATATATATTTAAAATAAATTTAAAATAAAATTTCTTATCAATAAAAAATTGGTAAGGAGTTTTTATTTTTACAAATTGTTTAAAATGACTTGACAGTTGTGCCTAGAAAAGATAAAATAGAATAGGTAAGAAAAAATATATTAAAAAATCAAACATACATATATATTTTATTCGAACATTGAAAATTTAATAAGAAAGAGGTGTAGATTCATGAATATAGGAATCGTTATCGCCGCTGTCTTAATCTCACTTGCAATTGGAATACTAGTAGGAATAGTATATAGAAAAAAAGTTGCAGAATCTAAAATAAAAAGTGCTGAGGAAGAATCAAAGAAAATAGTTAATATGGCAAAAATTGAAGCAGAGAATATGAAAAAGGCAAAAATTATTGAAGCCAAAGAAGAAATCGTGAACAGTAGAAATGAATTAGATAAAGAGATTAAAGAAAGAAGAGGCGAAGTACAAAGACAAGAAACAAGACTTATTCAAAAAGAAGAAAATTTGGATAGACGTTCAGAAAATTTTGAAAAGAAAGAAGAGGACTTAGAATTAAGAATAAAAGAATTAGATGAACGTAGACAAGAAATTGAGGAATTACATGAAAAAGAAGTTCAAGAACTTCAAAAAATAGCATCTTTAACTAGAGATGAAGCGAAAGACATTTTATTAAAAGAAGTGGAAAAAGATGTTGCTTCAGAAAAAGCTGCTATAATAAGAGATGCAAAATTAAAAGCTAAAGAAGAGGCAAATAAAACTGCTAAGGAATTACTAACATATGCAGTTCAAAAATGTGCAGCAGACCATTCACAAGAAACTACAGTATCTATAGTAGCTCTTCCAAGTGATGAAATGAAGGGAAGAATTATAGGTAGAGAGGGTAGAAATATAAAAGCTTTAGAAACATTAACAGGAGTAGATTTAATAATAGATGATACACCTGAAGCAGTAGTTCTATCAGGATTTGACCCATTAAGAAGAGAAGTTGCTAAAATAGCATTAGAAAAACTAATTGATGATGGAAGAATACATCCAGCAAAAATTGAAGAAGTAGTAGAAAAGGCAAAACAAGAAGTTGAAGAAACAATAAAATCAGAAGGTGAAAGGGCAGTTCTAGAAACAGGAGTAATAGGATTACATCCAGATATAGTAAAATTAATAGGAAAACTAAAATATAGGACAAGCTATGGACAAAATGTACTAAATCATTCAATAGAAGTTTCAAATTTAGCAAGAATTATGGCAGAGGAATTAGGATTAGATGCAAAATTAGCTAGAAGAGCAGGATTATTACATGATATTGGAAAAGCATTAGATCATGACATGGAAGGAACACATGTTGAGATTGGTGTTGAAATACTTAAAAAGTATAAAGAAAATCCATTAGTTATAAATGCAGTTGAAGCACATCATGAAGATGTTGAGCCTCAGACTCTAGAAGCAGTACTAATTCAAGCTGCTGATGCAATAAGTGCATCAAGACCAGGAGCAAGAAGAGAAACTTTAGAAGCATATATCAAGAGATTACAAAATCTTGAAGAAATAGCAGATTCATTTGATGGAGTAGATAAATCATTTGCAATTCAAGCAGGTCGTGAAGTTAGAATTATTGTAAAACCAGATAAAATTAATGATGATCAAATGACTATTTTAGCTAGAGATGTAGCTAAAAAAGTTGAAAATGAAATGGATTATCCAGGTCAAATTAAAGTTAATGTTATTAGAGAAACTAGAATAGTTGATTATGCAAAATAAAGAAAGTTGTGGCTTATGCCACAACTTTTTTTATATTATAGAAAAGTTCTCCGAACTTCCTATAATATAAATACTTTGCACACAAATTTGCCAAAGCAAATTTGGCGCACGAACAAAGACGAGGCATGAAAAGTATTCTAAAAGGTCTAGAAATTTTAATCATGCTTCTTTTGTTCTATTCTTTTGTTCTGTATTACTTTCAAATTATGTAAATTCATAGTATAATAAAAGAGATTGATCAATGTTACACTTTTAAAAATTCACTGAGTTGTGAATTAAAATAAACTATTAACAATATTTTTCAAGAAAAGGAGAAAGACTTTATGAAAGAATTGATTAGTGGACTTTTAGTAATTATTGCTATTATTGTTATCATTGTATGGGGAATTAGCTCTAGTAGTAGCAAGAAAAGAGGAACATATTTTACAAGCAAGTCTTGTAAAGTTAGGATGATATTAACATTCATAGCAGGTTGGTGTTATTGTGTTCGGATTTTTTTTGAACGTGATAACATATTCAATTTGGTAGTTTCAATTTTTTGTGCAGTTATATGGATAATGCTTAGTTGTTCATATCATTCAGAATTATCTGTATTAAAGGAAGTGGAGAAAATTTTATCAAAAGATAGAAAAGAAAAGGTTATAGATCTGGAATATGAAGAAATTGAATAATAGTTTTTGGTTAGGGTAGGAAATATAAATTTTCTACCCTAATTTTATAAGTAATTAATGTGAAAAACTTGAATTAAAGAGAATTTTATAGTATTATATAAACATAAATAAAAAAAGAAAGAAGGAAACAAAATGAAAATTTTAGCAGTTGGAGATATAGTAGGAACAGCAGGAGTAAATGAATTAAAAATCAAATTAAAAGGAATAAAAGAAAAAGAAAATATAGATTTTATAATAGTAAATGGAGAAAACTCAGCAGAAGGAATGGGAATTACAGAAAAAAACTTTAATGATATTATATCACAAGGTGTAGATGTAGTAACAATGGGAAACCACACATGGGGAAAAAAAGATATATTTAAATTTATAGACAATCCTAAAATAATAAGACCAGCGAACTATCCAGAAGGAGTAGTTGGAAAAGGATATAACATTTATAAATGTAAAGATAAAAAAATAGCAGTAATAAATTTAATGGGAAGAGTAGATATCAATATATTAACTGAAAATCCATTTTTAAGAGCTAGAAAAATAATAGAAAAAATTCAAGACCAAGTTGATATAATAATAATAGATTTTCATGCAGAGGCAACAGCTGAAAAAATAGCATTAGCATATTATTTTGATGGAAAAGTAACAGCAATATTTGGAACACATACACATGTACAAACAGCAGATGAACAAATCTTACCAAATGGAACAGGATATATTACAGATATAGGAATGACAGGGCCTAAATATTCTGTAATAGGAATGGATATAAAAGCATCTATAAAAAGATTTGAGACAACTCTTCCAGAAAAATATAAAATTGCAGAAGGTGAATGTATATTTAATGGAGTTATTTTTGATGTTGATGATAAAACTTCAAAAGTTACAAACATAAAAAGAATCAACCAATAGGGACGTGTTTATTTGTTTGATTATATAAATTATAACTATTAAATAAAGAGAAATTTAAATATTAAGAATAAATGTCGAAAAATGATTTTTATTGCGATGAAAAAATGGAAAAAATTTCCAAAAAACTATTTACAATTTTTCCCAGAAGATATAAAATAACATCATAGAAGTTGCAACAAAAAATAAATTAATAATAGGAGGCAAAAGAAAATGGAAATTTTAAAAATTTCATCGAAATCAAATCCTAATTCAGTAGCAGGAGCAATAGCTGGATTAGTAAAAGAATCAAACAAAGCAGAAATGCAAGCAATAGGAGCAGGAGCATTAAATCAAGCTGTAAAAGCAGTAGCAATAGCAAGAGGATTTGTAGCACCATCAGGAGTAGATTTGGTATGTATACCAGCATTCGCTGAAGTTGAAGTTGAAGGCGAAGATAGAACAGGAATAAAGCTTATTGTTGAGGCAAGAGCATAATATAAATAATAAGAAGACGTTTTGTAAAAATACATAATGTCTTTTTTATATTCAAAAATGTACATAAAATTACCTTGACAAACTTAATTTTAAATAATATATTATAAATGTATAAATTATAGAAGGGAGAAAATTTGTGAATTATTTATCAAGTAATATAATAAATAATAAGTTTTTATTAATAACTGTTATGGTAATTGGCATTTTGATTGGGAGTGTATCAAGTATTTATGCAATATATAAATATTCATCTAAAGATATATACTACATAAAATCAGATGGAAATGAAATAAGTGTAGAAGATGCACTAAACGATTTGTACAAGACTAAATTTGATGGAATGCAAAGAAGAGAGTCAAATCAAATACCAGAAGGGGTAAATGAAATAAAAGTGTTAGTAGTAAGTTGTGCAACTGGTGGAGTTGGAACAATAACAATAGATGGAGATATTGTTGTTTCTTATGAAGAAACATCATTAGGATATGATTTTGTATCAAGACAGTATGAGATAGGAATATATGAATACGATGTAAAGACTAATGGTATGCCAGGGACTGTAAATGTGCAATTTAATGGTTTTGGAGTAAAAAGTGATTATTATTATGTGTATTACTAATTATATATAAAATAGGAGGTATAAGAAATGGAAAAAATAAGAGGATTTGAAGTAGCAAAAGGATTTGAAGATAAAGGAATAAATATTCCAGTAAGAAAAACAAAATATTCAGCAGGATATGATATAGAAGCAGCAGAAGATACAATAATTCCTAGTTTTAAAAAAGGAATGGCACCAACATTAGTAAAAACAGGTTTAAAATCATATATGCAAGATGACGAGGTATTAATGATATATAATAGAAGCTCTAATCCAAAAAAGAAAGGATTAATATTAGCGAATAGTGTAGGAGTAGTAGATAAGGATTATTATGGAAATCCAGATAATGATGGACACATAATGTTTGCATTTTATAATATAAAAGAAGAAGATACAATTATAAAAAAAGGTGAAGCAATAGGACAAGGGGTTTTTCAAAAATATTTAGTATCTGATGATGACAATGCAGAAGGAGAAAGAGTAGGAGGATTTGGATCAACTTCAAAATAAAAATGAAAAAAATTTTACTTAGAGCTAACAGTGTTTTAAGATAAAAGAACATAAAAAGTCAAAATAAAAGCTTTGACTTTTTTCTTTTTTTGTTGTATAATAAATATGGTTAAAAAATCCAATAAAGTTATCTCATATTGACATGACTTTATAATATTTTTTTGCTGAACAAAATAGATTTATAAATTTTAAATTTATAATGAACTAAATGAGAGGAGATGGCTTACATGTTTAATGTAGGAGATAAGATAGTATACCCAATGCATGGAGCAGGGACAATTGATTCAATAGAAGAAAAAGATATATTAGGTGAGAAACAATCATACTACATCTTAAAAATGCCAAGTAATGTAAAAGTAATGATACCAACAGCTAAGGCAGAAGAAGTAGGTGTAAGAAATATAATAGATAAACAATCAGCAGAAAAAGTTTTTAAGGTACTTAGCGAAGATGAAACAGAAATGGAGAAAAATTGGAACAAAAGATATAGAGATAATATGGATAAAATGAAAAGTGGAGATATTTATGAAGTAGCAGATGTTGTTAGAAATTTAAGCTTTAAACAAAAAGAAAAAGGACTTTCAACAGGTGAAAAGAAAATGTTAAATAATGCTAAACAAATTTTAGTTAGTGAATTAGTTTTAGCAGAACATGCTAATCAAGATGAAATAGAAGAACAAATTGATAATAAAATAAATACATCATTTATGACATTTAGAACAGAAGGTGTTGAACAACAAAGTATTGTTAACAAATTTATTCCATTTAATGGAGATAATGCATCTAGCAATGTATAGTAAATAAGATTAATAAAGAACTATTATTTAAAATTCGGAAGTGATATATTTTTGTATTTTCTTCTGAATTTTAAATATTTTTTATAAAAAAGTGAAAAATTTTAAAAAATGTATTGACAAATTTTTTTGTAAATATTATAATATTAATTGTCGTTAAGATAAACCAGTTCAAAAATATTATATGCAGATGTGGCGGAACTGGTAGACGCACAGGACTTAAAATCCTGCGGTTGAATAAACCGTGCCGGTTCGATTCCGGCCATCTGCACCAACGTGTATCTGTTCGAACTAAATTGAACAGATAGATAAGAAATCAATCAGAAAATAAAATCTGGTTGTTTTTTTTTGTTGATCTTAAAATTTTATGTTGTTTTATATTTGTTTAATAATATAAAATGAACATAACAATTTCAAAGTTTACTTTATAAGAATGAATATAGAATAGAGATTATTGGGAAACTCAAAGTCAAAGAGAAAAGATTATTAATAAACAAAGTTACGATAGAAAAAAGATAGAAGAAGAAAAGAGAATAAAATATAATCCAGATAACATTTTTGAAAATAATAATAAAAATACAACAATATTTGATGAAATACTAAAAAATTTATAGGGATGCCTTAACAAGACATCCCTATTTTTGACATATGTGGCATTACAAATAAGAAATATTTGATTTTGCAGGTTCACCATGCCAACTTTTAATTATTTCCTCAATTTGTTTATCTGTACTTTGAGAAGGACAGAAAGCAATCCACTCAGCACAAAACACACAACGAATACTAAGCCAATTTGAAGAAGGATTATTAGCTAATTCAATACACTGTTTTTTAAAAGCGCTTTCAGTATTTTCCTTAGGAATATAAGAACTCTTTATTACTACAACATTTTTATTATTTGGTATTTTTGCAATTGCATCAAGAATAAAATCTTTTCTTGCATTATAAAGAACAGTACTGGTTAATTTAAACATTTCCTTCCAAATGATACTTTTATTGACGAATTCTAAAGAATCATAAATTTGTTCTAATGCAATATGAATGTCAGAAAAGTCAATTTCAGGCATTTCAATTTCAAATCGTTCATGAGTATATGGTGCTATTTTAGGAACTTCATGTGTAGTATAATATTCAATTGCTTTTTTAATTTCATTTTCCAAACGTTCATAGTTGTATTGAAGAATGGTTAAATCTTTATGGTATTTTTTCATACGCCGTGTATAAAGAAAACTTAAGATTTTTTCATACCATCTTTTCTTCAATGTTGTTTTGATGTTGTGTTGTTCGCAAAAAGCTGTTGTTTTGTTCATGTTTTTGCCTTCCTTTCATAGAATGATAGTTGATAGTTACTTTTGTTAAAACTTGACTAAGAGTTGCAAAACGAAGGAATAATATAAAATATATAATTTATGTGTCTATTATATCATACTTTATGTAAAATATCAATAAATATAATTTTAAAATCGTAATAAATAATAGTTGACAAAAATAAAAAAATAAAAGATAATAGACAAGGAAGAAAGAAGTCGAAAAATGGAAGATAGAAAAGTTAGAAAAATAAAAAAAATGATAAGAAATTTTATATTATTTATAATACTAATAATTTTAACATTTTATATAATTTTAAAAGATCAAGATGTAACACAAATATTTAGTTTAGTAAAAAATGCAAAATATCAATATATAGTAATAGCAGTAATATGTATGTGTATATATGTAATAGGAGAAGCAATAAATATAAGAAGAACATTGAAAATGTTAAATGAAAAAATAACATTTATAAGTAGTATAAAATATGCATTGATAGGATTTTTCTTTAGTGGTATAACACCAGCAGCAAGTGGAGGTCAACCAATGCAAATATATTATATGCATAAGGAAAAGATTACAATTGCAAATTCAACATTAGCACTTTTGATTAATTTAAGTAGTACTCAAATAGTAACAATTTCAATAGGCTTAATAAGCATAATTTTTAATTATAAATATTTGAATAATGCTTTAGTAATATTATTTATTTTAGGAATAGCATTAAATGCTAGTGCACTTGCTTTACTTTTAATAGCAATTTTTTCAAAAAAAATGTTAAGAAAATTAATTGATTTTGTAATTAAAATAATGAAAAAATTAAAGATTAAAAATATAGAGGAAAAACAGCAAAGGTTAGAAAGTGAAATAAGTAAATATCATGATAGTAGTGATTATATAAAAAATAATAAACTAGTAATTTTAAAAACAATTATAACAACATATATTCAGTTTATAGCATTTTATAGTGTATCATATTGGGTATATCGTTCATTTGGACTAAGTGGACAGAATATTGTTCAAATAACAACAATACAATCATTATTATATGCAACAGTTTCTGCAATACCATCACCAGGAGCAGTAGGTGTTAGTGAAGGTGGATTTTTAGCAATATTTGCATCAATTTTGCCAGAAAATATGATAAATAGTGTTATGCTATTAACTAGAGGTGTAAGCTTCTATTTATTAATATTCGTTAGTATGATAATAACAATTATAAATATTTTAATACAAAAAAAGTTGAAAAATGAAAAAAATTAATATATAATAATAAAGATTTGATAAAATTAATAGGGGAAAATTTATGAATATACTTTTATGTGGAAATGAGAAAGTTTTTGATGGAGCACTTACAGAACTTATATCAATAACAAATAAAACAAAGGAACCAGTAAATTGTTTTATTTTTACAATGGATCTTTCTAGAGTAAAACCTGAATATATAGCAATAAAAGATGAACAAATAGAGTTTTTAAATGAAGTTGTAAAATCTAAAAATCAAGAAAATAGTGTAAGAAAGATGAATGTAACAGAAATTTATGAAAAAGAATTTGGATATTGTAAAAATGAAAATGCATATTGCACACCATATACATTATTAAGATTATTAGCAGATTTAATACCAGAAATTCCAGAAAAAATATTATATCTAGATATTGATATGATGGCAGGTGATGATATATCAAAATTATATAATACAGATATATCAGAATATGAATATGCAGCAGTGAAAGAAAAATATGGTTCTTGGTTCTTATATCCAGATTATATAAATGCTGGAATGTTGCTACTAAATATGAAAAAAATAAAAGAAACAAAATTACTAGAAAAAGCAAGAGATTTAATAAAAAACAAGAAGATGCTATTTGCTGATCAAGATGCAGTATATCATGCTACAACAAAAAAATTATTATTACCAAGAATATATAATGAACAAGCAAGATTTAATAAAAAAGATACAGTAATTTGTCATTTTTGTAAAAGACTGTTACTTATACCATATCCACGTATAGAGAATTTTAAACAATGGCAAATCAAAGAAGTACATAGTGTTTTAAGGTGTCATGCATTTGATGCAGATTTAGAAGAGTATATAAAATTAAAAAAACAATATGAAGATAAAATAGATAAAATTACAGAAAAATGTGAAGAAAAGTTTTTGTAAAATAATGCATAAGTTAAAAAAATTTAGTAATTAAAAAGGGGAAAATAGATGAGCGAGAATTTAAAAGAAATACCAATATTTTTTGCAATAGATGATGGATATACAAAATTTTTAGCAGTTGCTATTCAATCATTAATAGAAAATGCAAGTAAAGACTATAAATACTTAATAAAAGTTTTACATACAAATGTGCAAAAAGAGCATATGGAACAAATAAAAAAATATGAAAATCAAAATGTAAGTATAGAATTTGTGGATTTAAAATATTACATAGAAAAAGTTAAAGATAAGTTATATACGCGTGACTATTATACAAATACAACATATTTTAGATTATTTTTACCAGAATTATATCCACAATATGATAAAGTTTTATATTTAGATAGTGATATTATAGTATTAGGAGATATATCAGAATTATATAATACAGATATGGGAACTAATTTAGTAGCAGCTGCACCAGATGATATAATTCAAACTACTAAAGTATTTCAAGATTATGCAGAATTAGTAGTAGGGGTTGCAAGATATCAACACTATTTTAATGCAGGTGTATTATTAATGAATTTAGATGAATTAAGAAAGTTTAAATTTCAAGAAAAATTTTTGTATTTATTAGAAAAAGTAAAATTTTCAGTTGCACAAGACCAAGACTATTTAAATAGACTATGCAAGGGAAGAGTAAAATTAATTAGTCATGATTGGAATGTAATGCCATATGTTAATGAAGAAACAAAGCCAGAAGATATAAAAATAGTACACTATAATTTTGCATATAAACCATGGCATTTTGAAGATGTTACATATAATGAATATTTTTGGGAATATGCCAAAAAAACAGAATTCTATGATGAAATTTTAAAAGTAAGAGAAAACTATACAGAAGAACAAAAATTTAAAGATAGAGAAGCGGAGAGAATGTTAGTAGAACTTGCAACTAAAGAAAATACATGTGTAGGCGATGATAGAGAATATAGGAGATAGGTTTTATGAATACAAAGAGAGACAACAAAGAAAATCAAATACAGAAAAAAACAAAAAGAACAATGGATATGATAAAAATAAGAATAAAAAGAAAAGATAAAGAAGAAATAGAAGAACAGAAAGAAAAAATAGAAAAAGCACCAGATAGAGTAGAAGTTTTGAAAAAGATAGAACAACTTGAAAGAGAAGGAAAATTTGATATAGATGTAGAAAATGATCCACCAACAATTGTATTAACTCCTGATAACATAGATTATTTAAGAACTACAATGACAAGTAAACTAAAAAGAATATTTGCAAATGAAGTAGGAGAAAGATTTTTAGATAGTTTACTAAAAAATAATAAATTAATTATAAAAGAAATAAAAGGGATAGAAAATTTAAGTAAAGTAGAAACAGGAGCAATTATAACATGTAATCATTTTAACCCATTTGACTGTTTTACAATAGAAAAGACATTTAGAATGTCAGGACAAGCAAAAACAAAAAGATTGCACAAAGTAATAAGAGAAGGAAATTATACTAATTTTCCGGGTTTTTATGGATTTCTATTTAGGAATGCTGATACATTACCATTAAGTTCTAGCAATAGAACAATGGTAGAATTTATGAAAGCAGTAGATGTTCTTTTACAAAAAGGAGATTTTATATTAGTATATCCAGAACAAAGTATGTGGTGGAATTATAGAAAACCAAAGCCATTAAAAATAGGTGCTTTTAAAATTGCATCAAGAAATAAAGTTCCAGTAATACCAATATTTATCACAATGAATGATAGTGATATAATTGGAGAAGATGGATTCCCAGTACAAGAATATACTGTAAATATTGAAGAGCCAATTTATCCAAATGAGAAAATAACAGAAAAAGAAAATACAAATAATATGTTAGAAGAAAATTCAAGAGTTTGGAAAAAAGTATATGAAGAATTTTATAAAATTCCACTTGAATATACAACAATTAACAATATAGAAAAAGAAAAATCTATTATATAAAAATAATTATTTATAAGATGTTGATATGTTAAGGATATCAACATCTTATAATATAAGAAGGAAAAATTATGATAAAAAATAAAGTAATATATTATAAAGATGAATTGAATGATGAATTTTCAACAGCAAAAATAATACCAAGAAAAATAGATGAGAATTATAAATATATTCATAAAAATATAATATGGAATATTTGTGCATTTATTATACAGAATGTATTAAGTGTTCCAATAAAATATTTATATGCTAAGATAAAATTTAGAGTAGAATATATAGGGAAAGAAAAGTTAAAACCATATAAAAGAAAAGGATATTTTATATATGGAAATCATACACAAGCTTTTGCAGATACATTTTTAATAAGCAATTGTGTTTATCCTAAAATAAATTATTTAATAGTAAATCCAGAAAATGTATCAATGAAATTTTTAGGAAATATTGTTCAGATGTTAGGAGCAATACCAATCCCAAGTAATAAAGATGCAATGAAAAGCTTTTTAGATACAATTGAAAAAAGAGTTAATAAAGGATATTCAATTACAATATTTCCTGAAGCTCATATATGGCCATATTATACTAAAATAAGACCTTTTAAATCAGTTTCTTTTAAATATCCAGTAAAGTTACAAAAGCCTTCATTTTGTGTAACTAATACATATAAGTGTTATGGAAAAAATAATAATAAAGTTAAAATAGTATCATATGTAGATGGACCATTTTTTCCAGATGAGGGACTTACTTTAAAAGAGCAACAAGAGAATTTGAGAAATAAGGTTTATGAAAAAATGGTAGAAAGAAGTAAGAATAGTAATATTGAAGTTATAAAATATGAAAAAAAATGAGATGCTTGTCTCATTTTTTATAAGTTTTACAATATTTATTAACAGGGCAAACATCACATTTTGGTTTTCTTGCAACACAAGTATTTCTACCATGCCAAACAAATAAATGATTAATATCTTTTAAATATTCTTTAGGGAAAATTTTAATTAAGTCTTTTTCAATTTTAGAAGGGTCAGCTTCTTTAGAAAGACCAATTAAATTAGAAATCCTTTTAGCATGAGTGTCAACAGCAATACCTTGAGGTTTGTTAAATGCTTCAAGCATAACAACATTAGCAGATTTCCTGCCTACACCAGCTAAACTTTGCAAATCTTCCATATTGTCAGGAACTTTACCATTAAAATTTTCCAAGACTTGTTTTGCACACAATTTGATATTTTTAGCTTTATTTTTGTAAAAACCACAGGGATGAACAATTTCTTCTAATTCTTTGATATCTATATCAACAAAGTCTTGAATAGTTTTACATCTTTTAAAAAGTTCAGGAGTTGTTTTGTTAACTCTTTCATCAGTACATTGGGCTGATAACATAACTGCAACTACCATTTGAAATGGTGTTTCGAAGTCTAGACTACAAGTTGCGTCTGGATATGCTTTTTTTAATAATTCTACAAAATTTATTACATCACTTTTTTTCATATAAAATCCCTACCTATATTATTTAAATATGTGCTTTTCTTACATATATATTATATATTCATAAATTAAAAAAAGCAAGGTATAAAATATTATTCTAGTAAGAAGTAACATAAAAAGGAACAATAAGAGTTTTCCAGTAATATAATATATAAAAAGATAAGGAGGTAATAATATGTTTAAGCTATTTAAGAAGACAATAGGAGTTGTTTTAGTAGGAATAGGGGTAGGAATTTTACTAGTATTATTACTTCCATTTACAGGTTGGCTATTTATAATAGGAGTTGCACTAGCTTGTATAGGCTTAATGTGGCTTGCCTGTTAAAAAGGAGGGTATTACATATGACTATAGTTGTAAAAAAAGTTCCAAAATTTTTAAGAGGATTTGTGAAACTTATTTTTGGAATAAAAGATTAATGTAAATATTTTGTATACGAAAGAGGCATGAAATGTATTCTGAGAGATCAAAAAAGATTTAATCATGCCTCTTTTGTTCTTCACTAATAATATTAATTGATGAAAAAAATCTTGACAAAGGCATGTTTTTGGTATAAACTCTAATACGAAAATAACTTTTAGGAGGTTAAAAATGGAATTAAAAGGATCAAAAACAGAGAAAAATTTAATGGAAGCATTTGCTGGAGAATCACAAGCAAGAAATAAATATACATATTTTGCAAGTAAAGCAAAAAAAGAAGGATATGAGCAAATAGCTGCAATATTCCAAGAAACAGCAGACAATGAAAAAGAACATGCAAAAATGTGGTTCAAACTATTACAAGGTGGAGAAATAAAAACAACAGCTGAAAACTTAAAAGCAGCAGCAGAAGGAGAAAACTATGAATGGACAGATATGTATGACAGAATGGCACAAGAAGCTAAAGAAGAAGGATTTGACCATATAGCATATTTATTCTCATCAGTTGCAAAAATAGAAAAAGAACATGAAGAAAGATATTTAAAATTATTAGAAAACGTTGAAAATGGACTAGTATTTAGTAAAGATGGAGATAGAATTTGGAAATGTAGAAATTGTGGACATATAGTAATTGGAAAAAATGCACCAGAAATATGTCCAGTTTGTAGTCATCCAAAAGCTTATTTCGAAATAAAAGCTGAAAATTATTAATAAAATGTAAAAAGGACTTTTAAGGTTCTTTTTTTGTTTGAAAAAAATTAAAAGATATGTTATAATTTTAAACATAAAAAGAGATGTGTCCCCAATGGGACAAAATGTCCCAAACAGAAACGTCCCCAATGGGACATGGAGGAAAGTATGCCAAAATTTTTTATAAAAGAAGAACAAATCGAAAATAATAAAATAATCATAAAAGGACAAGATGTAAATCACATAAAAAAAGTATTAAGAGCCAAAATTGGAGATGAATTACAAATATGTAATAGTAAAAATGGAGAAAACTTTTTGTGTGATATAGAAAATATAAATAATGAAGATATATTGTGTACAATAAAACAAAAACTAGAAAGACATGTAGAATCAAATATTAATGTTACAATATTTCAAGGATTACCAAAAGCTGATAAAATGGAATATATAATACAAAAATCAGTTGAACTTGGAGTATATGATATAACACCAGTAGAAATGAAAAGATGTGTTGTAAAAATAGATGAAAAAGACAAAAATAAAAAAATAGAAAGATGGCAAAAAATATCGGAAGTTGCATCAAAACAATGTGGAAGAGACATAATACCTAAAATAAATAATATAGTAAATGTTAAAAATATATGTGATTTTATTAAAAATTATGATATAGTATTAGTAGCTTATGAAAATGAAATAGAGAGTACATTAAAAGAACAATTAAAATATTTAAAACAACATATTAATTATGATAATCAAAATAAAATAAAAATAGGAGTTGTTATAGGACCAGAAGGCGGATTAGAAGAACAAGATGTTGAATTATTAAAGGAAAACGAAGCTAAAATAATAACATTAGGAAAAAGAATATTAAGAACAGAAACAGTTGCTTTAAATGTTTTGAGTATTATAATGTATGAACTAGAAAATTAATTATTAAATTAATGGTAAAAATACCTAAGTTGTAGTAATTATAAACTATAGAAGGGAATGAAATAGAAAAATGAAAAAAGCAAAAGAAGTAAATGAAAAATATATGAAAGAAATATATTTAAATATATTAAAAGCAATAGTAATTGTATTATACTTTTTTATATTAAATTTAGCTTATGAAAATGTAAGAAGAGAATATTTAGACATAGCAATAAAAGGATTTACAATGACATTCCTATTTATATCAATATATATTTTTGAAAAAGCATATAAGAAAGATGATGGAAAGATAGCAATGCAGGGAATTGAAGTATTGTTATTAGCTACATACACATTAACTACAGAGCATATAATAAATAAATTTGAATTTAATTTTAAAAGTTACTCATTAGTTGCATCATATCTTTTGGCAACGTATTTTATATTAAAATGTATAATTATATATACAAAAGGCAGAAAAGAAATTGAAAGTGAACGTAGTGATGTAAGAGAAATAGTAAAGAAGAATGAACCACTAAAAAAAGAAAATGTCAAAAAGAACAAAAATGAGGAACAAGAAACTTCAAATATAAAAAAACAAAATAAAACAACATCACAGACCAAAAAGAAATCAACAAATCAAGTAAAAGAAGAAAATAAAACAATAACTAAAACAGAATTAAAACATAAAACAGAAAATAAGATGGAAAACCCAAAAACAACAATCCAAAATAAAGAAGATGTGATAAGTCAAGAAGAAAAGCCAAAAAGAAAAAGAGTGAAAAAAGAGGTAAATGAAAATGATTAGAAGTATGACTGGATATGGAAAAGGAAATTTAAGTTGTGAAGGTAGAGAATATCAAATAGAAATAAAAAGTGTTAATCACAGATATTTAGACTTAAGCATAAAAATACCTAGAAGTATAAGCTATTTAGAAGAAGACATTAAGAAGAAAATATCAGAAAAAGTAAAAAGAGGAAAAATTGATGTATTTGTAACATTTGAAAATAATAGTCAAGAATGTAAAAGTATTAAAATAAATAAAGACATTGCAAAAGTATATATAGAACAATTAAAAGAATTAGCAACTGAGGAGAATATATCAAGTAATATTGAAGTTACAGAGATTTCGAAATTTCCAGATGTATTATCAATAAGTGTTGATGAAACAGATGAGAAAATAAAAAAGGAAGTATTAGAAACAGCAGAAGAGGCGACTAAAAAAATAATAGAAATGAAAAAAATTGAGGGAGAAAAGATATTACAAGATTTGTTGAATAGAATATCTAACATAGAGAAAAAAATTAATGAGATCTCACAAAAATCTACTGGACTTATTGAAGAATATGTAGTAAAATTAGAAAAACGTATAAAAGAGATACTAAAATCAGATGAAATAGATAAATCAAGATTAGCACAAGAAGTTGTAATATACGCTGATAAATGTTCTATTCAGGAAGAAGTTACAAGATTAAAAAGTCATATATATCAATTTGAAAATCTTGTATGTGCTATTGAAGAAAATGAAACAATAGGAAAAAAACTAGATTTTATTATACAAGAAATGAATAGAGAGACGAATACGATTGGTTCTAAAGCAAACAGTTTAGAAATAACGAATGCAGTTATTGATATTAAAACAGAATTAGAAGATATAAGAGAGCAAGTTCAAAATATAGAATAGACTTATAATAAGAATGTTTTTAGCAAATATTATAAAAATAGAAAGGGTGAAATTTATGCAAATAGTAAATATTGGGTTTGGAAATATTGTTTCAGCAGAAAGAATTGTTGCAATAGTTAGTCCAGAATCAGCTCCAATAAAGAGAATGGTTCAAGAGGCTAAAGATGATAAAACAGCTATTGATGCAACTTGTGGAAGAAGAACAAGAGCTGTAATAATTACAGATTCAGGTCATATTATTTTGTCAGCTGTACAGCCAGAAACAGTTGCTGGAAGAATTGATAAGGATATTACAACAACAGCTACACAATTACAAGATGAAGAATAATACTTTATAATATTTTATGCAAATGATTATATGTAATCATTCACATACATTAAAAATTTAAAATAGAAAAAATAAAAATAGGAGGTAAATATAAATGATAGTAAAACCAACAGTTACAGAATTATTAAAAAATTCTAAAAATAGATATGAGTTAGTTATAGCTACTTCTAAAAGAGCTAGACAAATTGCAATGGGAGATACAGTTTTAACAAAAGTAAAAGAAGAGTCACCAGTTACACTTGCAGCAAATGAAATAGCAGAGGGTAAAGTTACTATTGAAAAAAATGAAGTAGATGAAGAAGAAAATAACTAATATTGATAATAAAAGGAGAGTTTTATGTTAGTAATATTGTCAGGAGTTTCAGGAGCAGGCAAAGATACAATAAAAAAAGAATTAATAAAAAGAATGGATGATGTTATATCACTTCCATCTTTTACTTCAAGAAAACCAAGAATAGGTGAAGAAGAAGGTGTTCAATATCATTTTATAACTAAAGAGCAATTTGAGGAAAAAATAAAAAATGGAGAGTTTTATGAATATGATGAACATCATGAAAATTATTATGGAACATCTAAAAAATTAATGAATGATAAAATTCAGAGTGGAAAAATAATAGTTAAAGATATTGAAGTGAATGGTACAGAAAGTTTGATAAAACTTTTAAAAAATGATACAAAACTAGTAACAATATTTCTAAAAGTTGATAAAGAAGAATTGAAACATAGGCTTATTAATCGAGGAGATAATTTAAGTGAAGCTGACATGGAATTAAGACTTGGTAGACTAAAATATGAGGAATCAAAGATAAAATTGTATGATTATGTTATAAAAAATGATGACTTAGAAAAAACAGTTCAAATAATTATGGCAATTATTGAAAATGAAAAAAGATTAGAAAAATAGTTTAAGAGGGATTATGGAGACGGGTCTCAAAATCCCTCTTTTGTTCTATTATAGGAAAGTTCTCTGAACTTCCTATAATAGAAACACATTCCACAGAAAATTGCTTTGCAATTTTCGCAGACGAACAAATACGAGGCATGAAAAGTAATCTAAAAGGTCAAAAAATTTTAATTATGCCTCTTTTGTTCTTAATATATATTGATTAATTAGTTAAAATGTAGTATAATAAAAAAGTAATATGGGGATGTAATGGTTTCGACATATTATTTGAAAAATAGATAGCAAGTAGTGGATTCTCGTTGGCCACTAAAAAAACGGGAAAATAAATATAAACGCTAATAACGAAGAATTAGCTTACGCTGCCTAATTGCAGTGTCATCTTAACTAGATAGCCTACTGATTTGGATTAAGGTGCAATAACAAAGTAGGAAACAAAGCTACTTTTGCTTTAGAAGTAGTGGGTATTTTTTATAAAGTTATATTTTTAAGTAGCCTGTTTATCGGCGATTTAAGAATGAATTTAAATGATAAAATAAACTTGTAGAAGTCTATTTGGATTATATTATGGACAGGAGTTCGACTCTCCTCATCTCCACCAAAAAGTATTGAATAATAATAAATCATAACCACTTGTTTTACAGGTGGTTATGATTTTAAAATAATCTATTAAATTTTACAAAAAATGCTTACAATTTCTAAGATATTTCTATTCCAGCACTTGCATATCCAACAACTGTATTTATTAAAGAAAGACCACTAGCTTGAGCAGAATATACCATTAATAAACGTGACTGAGCAGTAACAGGGATTGACAATCCTGTTGTAATTCCATTACTAATAGTACCAATAGATATTGTTCCAGAAAGTGCAGGAGAAAGGTTTACAATAGCTCCTGGTATTGGAGTAAATACATTGTTAGGTGTATTTGATACATATAATTGAGCTCTAATACTATATAGAGTAAGAGAGAGCTTACTCTATATAGTATATGCTTGTATTTTTTTATTGGTTTGCAATATTTTTACTTTGGAAATAATTTTTATTATATAGAGAAGCCTTATCATTAGGTTTTAGTCTACCAGCCTTATTATTATAAAAAATTGCTTTTTCCATATTACCAATTTTATCATAGCACACACAAAATTGAATATATGGGATATATCCAAAATAGTCAGCATTATGAAAGCCACCATTTTTCATATCTGGCTTATTTGAAATAGCTAATTCATACCAGAAAATAGCAATTTCTACATTATTATTTTCTAAAAAATGATTTCCTAATTTGCAACATATTTCTGGTCGAGGTTTATCAAATTCAAAACTTCTAAGTAATGCTAAAAAAGCATTATTATTATCATTTATTTTTTTGTAGCAGTCAGATAAATCAATACAAGCACTAATACAATTTTCAACCCAGCCCTGTTTTGAATCTAAAAAATTATTGAAATTATCAATTGCTTTTTGATATTGACCATTATAATATAGTTCTCTAGAATAATAAAATTGTTGCCTTGGATCAAGTTCTAATCCATCCATAATCATTTTATTAAAAATTCTTAAATTTCTACTTTTATCACTAGAATGTAACTTTTTGTGTGAAATTGCAATATCAGAATATATAATATTACCACTAGGAGGAATTACCTCGTGGATAGGACTAATCCATTGATAATTTTTCTTACGAGACACTAATCTTTCCCTATAATAAGAAAGTGTTGGATTATCATATTCATCAAATGCAACATTATATTTCATCATTACCATATCAACTGATGTATCTAAATTGTTTTTTAATTGTTTTAAATTGGCAAGGTCAGTTTCAAAAATTACATCATCTGCATCTAACCACATAATATAATCTTTACTAGCCTTTGAAAAGGCATAGTTTCGGGCTTTTGAAAAATCATCTACCCAATTAAAATGATATACTTTATTGGTATATTTTTTTACAATTTCTATTGTAGAATCAGTAGAACCAGTATCTACTACTATTATTTCATCAACAACATCTTTCACACATTCTAGGCAGCGTCCAATTACGTCTTCTTCATTTTTAACAATCATACATAAACTAATACTAATCATATAATATCTCCTTTTATGCAATAGTATGAAATAGAAAAATATTTTGTTCACTGTAATATAGAGATATAGAGATTTATTTGAAAAAGAACAAAAATGAAATGAGAGAAAAATAGAAAACCACCCATTTTATGGGTGGTTATGATTATTACAGATTAATATATCCGCAATCTTTATGATCTTTTATTTCTCTTATCCAACAATTTTTAGGATTTCTTTCTTCTTCAAACCATTCTGTAGAATAGTTGAAATATCTTAATAAGAAAGCTCTTAAAGCAGTACCATGAGTGAAAACAAAAAAGGTATCAATACCACTTTGGTAATCACGATGAAGTATTTCAATAAATTGTTGAATTCGAATTGCAACATCAAAAGGACTCTCGCCCTGAGGAAGCTTTGCATAAAGCCTACCATTATTTTGCCTTTGACGTTGATATTCTTCATACTCTTTAGGAAAAAGTTTTTTACGTTGTTCATCTGAAATACAGTCAAACAATCCAAACTGTTGCTCAATAAGAGATATCTCTTCTTTTATATTAGATATTTTAAGAGACAAATTGAACTCTTCAGAAGTTTGCCTTGTTCTAAGGTAGGGGCTGCGCCATATTTTTGCATTATCAAAAGCAATATTTTGCTCTTTACAATATTGGGCAAGCCAAATGCCAGCTTCACGAGATTGTTGTTTACCTAAATCAGATAATTCTACTAAATGGTCTGGAATCCGCTCAACGTAATTACTTCCATTATTAGCTATGGATTCACCGTGACGAATAAGAAAAATATGCATATAAGCTCCTTTCTATAACTATTATAGTTACATATGAAATAGGGTTATAATTACATTAAATGCCCAAATTACTAACCAAAAAAAGTGTACGTAGAAACTTTTTTTATCCTGCAATATCCGATCTAAAATCAACATAAATGCTGACAATAATATGACGCAAAAACATAAAACTACATGCAATATTGCATCATATGCAAATAATTGGAACCCTACAGTAATGCACATAAGTATAAGAGTTACAATTAAGCCTATAGCTTGTAAAACTTCAAGTCTTTCTCGATTTTTCATACTTAATACCTCCAGTCTTATATTATATTGTTTATATGAAAAACTAAAAAATAAAAGGTAAAGTATCCTTTTACTAATTAGTGTAAAAAGGAGTTAATATATAGGAATATTCCTATAACGAAATGTATTATATAACAATTTGACATAATTTGCAAGTTATATAACAAAAATTATGTTAAATATTAGAATATAAATGTTACTAGTCAGCCCTAGATAATAAAGAATATTAAAACGTTGATATATTAATAATAAAAAAGCACATTTGTAAATTTTTAGTAAAATTACTTGTAAATTTAATGTTATTAGTGTAAAATAAGCTTAAATTGCAAATAATAATTTAGGAGGAAAAAATTAAAAAATGAGATTTGTAACAGATGAAGAATCAAAAAAAGCATATAAAAAATTTTTAGAAGAACATGAAAGATGTAATTTTCAACAATCATTAGAATGGGCAGAAATAAAAAAGCCAAACTGGACACCAGAAGTAATATTAGCAGAAGATGAAGAAAACAACATAATAGGCTCATTATGTGTATTAATAAGAAAAATGCCAATATTCGGAAATATAATGTATTCATCAAGAGGACCAGTATGTAACATACATGACATAGCAGTAATGAAACAACTTACAGATGGAGCAAAAGAATTAGCAAAAAAATACAATGCAATGGCATTAAGAATAGAACCAGACATAGAAAGTGAAGATCAAGTATTTAGAGATGTAGTAACAAATTTAGGATACAAAATAAAAGATGATGCAAAAGACTTCAAAGATGAAATACAACCAAGATATGTATTCAGATTAGACATAAAAGGAAAAAGTGAAGAAGAAATAATGGCAGGATTTCATCAAAAATGGAGATACAATATACGTTTAGCAACAAAAAAAGGAGTAGAAGTAAAAGAAGGAACAAGAGAAGATTTAAAAGACTTTCACAAAATAATGCTAGAAACAGGAAATAGAGATGGATTTATAACAAGACCATTAGAATACTTTGAAAAGATGTATGATAATATGGTACCAACAGGACATATGAAATTATTAATGGCATATTATGAAGGAAAACCAATATCAGGAGTAATACCAATCTTCTATGGAAATAAAACATGGTACCTATATGGAGCAAGCAGTAATCAACATAGAAACTTAATGCCAAATTATTTGTTACAATGGGAAATGATAAAAATGGCAATAGCAAGAAAAGATGATATGTATGACTTTAGAGGAGTATCAGGAGTTGTTGATGAGAGCCATCCACAATATGGATTATATAGATTTAAAAAAGGATTTGGAGCAAAATTTACAGAATTCATAGGGGAAATATATATACCATATAAACCATTAACATACAAATTATATAAATTTTCAGAGAAAACATTTAGAACATTGAGACAAATAAAGAGAAATTTAAGAAAAAAATAAAGGAAGATGTGTCCCAGATGGGACAAAATGTCCCAAACAGAAACGTCCCCGATGGGACATGGAGGAAAAATGAAATCAGTAGTAATAAATAAAAATGATTTAAGACATAACATAAAAAAAATAAAAGAACATGCAAAAAAGAATTTACCTGATGACAATGGAAATAAAGTAAAAATAATAGCAGTTGTAAAATCAAATGGATATGGATTAGGAATTGTAGAATATACTAAATTTTTAATAGATAATGGAATAAACTTTTTTGCAGTATCGACAGTTGAAGAAGCGATAAAATTAAGAGAAGCAGGAATTAAAGAAAGAATATTAATGTTATCATCAACAGCTATAAAAAAGGAAGTTAGAACATTAATTGACAATGATATTATATTAACAATTGGTTCAAAAGAAGCTCTGGATATTGCCCAAAAAATTGGACAAGAATTAGATAAAAAAATAAAAGTTCATATAAAAATAGATACTGGTTTTGGAAGATATGGATTTGTATATAATAATAGAGAAGAAATAATCAAATGTTTAAAGCCAGCAGAAAATATAGAAATAGAAGGGACATTTGCACATTTTTCAAATGCTTATTATGATGATAAATATACAAAAATTCAATTTGACAGGTTTATTAATTGTATTGAAGTTCTAAAAATGAATGAAATAGAAACAGGAATATTGCATGTTTGTAACACATCAGCATTTATAAAGTTTCCAAGCATGCATTTAAATGCTGTAAGGATTGGTTCGGCATTTACAGGAAGAATATCATTTAATAATTCAATGGGATTAAGAAAAATAGGATATTTGAAATCAAATGTATCTGAAATAAAAGAACTTCCAGCAAATTTTAATATAGGATATTCTAATACGTATAAAACAAAAAAAGAAACAAAAGTTGCAATAGTACCTTGTGGATATTCTGATGGATTTAATATACAAGTAGGAAAAGATATGTTAAGAGGGATTGATAAACTTAGATATCTTGCAGAAGATTTTAGAATGTTATTAAAAAAGCAAAGGCTATATGTAGAGATTAATGGAAATAAATGTCCAATATTAGGAAGAGTAGGAACTTATCATGTTACAGTAGATATAACAGGAAGAGATGTAAAAATAGGTGATGAGGTTATTTTAAGTCAGAGTATTAAGCATGTGGATAGTTCTATTAAAAGGGAGTGGAGATAATGAAAGAAGAAAAGCAAGAAAATACAAATAATGGAGAAATGAAAAAAGGTTTTTTCAAGAAAATATGGTATTCAATAGATAAAGTTGAAAAATATTCAGAACTTTCAGCAGAAGGATTTGGAAAAGCTATAAGATATTTAATAACTTTAATAGTAATGTTAGCAATAGTTTCAGCAGGTGTTACTGTTTTTAGAACGAGTAAACAAATGAAACAGGTTAGTGAGTATATAAAAGAAAATGCTCCTGAATTTAAATATAGTGATGGGATTTTGGATATTGATATAAATGAACCAATAATAAATGAAAATGAAAACTTCGGGAAAATAATAGTTGATACAATTTCAGAAACAGAAGATATACAAAATCAGTATATGGATGATATAAAAAAAGAAAAAAGAGCTGTAGTTGTATTAAAAGATAAATTAATTTTAAAAGAAACTGAAAATAATATAGTTTATAAATATGAAGAATTGTTTAAAGAGTTAAATATTTCAGAGTTTAGTAAAGATGATTTAGCAAGTTATCTAGTAAGTTCAGTAATGATGCCTTTATATTTAAATTTATTTTTAGTATTATTTATATATGCGCTTGTTATGCAAGCTATGAATACAGTGTTTTATATAATTATTATAAGTATATTTGGATATTTAACATCAATGATTTTAAGATTGAAAATAAGATATGTTGCTGTATTTAATATGGCAGTATATTCAATAACATTGCCAACATTGCTATATATTATATACCTAGGAGTAAATGCTTTTGTTAATTATGTAGTTCCTTATTTTGAAGTTATGTATATGTTAGTGGCAACAATTTATATGATTGCAGCATTATTTATATTAAAATCAGAGTTTAATAAAAAACAAGGAGAAGTTCAAAAAATTATTGAAATTGAAAAAGAAATAAAAGAAGATATGAAACAAGAGGAGAATAAAAAACAAGAAAAAGAAGAAAATAAGAATAAAAATAAAGATACAGATAAAAAAGAAAAGAAAGAAACAAATAATGATACAAACAATGGAGAGCAACCAGAAGGGTCTAATGCATGATAAATATATCATAAAATTGTATAAGTTTTTGAAATATAGTAATAGTTTTAACATTTCTCAGCTCTTCCCACTGATGCTGTAACAATGCTAAGCATTTAACAGCATTCAGTGGTCCCCACGTGAGCTTCGTACATTTTTAAAACTATTACTATATATAAATTACAATATTATGATAAATATAGAAGGAAAAATATATAAGAAAGGATATGATATAAATGGATAAGAATAAAAACAATAAGAAAAAAAAGAGTTTAATAATGTCATCAATATCTTTGATTGTATTAGTTATTATTTTAGCTGGTACAGCTATTTATCTTATAAATAATAAAGATGAGAAAGATGATAAAACGATTTCATATACAGATTTAATTAAAGAAATATCTTATGGGAATATTGAAAAAGTTGAAATGACAGTTGGAAGTACAAGTATTAAAGTAAAAATTAAAGATGTTGAAGAAGAAAAAAGAGCAATAATTCCAAATACAGAAGCTTTTGTAGAATTAATACATCAAAGAGCAGCAGAAGGAAATGATATTGAGTTAAAACAAAATCCAAGAAGTGTTTGGACACAAATACCAGCAACAATTTTAAGCTTATTTCCTACATTTATAATGCTTGCATTATTTATAATGATATTTAAAATGCAAGGTTTAGGTGAAAAAGGACAAGTTTATGAAGAAACAGAAAGAAAAACAAAAATCAAATTTAAAGATGTTGCAGGATTAGATGAAGAAAAAGAAGAATTAATTGAGATAGTGGATTTTTTGAAAAAACCAGAGAAATTTACTAAAATGGGAGCAAAAGTTCCAAGAGGAGTTTTATTATATGGAAAACCTGGAACAGGAAAAACATTAATAGCAAAAGCAATAGCTGGAGAAGCAGATGTTCCATTTATATCAATGAGTGGTTCAGAATTCATAGAAATGTTTGCAGGACTTGGAGCTTCTAGAGTAAGAAAGTTATTTGACAAAGCAAGAAAATTAGCACCATGTATAGTATTTATTGACGAAATAGATGCAATAGGAGCAAGAAGAACATCAAATAGTGGAGCAGAAACAGAAAATAATCAAACATTAAATCAATTATTAGTTGAAATGGACGGATTTAGTTCAGAAGAAACAATAATAGTATTAGCAGCAACAAACAGACCAGAAATGTTAGATAAAGCTTTATTAAGACCAGGAAGATTTGATAGACAAATAACAATACCAACACCAGACTTAAAGGGAAGATTAGATATTTTAAAAATCCACAGTGAAGGAAAAAGATTAGCAGATGGAGTTAATTTAGAAAGCATAGCAGAAGATACAGCTGGATTTACAGGAGCTGAGCTTGCAAACATTTTAAATGAAGCAGCAATTATAGCAACAATAAATAAACATGAAGATATAGAAAATTCAGATATAGAAGAAGCGATTAAAAAAGTTACAGTAGGATTAGAAAAACATAGTAGAGTATATTCTGAAAAAGACAAAAAATTAACAGCATATCACGAAGCAGGACATGCAGTAGTTAGTAAATATCTAGAAACACAAACAGATGTAAAAGAAGTATCTATAATACCAAGAGGGGTAGCTGGTGGATATACAATGTATAAATCTGATGAAGATAAATATTATATATCAAAAACAGAAATGAAAGAAAAATTAGTAGCACTACTTGGTGGAAGAGCTGCTGAAAAATTAGTATTAGATGATATTTCAACAGGAGCAAGTAATGATATAGAAGTTGCAACAAAAATTGCAAGAGAAATGGTTACAAAATATGGTATGAGTGATAATTTAGGACCAATTGATTTCCAAGGAAAAGAACAAAACGATATGTTTGTTTTTGGAGAAAATATTGGAGATAAAATAGGTGCAGAAGTAAAGTTATTAATTGATGAAGCTTATAATGAAGCTCAAAAACTATTAATAGAACATAGAGATAAGTTAGATACAATTGCACAAATTTTACTTGAAAAAGAAAAAATTAATGAGCAAGAATTTAAGAAAATATTTGAATAGTGTGTCAAAGTGTGCCAAAAGGGACGTACCTTTTTGGCACATTTTTGAACCAAAAGGGCGTCCCTATTGACACAAATTATAAATAGCTTTTGCATAGATATCACATGCAAGCATTAAGTTATCAATAGAAATAAATTCATCAGTCTGATGACACATATCTTTTTGACCAGGAAGATTTGCTCCAAAAGATACAAAATTATCAAAAGCTCTAGCATAAGTAGCACCGCCAATGGCAATTGGAATGGCATTTGAATTTGTAGTTTCATTATAAATTTGGCAAAGAGTTTTTACTAAATAAGAGTCTTTTGAAACATATAAAGGTGTTTTTTTACCAGTAAATCCATAGTATATGTTATTAAAATTTTTACAAATTAAAGAAAATTTTTCTTCAACTAGTTCAAATTTTGTGTTGATAGGAACTCTTAAATTAAATCCTATTTTTAAATCATTTCTTTCAAAACCAAATTGACCAACATTTAAGGTTAATTCTCCAGATTCATCAGGAAAATTAATATCTAATCTTTCACCATGTATATCTAAGCCAATATATTGGGTGAATAAATTAAAAATAGGAATTTGAATATTATAATTTTTAAATAATTTATCTAATAAAATAATTAGTCTTGAAATAGCATTAATACCTAAATCTGGATGAGCGGCATGTGCTTGAATACCGTGAGATGTTATTTTTAGTTCATTTTGACTTATAATTTCAGTATTAATATCAAAATCATTTTTTGATACAAAATCTTTAATAAAATTAATAACATCAGTAATTTTAATACGATTTTTAATAAATAAATTACAACTACAATATTTAGGAACTACATTTAAAGGATTGTTATTGCAATCAATATTGATTAATACAATATCTTTATTTTCGTAGTTTGAATAATCCATTAATAAAAAAGGAGATATAAGACCTTTTTCTGCATAGATACAAGGAAAATCAGCATCAGGGCTAAAACCAATTGATGGTATTTCTTCATGTTCTTTATAATATTCAATACATTTCCAGTCATTTTCTTCATTTAATCCTAAAATTAATCTAATACGTTTATTTAATGTAATTGAATTTTCATTACAATAATCAATAAAAGCTTTCATAGCATATAAACTTGCTACTACAGGCCCCTTATCATCAATAGCTCCTCTGCCATAAATTTTATTATCAACAATTTGACCTTCAAATGGAGGATATGTCCAATTTTCGCCTTCTGGAACAATATCTAAATGACCAACAATTCCAATTAACTCATCTCCTGAGCCACATTCTATATATCCACAATAATTGTCAATATTTTTTGTTTTAAATCCTAAAGCATTTCCTAAATCTAACATATAATTTAAAGCTTTTACAGTATTTTCACCAAAAGGTTCATTAGGATTTTTGGATTTACTGTATACACTCGGTATTTTGATTAATTCTTGCAGACTTTTAATAATTTCTTCTTGATTTATATAGTTTTTAAACATTTTTCACAACCTTTCTATAAAGATTATAACATATATATTATAAAATATGCTGTGATATTCTTAATAAAATTAAAAAATATTTACATTTATATTACATTTATTTTATATTTTTATTACATATATTGAAGAAAATGTATATAAATTATAAAATAAGCTTATATTTAAATATTATATATAAGAAATAGAATTATATTAAGGAGACTTGTTTATGAAAAATAATAAAATAGAAAATATTGGTGAGTTAAAACAAATTGCAAATGATGTAAGAAAAGGAATAATAGAAGCAGTATATAGTGGAAAATCAGGCCATCCAGGAGGTTCATTATCGATTACAGACATAATGACAGTATTATATTTTAATGAAATGAATATAAATCCAGAACAACCAAAAGATGAAAATAGAGACAGACTAGTATTATCAAAAGGACATTGTGCACCAGCATTATACTCAACATTAGCAAGAAGAGGATTTTTTGAATCACAAGAATTGAAAACACTAAGAAATATAGAAAGTAGATTACAAGGACATCCTGATATGAAAAATATACCTGGTGTAGATATGACAACAGGTTCATTAGGACAAGGATTGTCATCTGCAAATGGAATGGCAATTGCAGGAAAATTGGATAATAAGGATTATAGAGTATATTGCATTTTAGGTGATGGAGAAATAGAAGAAGGTCAAGTGTGGGAAGCTGCAATGGCATCTAGCAAATATAAATTAGATAACTTATGTGTAATTGTAGATAACAACAATTTACAAATAGATGGAACTATTGAAGAAGTTATGAGCTCATATCCAATAGATGAAAAATTTAGAAGTTTTGGATTTCAAATAATAAATATTGATGGACATGATATTGATGAAATAATAAAAGCATTTGAAGTTGCTAAAAATGTAAAAGGAAAGCCTACATGTATTATTGCAAAAACAATAAAAGGTAAAGGGGTATCTTTTATGGAAAATCAAGTAGGATGGCATGGAAAAGCACCAAATGAAGAACAATATAGGCAAGCAATGGAAGAATTGTCAAAAAATGCTTGACATTGTATAAAAAAGATGTTAAAATTAATAACTGTAATCCGCTTAGTCAAGGTTCATAAAGACTAATTAAGTTTAGTTACCTTAAATTCTTATAATTTTTCAAAATTTATAATGAGTAAAGTAAATGGATTAGCGAGTATACAAATAAGGGAGGTGCATTTTAAATGTACGCAGTAATTGAAAGTTGTGGAAAACAATACAAAGTAGCAGAAGGAGATGTAATATTTTTCGAAAAATTAGATGCAGAAGAAGGAAAAAAAGTTACTTTTGATAAAGTAGTTTTAGTATCTGATGAAAAAGTACAAGTAGGAAATCCTTATGTTAAAGGTGTAAAAGTTGAAGGAAAAGTAGTTGCACATGGTAAAGGTAAAAAAATCATTGTTTTCAAAATGAAAGCTAAAAAGAATTACAGAAGAAAACAAGGACATAGACAACCATATACTAAAGTGGAAATTACAGCTATAAAAACAACTGCAAAAAAAGCAGCTGAAGAAAAAGTAGAAGCTTAAGTCTAAAGTAACTACATAATTAATTAAAAAGATTTTAATTAAGAGAAAATATATAAAACTAAAAGCGAGGGGAGTGAGAAAGCATGGCTCATAAGAAAGGTCAAGGTAGTTCACACAATGGTCGTGAGAGTGAATCAAAACGTCTTGGTGTAAAAAGAGCTGATGGACAATTTGTTTTAGCTGGAAATATACTAGTTAGACAAAGAGGAACAAGAGTTTACCCAGGTGTTAATGTAAAAAAAGGTAGCGATGATACATTATATGCAGTAGTAGATGGTACTGTAAAATTTGAAAGAAAAGGTAAAGACAAAAAACAAGTTAGTGTTTACCCAGTAGAAGCATAAGAAAATAATTCTTATAAGATAAAAATATTTGATTACTTAGATAAAAAGTAGTCAAATATTTTTTCAGTTAATCCTTATTTTGTTTTTAAAAATTGTAAAAGCCGAGATTATGTAAAAAAGCGAATAGTAAATAAAACTATTTTTATTGTACAAAATAGTACTAAGATTTATAATGAAAAAAATAAAACAAAAGAAGGAGAATATAAAAATGAAAGAAAAATTAAATAAATATACTAGATTGTGTAGAAACAATGGAATAACATTAATAGCACTTGTTATAACAATAATCATATTGTTAATTTTGGCAGGAATATCAATATCAACTTTAACAGGAAGTGGATTATTAGGAAAAGCAGAAGAGTCTACAAGAATATCAGAAATAAAAAAAATAGAAGAAGAAGCAAGAATATCATATATGGAAAGACAAATGAAAGAAGTAGCAGATGGGGAACAAGCTACAATGGCAGGAGTAATAAGTGACTTAAGGGAAAAAGGTTACACAATAAAAGAAATAATAAGTGGAACAAACAGAATAACAGGAGTAAAGTTAAGCACAAGTGAAATATCAATGGAAAAAAATTCAACAGAAGAAATAACTTATGAATATGAATATGCCTCAGGAACGACAATAAGATATTTCGTAGAAGTACAAGAAAAAAACTATGAGATATTATTTAATAATGGAGAAATAATAGTAAGTACAGTAGAAACAGATTTAGAAAATATAAATAAATTGCCAGAAATAACAGTAACATCAAGTAATAATGAAATAGTAGAAGCACAGAAGACAGAAGATGGAAAAATAACAATAACATCAAAAAATGAAATAGGAAATGTAGAGATAACAGTGAAAGAAATAAATAGTAATATGTTAGCAAGTTGTAAAGTAATAGTAAAAATTCCAGTAACTGAATTAACAATAGAGCCAAAACAAGCAACTGTATATATTGGAATTACAATGAAAATTAGAGCAACTTTAACACCAGAAGATACAACTGATAAAATAATATGGAGTAGTTCAGATGAAAGTATAGCAACAGTATCAGAAGATGGAGTAGTAATAGGAAAAAGTAAAGGAGAAGTGATGATTAATGCAACTTGTGGAGATAAAGTAGATACTTGTTTGATAACGTCAACAAATGAAATAGATTTAAATGATTATGCAACTGAGAAAGAATTAACCTTAGAAGATTTAGGTTTCACTATAACTGATTCTGGAGAAGGAACTAACACTCTTGAAGTTAATAAATTTGGTAGAGGACATTCTAAATATAGATATTATGGACAAGGGACTTTTTGTGCTGAATTAGATGTTACAAAATTATTTGGAAATAGTATAAATTTGGAGAAATTTTCAGTGGGATTTTTGAATAGTTTAAATACTAGATCACAACGGTTATATAATAGGAAAAGTTACTTTATTAGATGAAATGCGGGGGAATTATTGATGATGACACATTTACACGAAGTAGCTTTTCAGGGGGAGAATGGGAAGAATATACTTTTAATTTTAATATTAATGATGTAGTAAATAAAATTAAGTTTGAAATTTCTTTAAAAACAGATGGTGGACAATCAAGTGGAAATAGCTTTTTTACATCTTATGCAGGTGGTTTCTTTCATGATATAAAGTTTTTATTAAATTAAAGTAAATAAAAAGTGTAATTATTAGACAAAATAATTGCACTATTTTTAATTATGACAATATTTTTTTGAAAAAAACTCAAAAATCATTTACATTTTTATTTTTTTTGTATAGAATATATTAAAATGCAGAATAATGTCAAAAAAAGAAACGAAAGAAAATTGAATGAAGTAGAGAGAGGGAAAATTAATGAAAATATTAATGTTAACATGGGAATATCCACCAAGAGTAGTAGGAGGAATAGCAAGAGTAGTATATGACTTATCAAAAACTTTAATAAAAGATGGACATGAAGTAACAGTAGTAACATATAAAGAAGGAGACACTCCAGCATTTGAAGATGATAAAGGAGTAAAAGTATATAGAGTTGAAAATTATATGATAAATCCAAATAACTTTATAGACTGGATAATGCAAATGAACTTTAACTTGGTAGCGAAAGCAAATGAAATAATATCAAAAGAAGGCAAATTTGATGTGATACATGCACACGACTGGTTAGTAGCATATGCAGCAAAAACATTAAAAAATTCATATAATATTCCAATAATAGCAACAATACATGCAACAGAAGCAGGAAGAAACAGTGGAATACATGATGAAACACAAAGATATATAAACGATACAGAATGGATGTTAACATATGAAGCTTCAGAAGTAATAGTAAATAGTAATTATATGAAAAATGAGCTACAAAGATTGTTTGGATTACCATATGAAAAAATAAACGTAATACCAAATGGAGTAAATATGACATTATTTAATGGAATAGAAAGAGATTACAATTTTAGAAGAAAATTTGCAATGGACAATGAAAAAATTATACTATTTATGGGAAGACTAGTATATGAAAAAGGAATACAACATTTAATAGCTGCAATGCCTAAAATATTAAATGGATATCATGATGCAAAATTAGTAATATGCCGGAAAAGGTGGAATGATGGACGAATTAAAAGCACAAGTAAATGCATTACGGTATATCACAAAAAGTATATTTTGCAGGATATATGAATGGAAAAGATGTACAAAAAATGTATAAAGCAGCAGATATATCAGTATTCCCAAGCACATATGAACCATTTGGAATAGTAGCATTAGAAGCAATGTTATCAGAAAATCCAGTAGTAGTATCAGATATAGGAGGACTAAATGAAATAGTGCAACATAGAGAAAATGGAATGAAAACATATTGTGGAAATGCAAATTCAATAGCTGACAGTATATTAGAATTATTATATGACCATAAATTATGTTCAGAAATAACAAAAAAAGCAAAAAATAAAGTAAGAAATGAATATAATTGGAGCAAAATATCACAAGACACATATTTTGCATATCAAAAAGCAGTATGTCAATCAATGGCAGAAAAACAAAAAAGAGAAATTGAACAAGAAAGAGCAAATAAAACTAAAAAAGCAAAAAATACAGAAAAAGAAATTTCAAACTTATTAGCATTTAAAAAACGTAATGCATATGCATAATTAAGATAGATGTTTGAACAAAACAAGTTATAGATATCTTATGTAAATGAGTGATAGTGAATTTGTAAACCTTATAATGATAGACATATCTTTAAGTCAGCTGTTAAGCTTTGCTTGATGCAGCTGACTTATTAAAATAGAAAAAATATGAATTAAACAATAAATTTAATAAAAAAACAAAAATTCTACAAATTTAGCATAAGATAAGTGCTATAACTAATAAAGAACTAAAATAAATGGGTCTCAAATGGACAAAAATGTCCAGAGAGAAACGTTCCTTTTGGACAGAGAAAATAAGAGAGGGTATAAAATGGAGAAAAGTAATATAGCTAAAAAACAAAGTAGTGTTCCAAATGGGACAGAAATGTCCCAAAAAGAAACGTCCCCAATGGGACATTTTAAATCAGGATTTGTAACAATAGTAGGAAGAACAAATGTGGGAAAATCGACACTAATAAACTTATTAGTAGGAGAAAAAGTAGCAGCAATAGCAAATAAAGTACAAACAACGAGAACAGCAATAAAAGGAATAGTAAACAGAGAAAATTCACAAATAATATTTACAGATACACCAGGAATACATAAGCCAAAACACAAACTAAATCAAACAATGGTAGAAACATCTTTTACAATGATACCAGAATCAGATATAGTATTATTTATAATAGAAGCTACAAGTGAAGATATTGGAAAAGGCGACAGAATGATATTAGATAAAATAAAAGAATTTAATAGAAAAACAATATTAATAATTAACAAGATTGATTTAATAAAAAGAGAAAAATTATTAAATTTAATTGATATTTATAGTAAAGAATATAATTTTGAAACAGTTATTCCTATATCAGCAAATCAAGAAAAATATAAAGATATCATTTTAGACGAAATAGAAAAGCACTTAAAACCAGGACCTGCATATTATGATATAGAAGAGTATACAGATCAGACAATGAGACAACTTGCAGAAGAGACAATTCGTGAAAAGGCATTAAAACTTTTAGAAGATGAAGTACCACACGGAATTTTTATCGAAGTTGAAAAAATGAGTTTGAGAAAAAATAAACAAGATGAAGATATTTATGATATAGAAGCTACAATTTATTGCTTAAGAGATTCTCATAAGGGAATAATAATAGGAAAGAATGGTGAAATGCTAAAAAGAATTGGTAGAGCTGCTAGAATTGATATGGAGCAAAATTTTGGAGTGAAAGTTAATTTAAAAACATGGGTAAAAGTTAAGCAAGATTGGATTGATAATGATTCTATTGTTAATGGGAAGTTTAAAATTAAATAACTTTAATATTATGATAAAATGAATAAAAAATGAAAAAATGCAAATGATAAATTAAAGGTAAAACTTTAAGAATGGAGATGAAGCGTATGATTAAAGAAATAGCATGGGATGCATTTAAAAATACAGGAGATATAAATACTTTTTTAGAATATAAGCAAATAGAAAATTTAGAAAAAGGTATAAAGGAAATACAAGATATACAGAAAATCACTAATATGAATGTTTAACAAATTAGAATAACAAGGAATGAAACAATATGGCAAGTATAAAATTAAATGGAATAGTAATTGCAGAAAATAATATGGGTGATTATGATAAAATGCTTACAATATTAACACCAAATTATGGCAAAATATCTTGTGTAGCTAAAGGGGCACGAAGACAGCAAAGTGCTCTTTTGGCTGGAACGCAATTGTTTTGCTTTGGTGAATATTTAATGTATAAAGGAACAAATACATATCATATGAATTCGTGTGAGACAATAGAAATATTTTACAATTTAAGAACAGACTTAGATAAATTAAAATATGCTATACATATAAATAAAATAATTCAAGATGTAACAGAAGAGAACGAAAACTGTTACAAAATTTTACAACTATTTTTAAATACATTATATGCTATATCTGAAACAGACAAAGATAAAGATTTTATATTAAGTGTATTTAAACTTAGACTTCTTTGCATTTTAGGATTTACTCCTAGACTTTTAAAATGTACAAGTTGTGAAGAAGAGCAAGACTTGAATAAATTTAGTATAAGAGATAATGGATTTAAATGTGAAGCATGTGGAAGACAGGACAAATCGTGTATTGATATGAGTGAAAGTACAAAAAATGCTATAAAATATGTTGTTTCTGCACCTCCAAAAAAAGTTTATTCTTTTAGCTTAAAAGATGAAGGATTAAAAGAATTTGAATTAATAACTAAAATTTATTTTAATGAAAAATTAGAAAAAGAATATAAATTAGAAGATTTATTTTAAAAAACACTTGCAAAAAAAAATAATAATATATATAATAAGCTCAAATAGATATCTTAATTTAAAATATAAAAACAGAAGCAGAGTGAGCGATTTGCAAACTTAAAAATTTGAAAAATTTTTAAGTTGCGATGAGCGAAGCAACGCTTCGCGAAAGGAAGGAATTTATGAAAGTAAAAATTATAGGAAAAGAACTAAAGGTAACAGAAGCATTAAATGACTATGTAGAAAAAAAATTAGACAGAATCGATAAATATTTTGAAAATGCAGAAGCAGACGTTACTTTAAAAACAGAAAAAAATGAACAAACAGCTGAAATTTGTATTATGGCAAATGGAGAAAAATATAGAGCTGTTACAGAAGACAAAGATATGTATGCATCAATTGATAAAGATATAGACATATTAGAAGGACAAATAAGAAAAACAAAAACAAAAAGAGAAAAAATGATGAAAGATGCAAGTATTAGAACAATGGAAGTTCAAAAAGATGTTATAGCAGAGATATCTAATGAAATTATAAAAACATCTTATTATGAAATAAAACCAATTACACCTGAAGATGCTGTATTAGAATTACAAGCACATCCAACACATAATTTCTTAGCATTTATAAATGTTGAAACAGGAAAAGTAAATGTAATACATAAATTAAAAGATGGAAAAAATTATGGTTTAGTAGAACCAGAAGCATAAGTGTATAATGAAAAAGGGAAAATTATTTTTCTCTTTTTTATTTTTTCTATTGATAAAAATTATATGTTGTGTTATAAAAAATAATAGGAAAGTTTATACTATAGAAAAAAGGTGATAAAATGAAAATAATGAGAAAATCTAAAGAAGAAAAAGGAGCAATAACATTATTTGTATTAATAAGTATGTTATTTTTTATAATTGTATTAGTTGGTATATATATAGGGACAAGCCATAGGACTCAAAAACAACAAAGTGAAATAGAAAAAATACAAAAAGAATATGAAACAACAGATGTTGACGAATTATATAACAATTTATATAGAGATGAGGGTGTTTATGCTAAATTATATTCATATAAAGATGGGACAGAAGGATATGTATTAGAATTATGTAGTGATGTTAATTATGTCGATAGAACTCTTAATTTGGTGAATGATTACAATAATGAAAATATTGCAAATAAAACATATGGTAGTTACAATCAAATACTTTGGAGTAATTCTAGAAAAGAAATTGTAAGTGTAAAAGTGATTGATGAAATTTCACCAATCGATATAAATTATTATTTTTATGAATGTCAAAACTTAAAAAATATAGATGGATTAAAGAAATTAGATACATCAGAAGTAACAAGTATGAGATATATGTTTTATTTGTGTGAAAAATTAGAAAATATAGATGTAAGTAGATTTGATACTTCAAAAGTAATTTATATGAAAGGAATGTTTTGGGGATGTAATAGTGTGACAAATTTAGATGTATCTGGATTTAATACAACAAATGTAATAGATATGCAGTATATGTTTTATGAATGTGGTAATTTGAATAGTGTAGATGTAAGTAGATTTGATACTTCAAAAGTAATTTATATGAAAGGAATGTTTTGGGGATGTAGTAATTTGAATAGTGTAGATGTAAGCAAATTTGATACATCAAATGTAACTGATATGCAAGGTATGTTTAGTATGTGTAGTAGTTTGGAAAATTTAGATGTAAGCAAATTTGATACATCAAATGTAACTGATATGCAAATTATGTTTTATAGATGTAGTAATTTGAAAAGTTTAGATGTAAGTAAATTTGATACATCAAATGTAACTAATATGGATTCAATGTTTAGTGGATGTCAAAACTTAATAAATTTAGATGTAAGCAACTTTAATACACAAAATGTAACAAATATGAAAGGAATGTTTTTTGATTGCAATAAATTAGAAAATTTAAATTTAAGTAATTTTGATACAAGTAAAGTAACAAATATGCAGGAAATGTTTTATAGATGTAATAGTTTGATAAGTTTAAATATAAGTAATTTTAATACAATTAATGTTACAAATATGTTGGGAATGTTTCATCAATGTTTAAAATTGACAGAATTAAACGTAAGTAGTTTTGATACGCAAAATGTAACTAATATGGGATGGATGTTTACTAGTTGTGAGAAATTAACTGATATAGATGTGAGTGGATTTGATACAAGCAATGTAACTAATATGGGAAAAATGTTTGCAAATTGTACTAGTTTAGCAAATATAAGTTTAAGTAATTTTAATACAAGTAAAGTAACTGATATGAGTAGAATGTTTATAGCAAATTATAATTTAGAAATACTAGATTTAAGTAGCTTTAATACATCAAATGTAGTAGATATGAGTGAAATATTCAAAGATAGTTTAAAATTAACGAAAGTTCAAGTAAATTCTTCAAAGTGGGTAACAACTCAAGCAAATGTAACAGATATGTTTAAAAATTGTGGCGTATCAGAAGTGATCTTTATATAAAATAAAAGGCAGGAAATCAAATCCTGCCTTTATTATGTAATAAAAACAAAATTTAACTTTCTACCTTCAATCATAAAGAAATAAAATCTGTCAGTCTATCAAAAAATGATTACTAATAGTAAAACTATTTCATGTTATTTTCAACTTGTTGAATCATTTTTTTAACCATGTTACCACCTATTCTACCAGCATCTCTAGCAGATATATCTCCGTTGTATCCATCTTTTAAATTAACACCAACTTCACTAGCTACTTCATATTTGAATTTATCTAAAGCAGTCATAGCTTCTGGAACTAATTTTTTGTTTGAACTGTTTGCCATTGTTTTCACCTCCTGCAAATTACATTTCTAGAAAAAAACATATTTGCTTTTTCTAATACTATCATTTGCAAAATTCAAAATAATAAACAGGAAATTTTTAGAAATTTTTAATTTAAGTTTCTTTTTTACAATATAGTATTTAGAAGAAAAATATATATTTAAAAGTTTCATTCTACAAGATGTTGAATATATATTTCTTCAATAATTAATTTTGTACTTAATATAAAAAACGAAACTTAAAAAAATTGAAAAAAATTTTTATTTGTGTTATAAATAAAAGGTAGAAAAAAGTAATATGTGTCCCCGATGGGACAAAATGTCCCAAAAAGAAACGTCCCCAATGGGACATGGAGGTAATAAAATGTATAAATTAGTAACAGTAGATTTAGATGGAACAATGTTGACAAGAAGAGGAATTATAACAGAAGGCACAAAAAATGCAATAAAAAATACAATGGAAAAAGGAATTGATGTAATTATAGCATCTGGAAGGCCAATAGACTCAATAAAAACAATAGCAAAAGAAATTGGTTCTAAAAATTATTTTATAGCAGGAAATGGTGCTTTGATTTATGATATCAAAAAAGATGAAGTTATATATGAAAAAATATTAGACAAAAAGAAAGTTTTAGAAATAGCAGAAATATGCGAAAAAAACAATATTACATATAATATATATACTCAAAAAACTATTATAGCAGATAAATTAAAATATAATGTTTTATATTATTATAAAGAAAATCTAAACAAGAAAGAAGAATTAAAAACTAATATTACAATAGTAAATAATATAAAAGAATATGTAGAAAAGTCTGAAAATGAAAAATTTTTGAAAATAACAATCTGTGATGAAAGTAAATTAATATTTAACTCTATAATAAAAAAAATAAATGCAATTTCAGGTGTGAAAGCAATGGATGTATATCATGCTACAAGAAAGACTATAAAACAAGGAACAGAGGATGTAAATATAGAATATTATTATACAGAAATTTCATTAAAAGATGTTGATAAATGGGATGCAATAAAGTATTTATTAAATAAATTAAATATAAATGAAAATGAAATAGTTTCTATTGGTGATAATATAAATGATAAAGAAATGATTGAAAATGCAGGATTAGGAGTTGCAATGGGACAAAGTATGCCAGAAATTAAACGAATAGCAGATTATGTGACAAATGATAATGAAAATGAAGGTGTTAAAAATGTACTAGAAATCTATTGCTGAAATTTCGCAGTCAGATTTCCTTGTAAAAAATATTACAATAATATTACAACAATATTAACTTTTTATTACAAAGGATGTATTTTGTTGATTTAGGTATTAATTTGATGTAAAATATATTATAGAGATTTAATAAAAGGAGGAATTGGTGATGGCAACAAATCCAATGCAAAGAAAAGCAAGAAATTCATTTTTATTAGGAGTATTAGTTACATTATTAATAGCAACATTAGTAATATCATTATTATTAATACAACTAAAAAATTATAAAGAAAAAGAGGCAGAAGAACATGCAAATAGTGTAAGAGTATGGGTCTTAGGTCAAAATGTAATATCTGGACAAGTAATAACAACAGATATGTTGACAGAACAAGTTATAAATAAAAATTTAGTACCAAGTAATGCAATAGGAGATATGACTATACTATCAAATTATGCATTAACAGATAAAGAAGGAAATGATGTTATAACAGAATATAAAAATAATGTAGGAACATTATATTTGTCTAGAAATGGTGTTAAAGATGAACTAAAAATAGAAGATGCAACAGGAAGTTATTACATAGAAAAAAATGGTAATAAAGAATATATAGAATTATCAGAAAGTCCTATAATAGCAAAAGTTGATATGTATATGAATAGTATTATTACATTAGATCTGATTTGTAAATCAGATGAAAAAACAACTAATGATTTAAGAAAAATGGAATATAATGTATTAGTATTACCAACACAATTAGAAACAGGAAAATATGTTGATGTAAGATTATCATTGCCATCTGGACAAGATTATATAGTAGTTTCTAAAAAACAAGTAGAAATACCACAAGTTAATGGAATTGGTTCTGATGATACAATTTGGTTGAAATTAACAGAAGCTGAAATAATCACATTAAATAATGCTATAGTAGAAGCTGCTAGAATTCCAGCAACAAAATTACATGTTGTAGAATATGTAGAAGCAGGAATTCAAGAAGCATCAACACCAACTTATATACCAACAAGAGATGTAATGCAATCAATATTGGATAACCCAAATATAATAAATGAATCAAAACAAATATTGAGAGATAGATATGAAAGAAATAATGAACAAATAAGAAATAATGTTATTAATCCTTTAATTAATAATAGTGGAGAAGAAGGAGAAAGTAATTTAAAAGAAAAAATAGACCAAAGTATATCAAATTCTAAAGAAAGTAGACAAGAATATTTAAGCTCTTTAGAAAGAAAGTAGACAAGAATATTTAAGCTCTTTAGCAGGAGAAGATTATTAAAAATTAAGAAGGAGAGTTATATATGAAAACAATAGGATTTATAGGAATATATGATAAAACAGATATGTTATTAAATATTGCTAAAATATTAACAATAATTGGAAAAAAAGTGTTGATAATTGATACAACAACAAACCAAAAGGCTAGATATATAGTTCCAGCAATAAATCCAACAGTGTCATATGTAACCTCTTTTGAAGATATAGATATAGCTGTAGGATTTAACAACCTAGAAGAAATAAAAAAATATATAGGAGTAAATGAAGAGTTACCATATGATTTTTTATTAATTGATGCTGATAAACAAAAAGAAATTAAAGAATATAATCTTTATTCAGCATACAAAAACTATTTTGTAACATCATTTGATATATATTCATTAAAAAGAGGAATAGAAATTTTAAATGAATTGGAAACGACTCTTAATTTAACAAAAATATTATTTGCTAGAGAAATTTTGAAAGAAGAGAATGATTATTTAGATTATATTTCGTTAGGATATAAGATTATTTGGGATGAAGAAAGAATATATTTTCCAATAGAAAATGGAGATTTAAGTGTAATTGCTGAAAATCAAAGAGTACAAAAAATAAAATTTAAAAGATTAAGTGTACAATATAAAGATAGTTTAGGATTTATTGTACAACAAATCTTAGAAAACGAAAGTGAATCAAATATAAGAAAAGTTATAAAAATGATAGAAAGAGGAGTATAATATGTCAGTAATTTCATTTATTAATAGCATAGAAGATAAAACAGGTAAAACCATGTCTATGGTCGCAATAGCAACAAATATGGCAATAGAAAATAATAGGAAAATACTGTTAATATCTACTGCTGATGAAGAACAAAAATTAAAATCTTGTTATTTTGAAGATAGTCCAGTAAAAAAAATGAAATTGGGAATATTTGGAGAAAATAGACTAAGTGTTGATGCTGAAAGCGGAATAGAAGGTATTACTAAAATGGCAAGAAGTAACAAATTAACACCAGAGATGATAACAAATTATACAAAAGTAGTGTTTAAAGATAGACTTGAAATAATTTTAGGAGTAAAAAGAAAAGAAGATTTAGTAGATGAAATACAAGAAACATATCTTAATCTTATAAATATAGCTAGTATGTATTATGATGAGATATTTGTAGATTTAGACAATAACTTGAAGGAAGATGTAAAAAATAGAATAATAGAAAAATCAGATTTAGTAATAGTTCATACTAGTCAAAATTATAGTAGTATAAAGAAATTGAAAGAATATAAAGAAAAAAGTGAATTATTAAAATCACCTAAAAGTCTTATATTAATTGGTAGATATGATAAATTTTCAAAATATAATGTGAAAAATATTACAAGATATTTAGAAGAAAAAAATCAAGTTTTGACAGTACCTTATAATACACTTTTTTTTGAAGCAGTGGATGAAGCAGGGGTACCAGATTTATTATTGAATTTTAGAAAACTTTCTGATAATGAGGATAGAAATTATATTTTTATACAAGAGGTAAAAAGAGCGACAGAAAACATTATATATAGACTTCAAGAATTAAAAATGAGAAGATAATATATTAATAAGCAAAATGAAAGGAGGAAAGGTATCAAATGACTATAACTAATATTTTATTAACTTTAATTGTTTTAGTGGTTGCAGGTGTAGTTGTATATTATTATGTAAAAAAGAAAAAGGAAGCACCAACTGAAGAAACTATAAGTATAGATGATAAAACATATACATTAGAAAAAATGCAAGAATTTATAAAGAGAAGATTGGATGAAATAACTAAAGTAAATTTATATGATATAGGCCTTTCTGAAGAGGAATTAAAAAGAAGAAAAAATAAAAAGTATGAATTGAAAAAGGCTTTAAAAGGATGCACTTATGGGGATGTAAATGATAAAAAATATGTTAAAGAATTGATATTTGACTTACTTTCAAAAGAATATGGGGTAAATGAAGCCAATATTTCAAGTGCAATATCATTTGATGTACCTTCATTATTAACTCCACAAGACAAATTTGATATTCTTATATATATGTATAAAAAAGAATTTGGATATGAAGCATTAACTGAAATAATAAAAAAATATAATTTAGCAGTATTAAAATATGTTGAAGGAGATACAAAACCATCATATGTTATAACTTCAAATGAAATTGAAGATATATTTGAAAAGGAAAACCTTCAATTAAATTTTACAGATAAATTATCAATAGTTGTACAAAGAATATATCAACATTATAAAGGATATAGTAGTATTGATGAAGTAAGAGATATGAATATAGATGGTATATCTGGTGGTGTATCTGGTCTTCCAGAAAGTTTTTTAAGCCAAGTAGCTCAGACATCTGATGTTGATTATTTATCACAAGTTTCAGAACATAAAGTACCAAGAGCATGTGATAGTATTTGGATATTTTTCCAAGGTAAATCAATTCGTTTAGCATTTTTAAGCTTTGGAACAGAATCAGAATTAAAAAGAGTATGTCAAAACATATATAAATACAACAATCCAGGACAATTATCAGATACAAATGGTTATAAAATCAATGAAATGAAAGATGGTTCTCGTGTTGTTGTTGTAAGACCAAGTTTCTCTGAAACATGGGCATTCTTTGTTAGAAA
>JAAWDR010000013.1 GCA_022793875.1 Clostridia bacterium
AATAGCGGTCTTGATACGGAAACATTATCTGTACTCAGGGACAGGAGGAATAATGGAAACAAAACTAGCAAGAATAGCAGACAAATCAAGAAATGAAAAACGACCAATATTTACATCATTGTATCACTTAATCAATGAAGACTTATTAAAACAATGTCATAAAGAATTAGATGGTAGCAAAGCAGAAGGAATAGACAACGTAAACAAGAAAGAGTATGCAGAAAACTTAGAAGAAAATATCAAAGACCTAGTAATAAGATTAAAGAATAAAGCATATAAACCAGCGCCAGCCCTTAGGGTATATATACCAAAAGATAACGGTAAAATGCGACCACTAGGAATATCAAGATATGAAGACAAAATAGTACAATTAGCATTAAAAAAATACTAGAAGCAATATATGAGCCAAAATTTCAAGATAATATGTATGGTTTCAGAGCAAATAACAGTTGTCACAAGGCAATAAAATATGTGCATAAAAGTATATCAACAACAAGAATAAACTACATAGTAGATGCAGATATAAAAGGTTTCTTTGACCATATAGACCATGACTGGATGATAAAGTTCATAGAATACAACATAAAAGACCCCAATATTATAGGCTTAATTAAGAAATATCTAAAAGCAGGAATAATGGACAAGGGGAAATATGTAGAAACAGAAGAAGGCTCAGCACAAGGAAATATAATAAGTCCAGTATTAGCAAATATATATATGCATTTTGTATTAGTATTATGGTATAAAGAAATAATTGAAAAGAGAGCAGAGGGAGAAAAATTTCTAGTAGTATATGCAGATGACTTTATTGCAGGTTTTCAATATAAAAGAGAGGCAGAAGCATATTATGAAGCATTAAAGAAAAGAATGAGTAAATTTGGTTTAGAATTGGAAAGTAGCAAAAGTAAAATAATTGAATTTGGTAGATATGCAGAACAAGATAGAAAAGCAAGAGGAGAAGGAAAACCAGAAACATTTGATTTTCTGGGATTTACATTTTATTGTAGTAGAACAAGAAAGGGTTTCTTTTGTGTGAAAGTAAAGACGAGTAAAAAGAAATTTAAGCAGAAAATAAAAGCAATGAAATTATGGCTATATGCTAACAGAGATATAAAGACTAAAGATTTAATGGATAAATTAAAAATTAAACTTTTAGGACACTATCGTTACTATGGAATTTCACATAATAGCGACATGATAGGAACTTTTAGACATAGAACATTAGAATATTTATTTAAAATATTAAATAGAAGAAGTAATAAAAGAAGTTACAATTGGATAGGCTTCAATGAAATGTTAAGATACTATAAGCTACCATACCCAAAGATATACTTTAGCTTATTTGATTAAAAAGTGAATGCTATTACGAAGAGCCGTATGCGGGAAAACTGCACGTACGGTTCTGAATAGGGGCTTGTGTCGTGAGGCACTTGTCTACTAAACTGTCGTTAGGGTTAGATATCAAAGAGGAGAATTTTATGAATATAGGAATAGATATTGATGATACAATAACAGAAACATCTGAATTTTTGATGCCTTATGTTGCTGAATATTTTTCTTTAGACATTGACTATCTAAAGAAAAATAATATATGCTATAATAACTTACCAAAAGAGTATAAAGAAAAAGAAGTAGAATTTGGAAAATCTACATTTGGAAGGGTTTTACTAGATGTTAAACTAAAACAAAAAGCAAAAGAAACAATAAATAAATTAAAAGAAGATGGTCATAGAATTATAATTATTACAGCAAGAGATAAAACAATATATGATGATCCATTTGGATTTACATCAAAACAATTAGAAAAACTAGGAATTAAATATGATAAATTAGTTTGTTCATTTGATAAAAGGCAAATTTGTATTGATGAGAAGATAAATTTTTTTGTGGATGATTGTATAGAAAATTTAAACAAAGTAGAAAATATTGTAGATAAAGTTTTGCTATTCAACAGTAAAACAAATATAAGAGAAGATAATCATTTTACTAGAGTTAATTCTTGGAAAGAAATATACAAATATGTTAGTGATTACAAAAACAATGTAAAGTAGAGGAATTATATATGGATAAGTTGATAAAATGGGCAATAGAAATACAAAGTATAGCACAAGCAGGATTAGCATACACAAATAATGTTTATGACATAGAAAGATATAAAAGATTAAGAGAAATATCAGCAGAAATAATTAAAGAAAAAAGTAATATAGATTTAGAAAATGTGAAAGATTTATTTTGTAATGAAACAGGCTATCGAACACCAAAAATAGATACAAGAGCAGCACTTGTAGCAGATGGAAATGAAAAAGAAAGACAATATGTTAAATTAGATACTAATTCTTTACCAATATTATTAGCAACAAATCCAGAAAAAGATAATTATATTTATTATATGACAGATATAAATAAGAATATATACATTGTAAGATTATCAAATGAAACATTTCGAAAAATAATAGAAATGTATAATGAAGAAACTGGAATGCTTAATTCCACATATCAATTAAAAGGTATTACCAATAACATAGATGAACAAACAAAAAGATTAGCAATAATGAACAGTTATAAAGTAGTTGGTAATAAAGAAATAGACAACAATAATTTTTCAGAATATTTTGGGGACTTATATATAGAAGAAAAAAATGTAAGTAGCAGAACAGTTACATTATATACAATTTTAGCATTGACAGGATTATTTTTCCTTATAATAGCTTTTGGTTACTTGTTACCTAGTATTCTAAAATCAAGAAAAATGTCAAATAATAAAGAATTAGTTGAAGAATTAAGAACAGAGCTAGGAAATTTAACAGATGTTCCATACAAAGAACAACATGTGTATTTAACTAGAAATTATGTTGTTTTTGGAACACAAGCAATTAAATATGAAGATATAGTCAGAGGATATATATTAAATCAAAGGACTTATGGGATAAAAGTAGGAGAGAATTTAATTATTCAGACTAAAGATGGGAAAAAACATGTTATTGCATCTATAATCACAAACAGTAATATACTTAATGATATTCTAAAAGATATACATAGTAAAAATACAAATATAGAAATGTAAATAAGGAAAAGACTAAAAAATTACAAATTGAAAGGAAATAAAATTATGGAAAAAAATTTAAAAATAATAATAGAGAATTGCCCTCAAAATCACAAATGTCCTGCTGTAAATGTTTGTCCAGTTGGAGCACTATCACAAAAAGATTTTGAAGCACCTAAAATAGATTATGATAAGTGTATAAGATGTGGGAAATGTTCAAACTTTTGTCCTAAAAAAGCATTAGTTTTGCAAAATTAATATCATAAAAACAATAACTATATAAAAAAGAATTCTGATGTCAGATAGTTAGTTGCTAATTATCTGACTTTATGATATTATTTAAGCAAAAAATTGAAATTTATATAGGAGAAAGTATGCAATACAAATCAATAAAAGAGCAAAATGAAATAATAATTTCTATCTTGAAACGAAATAAAGAATTAATGTCAATATTAACATATGTTGAAAAATTAAAATTGCCAAACTTTTATATATCAGCAGGAAGTATATTTCAAACAGTATGGAACTATTATGATAATAAGCCACTGAATTATGGGATAAAAGATATTGATATAATATATTTTAATAAAAAAGACTTATCAGTTGATACAGATCTTATGTACTATAGGAAAGTAAAAGCATTCGCAGATAAACAAAAATATAATTATGAGATAGATGTGTCTAACGAAGCAAGAATGCACATAATGCACAAAGAGAAGTATAATAATATTATTGAACCATATATTAGTTCAGAAGATGCTATAAATAAGTGGATAGCAACAGTTCATTCAATAGGTATAACTAAAACTAATGATGAAATAAAAATATATGCTCCTTATGGGCTTTCAGATATTTTTAGTAGAACGATTAGACCTATTAAGCATAAAGATAATTCCAAAGAATTATATGATAAAAAAGTTAACAGTTGGAAAGAAAGATTTGATAATTTAAATATTATTGAATGGTAATATTTTAAACAAGAATGGGTAATTTATGACATGGGAGGAAAAAATGGGATTACGAGTAATATATGGAAAAGCAGGAAGTGGAAAAAGTGAATACTGCTTTTCAGAAATAGCAAAGCTAATAGAAAAAGAGAAAAAAATATATATAATAACACCAGAACAATTCTCCTTTACAGCAGAAAAGAAGCTAATGGATGCAATTGACACAAAAGCAGTTATAAATGCAGAAGTAATAACTCTAAGTAGGATGGCACATAGAGTATTGCAAGAAATTGGTGGAAATAAAAAAACAAAATTAACTAAGTGTGGTAAATCCATGCTTATTTATTCAATTCTAAATGAAAACAAAAATAAACTAAAATTCTTAAGCAAATCAGATGAAAATATTGATTTATCAATGACAGCTATAACTGAATTTAAAAAGCATGGAGTATTGCCTGAAAAATTGCAAGAAGAGATAGAAAATATACAAGATGAATATTTAAAAACTAAATTAAATGATATGTTTCTCATATATCAAAACTTTGAAAAAAAGCTTCAAGGAGAGTACATAGAAGATACAGATTTATTGACAATGCTAAGTGATAATTTAGAGAATACAAATATTATAAGAGATAGCTTAATTTATATAGATGAATTTGCGGGATTTACATATCAAGAATATGAGATATTAAAAAAATTTATAAAAATTGCTAAAGAAGTAACTATTACAGTATGCACAGATAGCTTAGAACCAAGTTTTAACCCAGATACAGATATATTTTATTCTAATAAAATTACAGTATCAAAAATATTAAATTTACTAAAGCAAGAAGATTTAAAGATAGAAAAGCAAGTATTTTTAAAAGAAACATATCGTTTTAAAACAGAAGAATTACGACATCTAGAAGCAAATATTTTTAATAGTAGAGCAAAAATATACAATAAAGAAGTAGAGAATATAAAATTATTTTTAGCAAAAAATCAGTATTCAGAAATTGAAAATGTTGCTAAAGAAATTACTAAATTAGTAAGAGATAAAAAATTAAGATATAAAGATATATCAGTTATCACAAAAAATATAGATACATATTCAAGCCTAGTACGTGCAATATTTGCACAATATGATATTCCTGTGTTTATAGATGAAAAAAGAGATTTGAATCAAAATATAATTGTACAATATTTGCTTTCAATATTTGAAATTTTTAGCAATAATTTTTCAAAAGAATCAGTTTTCAATTATTTAAAAATAGGTTTTACTGATATAGAAGAAGATGATATTTTTAAATTAGAAAATTATTGTACAAAGTGGGGAATAAAGCAAAATAAGTGGAAAAGTGATTTCAATTTAGGCATGAATGATGAAAACAAAGAAGAAATGGAATACCTGAACAAATTAAGAAAAAATATAATAGAACCATTATTAAGTTTAAAAGAAAAATTTGGAATTGTAAAAGATACAACTAAAGCAATTTATGAGTTTTTGCAAGAACAAAATATTGAAGAAAAAATAAATATCAAAATAAAAGAATTACAAGAAATAGGCCAAATAGACTTAGCAAATGAATATGTATCAAGTTACAAAATTATTTTAGACATATTTGATGAAATTGTTTTAATCTTTGGAAATGAAAGATTAAGTATAGATAAATATGTACAAATATTAAAAACAGGACTTAAAAATAGTGAACTAGGAAAAATACCAGGGACACAAGATCAAGTAATAGTAGGAGATGTAGATAGGACAAGAAGCCACAAAGTTGACACAATTTTTATAATAGGACTAAATGATGGAAATTTTCCAAGTATAAATAAAGCAGAAGGATTTTTTGGAGACAAAGATAGAGAAATACTAAAAAAAGATGGAATAGAACTTGCAAATGGAACAATAGAAAATTTATATGAAGAAAATTTTAATATTTACAAAGCATTTACAACTGCAGAAAAAAGTTTATATTTATCATATGCCTCATCTGAAACAGAAGGGAAATCATTAAGACCATCTATGATAATAAATAAAGTAAAAAAGATTTTTCCAGAGTTAAAAGAAGAAAGCGATATAATAAAGAAAAATTATGAAATTACAAATAAAATGATGACATATCAAGAATTACTAGAAAATATATCAAACTTAAAAGATAATAAAGAAATAGATAGTATATGGTATACAATATATGAATATTATAAGATACAAAATGAATGGAATCATAGATTACAAAAGGATTTACAAGGAATAGATTATACAAATATACCAGAAGATATCAATAAAGAAACAATAGAAAAATTATATGGAAATACATTAAATACAAGTGTATCAAAATTAGAGAGATTTGCACAATGTCCATTCTCATATTATTTACAATATGGACTAAGACTAAAAGAAAAAGAAGAATTAAAAATACAAAGCTTTGACACAGGTTCATTTATGCATGAAACAATAGATGAATTTTTCAAAAAAGTAAAAGAAGAAAGCATAAGCTTAGCAGAAATTGTTACAGATGAAGAAAAAATACAAGAATTAGTAAATATAGTTATTAAAGAAAAGCTAGATATGGGAAAAAAATATACATTTGTAGCAACATCAAAATACAAAGTATTAGTAAAAAGGCTACAAAGAACTGTAGCAAAAGCTCTAAAATATATAATAGAAGGATTAGTTTATAGTGAATTTAACATAGAAGGAACAGAAATAGAATTTGGGAAAAATGGAAAATATAATCCAATATTAATCCAATTAGAAGATGGTAAAAAAGTTGAGATAACTGAAAAAATAGACAGAGTAGATACTGCAACATCAGAAGATGGAAGATATTTAAGGATTATTGATTACAAGTCATCAGCAAAAAATATAGACTTAAATGAAGTATATGCAGGAATTCAAATACAACTTTTAACATATATGGATGCAGTATGTAAAGAAGAAGACTTATTGCCAGCAGGAGTATTATATTTCAGTTTACTAGAACAGATGATAAAAGCTGATAAAAAAATATCAGAAGAGCAAATTGAAGAAGAATTACGAAAAAATTTTAAAATGAAAGGACTAATCCTTGCAGATATAAAAGTAATAAAAATGCATGATAAAAATCTAGAAACAGGAACATCGAAATTAATACCAGCAACAATAACAAAATCAGGAGATATATCAGAAGGAAAAACAAATGGTGTTAATAAAGAAGAATTTGAAATTTTACAAAATTATATTTATAAAACTATAAAACAAATATCTAAAGAAATTTTAAGTGGAAATATAGCATTGAAACCATATAATAAAAGTGGAAAAACACCTTGCGAATATTGTTCTTATAAAGCAATTTGTGGATTTAACCCAAGATTATGTGGTAATAATTATAATTATGTTGAAAAAAAGTCAAAAGATGATATAATGAGAAAAATGAGACAGTAGTGACAGGATGAAAATTTCTCACAATTTTAATAGAAATATTTCAAAAAATCTAATTGTCTCAAAATGGAGGAAAAATGGAAACAAATGAAGAAACACAAATAATGAGAAAAAGAAATATGAAGTTGTTCCCAACATATAAAAAATTATCAGGGGATTATTTATTTTACTATACAATAGATTTTCTATTTTTAACACAAATAAAACATATAAGTGGAGCAGATGTAGTATTAGCAAGTTCAATGAGAGCAATATTTGGAATATTTCTACAAATACCAGCAAATATACTTGTTGAATTTCTAGGAAGAAAAAAAATATAAAAAATCAAGTGAAAGATATAGAAGAAGGACTTAAATTTATATTAAAATCCGAAAGATTAAAAGCATTAATATTAGCAACAGCACTAATAACTAGCCTTTTAGATATATTATTAAATTATCAGACTAGCCTTTGGCAAGAAGTAAAAGTACCAGCATATTTAATAGGATTTATAGCTGCAGTAATAAGTTTATCAAGTGCATATGGTTCAAAAAAACAACAGAATTTTCATGAAAGATTTAAAAATAAATCAATTGTAACTTTAGCATTAATGACATCTGTCAGTACTCTTATATCTGGAATAGTAGGCTTAAAAGCTGAACAATATTCTATACTTTTAATAATAATAGGAGTAACATTTATAGTTGCAAGATATGCACATGGTATGTTTTATACAATTATTGATAGATATTTCAGAAACTTTACAAATAAAGATATAGATACAAAAATATTTGCAGTTAAAAACTTATTTGTAAATTTAGTATCAGCTATAATGGGAATAATGGCATCATTTTTATTAGATAAAATGTCAACAGCATATTGTATGATAGTTATTGGAATAATATTTACAATTATTTATATATTAATGGGAAAATATATGAAAAATAGAGTTGGATTAAAACCAGAAGAATATTCAAAAGAAGAAAGAAAATATGATGAATTAAGAACTGAAAAAGTATAAAATTTAGGAGGAAACATATTGAAAGATTTAAGTAATGAAAATGTTATTCATATAGTAAAAGATGGAATACAATATTTGCAGTTTAGAAAATTACTAGAATATGAACATATAATCACACATGCATATTCTTTAGGGATAGATGCAAATTTTAGAACGGCTAAACCAGACAAGCAAAAAATATCAAAAGAAGAATATGAAAAATCAGCAAAATCTTATAAAAATATATGTGAAAAACTAAATATAAATTACTTGGATGTTGTAAAAACAAACCAAGAACACACAAACAATGTACAAATAGTAAATGGAAAAATAAACCAAAATGATATGGATGTAAATTTAGATAAATATAATAATACAGACGGATTAATAACAAATAAAACTAATTTGGCATTATCAACAACAAATGCAGACTGTATATTGATGATATTTTTTGACCCAGCAACTAGAACTATTGCTAATATCCATTCTGGATGGAGAGGAACACTTCAAAGGATATCAATAAAAGCAGTAGAAAAAATGATAAAAGAATTTAATTGTAATCCCAAAGACATAATTTGTTGCATATGTCCAAGTATCAGAAAATGCCATTTTGAAGTAGATAAAGATGTAAAAGAGATGTTTGAAAAAGAATTTGCAGATTTTCAAATAAATAAAAGAACAGATATAATAGAAAAACAAGAAGGTAAAGAAAAGTGGAATATAGATACTGTTTTAATTAACAAAATTATATTGGAAAACTTAGGACTCAAAAAAGAAAATATTATAGATAGCGGAATTTGTAGTGTATGCAATTCTGATTTGATACATTCATATAGAGTGGAAAAACAAGGATATGGATTAGGAACAGCATTAATTTCGATAAAATAGTATATATATTAATGCTAACACTATAAAAAATTATATATGAGGATTTCTATAGTTCTAATATCAAGATATATATGAATAATGAAAGGAAAGCGAATTTATGGAAAAACTAATTCCAAATAAATTAAAAAAAGGAAATACAATAGGGATAATAGCACCATCAGACCCAATAATTGGAGATAATATAGAAGAACTAGAGCAAGCAAGAAAGATATTAGAAAAAGAAGGATTTAAAGTAAAATATTCAAAAAATATATTTTCAAATACAAATGGATATAGTAGCACTGCAAAAGAAAAAGCAGAAGATATAAATGAAATATTTTCAGACAAAGAAGTAAAAATGATATGGTGTGCAAAAGGTGGGGAAAATAGTAATACAACATTTGAATATATAGATTATGAAAATATTAAGCAAAATCCTAAAATAATATGTGGATATAGTGATATAACATCATTAACAAATATAATTACAGAAAAAACAGGATTAGTAACATTTAATGGAACAAATTTTAAAACAATAGCTACAGATGAAACAGATTATAGTTACAAAGAAGCAATAAAAAGATTTGTTGATGGAAGTCTAGAAATAGGACAAAAAGGAGAAGAATATATAACATTAAAAGATGGAATTGCAGAAGGAGAATTAATAGGTGGAAATCTAAGTTTAACTAGAGGGATGGTATCAGGAAAATATTCTATAAATTTCCAAGATAAAATACTATTTATAGAAGAGTTAGGAATTGAAACTGATCCAGCATTAGTTAGTAATTTCTTATATTATATGAAACAAAATGGAGTATTTGAAAAAATAAAAGGATTATGGATTGGAAATTATAAGCATGAAAGCAATATAAATTTAGAAAAAATAGTGTTAGATGTTATTAGTGATGAATATAATTTCCCAATTATAAAATCAAATAATTTTGGACATATAGAGACAAAAACTGTAATTCCAATAGGAATAAAAGCAAGAATAGATACAACAAAAGATGTAAAAATAGAATTAATTGAAAAATGTGTTAAATAATAGAAGATGTGTCCCAGATGGGACAAAATGTCCCAAAGAGAAACGTCCCCAATGGGACATGAAGGGAGTAAAAAATGTTTGAAACATGGGAAGAACTAGAAAAATCAATAATTAATTGTAATAAATGCAAATTATGCAAAACGAGACAAAATATAGTATTTGGGACTGGAAACAAAAATGCTGAAATAATGTTTATAGGAGAAGGACCAGGAGCAGATGAAGATATGCAGGGAGAACCTTTTGTAGGACGAGCAGGTAAACTTATGAATATGGCATTTGGTGTTGTTGGAATAAATAGAGAGGATGTTTATATTGCAAATGTTGTTAAATGTAGACCTCCTGCAAATAGAAATCCAGAAGATGATGAAGCATTTGCATGTTTAAATTATCTAAGAAACCAAGTTATTCTAGTAAAACCTAAGATAATTGTTTTACTAGGAAGTGTAGCATTAAAGAATATTTTAGGAAAAGAGTATGGAATAACTAATTCTAGAGGGAAATGGATAGAAAGAAAAGGCATTAAATATATGCCAACTTGGCATCCTGCTGCACTTTTGAGAGATGAAACTAAAAAGGTTGATTTTATAAGTGATTTAAAACTAGTCATAAATGAATTAAAAACAAAAGAATAAGTAGATTTGAATATCTACCTATTCTTTTTCATTTTCTAATTGTTTTTTAGCAAAAAGATTTCTAATAAACTTAAAAATTTTAACAATTTTAGATTCTTTTTTATTTATTAAATATAAAGAATTATCACTAACACCATTTTCCAATAAATTATATTTATCTTCTAAATCCATCATCTTGTCAACATAATAATCGTTGAAATAAGTATATCCATCAACAGAACCTAGATAGTTTTTAAAATTATACAATTTTCTTCTATAATCTTCAAGACTTTCTAAATCATTAATGCTATAAAAAGCCTTATCAAAATAACTAGAAATTATAAGATTTTGTGTTTTTATAAAAGTAGAAGAAATAGAAGACTTTAATGAATTTATTTTATTAATCATATTGTCTACTTTTTTATTTCTATCATCTATTTGAATAATCTTGTTATTTATTTTTATAATTTCTTCTTCCATTAATAATATTTTATCAATAGAATCTTGAATAGTCATAAATGTTTTGTAATCAGTAAGTTTAACTAATTTTTCTTTAAAATTATCATTACTATTAATAGTACTTTCAAATAAAATATCTTCACCAGTAATGTATGAAAGTTGATTAACTAAACAACATTCTAAAGGATAATATGAAGGACTAGTAGTTTCAAAAGAAATATTAAAATATTTAACATATTCTTTTGGGATACCTAAAATTTTTGAAGACATAAGTTGAACTGCTGCTTCATTTAAGCCTAATCCATATATTTTAAACTCTGTATAGTCACAAAGTCCCATTCTAAGTAAATAATTTTTTTTATCTTTAACTTCTTGTATATAATGTATACATTCATGTATAGCGAATTCTTCTAAATCTTCTTCTGCAATATGGTCATTAAAATAGATAGAAGAATTTTTATAGAAGTAATTTGCCTCTGCCATTCCTTCAGGCATTTTTGCAAAATACATATTTAACCTAGATAATTTTATAAATAAATCATTTTGATTTAGATTGAAGTTTGGGAAAGTTGCGCAAATATCCATAGATACTCTACGTGCTATTGAATTTACTTTCAAAGTATCTAATTTTTTTATTACTTCAATTCCATCTTTTCTTAAATCTGATTCAATGCTCATAAATTTCTCCTTAAAATTTTACTAACTATATTATACAATAGAATTTGTAAAGATATGTTACAGATATATTAAGATTTCGTTACTTTTAAATTACAATTTATAGTAGAATTTTGTCGAAAGCTTTTTCTTGACACTAATAAGGTAATATTGTATAATGGTGCCATGAATTTTAAAATTAATGTATATGAAAATCATATAATTATGTTTTAAGTTTGTAAATATAGAAAGAAGGGAGGTAAAAAAATGACAGAAGCAGAGAGAGACAAATTATTATTGGATTTAAAGCTAGAACAAGAAAAGATTTCTAAAACACAAGAAGAAAAAGATGCAGTATGGGAAAAAGTAAAGAATAATCCAGATAGAATATTTATGACAGAAAAAGAAAGCAATAAGATATGGAAAGAGCTATTAGAGATTCAAAAAAGTTTGCTTACAACAGAAGAGAGAAGAGAACAATCGATGCAAGTTTTAAGAAATAACTATAAAGAAATAATGGCAAATCGAAAAAAAGATGGAGCAATATTGCAAGAATTAAAAACTGAACTAAAAAAAACAAAAGATGAAGTAGAAAAAACAAATACAGAACTAAGAAAATTAAGTCAAACAGTAGCAAAAATTGAATATGAGCATGGAGGAAAAATTCAATCATTACTAGATACTGTTACATCATATCCAGAAAAATTTGATTCAATAGAAAATAGATTAGAATCGATTGAAACAAAGATAGATAAGCATTCTGATCAAATTTATTGTTTAAATTCAAAAGTTCAAGCGTTTTAAAATCCAAAATAAACCCTATTGAACATTTGAAATTCAATAGGGTCATAATTTTATTTTTCATATAATGATATTTAATCATAATACAAAATTAATATTCTAATAATATTTATTTCACAACAATATTATAAATTTTATTTTTAACATATATTTCTTTAACAATAGTTTTACCATCTAATTTAGAATCAATAACTTCATGAACTTTATCTTTAACAGAAGCTTCATCTTCATCTAAAGAAATTATTACAGTAGCTTTCAATTTACCATTAAATTGAATAGGTAAAGTAATTTCATTATTTATAGTTTTAGCTTCATCATATTCAGGCCATTTTTCATAACTAATAGTATTATTATGCCCAAGAGCAATATTCCATAATTCTTCTGTTATATGAGGAGCTATAGGATTTAATAATTTCAAAAATCCTTCAGCATACTCAACTGGGAAAATATCTTCTTTATTAACAGAATTTATAAAAATCATCATTTGAGAAATAGCAGTATTAAAGTCCATATTTTCATAATCTTTAGTAACTTTTTTAACTGTATAATGATAATCTCTTTCTAAATTTTTATTTTCAACATTTTGAAGTTTTCCAGATTCAATATATAATCTCCATATTTTATCTAAGAACTTTTTAGAACCATCAATTCCATTTGGATCCCAAGGTTTTGCAGCATCAATAGGACCCATAAACATTTCATAAACTCTTAAACTATCAGCACCATATTCTTTAACCATATCATCAGGATTAATAACATTTCCCTTTGACTTACTCATTTTCTCACCATTTGAACCTAAAATCATACCTTGGTGGCGAAGTTTTGCAAATGGCTCTTTAACAGGTGATAGACCTTTATCAAATAAATATTGATTCCAAAATCTTGCATATAATAAATGACCAACTGCATGTTCAGGACCGCCCATATATAAATCAACTGGCATCCAATGTTTCAATAATTCTTGACTTGCAAATTCATCAGAATTTTTAGGGTCTATATATCTTAAGAAATACCAACTAGATCCAGCGCTTCCAGGCATTGTACTTGTTTCTCTTTTAACAGATTTACCATTAAAAGTAGTATTAACCCAATCAGTTGCTTTGTCTAATGGAGAATCACCTGATTTAGAAGGACTGTAATCTTCAAGTTCTGGCAATACTAAAGGCAATTCCGATTCAGGTAGAACATAAGATTTACCATCTTCATCATAAACGATAGGAATAGGTTCACCCCAATAACGTTGTCTTGCAAATATCCATTCTCTCAATTTATAATTTACTTTTTTAGAACCAATATGATTATCATCTAACCATGTAATCATTGTATTTATAGCATCTTCTTTATTTAGACCATCTAAGAAACCAGAGTTGATATGTAATCCATCTTCAACAAAAGCGGCTTTTGAAATATCCCCACCTTCTAATACAGGTATAATCTCAATACCAAATTTTGTAGCAAACTCATAATCTCTTTGGTCATGAGCAGGGACAGCCATTATAGCACCTGTACCATAAGTAACTAAAACATAATCTGAAATCCAAATAGGAATTTTTTTATTATTAACAGGATTAATAGCATAACTTCCTGTAAATACACCAGTTTTATCTTTATTTAATTCTGTTCTCTCTAAATCAGATTTTGAAGCAGATTGTTTAATATAATCTTCTATAGCCAGTTTTTGCTCAGAAGTAGTGATTTTTGATATTAGTTCATGTTCTGGTGAAAGAACACAATAAGTTGCTCCAAATAAAGTATCAGGCCTTGTTGTAAATACAGTAAATTCAAGATTATCTGTATCAGAAACTTTAAAATTAACTTCAGCTCCAACAGATTTTCCTATCCAATTTCTTTCAATCTCTTTTGTTGATTCAGGCCAATCAATATCATTTAAGCCATCTATCAATTTATCTGCATATTTTGGAATATCTAAAACCCATTGTTTCATATTTTTACGAATAACAGGGAAGCCACCTCTTTCACTTTTTCCATTAATAACTTCATCATTAGATAAAACACAACCTAATTCTTCACACCAGTTAACAGGCATTTCTACTAATTTTGCTAAACCATCTTTATATAAATTGCTAAAAATCCATTGAGTCCATTTATAATAATCTTCATCACAAGTAGCAAATTCTTTGTCCCAATCAAAAGAAAAACCAAGCATTTTTAGTTGTCTTTTAAATGTTTCAATGTTTTGTCTTGTAAAACCAGCAGGATGATTTCCAGTTTTTATAGCATATTGCTCAGCTGGAAGACCAAATGCGTCCCATCCCATTGGATGAAGTACATTATATCCTTGCATTCTTTTCATTCTAGATATGATATCTGTTGCTGTGTATCCTTCTGGATGTCCTACATGAAGACCTTGCCCTGATGGATATGGAAACATGTCTAAAGCATAATATTTAGGTTTTGAAAAGTCCCATACATCTGTATTAAAGGTTTTATTTTCTTCCCAATATTTCTGCCATTTTTTTTCTATTTCACTAAAATTATAAGCCATATTTGTTACTCCCTTCGATTTGTCTAATTAATAAGTATTATTATATAATAAAAGTATAGTGATTTCAAGGATTTTTTTAAATTATATAAGAAAAATGAAAAAATTGACATAATACTAAAATGGTGGTATAATATAAATAGAATTCGTGGATACAGCGAAATACAATAAATGTATCATTATTGAAGAAACATTTTCAATAATTTGGAGGTGTAATATGAGTAAGGCAATAGCATACGAAGATGCAGTATACCGTTTCTTTGGAAGCATTCCTGAGGTATCCTTCATAAACGGGGTGAACTTTGAGAAGGCTACCAAAAATCGGATATATTTCAACATAGGACATGTTGCTCTTTCGGTATATGGATACGATGATGGAAACGTACCTGTATTTGTAAGGAAGAAAGACTTAAGTGTTGAAATATACGATAAAGAGACTGGTGATATTGTAACAGCTAAGTATTGTAACCAGTACAAGCAAGATGACGATGATTTTTGGGATGAAGTCTATAAATGGGAAGCTGAGGATAGAGAAGCAGAAAGAATGGAGCTTATCTCAAAAATTTGTAAGGACAAACTCATGAAAAAGATTTCTAGGAACAGGCAGTACAGAAGGAAGATGCAGCGTATGCAGCTTATACAGCATAGGTTGAGTAAGTAAATTAAAGCCCTGACTATAATAAAGTCAGGGCTTTGCCTGTGTTTATAATAATTTATTAATATTACTTTAAAAATAAAAAAATATATGATAGAATACAAAACAGGTGATAAAAATGGAAATAGATTTAGAAAAAGCAAAACAAGAATTTATAGAATATACAAACAAATATGATATAAATAATGAAAATATCAGTAGAAAAATAGGACACTCTATAAGAGTAATGAACATTTCAAAACGAATAGCAATAAAGATAGGTCTAACTCAAGATGAAATCAAAATAGCAGAAATAATAGGACTATTGCATGACATAGCGAGGTTTGAACAATTTACACAATTTGAAACATTCAATGATTTAAATAGTTTTGACCACGGAAATTATGCATTAGAAATATTAGATAAAGACATAAGAAAATATATACAAAATGATAAATATGATGAAATAATAAAAATAGCAATAAAAAATCACAATAAATTTGAAATAGAAGAAGGACTAAAAGAAAAAGAATTAGTATTTGCAAAATTAATAAGAGATGCAGATAAAATAGATATAATATATGAAGCAGTAGAAATGTTTTGGAAGGGAATAGAAAATCAAATAAATAATACAAAAATATCAGAAAGAGTAGAGAAACAATTTAAAAGTTACAAACAAATAAAAAGAGGTAAAGACGACGAAAAAATACCTAATATAGATGAAGTTATAGGAGTAATAGCATTTATATTTGATGTAAACTATAGAGAAAGTTTTGAAATAATAAAAAAAGAAGATTACATCAATAAAATATTAAATAGATTTGATTTAAAAGACCAAAAATCGAAAGAAAAAATTGAAGAAGTGAGAAATATAGCTAATATATATATAAATGAAAAAAGTAAAGGAATGAAGTGAAATGGCAATAGATATATTAAATGCAAAAAAAGTATTTAAAGAATATGTTAAAAATTATAATCCAGAAGATGAAAAAGTAAAAATAAAAATTGCACATATTGAAAGAGTAACACAAATAGCAAAAAAATTAGCACAAGATTTAAAATTAAGTCAAGAAGATATTGAACTTGCAGAACTAATAGGATTATTACATGATATAGGAAGATTTGAACAAATAAGAAAATATCATACTTTTATAGACAAAGATAGTATAAATCATGGAGAATATGGAGTAAAGATATTATTTGAAGAAGGACTTATTAGAAAATTTTTAGAAGATAATCAATATGATGAAATAATTAAATTAGCAATTTTAAATCATAATAAAGCTGATATTGAAGAAAATCTAAATGAAAAGCAAAAGTTGCATGCTAAGATAATAAGAGATGCAGATAAAACAGATATTTTTTATATATTAACAGTAGATGATAAAAAAGCAATATGGGAAAGTTCAGATTTATCTAATGACGAAATATCAGATGAAATTTATAGGGAATTTATAGAAGACAAGGTAATAAATTATAAAGAAAGAAAAACAAGTGCAGATATACTTGTAAGTCATTTTGCATATGTATATGATTTTAATTTTAAGGAGACAAAACAAATTATATTAAAAAATAATTATTTAGATTTATTATATAAAAGATTTAAATTTAATAATAAAGAGACAGAAGAAAGATATAATAAAATATTCCAAATAGCGAAAAAATATCTAGAAGAAAAAGGATGAATAATATAAATGGGCAAAAAATTATTAATAACAGAAAAACCATCAGTAGCAATGGAATTTGCAAAAGCTTTAAAAATAAATACAAATAGGAAGAATGGATACTTAGAGTCAGAAGAATGGATAATAACATGGTGTGTAGGCCATTTAGTAACAATGAGTTATCCAGAAAAATATGATGAAAAATTAAAATTTTGGAGATTAGATACATTACCATTTATACCAAAAGAATGGAAATATGAAATAATAGCAAATGTTCAAAATCAATTTAATGTAGTACAAAGCCTAATGCAAAGAGAAGATATTGAAGAAATTTATAATGCAGGAGACTCTGGACGTGAAGGAGAATATATACAAAGATTAGTATTAATGATGGTAAATCCAAACCCAAATGCAAAAAAGAAAAGAGTTTGGATAGACTCACAAACAGAAGAAGAAATACTAAGAGGAATTAGAGAAGCAAAAGACCAAAGTGAATATGATAGCTTATCAGATAGTGCATATCTAAGAGCAAAAGAGGATTATTTAATAGGAATCAACTTTTCAAGATTATTATCAATAATACATGGAAGAAATTTAGCCAATAAGATAAATGAAGAAAAAGCATCAATATCAGTAGGACGTGTTATGACATGTGTATTAGGAATGATAGTATCAAGAGAAAGAGAAATTAGAAACTTTGTTAAAACAAAATATTATAAAATTGTAGGAGAATTTGGAGATGAAAATACATCATTTAAAGCAGAATGGAAAGTAAATGAAAAGTCAAAAGTGTTTGAATCACCAATGCTATATAATGAAACAGGATTTAAAGATGAAAAAAAAGCAAGAGATTTTATAATATCACTTCAAGGAAAACAAGCAGAAGTAACTGAATTAAAAAAATCTAAGCAAAAAGAAAATGCACCACTATTATTTAACTTAGCAGAAATTCAAAATGAATGTACAAAAAGATTTAAAATAAAACCAGATGAGACACTAGAAGTTATACAAAATTTATATGAAAAGAAACTAGTAACATATCCAAGAACAGATGCTAGAGTACTATCGACAGCAATAGCAAAAGAAATTTCTAAAAACTTAAATGGAATAGCAAAAGGATATAAAGATGAAGAAGTTCAAGGATATATAAAGAAAATGGTAGATGAAAAATATCCAACAAATAATCTAGCAAAAACAAAATATGTAAATGACAGCAAAATAACAGACCACTATGCAATAATACCAACAGGGCAAGGATATGAAAATTATGAGAAATTACCAGAATTACATAAACAAATTTACAAAGTTATAGTAAAAAGATTTTTAGCAATATTTTATCCACCAGCAGAATATAACAAAATACAAGTAACTATAAATGTAGAGAATGAAACATTTTATGCAAGTGGAAAAGTGTGCATAAATCAAGGATATTTAGAAATAGCAAAATCAAATAATCAAAAAATAGAAAAAGAAGATAAAGAATCCACAAATGATGAAGAAAATGTGGAAAAGACAGATGATACTAGCTTAGAAATCTTAAAAACATTAAAAAAAGGGCAAAAGTTAGAATGTAAAAATTATGAAACAAAAGAAGCGGAAACATCACCACCAACAAGATATAATTCAGGTTCAATAATTTTAGCAATGGAAAATGCAGGAAAATTGATAGAAGATGAAGAACTTAGAGAACAAATTAAAGGTGCTGGGATTGGTACTAGCGCTACAAGAGGTGGAATTATTGAAAAATTAGAAAAAATAAAATATATTGATATAAATAAAAAAACACAAATAATTACTCCAACAAATAAAGGAGAGATTATTTATGATATAGTTTATAGTTCTATGCCAGATATGTTAAATCCAAAACTTACTGCTAGTTGGGAAAAAGGCTTAGATATGGTTGCTAAAAAAGAAATTAAACCAGAAGTTTTTATGAGTAAACTAGAAAATTATATTAATTCCAAATTTAATAAACTGGTTGTAAAGATGTAAAAAAAGAAAGGACCCCCCTGTTAAAGGGGGGGATTTCTTAAAGCTCAACAGTCTTCGCCGCCTTGCTCTGGCAGAAGAAACGCTGTTCAGGTGTCAACACAAGGTTTTTAGCACCTGATGCAAATGCAAACTTGTGTGTACGATAGGGATTTGCCCAAACCAAGCACAAGCGGTTGCCTGCTGCATCATTAAGTGCAAAAATCACTCTGCCAACCATCGTCTTTACTACTGTTAAATTTTTCATATTGTTTTCCTTTCTTGCCTCTGATTAATTGTTCCAGAGGAACTTAGTGTTATTTTAATATACTCTAATTATACTATAGATTCACATAAAAGTCAAGTTTTTAAATAAAACACCTTCCATTTTATTGAAAGATATAGTATAATATATAAACGAGAAAGAATAGAAAAGGTGAAAAAATGAACACAATAATAGGAGAATTAGGCAAATCAAAGAAATTTGTAGATCTAAGCAAACAAATAGAAAAAAAACAAAGTCCGATATCAATATCGGGCTTAACTGCTGTTGGAATGACAGAAATAATAGAAGGAATAAATGGATACAACAAAAAGCCAATATTGGTAGTAACATACAATGAAATACAAGCAAAGAAAATAGTAGAAAACTTAAGTGCATTTGAAAAAGAAAATGTATTATTTTTTCCAAAAAAAGAAATAGTAACATATGATTATATTGCAGAAAGCAAAGACTTGCCATATGAAAGAATAGAAACATTGAACAAAATCAGTGAAAAAAAGAATTTAATAGTAGTTACAACAATAGAAAGTTTAATGCAAAAATTACCAGCAAAAGAAACAATATATAAAAATATATTAGAATTTAAAGTTGGAGATATATGCAATTTAGAAGATGTAAAAAGAAAATTAGTAAATCTAGGATATGTAAGATATGACCTAATAGAAGGAAGAGGGCAATTTAGTATAAGAGGGGGAATAATAGACATTTCTCTAGATGAAAAAACAGGAATAAGAATTGAACTTTGGGGAGATGAAGTAGACTCAATAAGAAATTTTAGCATAAGTAGCCAAAGATCAATTACAACACTAGAAAAAGCCAAAATATATCCAGCACATGAATATGTATTAGAAGATACAATTGAAAATATATGCAATAAAATTTCAAAAAACTTAGCAGAAGGAAAGCAAGAAGAAATAATTGAGCAAGATATAGAACAAATAAAAGCAGGAAATTACATAAGCAAAATAGACAAATACTTTAACGAATTCTATAAAAAACAAGAGACATTAATAGACTATTTAAATAATGAATGCTTAATTTTATTAGATGAAATAAACAAAATAGAACAAAGGCAAATAAATATAATACAAGACATAGAAAATTTAAGCAAAAATATAATAGAAAAAGAAAAAGTATTACCAGAAGCATTAAGCACAGTATCATCAATAGATTTTGAAATATTTGAAAATAAATATCAAATTATATATTTAGAAAAACAAGATACAATTACTAAAAAACAAGCAACAAGATATCATTTTGAATACAGAGAAATAAACTACTACAAGAGTGAAATAGAAACTTTATTTGAAGATATAAAAAAATGGAATAAAGAAAATAAAACTATATATGTAATGCTAGAAACAAAAGAAAAGGCACAAAAATTAAAAGAGATATTTGAAAAAGAAGATATACTATGTAAAATAGAAGAAAAATTAGACAAAACAATAATTGTAAAATCAGCAGAAAGTATTGTAACAATAGCAATTGGAAAAATATCAGAAGGATTTGAAAATTTTGACATAAATCAAGTAGTTATTTCAGCAAGTGAATTAATAGAAGGTGGAAAAAAGAAAAAGACATTTTCAAGTCAAGCATTTAGAGATGGAGAAAAAGTAGTATTTGCAGATTTAAAAGTAGGAGATTATGTAGTACACAAAAATTATGGAATAGGATTATTTATAGGAATAAATACAATAACAGCAGATGGAACTACAAAAGACTATATAAAATTAAAATATAAAAATGATGATGTACTATATGTACCAACAAACCAATTAGATACAATAAGAAAATATGTTGGAGGAGACACAATAAATCCACCAATAAACAGTTTAGGAAGCAAAGATTGGATAAAAACAAAAGAAAAAGTAAAAAGCAATTTAAGAGCAGTAGCAAGAGAACTAATAGAATTATATGCAAAAAGAGAAAAGGCAAAAGGATATTCATTTGGAAAAGATACACCATGGCAACAGCAATTTGAAGAGCAATTTCCATATCAAGAAACAGATGATCAATTAAGATGTATAGATGAAGTAAAAAAGGACATGGAACAACAAAGGCCAATGGACAGACTTTTATGTGGAGATGTTGGATATGGAAAAACAGAAGTAGCAATAAGAGCTGCATTTAAAGCAGTTATGGATCATAAACAAGTAGCGTATTTAGTACCAACAACAGTATTAGCACAACAACAATATGAAGAGTTTAGAGACAGAATGAAAGATTTTCCAATAAAAGTAGAAATACTAAATAGATTCAAAAATAAAAAATATTTAGATGAAGTAGTGAGAAAGTTAAAATTAGGAGAAGTAGATATAGTTGTTGGAACACACAGATTATTAAGCAAAGATGTAGAATTCAAAGATATAGGATTGCTAATAATTGATGAGGAACATAGATTTGGAGTAAAAGCAAAAGAAAAAATAAAACAATACAAATCCAATATAGATGTATTAACAATGACAGCAACACCAATACCAAGAACAATGCATATGTCAATAGTTGGAATAAGAGACATGTCAGTAATATATGAACCACCACAAAATAGAAAGCCAGTTCAGACTTATGTACTAGAATATGATAAAGAAGTAGTAAAAGAAGCGATAACAAAGGAATTAGAAAGAGATGGGCAAGTATTTTACATTTATAACAGAGTAGATACAATACAGCAAAAAGCAGATGAAATATCAAGATTAGTACCAGAATCTACTGTTAGTTATGCACATGGACAAATGACAGGAAGCCAAATAGAAGAAATAATGGAAGACTTTATTGAGAAAAAATCAAATGTATTAGTATGTACAACAATATTAGAATCTGGAATTGACATAGCAAATGCAAATACAATAATAGTAGAAAATGCAGATAGAATGGGACTAGCAGCATTGTATCAAATAAGAGGAAGAGTTGGAAGGTCAGACAGACAAGCATATGCATATATAACATATAGAAAAGATAAAATGTTGTCAGAAGAAGCAGATAAAAGACTAAAAGCAATAAAAGAATTTACTGAATTTGGTTCAGGATTTAAAATAGCAATGAGAGACTTAGAAATAAGAGGAGCAGGAAGTCTACTTGGAGAAATACAATCAGGACATTTAGAACAAGTAGGATATGATACATATTGTAATTTATTAGATGAAGTAGTAAAAGAAATGCAAGGCATTCATATTGAGCCAGATTTAGATATTCAAATAGACCTAAATGTAACAAGTTATATACCAGATGAATATATACCAGACTCATCACAAAAAATTGAAATATACCAAAATATTGCATTATGCAAAAGTGAAGAAGATATACAAAACGTTGTTGATGAAATTATAGATAGATTTGGAAACATGCCATCAGAACTAGAAAATTTACTAGATATAGCAAGAATAAAATATTTAGCAAAACAATTTTATATTACTAAAATTGCAAGTAAAAAAACAGCAGTAGTATTTACATTTGAACAAAGTAAATTTGAAATAGATATTCCAAAATTAGTAGAAAAATACAAAAATAAACTAAAATTTTCTCCTGGTGTAAAACCAATGATTACATTAGAAATAGGAAGTACTAATGAAAGGCAAGTTCTAAATGATGTTACAGAATTTTTGAGACACTTGGGACAGACTAAAAATGTCTAATAGAATTTGTTGATATTTGTCGAAAACAGTAAATAAGAAAGTTAAAAAAGAATTATGTAAAAAAGTACACAATAAAAAAGTGTACTTTTATTGTGTAAAAAAATACTAAAATATATAATTTAGGAGAATAATATTTTTATAGTATTGACATTAAGATATATTAAATATAAAATAAATATAACAAAAATATCATAAAACGAAAGAAGGAGAGAAAAAATGAAAAATTTAAAAGAAACAAAAGGAATAACATTAGTAGCACTAGTCATAACAATTATAATTTTACTAATCTTAGCAGGAATATCAATATCAAGTTTAACAGGAAGTGGACTATTTAAAAAAGCAGAAGATGCAAAATATAAAACAGAGAGAACAGAAATTATAGAAAAAGTAAGAATAGATATTTTTGAAAAACAGACAGAAAATTTAGGAAAGTTCGAAGAAAATGAATTAATAGAAATATTGAAAAAATATGGAGATGTATCATCAACTAAAGAATCAATATTAGATGAAACATTAACTACAAAAGATAAAAAATATGAAATAAAGGTAAGTGAAATATGGGATAAGCCATTTGAATCAAATAAAATTTCGTTTTCGATAAATTGTCCAGAAGAAAAAGAAAAATATGGTGGTTCATTTGAAGTAGATAAAGGAACAACTTGGGAGGAATTTTTTAATTCTAATTTTGAGAAAGATTGGAATGGATGGTTATATAGCATAAGTACAGAATATATATTAGTAGTTATATCTGAAGGAGGAAATGGAAGTGTATCAATTTCTTATTTAGAGGATGATAAAGAAAATGCTATAAATAAAAATGAGATTATTAAAAATCGGTAATTATAAGTTAGGTAATGTAAAACCAACTAATATATTTGGTGATGAAGTTGAACCACTAGGTTATTAAAAAATATAATAGACAATAGAAGTAAAGTAGCATTAATAACAAGAATTCAAAAGAGACAAAAGGAATAACATTAGTTGCATTAATTATAACAATTTTATTCTCTTATGACGAAAAATTAAAATGTAGTAATAGCAAAGGTTTCCTCCTAGCAACAATTTAGAAATAATAAAATTTTCACATATTTAAAAGATGAATTGTAAAAAACAATAACAAATTCATCTTTTTTTGATTTTATAATAACAAATTAAAATTAAAAAAATGAGAGGAGATTTAAAAATTATGGAGAACAAAGAATTAAAAGAAAGATTTATTGATGAAAAAACAGGAATAGAATATATAAGACAAGAAGATTACTATATACCGAATTTAGTGTTATCAAAGCAAAAGAAAATACATTTGAATAAATATGGAAGAATGAGATTAAACTATTTAAAAGAACATAAGAAAGCAGAATATACAATAATGTTTATGGAAAATACATTAATAGAACATTTAGAAGAAATACAAGAAACAGCAACTAAAAGAGTAAATCAAATTATTAATGATTTGAAAGCAAAAAGTGATTTAACAGAAAATATGAAAAATACAGATGTGCTTTATTGGGTTGGCACAATGAATGCAATTAAACAACAAGCAAAGGAAATCGTATTAAAAGAATTAATATATGTATGAAATTTTTAAAATGTAATGAAATATTTGTAAATAAATGTTATAATATCAATCAATAAGATTAAAATAAATTGTGCAGACGGTATCTGCACAATTGGAAAGGTGGTAATAATGACAACAGAAGAACTAAAAATACTAGCAAAGCAAGGCGAAGGACATACTTTAGAATTTAAAGAAAATTTAGGTAAAAAATTTGCAGTTGAAGTAGTTGCATTTGCTAATAGTATAGGTGGAAAAATATTGATAGGTGTAGATGATGACGGAAATATCATTGGCACAGATACTTCTAATAATCAAAGAGCAAATATACAAAATCAAATAAGTCAAATAGAACCAAGAATAAATGTAAAAATCGAAGTAGTAGATAATGTTATTGTTGTAAATGTACCAGAGGGAGATGATAAACCTTATTCTTCAAGTGAAGGGTATTATTTAAGAGCTGGTGCAATGTGTCAAAAGATGAATAGAAATGAAATCAGAGAATATTTAGAAGATGGCGGAAAAATACAATTTGATCGAATGATAAATAAAAAAGCAAAATATCCAGAAGACTTTGATGAAAATGCCTATAAAAACTTTTTAAAATTATCTAATACAAGTGAAACAATTGAAAGAGAAGAATTATTGATAAACTTAAATTGCTTAGAAAAAGTAGATAATAAATATATGTTTACAAATGCAGGTGTTGTTTTCTTTGCAAAGAATCCTACAAATTTCTTAATTCAAAATTATATTACTTGTATTGCTTTTAAAGGTACAAATAGAGTTTATATTTTGGATACATTGGATTGCAATAAAGACATAATAACCAATATTGAAGATGCTTTAGCATTTGCTAAAAAGCACATAAATCTGACTTATTTAATTAATGCAGAGGTTATGAGAGAGCAAGGAAATGCAACAAGAAAAGAAGTTTTGGAGATTCCAGAAGATGTATTAAAAGAGGCTATCATAAATCGGTATATGCCATCGTCAATATTTTGAAGAAGGTGCAAGAGTAATGGTAGAGATTTATGATGATAGAGTTTCAATAGTAAGTCCTGGTGGAGTTCCTAAAGGAATTACAAAAGAAAATTTTGGTAAAAGAAGTATTGCACGAAATCCTATAATTGCAGATTTATTAAGAAGAACACATTATATAGAAAAAGCTGGAACAGGAATAGGAAGAATGAGAGAATTGATGGAAGATGCAGGGCTAAAAGAACCCAAATTCCAATATGATGAGTTCTTTGAGGCAAGTTTTTTAAGACCATCATATTATGATAAAAATTATGGAACTTATGATTTATCTAAAAAAGATAATGATATAGAAAAACAACTTAATGCAACACAATTAAAAATGATAAAACTTATAAAATCAAACCCAAGAATAACTCAAGAAAATATGGCAATAGAAGTTGGATTAAGTATTCATACGATAAAGAAGAATGTAGGAATTTTAAGAAATGCAAATATACTAGAAAGAAAAGGTTCAAAAAAAGATGGATATTGGATTATAAAAAAATAATTTTATTGTGTATTTTAATGTCTACCAAAGAAGTAGACATTAAAGTAGACATTAAATATACAATAAATTTCGCTTTGAATTTAGAAATAAGTTCAAGGCGTTTTTTTATAGAAAATTTTTATCTACATTTTAAAGATATAAAATTATACTAAAAGCAAATAAAAACGGCTAGAAATTTAAAATAAAGCTAATAAATGGAAGACGGTGAGGGAATGTCTAACTTAAATTTAAAAGGTATATGGATACCAATAGAAATATTAACAGATAATAAATTGAGTGATAAAGAGAAGATAATATATGCAATAGTCATTTATTTAAGCAAAGAAAATCAATATTGTTTTCTAACAAATAAAACAATTAGTGAATTACTAAATATATCAGTAACACAAGTATCAAATTTAATAAATTCGTTAAAGTCAAAAGAATATATTGACACAGAACTAATTTACAAAGAAAACACAAAACAGGTGGAAATGAGAAAACTAATACCAATAAAAAATGAAGATACCTATTTAAGAAAAGTTAAATACCCTCTCCAAGCAAACTTTAATACCCCTATTAAAGAAAAGTTTAAGAATAATAAATATAATAGCGACAAAAAATTTCAAAAAAAGAGTATGGCTAACTTTGAACAACGAAAATATGACGACATTGACTTTACTAGATTATATGCAAATGCAGATGCTTTTATATAATGCAGAACATTTGCATATAGAAGAACAGCTACTAGAGTAGAAAACTACTTTGGTGGCTGTTCTTTTTATTTAAAGGTGCGAGTAGCAACTTTAAATAAAACCT
>JAAWDR010000014.1 GCA_022793875.1 Clostridia bacterium
ATAATTTAAAATCTATAATAATAACATAAAAAAATAAAAAATAAAAATTAATATTAAATATAATTAATATTAATTTTTATTTTTTATACTATTATTAATTAATTTTTTTAATTAATTTATTTATATTAATTTTAATTATTTTATTTAAAATTAATATAAAAATAATTAAAATTAATATCATTAAAATGCATGCAAAATTCAAATTAATTCCTGAAAAAATATTACATAAATAAATTAATAATAAAATAATTAAAATAGTAAGAACATATTGAAATAATTTATTATTACTATTTTTTATTGCTTCATAATCTGCAGACCAATTTAAATTAGGTCTATATAAATCCACTAAAACCATTAAATTACTATTTAATATATTTAACAGATTTGCTAAAATAAATAAAAATATTAAATAAATAAAATTAAATCCAGGAAAAATTAATTTTATAAAAATTAAAATTATAAATATTAATATCATATTTATAAAAATTTGTGGTACAGATTTATAAAGGAATTGCTTATAAAAATCTATTGGAATAATTTTCATAAATATAGCATTCTTTCCCTCTCTTGATATAGCACTTATAGAAATACTTGATAAAGAAAAGACTAATTGTATTATTCCTAATATTAAACAAATAACACTCAAATCTACGGAAATCTTAATTTTTTCTCCTAGTATATCTGTTGTTAAAATAGTACGTATATTTGGCAAAGCTATTAACATAATTATAAAAATGGAAACCATTAACATCAAAATAGGAAAAATACATTGTGTAAAAAATACTGGATTTTTAAATATTAATTTAAATTCTTTCCTAATATATGAAATTCCTTTATTTATTTTTTTTGATTTTTTTTCTAAATTATTTATTATTATTTTTTTTATATAATAATTATTATTATTTTTCAAAATATTTTTTAAGTAATATTTTTCTCCTATAAAAATAAAAATAATAAAAAATAATAAATTAATAAATATTATTTTAATTAATTCAAAAATAGAATTTAATTTATTACAATTATTTAATATATTTATAATCGGATTAATTATTAAAAAATATTTATTTATATTTTCAAATTTATTATTAGAATTATCAATCTCTTGCATAACTTGTTGATTATTTATATTATAATTATTTTCTACTTTATTTATAACATTTTTTCCTATTTTAAATTCTAATAAAAATATCATAAAAATAAAAATTAAAGTTATAACTACTTGAAATATATCTTTATTTTTAATAAACTTAGAAAATTTCATAAATAACATCATTATTATACTTATAATCAAATTTGTTAAAATTGGAAAAATTAATAAAATAATAAATAAGTATAAATAATACAATAATCCTGAATATGTAAATATTCCATAAATTAGCAATGGAAAAAATGCAAATATAAATTCTGAAAAATATAAATTAATTAATATTGTATTAAATTTTGCAATTAATAATTCTCTTGTACTTATTGGCAAAGGCAATATTAATTCTAAATCTTTAGAAAAAAAGTAAATATTAGTACTTGCCAAAGTTACTTGAAAAATCATGATTATATTAAAAATCAAAAAGAAAACATTTAAAAATATTGTAGGTTGATTAATATCTACTAATACTTTTATAACTTCCATACTTAAATATGATATAGCAATCATTACTATAATTAGTAACCATACAAATATTGATTTTTTATTTATTCTATTTGTTTTCTTATCTATTATATAAGGATTTTGAAATGAATTTTTTAAAAATATTTTTGTCAAATTAAATATATTTTTTATTTTTTTAATCATCTTTTATTATCTCCATAAATAATTCTTCTAAAGATTTATTTTCTTTTAATTTATTTTTCATTTCGTTATATGTTCCAACAAATAATAATTTTCCATTATTAATTATTCCTATTTTATCACATAATTTTTCTGCAACTTCTAAAACATGTGTTGAAAAGAAAACTGTATTATCTTTATTAACATGCTCTCTCATTAATTTTTTTAGTTCAAATGAAGATTTAGGATCTAACCCAGTTAATGGTTCGTCTAATATCCAATTTTTAGGATTATGTAACAAGGCTCCAATTATTAGTAATTTCTGTCTCATACCATGTGAATAACTTTCTATTTTATTATTTAATACATTCTCTATTTCAAATTTTTGTGATAACTCTTTTATTTCTTTTACTCTCTCTTCTGTTGAAACATCATATACATCTGCAATAAAATTTAAATATTCTATACCTTTTAATTTCAAAAATACATCTGGATTATCTGGTACTAGTCCTATTCTCTTTTTTGCCTCAAGAGGATTTTTAGTGATACTTATATCATCTATAAAAATATCTCCCACATCCATTTCTAGAATCCCTGTCATCATTTTTATAGTTGTTGTTTTACCAGCACCATTTGGTCCTAAAAAACCAAATATTTCTCCATTATCTATTTTCAAATTCAGATTATCTATAACATTTTTATCTTTTTTATATTTTTTAGAAACGTTCTTTAATTCAATCATAAACTCTCTCCTTTTTTCATATTATAAAATAAAAAAGGTTGCTTTGCAACCTCTTTTTTATTACTATATATTTAAATTTCAAAAGACATTGTAAAATCAGTATTTTCTGCTAACTTCATAATTACATTTAGTCTTATAGAATTTTCACTATTCATATTTTTAAGTTCAACACTTTGTACAAAAACATCACTACCTTTTTCTTCAAAAGACACATAATTACATTCATAAAATGATGGACATTTATTTTTTATATATACCTCAAAATCCTCTTCACTAGAAAAATTATTACTTCTAAAAGTATTATCTAATAAATTATATGCAGCATCATAATCTCTATTATTTAGCATCATAACAAATTTATCTACATTCATCTTTACTTTGTTTTGAGAATCAGCAGATTTATATGACTTTAAAAATTTTTCTGTTTCTATAGTATAAGTATCAAGTAATATTTCAAATTTCATTGGAGCAGTTTCTCTAAAAATATAATATAATCCATTTTTATCAATACCTACATATTCATTATAGTCTTCATAAACATTATATGCGAACTTAGATAAATAACTATTTTCAATATCGATTTCATTTACAAATTTATTATATTTTTCTACTGAATCCTTAAATCTTTTTTCTTTATATTCATTATTTAATAATGAATATGCCATATTAGTATTACTATTTGCTAATTTTTTATATAAATTAAAGTACTCTTTTATAATATCAACATTAGAAAATGTCTTATATATTATTTCATTATAATAATCATCATCTTTTATTAGATTAGTATTGTATTCATAGTCATTTTCTTTTTCTAAATTTTCAGGTATTACAGAAAATAATCCATTTTCATTATCAATTAATACTGTAAAACCTGAATTTTCTATATTTGAATAATTAGTATCTACTAAATATCCATCTATATAATAGATAATAAAATCTAAAGTTAACTCTTTTTTATTCATTGCTTTTACAATAAAATCTGTTTTATCGTAATCTTTATATTTTTCTTTTAATTTATTTATATCTAATTTATTTTGTTTAGAATAGTTATTATCCATTACTTTTAAAACTGCATCAAAATTGTCATCCATTATATAAGCTAAATAATATTGTATACAATTTCTAACATTATAAAACTCGTCATTACTTGAAACCATTGCATTACTATTTTCTAATTCAACTTCAAAGCTGTCTCCATCTATATTATTTACATTATTTTCATTATTTTTTTCTTCTGAGTTTTTATAAAATAATAATATAATAGCCGAAATTAAGATAATAAATATTATCAAAAATATTATCAATATTTTCAATTTCTTCTCCATTAATTTCCTCCTACATATAATACTCCACAATTCTTAAAGTATTTTTTAATATATGATAAACTATCCCAACCATATGGTCTACTCTTTGCAGTTCCATGAGCTACATATACTTGTCCTTGTTCATTATAATCTATAAGTGCTATACAATGAGCATCACTAGTATATTTACAGTTAGCTACTACCAACCAGACTTGACCACCTGATGATAAGCATTGTTTTATTGCGCTTTCATCAAATCCTGACCCAACTTTTATTGGTACATTTGGTAATAATTTATTAAATGCACTTCCCACACAACTTGCAGATGAATGATTTCCTAAACCATATAACTCTACTATTTTAGCTCTAAAAGTACTTGGAGTAATATTTCCATCATATCCACTTGCTATAATAGCTGCTGCAGTTGGTCCACAACCAGCTTTTGCCATACTATGTGAATTTCCATAATCTTCGTTTGCCCATGGAGCTCCATTTCCTTGTAGATACAAATTAAATCTCTTTCCATTGCTTGCAGTATATACACCTATAGTACCTTCTCCTCCTGTTGCTACTGCTCCTCCTGCTGAAATTCCCATAGCACTATAAAACTCACTCATAAATGTTTGTACTTTTTCTATCCATGCTTCACATTGTGTTGGATATGCTGGTATATTAGGGCAATATATTTGTCCAATACTACTTACTGATATATTACCTTTCTGAAAATAAAGACCACCTGTTGCAATATTTCTTGTTATTACTTCTATATTATGTTCAGGACTAGAATATTTAGTCCCAAGTCCCCAACTTCCCCAGTTATTGTCACTTTTAACATAACTTGTATTTGCTGTTCCTATGCCTGTTTCTCCTCTTAAAAATGCAAATGTAAATACTGCATTAACATTATATTTTTGTTGACACTCAAAAACTGTATCTAATACTTTTAGTGCATTATTTTTTTGTGCTGATGCAGTTTTTAACCAATTTTTTATGCCCTCTTCTAATTTAGATTTATCATCTATTACAGGTGAAGCTCCTGGAGCATCTGTTTTTACTATATAATCTCCAATAGCTGCTGTATAATCCATAAATACTGATTCTTCATATTCACTAAAATCATAATCTGTAACTCCATAACTCTTGTCTGTAACTTTATATAGTAAATACTTTGTTAAATCTACCATATTTACAGTATCTGGATTATTCTCTAATAAATCAAATAACCAACTTGTAATTTCATCAACAATTCTTCTTTTTGCTTCTGAATGACTTGCATCACATAATATTGTAACAAAATTATCTTGTCCAGTACCATTTTTTATTTGTTCTGCTGTTTTCTTTTCAACTTTTGGATTATTTACTACACTTGCTACAACATATTTTTGGCTATATATTGTTATTACTTCTTCTTCATGTTTATTTATTACATGTTTATAATATGTAGCATCACAAGAAGTTATACTTGCTGAAATATTAGGTGGTTGATATGCATCAGGAGCTGTATGTGACACACCATTTTGAGGAGTATTATTATTTTGCTCTGAATTTTTTACCGAACTCTCTAAATCACTTGCTAATTTATTTAACTTGTCCTTAAAATGATCATAATATGGTAAATCAGTTCCACTTCCTGAAGAACGCTTTTCTATTTCCTTATATTCTTCCTCATCTACATCTTTATCATTTTTATCTTGTGATGTCTGTTGACTTGATTGATATGTATATTTTTTAGTTAAATCAACAATCCAAACATCAGCCCTTGTTACATCTAAAAGTGGTGTATTATTTTTATATGTCATTCTATGCATTACATTATATTGTGTATCATCTTCCCACTCATCAGCAGGTGCCCAACTATCACTAGATGTGTGACCACCAATATTTGTAGAAGCTGTTGCAGATACATCTACTTTTTGTTGTTTATTATATGTATATGTACTAGTATTAATTGTAGTAGTTATATTATCATATATAGAAATAACTATTTCACTATTTTCTACTAATTCTGCAAGTTCTAATCCTATTCCTTTATCATCTCCTATAACTATTAGAGACCATAAATATTGAAAAGGCATAGTATATTTACTAACAACACTCTTATAGTTTATTGTTTTAGGATATATATTATACTCTAAATTACTATAATTTCCTTCACTTATCAAATTTTCACTATTTAAACTACTTGTATAGTCACTTAAATTTATTTCTGGGTCATTAGTTGATAATTCTTCTAAAGTTTCATCAATTATAGCAATTAAAAGATTTTGACTTTCATCAATCGTAAAATAATTTAATACATCTAAATTTTTTTCTTCAATATATTTATTAAATATTTCTATATCTATATAACTCAACTTTACATTTGAACCATCTGTTTTATTTCTCTCAAATTCTATTATTCCGTCCAATTTTGCATCTGAGTTTCCAATTTTAGGATATTGAGTTATAATTTCTGCATTCATTAGTTTTTCTAATTCTTCAGGTTTATCTAAATATTTAGTTACATTATTTCCTTCTTCAATCATTTTATCCCAAAGTTCTTGTGCTGTAGAATTTGTAATAATACCATTTCCACTTATTTGTATATTTTCTTTTGTATATGTAGAAGCTGCATATGGTGTATTTTCCCAATCTCCTTCTTTATAAGTTCCATCCTTTATTGTAATATAAAAAACTGCAGAAGGTAATAATACACACAATATTAAAACTATTAATATTGCTATTTTTAAAGCTTTTGATTTTAATATATCTTTTGCTAAATCTTTAACTATATTCATATTATTCCCTCTCCTTAATTTTAAACATTTACTCTATATTCATAAAAATCTTTATATAAATCTTTATTTTCTAATTTTGAATATTCATCATAGTCTAATATTAATTTTGAAAATACTATTTTTTCAATTTTTCTATTTAAACTATATGAATTATTAAATTTTATTTGTATATTATTGGCAAATTCACTTTTAATTATCAATGTATTCTGTATTATTTCATTATTAAAAAATTGATATTTCATATTTTTACTATCTAATAAATAAACTGAATTTACGTCATTTCCTGTATCTAATAAAATTGTATTTTTAGTATTATTTTGTACACTTAAATTATATATTTCATAATCCATATATGTATCTATCGTTGTAATATTTACTTTTATATTTTTATAATTTGTTTCTTTATTAGATTTATTTCTGCCCACATAATTATTTATATTTAATTTTTTTTCATCTTTATTTTTAATAACAGTTATATAATCTTGCTTTGTTTCATTTCCATTCAAATTACCTGATGATAATATATCTTCTGTATATCTTATTTGATATGTATTTCCTGTCCAGTTTTCAATTGTATGTAATCTATTCTCATTACCAAAAATATTTAAATAATATATATCATAAAAATCTTGAATTGATGGAAACATTACTTCTTTACAGTCCTCTGTTAATAAATTATAAGCTGAATAGAAATCCTTTTTATTACAATATTCCACAAATTCATTTATAACTTCAATATCTTTCTTTAATTTAGTACTATCTACTGTTCCTCCTGAAATCAAAGATTTATTTGAAATTAATTCTTGACTTTCATTTTTATCATTTATTACACTATTTGTATTATTATTTATTACATTTTTTTGTTCGTATTTAGAATTATTTGATTGTTTTGCAAAATAATTAAATAATTGTATTCCTCCAATTATTAAGACTATAATTAGTATAATCTTAAATATCTTCTTTCTGTTTTGATTATAAAATCTAATTAAATTATACATATTATAGTCCTCCTAATTATTTAAATTTTATCTTGTTATATGCATCTACCTTATCAAGTACTGAATCTGCCATACCATCATGATTTTGATTTTTATATCTTTCTTTCTTTCCGAACTCTTTAGAGAATGTTTGACGCCATTCGTCTCTTTTCTTAGCTGTCATTTTTGTTGAATCTTCATTTATTCTTGATGCATATTTCTTAATTGCTATACCCTCATTTACATCTTTTATCTTATTATCTTTTAACATAGATTCAATAGTTGTAATATCTTCCATTTTTGTAACACCATTATTTAGTAATGTAGGTATATCTTCATCCATTATTCTTTTTGCTTGTTTTCTTCCAAATCTTTGCTCTAATTCAAATCTATTTTTCTCATCTTTCTGGTAATTTTTAATATATTGTTGTTGTTTAGCCTTTTTATAGTCATCTTCTGAATCATAACGAGCTCTTTCAGCTACTTCTGCAACTCCATCAGGTGTTAATGAATCTAATTTATTCAAAGCTCCTCCTGCCATTCTATATCCACCAACAGCTCCAGCAGTTGTATATTGAGCAGCCTTTGACAAATCTCCTGAAGTTATTCCTATTGCTAATCCTGCTGCTCCTAATGCTGCTCCTCCTGCTGCTTTAGCCGTAAATCTAACAGCAGATTGAACAGGATGTGCATTTCTAATTTTATTTTTGATTCCTTTCTTCATGTTATTAGCCATTCCTCTTGCATAATATCTTGAAACAGCTCCAGCAGTAGATAAAAATTTATTTTTATTTATTTTTCTCTTCTCTGCATTTCTTTTATTTTCTAATAATTTTCTAGCAAATGGAGTTAGTTTTTCCCCTTGTTTATATGGAAGATCCTCTCCGAAATCATCTAATTCTGCCTGTTTTGGCTCTTTTTCTTTTGTTTCTTTTGCTTCAGGAAATTCATTTTTATTATTTGGATCACCTAAAAAATCTTCTTGTCCATTATTTTCATTTGGTAATATTTCTTTTGGCTTCTCTTCATCTGGTAGTACTCCTTGTCCATTTTTATTATCTAAATCACTCGCTTTTAAAACATCATTATCTTGACGAGGACCACTTGCTCCTTCATCTTCATCTCCAAACAAAAATGAATCTTTATCAAATTGATCATTTATTCTTGGTGCTTTTTCATTATCATTATTATCCATTTTATTATTTTTTGAAGAATCTTTTCCTCCCTTTGGACCTCTTCCTAATAACTTACTCATTCCACTCATCATTAATGCTGCACCAGCAGGACCTGCTAACAATCCAGGAGTATGAGCTTTCTCGAATCCGAAGAATCTACGTAATAGTTTTTCGGCTGGCATCATAAATCCTAAAGCAACTAAACTATAAATAATATTTGTAGATGCTAATTCAAACGCTGATGATACTAATATAGTATATAATAATAAATGCATTGGTTGTACAAGTAAGTTAAATATATATTCTTTAAACCACATATTAAATGCTTGTGCTTTTCCATCATTTATTTTATCTATTGGATATGTCATAGCTACAAGCGGTGCAATTAAAGTTAAGAATGCCATATACAAAACTCTTTTTAAATATGTAAATATGAAATAACATGTAAATAACACTAATACAACAAATATCAAAGCATACCCTGAATATGAAGTACTCTCTTGTTTTGCCATTTGAGCATTCAATCTAGCAAATCCTAATAAATTAGTATTCCAAACTACTTTTCCATCAGATATTAATGAACTTACATCATATCCCATCTCTCCTAAAGCTTCTTCTATTTTTCCATCTTCATCTTCTATTATTGAAAAATATCCATTATCATATTTTAAATCTGTTACAACTTCTGTTACTCTTTTTACAATCAAATTTGAAAATGCCATTATATACTGCATCACAAATAGTAAACATATTGCAACTACCCAATCCATTAACATTTGCTTATATTTAGACTTATCACTTGATGTACTAGATATAATTATCCTAATACCAATATAAACTAATATTGATAACAATGCTACTATTGCAATATCTCTCAATGTTTTATACCAATTTGATATTACATTTCTTAATTGTTTTGCTGTGGATTCTAAAACTATAGGCTCATTATTCTCACCATATAAAACATTTCCATTTGCATCTTTTAATTGTTTATCTGAACTTGGATTAAAAAAGTCTACATCAAATAATAACACTTCATTAGAAAATATTTGATCTGGAGAAATCTGATATACTGGTAAATATACATCCTCTGGCAAAACATTACTATTAAAATATGATGCTGCTGCAACTCCTGAACCTACACTTATTAATAATACGGTTCCAACTCCAACTGTTGAAAGTGTTACACCTAAAGCTGCTACAGCTGCTACAACTGCACCTGCAGTAGCAATAACTGCTGCTGCTACAATTATTGCAGTAACAATTCCTATTAATATAGTCCCTGCAACTTCCCAAAATGTTGAACCCATCTCTATATGTATAACAGAATGAGAGTTACTAAAAATAGCACCATGTATAATATTCATTACTCCATCACCTAAGAAGACAAACAAATCAACTATAGGATTTAGTAACTTTCCCCCAACTCCATCATCACTAGCACTAACTGTTTCTGGAAAGCAAAAGCTAAATATAGTTACAATTATTAAAATTATTGCTATTTTCTTTAATAAACTTTTATTTTCAAAAATTTTCATAAAGTTTAAACCTCCCTGATTACTTTATGCATTATTTCTTTTTGCAATTTGATTTAAGTTTGTTTCAACAAATTCAAACTCTTTTCTTGTTGGCATTATCTTTAATATTGCCGAATCACTACCAACTTTTAATAAGCCCTCACCTTTTTGACAAGTTACTAAAAAGTTAGCTTCACCTTCTGAAAGTTTAAACACTTCTTTTAAGTATTGTATTTCAGATTTATCTTGTGCCAAAAATAGCTTTGTATCTGAAGAAGTAAGAACTGCTTGTGCCTCTGGTTTCTCATAAAAATCTTGGAACCTTTGAGAAACAATAGCAAGAGAAACATTTCTTTTTCTTGCACGTCTTGCCATTTTATTTAAAAAGTCTACTGCTTCTGGATATGGCAATAACATCCAAGCCTCATCTACTAAAACTCTCTTCTGCGTAGCTTTTTTCCTATCTTCACTATTTTTCTTAACAAATTTTTCCCAAATCCAAGAAAGTAATATTTGTTGTGCAAGTGGTCTTGCAAATCTTTCCTCTAATTGAGAAATATCCAAATTTATAAAAGGTGCACCCTCTAATAATTCAAATGTTGATTGTCCATCAAAATATGCCATCTGTCCATCATATTCTCTTATATATTGTTTCATAACTTTTAATAGATAACTATAATGGTATTGATAATCTTTATTTGTATTTTCCATAGCCTTTTTTTCAATTCTTTTATACCAAGAACCGTATTGTTGGCATATCTTTCTTTTCTTTTGAAAATATATTTCCTTGCATTATACTACCTGCTAACTGTTTATATAAACTATCTGGATTACTATTTATTCCTAAGTCTACATATTCTTCAGCAACAGATTCAGCTATAATTTGTTTTGTTAACTCATTAACTTCATCAGACCTTGTACTTCCTCTAGCCATCGTAACTAGCGCTTGCGTAACATCTTCTACTTTATTTTCTATATTTAAAGTAATCCTCTCTTTACCAGTTATTTCATCTTTTACCATTTCAGTTTCAACATCAAATAAATTAATAATTGTTTTTGATGTTGGACTAATTACAACATTTATCCCACCTAAACTTTCAGCAACTATTGTATATTCACCTTCCGCATCTAATGCCAAACTTTCAATTCCCATAAGCACAGAAGATCTAGATATTAACGTTTTCATAGTAACTGATTTTCCTGCACCAGACTTAGCAAATATAACCATATTATAATTTGTAAGAGATGAATGGAAATTGTCAAATAATATTGGTGTACCTGTTTGTTTATTAAACCCTAATGGTACTCCTGTAGGATGTCCAACTTCAGAAGTTGTAAAAGGAAATACTGTACCCATTGAATTTCTATCAAAACTATGTGTTTTCTTTATTCTATTATCCATAAATGGTAAATTAGATTTAAATGCATCTTCTTGTATTCCCCATGCTGTTTTTATACCTACTAATGATTTAGACATTTCAGAAGATAACAATTTTGATTCTCTATCTAATTCTTCTAAACTATATGTAAAAATAGTAGATATAATTGAAGCTTCAAATAATTTATTAAAACCTGCTGCAATTTCATCTCTTAATTGCTCTGCTTCAAATCTTTTCTGTGCTACTGTACTTTCTCTATTTATATTTCCTTTATCTGATGCCATAATTCTTTCTGTTTCCAACTCATTTATTACTCTATTTAAATCATTTTGTGATTTTTCCTCTTTAATAGGATTAATATATATAGATGTATTTATATCTCCAAACATATACATATCCCTAAATAATTCTGGAAAAGTACACATTCTAGGAAGAGATGATACAAAAAAACTTCTTGCATATCTTTTTGTATTTGATATTATTTCTAAATGATCTATATTAGATGCATCTATCCCAGATGGAGATATTAATTCTTTTATTGTTTTTTTCTTTAAGATTTTTACATCATCATCTTGATTTTCTCTAAATTGATTTTGTATTTTTTCTTTCTGTTGTTTTCTTGCCATTTTCTTCTCCTCCTTTTTCCTTAGTTTTATTTTTACTATCTTTTCTTATTTTTTCAACTGCTTGCTTAGATATATCTTTTCCAATTAATGCCTCTTGCTCTTCAATCAATGTCATAGCCATTTGATCTATTAAATCATCTAATTCCTTTTCTTTTTGTTTTAATCTTGCTTGCTTTTGATTATCTTCAACTATACTATATACTGCTTCATTTGCTTTTCTAATAGCTTCTTCTTCTATTTTTATATCTAGTTCCTTAATTCTCTTATCTAGAACATCTGGAGCTGTTGAATACAAGTCTTCATATCCAGCGTTTAATGCTCTTCTTAAATTAAATATCTCAGATTCATCTCTATTATATGCAACATATAATAATTCAGCTAATTGAGTTGAATCAAGTACTTTACCTTTTATATCACACACTGATAATGAACTTATTATAGATTGTGCTTTTGTGTATAATTCTGAGAAAGCTAAATTTGAAATTTCATCTTTTGCAAAATCACCATTTAAAGCTTCTTCTGAATAATATGAAATTATAATATAATAATGTTTGCTTAAAATATTTTTATTTAAACTCATTTTTTCTGTATTATTCACTATATCTATACCATATTCATAAAGGTTTTTTTGTCTAGCAAGCTCATATTTCTCTTTTGCTAATTCTTCATCAGAATATTGCCCTGAGCGCACTTTTTGATTGTATTCCATTTGCTTATTTGCATATTGTCTAGAAATATTATCAACACGTTCTTTATAATTATTTATACTACCACTTAAATTTACAGTTCTAGTTTGAACATATATTTGAATTGGATATCTTAAAGTATTTAAAAATTGTAAAAATCCTTGTTCAACACTATTCTTTTCAATTCCAGACATTAAGTCATAATTTATACCTTGGCATTCAATAACCATTAAAAATCTTTTTCCATCTTTTTGGATAATCATATTATCATCTATTTTATCAAATTCCATAAATTTATATATAGACTGTTTAATATAACTTTGAGAAACTGAAGATTGCCCTTTTGGTGTAACATCTTTTTTTACTTTCTTTTCTTTTGGTTTTCTAGTTTTTATTTTTAATATAACAAAGATTGTACATAAAATAAAAAGTATGCTTATCATAATTCCTAATACTATTGTCAATATATCTATCATCTGATTATTATTCATCTTTTGTTTCCTCCTCTGCACTATAAACATATATCTTATTGCCATTTTTCTTAAATTTAATCCATCTTAAAATAACATCATCTATGTTCTCTCCCCCTGTTTTTTTTGTTATTTCAAAAGCTGTTGATTCTGGTACTTTTAAAGTTCCTATTCCAAAACCTATTGCTCCAAATATTAACGTGATTATTAATCCAACCATAGAAAAACCTAATATTTTTAACATAAAATAAAACACTAGCCCTATTCCAGCTCCAATACATGTATATATAAGTCCTTTTGTTGAAAAAATATATAGTATTCTTCCTTCTCCTTTATAATTTCTTGGTATTTCATAGGTTCTCATTGCTTTCTCCTCCGTACTTTTATATTATAATTATACATATATATTATAACATAAAATTGTGGATAATTGTATACTTTTTAGTAAAAAAAGTGGAAATTTAATAGATTTGTAACAATTTTGTAATATCCTGTTCTTGTATAAATTTTAATTTGTATTAGGGAAATAACAACTTTTAAGTTTTAAAAAAAATACAAATATTTTTATATTAAATATTAAACCCAAAAAAAGAGTAACTCTTTTTAGAATTACTCTCTTCAACATTAACCTACTATTCCGAATATAAATGATGCTATACTTGTTGCAGCTACTACTAATATAATTCCTACTATTAATGGCATAAAAGATTTTTTGTAATCAGCTTTTTCTTCTACACTTCCTAGCATGTATTTAACACCTAATACCATTATAATAATTACTGCTGCTATAACAGAAATATTTCTTATTAATCCCATTATTTTACCAGCTTGTGTCATTAAATTATTTGTATCTGCTGTATTCCCATAATCTATTTTATTTGCTAAATCTCCTGGATTTAATGGTGTACCTGCTGCTAAAACATTAGATGCAAAAGAAACTAATATTACTGCTAATAATAATACTGTAAGTATTTTCACTGTTTTTTTCATTTTTATTTCCTCCCTTTTTATTTTTTATTTATATAAAATTACCTAGTATTCTAAGTAAACTTTAATAACAACTTTATAATTTATAACCTATATTAATAAATATTCTCCAAATTCCAAATGCTCCAAATACTACCATACATCCTATAACAAATGGCACTAATGCATCTTTTACTTGGGCTTTTTCATCTACTGACCCTAGCATAAATTTTATACCTAACACTGATGAAATAACTACTGCTACACACATGCCTACTATTATTAATATATTATTTATAGTCTTTGAAGTATCTTGTAATTTACTATGGTCTATACCTATTTCTCCACTATTACCAGCTTGCATAAAATTATCTCCACCTGTAATAACATCTCCTATTCCAGCTGCTTGTACCATATTTATACAAGAGAACATTATATTAATAATTACAATCAAGCTAATTATAATTAATGATTTTACTTTCATTGCTATCACCTACTCTTTAACTATTAATGAACCATATTATATATAAAAGAAACTATTGTTGTTCCAGAAACCGCCATTATGCAACCTATAATATATGGCATCATTGTTGCTTTGTAATTTGCTTTTTGTTCAACACTTCCAATCATATATTTAAATCCTATTATCATTAACACTATAACAGATACTATTGCACTCATATTTCTTATAAAGCCTAATACAATTCCTATTTTAGCTACTACCTCTACAGCATCATCTTTTGTTGGATCTGATGGCTTATAATCATCTGGATTTATACCTGCTGAACCACTACTTGTAGTTTTATCTGAATCTTGTTCTTTACCATTCTCCTCTCTAAAGTTGTTCATGTATTCTTCTTTAGTTTGATTCTCTTGAGGAACTGGCATTGTAAAATTCCCACCATTTGATGGTTTTCTATATCCTGTTTCTGCAAAACTTATATTTATATTAATAATATTTATAAGTATAAAAGTAACAATTATAATATTAATGGCTCTAATTATTTTCTTCATCTAACCACCAACTTTCTTGTCCTATAAAATAATTATAAAGCATTTTTTAATATTTTTCAACTTTTTTTTACTAATTTGTCAATTTTTTTACTTTTTTGCTAAACTTTTTAAAAATAAGCACTACCTTTTATTTAAAGATAATGCTTATTTTGGCGTAGGTGAGAGGGTTCGAACCTCCGCGCCCCTTACGAGACCTAGCAGTTTAGCAAACTGCCCCCTTCACCACTTGGGTACACCTACATATATAAAAATAGATATAAAAACGTAAATCTATATTGTTATAAATTTATGGTCTTATATCTATATAAAAATTTGGCGGAGAGGGTGGGATTCGAACCCACGGTAGGCTATTAACCTACGCCAATTTTCAAGACTGGTGCCATAAACCAACTCGACCACCTCTCCATATACTAGACAAATGTTTAAAATATCTAGCGACAATATTTATATTAGCATTTTATAAAACATTTGTCAATACAATTTTAAAATTTTTTACATTTTACTTTCTTTATATATATTACTAGAAACTATTGCCTTTTCAATTGCCTCTAATTCTTCATTAGATAAAGTATATTTAGAATTACCATTTTCTACTGGTTTAGCATAAATATTAGACATTTCTCTAGAATAAATCCCATTAAAAACAACACCATTATTCTTTTCATCTAATAAAGCAACTGCAAAACTTAAATCACTACCTGTATCTTTAAAAGCACTATATCTAACTATTCCAATTTTTTGTATACATTTTGATAAATCATCTTCTAAATTTCTACAATAATTTGTTATTTCAGCATTTTGCTTTTCAACTCTATCAACTTTATACATAAAATTTTCTAAATCTTCTTCCAAATTCTTTCCATTTCCCAATTTATTCATAAATTTTTTATACTTATTATTTAATCTTCCATAATTAATAAATAGAAATATAAAACTAATAAATAAACTTAATGTTATAACACTTAAAATTAACAAATAATTGTCTGTTTTTAAAAATTCCATTATTCCTTGCATACAAATACCTACCTACTTCATTAAACTTAATATTCTTTCTAAATCCTCATTTGATGCATATTCTATAACTATTTTACCTTTTTTCTTTCCAGGATTTAATTTAACTTTTGTACCAAAGAAACCTTGAAATGTATTTTCTATATCTTTATATAAAACATTTACTCTTTTTAATTCTTCTTTTGAAATATGTTTTTGATTTATCTTTTTATTTGTCTGTTCAATTTCTCTAACAGTTGATCCTCTTTCAATCATATCTACAGCTGTCATATATTGCTTTTCTGGGTCTGTAATAGCAAGTAATCCTCTACAATGTCCTTCTGTTAGTTTTCCCTGTTTTGCAAATTCTAAAACTCTAGCATCTAAATTTAATATTCTTACTGTATTAGCTATTGTACTTCTACTTTTTCCTAACTTTTTAGATACTTCTTCTTGTGTTAATCCATATGTATCCATTAAATTTTTAATTCCTAATGCTTTTTCAAAAGGATTTAAATCTTCTCTTTGAATATTTTCTATTAATGCTATTTCATTATTTTTCTTTTCATCATCTTCTCTTACAATTACTGGTATTTCTTCTAAACCTGCTAATTTACATGCTCTCCATCTTCTTTCTCCAGCAATTATACTATAATAACCATCTTTTTCTGTTACAATTATAGGTTGAATTAAACCATATTCTTTAATAGATTCTGCTAATTCTTCTAATGCCTCTTGATTAAAATTTTTTCTTGGTTGATTCCTATTAGGTTCAACATCTGTTATTTTTAAATTTTTTAAAACATCATTTTCTTTAATTTGTTCATCTTCTGGTGTTGGACCAAATAAGGCATCTAATCCCTTTCCTAAGCCTGTCTTTTTTGCCATCTCTATCACTCCTTCCATTTAATTTATAACATATGTTTAGCTTTTTTATCTCCTTCATTCATTTTTAAAAACTCTTTTGCGAATTTTTCATACATTTTAGCACCTTTTGATTTTGCATCATATTCACTTATAGGCATTCCATAACTTGGAGCTTCACTTAATCTTACATTTCGTGGTATAATTGTTTTATAAACTTTATCATTAAAATATTTTTTAACTTCCTTTACAACTTGATTAGCTAAATTTGTTCTTGCATCATACATTGTAAGAAGTGCCCCTTCTATTTCTATATTTTTATTTAAATGCTTTTTTACAAGATTTATAGTATTCATAAGTTGTCCTAATCCTTCTAACGCATAATATTCACATTGAACTGGTATTAATACACTATCTGATGCAGTAAAAGCATTTAAAGTAATTAACCCTAATGATGGTGGACAATCAATGAAAATATAGTCAAATTGATTTTTTACATTTTCCAATTTTTCTTTTAATCTTTGTTCTCTTGACATCATAGAAACTAATTCTACTTCTGCTCCAGCTAAATTTATATTTGATGGACATACTAACAATTTTTTTATAATTGTTTCTTCAACAGCCTCATTCAATTCAGTATCTCCAACTAATATATCATATGTAGAAAATTCTACATCTTTTTCAGCTCCTACACCACTTGTTGCATTTCCTTGAGGGTCTGCATCAATTAATAATACTTTTTTTCCCTTTTTAGCTAATAATGTACTTAAACTTATTGTTGTTGTTGTTTTTCCAACTCCACCTTTTTGATTTGCTACTGATATTATTTTTCCCACTAGTTTAACCCCCACTTTCAGATTAAATTAAACTTATTAATTTGTTTAATTCTATATTTATAATATACAATTATTTAAAAAAAGTCAATGTTTTTTCTATATTTTCACAAGAAATTTTATATTATTTAAATTTATAAAATAATGCAGGTAAAACTCTTATATATCAATACTTTAAGGATAATATTATAATCATAAATTATAGATATTTTTTATTAAAAAATATTATTTAATTTCTCCAATATATAAAATCTAAACAAATAGCAAAACATTGTCTATATTCTAAACTTTTTAAAAGTTACTTCTTTATTCCTCTTCTAAAAATCCTTTAATTTTTTTAACATGTATTTTAAATAAATTTTTTATAATAGAACAAAAGAGGCATGATAAAATTTTTAGACCCTTTAGAATATTTTTCATGCCTCGTCTTTGTTCGTGTGCCAAATTTGTCTTGTCAAATTTGTGTGTAAAGTATTTCTATTATAGGAAATTCGGAGAACTTTCCTATAATAGAAAAAAACCATTGAAACTCTATTTCAATGGTTCTTTTGATGGAACACCAGCTTTCCTAGGATATCTGCTAAGTGTACTATTGGCTTTATTAATAATAATTATATTTCTTTCTATATCAGAATCAGGCAAAATAAATTCATCTACTTTTTCTAAGTTTCCACCCAAAATATTAATAGCATTTTTACTATTTAATAATTCTTCCTCAACATTATTTCCTTTCATGCAAATACATTTACCATTTACTTTAGCAATTGGCATTAAATATTCAGATAAAACCGTTAGATTTGCAACAGCTCTTGCTGTAGCATAGTCGAATTTTTCTCTATACTTCTTATCTCTTCCAAAATCTTCAACCCTACTATGAACTGTAAATATATTGTCTAATTTTAATTTAAAAATAACCTCATTTAGAAAATTAATTCTTTTATTTAAAGAATCTACTAATGTTACTTTTAAATCCCCTCTATATATTTTCAAAGGAATACCAGGAAAACCAGCACCAGTACCAACATCTGCTATACTCTTATTTTTATCTATATATTTATCAATTGTCAAAGAATCAATAAAGTGCTTTAATATAACTTCCTCAGGCTCAATAATAGCTGTCAAATTAATTTTTTCATTCCACTCTAAAAGTAAATTCATATAATCATAAAACATATTTAATTGTTGTTCATTAAACACAATATCAATTTTACTACCATAAGAGCACATTTTCTCTTTAAAACCATCTCTATCCATAAAAACTCCTTTTATTAAAATTAATAAGTTATTCTATATTTTTATGAGAGTATATTATACTTTATATTTAGTCGATTGTTACGTGGGGACCAATGAGAACTGTTAGATGTAAAGCATCGTTACAGTTCCATTGGGAAAACATGAGATTAAATAGAAAGTATCAATATATTCTCAATAATATATTTTTGATTTTAAATAAAAATTTTTTTATTATTTATTCTTCATTTGCAAATAAATCAAAAGCACAGATATATCAGCAGGAGAAACTCCAGAAATTCTAGAAGCTTGCCCAATAGAACGAGGTTTAAACTTATTAAGTTTCTGCCTAGCCTCTAAACTTAAACCATTTATTTGTTCATAATCTAAATCTTCTGGTAATAATTTTACTTCCAATTTTTTAAATTTCTCAACTTGAGCCTCTTGCATCTTTATATACCCCTCATATTTTATCTGAATTTCAACTTCTTGCTTTTCTTGTAATGACAATACAGGTCTATTTTCATCTATTGGAGCTAATTTTTCATAATCTAATTCTGTTCTTTTCAAAAGTTCTGACATTTTAGTACCATTATTTAGTTCTGATGTTCCATATTTCACAAGCAATTCATTAACCTCTTTAGTTGGTTTAACTACTGTACTCTTTAATCTTTGTACTTCTTTTTCAATATTTTCTTTTTTCTTTAAAAATCTCTCATATCTTTCATCAGAAATCAATCCAACTTCATGTCCAATTTCAGTTAATCTTAAATCTGCATTATCTTGTCTTAAAAGTAATCTATATTCAGCTCTTGAAGTCATCATTCTATATGGTTCATTTGTTCCTTTAGTAACAATATCATCAATTAAAACTCCTATATATCCTTGAGTCCTATCTAATATTACAGGTTCTTTTCCTTTTATTTTTTGAGTAGCATTAATTCCAGCAATTAAACCTTGACAAGCAGCTTCTTCATATCCAGATGTTCCATTAGTTTGTCCTGCCATAAATAATCCATCTATTCCCTTATATTCTAAAGAAAGTTTTAAATCAGAAGGATCTATACAATCATATTCAATAGCATAAGCAGACCTTGTAAACTCTGCATTCTCTAGACCTGGAATTGTTCTGTATAAAGCAATTTGTACATCTTCTGGTAAAGACGAACTTAAACCCTGTATATACATTTCATCTGTATCTAGACCTACTGGCTCAACAAAAGCCTGATGCCTAGGTTTATCACTAAATCTAACTACTTTATCTTCAATAGAAGGACAATATCTAGGACCTGTTCCCTCTATTTTTCCAGCATATAAAGGTGACCTATGTAAATTTTCTTTTATAATTCTATGAGTCTCTTCATTTGTATACGTTAAATAACAATCTACTTGTTCTAAATTTTTTATTTCATCTTCAAATGAAAAAGGTACTATATTATCATCACCTTTTTGAAGTTCCATTTTGCTAAAATCTATACTTCTTCTATTTACTCTTGCAGGAGTTCCAGTCTTAAATCTAACTAGATTAACACCTATCTTTTTTAAAGAATCTGATAGTTTATTAGCTGCTGCAACACCATCTGGACCACTCTCTTCTGAGAATTCTCCCATAAATATCTTTCCCTTTAGATATGTTCCTGTTGCAACAATAACAGCTTTTACTCCATAAATAGCACCAACGGAAGTTTCTATCCCCATTACCCTTCCATTTTCAACTTTAATATCCACAATTTCTCCCTGTTTCAAAAACAGATTATCTTGTTTTTCTAATGTATGTTTCATTTCTATATGATATCTTTTTCTATCAGCTTGTGCTCTTAAGGAATGAACCGCTGGTCCTTTAGATGTATTTAACATTTTAATTTGAATCATAGTTTTATCTATGTTTTTCCCCATTTCACCCCCAAGTGCATCAATTTCTCTTACTAAATGTCCTTTTGAACTTCCTCCTATATGAGGATTACATGGCATATTAGCAACAGCTTCTAAACTTATTGAAAACACTAATGTTTTCATTCCTAATCTTGCTGCAGCAAGTCCTGCTTCACAACCTGCATGACCAGCTCCAATAACAGCTATATCATAATCTCCAGCATAATAACTCATTTTTATTTTCCTTTCCATATGAAACAAAAAATGTCGTTTTTTTACTCTTCTAAAATACATTTACAAATAAGTTGATTTTATACTTTGTCGTTTTTTGTCGGACACTTTTATTTCTAAGCAATTCATATCATTTTAATTTATATTAACTACAAAATTAAACCTATAGTTATTTATATATTCTTTATGTTTACTTACATTGTTTGTTTGCTTTTTTATTATTTCTTATAAAAAAAATATAAATTTTCTGTAATTTTGTAAATATATAAATAAAATTTTATTTATTAATATTTTTCCATTTCATAATTCTTTTTATTTTCGTTTTATTTCAATTTTTATATATTATATAACAAACTATATACATTTTAATACAAAATCGTTTTATTTTTGATTTTAAGGCTATTAAAATATATCTATTTTCCTAAACAGAATTTGGCAAAAATTTCATTAATTATATCATCAGTTACAAATTCTCCTGTTATATTTCCTAAATCTTCCAAAATATCTTTTACAAATATTGCAATTATATCAATTGGCATATTATCTTTAACAGTATTTCTTGCTTTTTCTACATTTTCAATTGCCTTTGAAATCAAATTCTTATGTCTTAAATTAGTTATAACAATATCATTATCTAAATTAATTTCATTTAAACTAAACATCTTTGAAATCAAAACATATAATTCTTCTAATCCATTTCCATTTAAAGCAGAAATCTTTAAAATATGATCTGTTACATTTTTAAATCGAATATCATTTTCATTTAACACACTATTTAAATCTACTTTATTCAATAAAATTATTGTTTTTTTATCTTTAATTATTTTTAAAATATCTATATCTTCTTGAGTTAACTCTTTTGAACTATCAAAGATAGCAATAATTAAATCAGCATTTTCTGCAATATCCTTAGATTTAGCAATGCCAATTCTTTCAACTTCATCCTTTGCATCCCTAATTCCAGCTGTATCTATTAATTTTAAAGGTATCCCCTCTATACTAACAAATTCTTCAATGGTATCTCTTGTAGTACCTTCATATTCAGTTACAATAGCTCTATCCTCTTTTAAAATAGCATTTAATAAAGAAGATTTACCAGCATTTGGCTTACCTATAATAGCAGTTTTTATTCCATCCTTTATGAGTCTCCCATTATCAAAACTCTTTTCCAAATTATTTAATTTAATTTCAACACTATCTAACATAACCAAAATTTGATTATTAGTAACATCATCCACATCATATTCTGGATAATCTATACTAACATCAACATTTACCATTACATCTAAAATTTCTTGCTTTATTTCAGCCATTTTTTTTGATAAAATACCTTCTAACTGCTTTATACCTGTTTTTAATTCTCTATCAGACTTAGCATTTATAACATCAATAACAGATTCAGCTTGAAGTAAATCAATTCTTCCATTTAAAAAAGCTCTTTTTGTAAATTCACCTGGTTCAGCCAAATTTGCACCATTTTTTAAACACAATTCTAATATTTTTCTAACTATAATATTGCCACCATGAGTATTTATCTCACACATATTCTCTGTAGTATAGCTTTTAGGAGCTTTAAAATATGAAACTAATACTTCATCTACAATTTCATCATTATCAACTATAAAGCCATATTTAATAGTATATCCCTTAATATTACTTATCTCTTCTTCCTTTTTAGGTTTAAAAATTTTGTTCAAAACAACAAAACAATCTTCACCACTCATTCTAATAATACCAATTCCACCAATTCCGTGGAGCCGTAGATATTGAAGCTATAACATCCATTACAATTATCTCCTTACTATTTTATTTTTCTACAATATTTTACCACATTATGTAACTTTTTAAAAGACTTTTTATATAAATTATAACAAAAAAGCCAAAGATAGACAATTACTCTTATATAAGTAAAAATCTGACCTTTGACCTCTGATTTTTTATAAATTATTTAATTATTTTCTTTTTAAAGAAATAACAATTCTTCTTCTAGGTTCTTCCCCTATACTTCTTGTCTCAACCATATTATTGCTTTGTAATTTAGCATGAATAATTTTTCTTTCATACGCCTGCATTGGCTCTAAAGTTACTGATTTTCTTGTATTTACTACAGTTTTAGCAAGTTTTTCTGCTAAATCTTCTAAAGCCTTTTCTCTTTTACTTTTATAACCTTCTATATCCAAAATTACTCTAACTCTATTTTCAATATCTTTACTAGCAACTGATGATAAAATACTTTGCAAAGCATATAAAGTTTCTCCTCTATATCCTATTAAAAATCCTAAATTATTATCTTTAATATCAATTTTTAAACCATCTTTAGACATGTTAATTGAATATTGTGCACCTTTTTGAACTTTTTCTAAAAATTCATTTAAAAATTTTTCAATATTTTTCTTTGCTTTTTCTTGCTCTTCAGCTGATAATTCTATTTCTTTTCTTTCCTTTTTTACAACTTCATTACTTGTTTTATTTTCTTTTACAGTTAATTGTACTTTTACAACTCTAGGAGCTAAAATACTAAAGAAACTTCTCTTTTCTTCAGTTTCTAGTACCTTTACATCAACCATATTTTTAGAAACATTTAATTTTTTTAAACCATTTTCTATTGCTTCATTTGTAGTCTTTCCTTCTGAAATAATACTTCTCTCCATTAATAATTTCCCTTCCTTTATTGAAAATTTAATCCTTAATTACTTTATCTAAAATCAACCTTTCAAATATCATTAAAACATTATTTATTAACCAATATAAAGCAAGTCCTAATGGTGCTACAAGAGATATTGAAACAGACATAATTGGCATCATCCATGACATCATTTTGTTAGATTGTGCCATTGCATCTTCCATTTCATTTCTTTCCTCACCTGAATTTTCTTTATTCTCTTTATCCTCAGTTATATCAATAACATCCTCATTTTTCTTCTTTTTAGTTTGCATAGATGTTGTTATTCTCATTGAAATAAAAGTTGATATTATATAAAGAATTGGAATTATATAAACAGTCCAATCATTTAAGTTTTGTTGTGGTATTTTTCCTAAATCTAAACCTAAAAATTGCATATTTAAGTTTATTTTTCTTAAATTTTCATCTTCTGGAAGTTTTTCTTTTAAATAATCAAGTTCTCTTACTATATCAATTTCAGAATATGCTTGACTTACTTCTTTTCCATCATCTTTCATTTGTTGTACATATACATTTAATTGTGTAGCATCAATTTTTTCCATATATGTTAATGGATTTCTAACCATATAGAATATTGATATTAACAAAATAAATTGTAATATTGCACTTAAACAACCACTAAATGGACTCATATTTTCTTTTTTATACAAATCCATCATTTCTCTGTTTAACTTTTCTGGGTCATTTTTATATTTAAATTGCAAAATTTTCATTTGTTCTTGTAATTTTGCACTTTTTTTCATTGTTTTTTGTTGTTTTATTGACAATGGCAACATCAATAATTTTATAAGTACTGTAAATAATATTATTGCTAAACCATAATTTCCAACAAAATTATTTATAATATTTAATATATAACCAAAAATGTTTGCAAAAAATTGAAACATCTTAATCTCCTCCTACTCATTTTAGCGGATCATATCCTCCTTTTGAGAAAGGATTACATCTTAAAATTCTATATATCCCTAAAATTGTACCTTTTAAAGCCCCATATTTCTCAATTGCTTGCTTTGTATATTCAGAACATGTAGGATAAAATTTACAATTTATATTTTTACTTTGTAACCATAAAGAAATATGATTTTGATAAAAATTAATTATTTTTAATAATACTTTCTTCATTTTTCCATTCCTACTTAAGCTATATATTACTTTTTTTTATATTTGCTTTATCAAAAATATAATTCATATCAGTTTTTATATTATCAAAAGTTGCATTTTTAATATCTACATTCTTTTTCCATAAAAAAACTATACTTTGTCCATCTTTTATTTCAGGTTCTAAAATTTTATAATTTTCTCTAATAAGTCTTTTTATTTGATTTCTTCTTACGGCTTTCGCTGTTTTAGTACTTATAGCTAAGCCCAAAAAATTACAATTTTTATTATTAAACTTTATAAAAACCTCTATATTTTTACCTGAAAAATATTTACCTTTTGACAATACATTCTTAAATTCATAATTCTTTTTTAACATTTTTGTTTTTTTCATTATTCTTTCTTCCCTTCATACTGGTAGAATCTAAATGAAAAAACTTAAATAATTACTCTTTATAAGTTTTAATTATATTAAAAGGCAATGTTTTCTTTTAAGTTATAAAATATTAAATTTTTATAACTTAAAAATACAAACTTGCCCTTACTAAATATAAATTTCTTTATATTCCTAGTATTAATATAATATTTTTTAAGCACTCAATTTTTTTCTACCTTTAGCTCTTCTTGCTTTTAAAACGTTTCTGCCAGCTCTTGTTTTCATTCTTTTCATAAATCCATGTTCTTTCTTTTCTTGTCTTGTTTTTGGTTGAAATGTTCTTTTCATTATATCAGCACCTCCTACTAGCTTTTTTTATTAAATTCCATTACTGGAAATTTCATGCAAATTAATCAGTATATCGATTATACAGTAAAAATTTATAGTTTGTCAATACTTTTTTTAAAAAAGTAAAAAAAGAAATATGTAACATTTTTGAAATATTTACCTATTTTTCCACAATTTTGTTAAAACATATCCACAGTTTTAAAAAATTTTCCACAATTCTATTGACTTCTTAACATTATTTTTGTTATTATATGAATTACAAAAAATGACAAGTTTTTTATTGAGAAATCAACTAAAAACATGTTCGTAATTTTTTTTTGTTTTTTTACTTAAATATTACAAAATTATCAACAGCTGTGGATAACTCTGTGGATAATTTTTGTTAGAAAGGAAGATAAAATGGAAATCAATAAAGATGAACTTTTAAGCAAATTAAAAGAATTATTAAGAAACGAAGTTTCATCAATATCTTATGATACTTGGATACAACCTCTAGATATAGACAGTATTTCAGAAAGCCATATAGTTTTTGCTGTAAAATCTGATTATGAAAGAGATTTTATTGAGCATAAATTTAATAGCTTAGTTTTTAATACTCTACGAGATATAACAAATAAAGAATGGACATTTTCAGTAATTGACCTATCAAAAGAAAAAAAGGAAGGTCAAATAATAGAAAATAAAAACTCAAAAATATCTGATGCAGAATTAGAAACTAACCATCAAACATTAAATCTAAAATATACTTTTGAAACTTTCGTTGTAGGCAATAATAACAGATTTGCACATGCAGCGGCATTAGCAGTAGGAAATGAACCAGGAAAATCTTATAACCCATTATTTATATATGGTGGAGTAGGCCTAGGAAAAACTCACTTAATGCATGCAATAGGAAACAGAATATTAGAAAATAATTCAAAATCTAATGTTTTATATGTAACATCAGAAAAATTTACAAATCAATTTATAAATTCTATAAAAGATAATAAAACAGAAATATTTAAAAACAAGTATAGAAATATAGATGCTTTACTAATAGACGATATACAATTTATAGCTGGAAAAGACAGGGTTCAAGAAGAATTTTTCCACACATTTAACACATTAAGAGAAGAAGGAAAACAAATTATCATATCCAGTGATAAACCACCTAGAGATATTGAATTTTTGGAAGATAGACTAAAATCAAGATTCGAATGGGGACTTTTAGCAGATATATCTTGTCCCGATTATGAAACAAGATTAGCAATATTAAGAAAAAAAGCCCAAGATGAAAATATAGTAATAGATGACTCAATATTATCAAATATAGCAACAAAAATAGATTCAAATATAAGAGAATTAGAAGGTGTATTTAATAAAATAGTTGCAAGAGCCTCATTAATGCATACTCCAATAACAATAGAACTAGCAGAAAATATAATAAATGAATTTAAATATCAAAACGAAAAAGTAATATCATCTGAATTTATAAAAGAAACAGTTGCAAAATATTTCAGTATAGATAAAGATGAATTATCTGGAACAAAAAGATCAAATGATATAGCATTCCCAAGACAAATAGCAATGTATTTATGTAGAGAAGTAATAGGAATGTCATTTCCACAAATAGGTAGTGAATTTGGAAATAGAGACCATTCAACAGTAATGCATGGTTATAATAAAATTTCAAAAGAAATGAAAGATAAAAATAGTACTAAGTTAATTGTGGAAAGTGTGAAGAACATAATTACAAGTGAAAAAAAATAAGTAATATCAAATGATAAAGTAGTATTTTTAAATTTATGTTTGCAGAAATTATTGTTCGACAAAACAAATATCAAATTCTTCTTACGGAATTAAAGCATTTGATATCCACAAGTACCTGTGAATAAGCTGTGTAAAATATGTGTAAAACATAGTTTTACACAATTCAGATTTTATAATGTGGAATAAATAGAATTTTATCCACTAAATTATTCACAACGATTTCTTTAGGGATATAAAGTTTCAACATAGTTTTCCACAGTTTCCACAAGACCTAATACTAATACTACTAAATATATTTATTATTTTATTATATAATTAAGGGAGGAACCAAAAATGAAAATAGTTTGTTATAAAGACAAAATATTAAAAGCTATTAATTCCGTAGTGAAAGGTGTAGCTTCAAAAACAACAATGCCTATATTAGAAGGTATATTAATACAAACAAATGATAATGAAATAAAATTAACAACATATGACCTAGAAATTGGTATTGAATATATAATGGAATGTGAAGTTAAAGAACAAGGAAGTACAGTAGTAAATGCAATAATGTTTAGTGAAATAATAAGAAAATTACCAGATACAGAAATATATATTTCTATAAATGACAAAAACCTATTAGAAATAGAATGTGAAGGTTCATTATACAAATTAGCAACTATGAATCCAGAAGAATTTCCAGAACTTCCAAAAATAGAAATTGAAAATTCAATAGAATTAGAACAAAATACATTAAAAAATATGATTAGAAAAACAATATTTGCAGTAAGTACAGAAGAAAATAGACCAATATTTACAGGATGCTTATTTGAAATACAAAAAAATAAATTAAGTATAGTAGCAGTTGATGGATTTAGATTAGCATTAAGAAGTATCTATCTAAATAAACAAACAAATGACTTTAGTGCTGTAATACCAGGAAAAACACTAAATGAAGTAAATAAAATTTTAGCAGATTCATTTGATATAATAAAAATAGGAGTATCTAAAAATCAAGCATTATTTGAAATGGATAATTGTAAAATAGTAACAAGAGTATTAGATGGCGAATTTTTAAATTATAAAAATGTAATTCCTGAAAATTGGGAAACAAGAGTAAAAGCAAATAGAAGTAATTTACAAAACTGTTTTGAAAGAATTAGTTTGATATCAGCATCATCAGTAGAAAAAGAGAAAAAATATCCTGTAAAAGTTAATGTAGATATAGGAAAAGTAGTAATATCATGTACAAACCAAACTGGAGATGCAAAAGAAGAATTATATGTTTCGACTGAAGGAAAGAATTTAGAAGCTGGATTTAATCCAAAATATTTTCTAGATAGCTTAAAATCAATAGAAGATGAGGATATATATCTTGAATTTGGTACAAGTATTTCACCATGTTTAATAAAATCAGTTGAAAGTAAAGACTATGTTTATATGATTTTACCTATTAGACTTAAAGAAGAATAAAAAATATTTAAATAAATAATTAGTATAATAATCGTTGTTAGATTAATATTTCTTGTCAAAAACATATCTGGGGTCTACCTATTGGTCTTTGACTTCAAAATAATAATCTAACAACGATTTATAAATATAAAATTATTTTATTAATATAATTAAAACTATTATCCACAATTTATTAATTAAATGTGGATAATAGATTAAAATTTCAATATAACAATATACATTATACAAATCAATAATAGAAAAAATTAGATAAAAAAAGAAAAAAATATGTAAAAAATAGAAAACAACGAATTAAAATCAAAAATAAGACAATTTTAAATTTTATAAATATAATTTAATTATAAAAAATAAAATAAATTAAAAACGAAAATAACAAATAATAACAAATAAAATAGAAAAAAATAGTAAAAAAAAGAATAAATTAGAAAAAGAGAGTTTATAAATTGTGGAAAAAGGATTATAAAAAGTAATAAATAAAATAAAACATTTATAAATATACTAAATATTTTATTTTAAAAACTAAAAAAATTAAAATTTAAATATATCAATAAATTAAAGACAATACAATAATAGAAAAAAATAGAATAAATTAGAAAAAAATACATAAAAATAGAAAATAATAAAAAAATGAAATAAACTAAAAAATAAAATTAAAAATTTTAACGAATAAAAATCAAAAATAAGGCAATTTAAAATTTAATAAATATAATTTAATTATAAAAAATAAATTAAATTAAAAACGAAAATGATAAAAATAAGAATAAAATAGAAAAAAATAGTAAAAAAAAGAATAAAATAGAAAAAAATAGTTAATAAATTGTGGATAATTAATTATAAAATTAAATATTAAAAGAAAATAAAACAAAAAACTAAATAATTAATAAAAAATTGGAGAGAAAAATGTGGATAAAAAATATAAAAATAAAAAATTTTAGGAATTATAATAAAGAAGAAATTAATTTAGAAAAAAATATAAATATTTTTTATGGAGAAAATGCACAAGGAAAAACAAATATAATAGAAGCAATTTTTTTATGCAGTTTAGGAAAATCATTTAGAGCTAAAAAAGATTCTGAAATGATAAAATTAAATGAAGAAAATTCTATAGTAGAAATAGAATTTGAAAAATCAGATAGAGACGGAAAAATAAAAATAGATTTAGGAAATAAAAAAGAAATATATTTAAATGGAATAAAAATAAAGAAATTGAGTGAGTTATTAGGAAACTTAAATATTGTAATTTTTACTCCAGATGATATAAATATTTTAAAAGGACGGACCTCAAAACAGAAGAAGATTTTTAGATATAATGATAAGTCAATTAAGACCAAACTATATGCATATTTTAAACTTATATTTAAAAACAATAGAACAAAGGAATAAATATTTGAGACAAATAAAAGAAGAAAATAAAGACGAGAAATTATTAGAAATATGGGATGAAAAATTAGCAGAATATGCAATTAAAATTTATGAATATAGAGAAGAATTTATAAATAAAATAATAGAAAAAATTAAAATAATTCATAATAATATAACTAATGAAAAAGAAGAAATAGAATTAGATTATATATCAGAATGTAAAAATAAAAATGAATATTTAGAATTATTAAAACAAAGAAGAAAATTAGATATTATAAAAGGATTTACAACAAAGGGTGTACATAGAGATGATTTTATGATATATATAAATAAGAAAGAAATAAATATCTATGGATCACAAGGACAAAACAGAACAGCAATGCTTTCTTTGAAATTAGCAGAACTTCAAGTTATATATGATGAAATAGGGGAATATCCAATTTTATTATTAGATGATTTTATGTCAGAATTAGATAAAACAAGAAGAAGAAATTTTCTAGAAAATATTAGGGATACACAAGTAATAATAACAGGAACTGAAAAATTAGATATTGAAAATTTAGATTATTTGGAATATAATGTGTCTAATGGACAAGTTATAAAATAGAAATAGGAGGAAGACAAATGGAAAAATATGAGCATAAATATGGTGCTGAACAAATTCAAGTATTAGAAGGATTAGAAGCTGTAAGAAAAAGACCAGGTATGTATATAGGAAGTACATCAGTAAGAGGACTTCATCATATGGTATATGAAATTGTAGATAATGGTGTTGACGAAGCACTAGCTGGATATTGTACAGAAATAAATGTCTCAATAGAACCAGGAAATATAATAGCAGTTCAAGATAATGGTAGAGGAATACCAGTAGAAATGCATCCAAAAACAGGAATATCTACTGCAGAAACAGTGTATACAGTTTTACATGCAGGAGGAAAATTTGGAGGAGACAGTGGATATAAAGTATCAGGAGGACTTCATGGTGTTGGTGCATCAGTTGTAAATGCATTATCTACATGGGTAGAAGTAACTATTGAAAGAGATGGTGGCTTATACCAAATGAGCTTTGAAAAAGGAAAAACTGTAAAACCATTAGAAAAGATTGGGGAATCAAAGAAAACAGGAACATTAGTAAAATTCTTAGCAGATGATACTATATTTGAGAGTTTAGATTATGAATATGAAGTTTTAGAAAAAAGACTTAGGGAGATAGCATTTTTAACAAAAGGATTAAAAATAACAATAGAAGACAAAAGAGATGAAGAAAACATCAAAAAAGCAGAATTTTGTTATGAAGGTGGATTAAATTCATTTGTTGAATTTTTAAATAAAAGCAAAGAAAAAATACATCCAACACCAATATATATAGAAAAATCAGGAGAAGTTCCAGTAGAAATTGCAATACAATATACAACAGCTTATAATGAAAATATATATACATTTGTTAATAACATAAATACAGTAGAAGGTGGAACACATTTAGAAGGATTCAAAAGAGCATTAACAAAAGTATTCAATGATTATGCGAGAAGCCATAACATCTTAAAAGAAAAAGATACAAACCTACAAGGAGAAGACATAAGAGAAGGAATAACAGCAGTTGTATCAGTAAAAGTAAAAGAACCACAATTTGAAGGACAAACTAAAACAAAGCTAGGGAATAGTGAAGTTTCAGGTATAGTGCAAAGTATGGTAAATGATGCATTAGCAACATTCTTAGAAGAAAATCCAAATATTGCAAAAGCAATATTAGAGAAATGTGTAAGTGCATCTAGAGCTAGAGAAGCCGCAAGAAAAGCTAGAGAATTAGTAAGAAAGAAAAACTCAATGGAAACATCAACACTACCTGGAAAACTAGCAGATTGTAGTAGTAAAAATCCAGAAGAATGTGAAGTATATATAGTTGAGGGAGACTCAGCTGGAGGAAGTGCAAAACAAGGAAGAGATAGAAAATTCCAAGCGATACTACCACTTTGGGGAAAAATGTTAAATGTAGAAAAATCAAGAGCAGATAAAATATATGGAAATGAAAAACTAAATCCAGTAATATTAGCAGTTGGAGCAGGAATAGGACCAGATTTTGACATCACAAAAATAAGATATGGAAAAGTAATAATAATGGCAGATGCCGATGTAGATGGAGCACATATCAGAACATTACTATTAACATTCTTCTTCAGATATATGAGACCACTAATAGAAAATGGAAATGTATTTTTAGCACAACCACCATTATATAAATTATCAAAAAAAGGAATGGAAGACAGATATTGTTATACAGATGAAGAT
>JAAWDR010000015.1 GCA_022793875.1 Clostridia bacterium
AAAAAATTAATATTTGTATGTGGATTTAACAACTATTTAGGAATAAATGAAGAATACGATACAGTAAATAGAACAATGTATTTTAATAACTTAGAAGATGTAAAACAATATGCAGATGAAATTATTTGTTTCTATTCAGATAATGATCCATATGTAAAATATGAAGTAGAAAAAGATTTTGCAGATACAATTGCGACAGAACAAGTTTTAATACCAAATGCAGGACATATCAATAGTGAAAGTGAATATGATACATTTGAAGATATAGTAAGTTATTTATAAAGGTTATATTACGAAAAAATGCTAAAATTTTCGTAATATAGAAGTTAAATATGTCGAAAACTCTCGTAAATTTACAATAATTTACGAGAGTTTCCGGCAAGTAAATAGAAAATCCCTCACACATAGAGGGATTTTAAGCGTTTATAAACGAACTAACCACATTTAAATGTGCAACATTAAATGTAATTATAGTATATGCAAATATAAAAATATTATTACAAAAAGCAAAGACTAGGTTAGCCTAGTCTTTGAAAAACAACTTCCACATCTTTCGATGTGCAACTCTAAATGTAATTATATTATAAGATATTTTTAGGTAAGAGTCAAGATTTTTGCTGAAATTAATCTTCAAAAGTATAATATTTTTTTAGTGATACTAGAATATTTGAATAGTCATCTTCAGATAAATGCGCTATTTTCTTATTATGGAAAAAGGGCTCTCGTAATCTCTTATAACTGAAATTAGCCATAGATTCTAATTTGGCAGTGCTACAAGGCAATCCATTAAGATCACAATGAAAATAATACTTATCATTATGGCATTTACTACTTAAAGGAATTACTGTCCACATTTTTTTATCAGCAGAAGAGCGCCATAATATAGCAGGTCTTAATTTTCTTAATTCTGAACCAACATTTTGTCCAAAATCAACCCAACATATAGATCCAGGTTTTAAAATAGATGTTTTTGCATTATTGTCATTTAACAACAATTTATCATAACACCATTTTAAATATTTGATTTTTTCAATATTCTTATAATCAATTTCTTTACTTAATTTTTGAATTAAGGATTCTTTTAAAAGCTTCAAAACATAAGAGAAATCTTTATTATTTAATTTTAAAAATTTACCTTTAACATAAACTAATCCGTTTGATATTTCTCTTAGTATATTCTTGTAAATCATTTATATCAATAAATTTATTTATAGATTCTATATATGTTATATTGCCAGATTTAGTAGTATGAACTGTTAATCCGACATAATGATTTTCAGATATATTATATATAATTAGAACATGTTTTTTTATATTATTTTCAATTACTTCATAAATGTTTTGAGAGTATATATTCAATTTAAAACCTCCTAATATTAAATACTGTAGCTTATATATTTTTTGTATATAAGCTACATACTCAATCATAAACTGCTTATAAAAATAAGCCTTCTTGAACTATCTATTTAATAGAAAAGTTCTTTACTAATAATACTACATTTTCATATAAAAAGCAACACATTTGTTCTCTAAAATGTAGAAAATTATAATAAAATCAAAAAATGACGGATATTGTAAAATATTGGATTTTATGATACAATACCATAAAAATTAGAATTTTATAATATAAAGAAATAAATGGGGGAGTTTTTATGACAGGGGCATTTTTAAATGTATTCGAATGTATATTTGAGAATACTAGAATTGAGGTAATGAAGACAGAATATGTAGATAAAGAAAATTACAAAAATATGAAAGAGCAAAATAAAGATTTTTATTTTTTTCGTGATGGAACTGATATATATTTTTGGAATAACAGCAAAGATTATAAGGAACCTAACTGTGAATTTAAAAAAGTACATATGGAATTAACAGATTATCCTAATATATTTAAAAGAATTTTATCAAATGGTATCTCTAACTTTTTTAAAGAAAAAGGAATGTTAATAAGAAGAAATAGATATTCGTCAACAATTGAAATGTTAAATACTAATAATAATTTCGCAAAAGATATTGAAGGATTAGAAATATATAGATTAATGTTACTAGATACCTTTTATAGTTATGAGCAAAACTTGCTAGGAATAACATTATCAACAAAATTGAAATATGATTTTAATTGGAATAAGGACGAATTTATAAAAAATGGAATAGATACTAAAGATTTGCTAATAAGAGAAAATACAATAATTCCAAACAAAAAAGCAATTGCAAGATTTTTAGAAAGTAGAAATCTAGAAGATAAATTTAAAAATATAGTAGACAATTTGCAGAATAATTGTAACATATATGTAACTATAAGCAAAACGTTTGAATTTATAGAAAAGCATATGAATGAAATATTTTTACATAAAGATTTAAAATTAAAAAGAATAGAAAAGAAATGTTTGCCATATAGTAATGGAGGTTTTAAGTTAGAAAAGTTAAATGCACCTAACAGTTATTATTATAATGATACTTGTATTAAAGGAAAATTTCGTCAAGATGCGATAAAAGAAGCAAAACCATTTACATTTGAAGATTTTAATAACCAACCTAAAAATATATCGGTAATCTTTCCTAAAAATTATGAAGGCATAGTAGAAAATTTTTTAGTAAAATTAAAATCAAGACTAAAAGAAATTTTCTATTTAGATATAGTTTACAAGAATATTCCTATAGAAGATAGCTCTTTAGAATCATATAAAAATGGAATTTATGATAATGTTATAGGACAAAATAATGCAGATATTGTAGTATTATTTACCGAAAGAAAGATGAAACTATGTAATATAAAAAATTCACCATATCATTTTTGCAAAGCTAAATTAATAGGTAATGTAATTACATCACAAGAAATATTAGTAGAAAATATAAAAAATGATAATGAGTTCATATTGAATAATATTGCCTTAAGTGTTTATGCTAAGTTAGGAGGAATTCCATGGACTGTTGAGAAGATAGATACTCAAAAAACAGAATTAATAATAGGAATCTCTTCTAGTTTTGATAGAAATAATAAGAGGATATTTGGTGTTTCACAAGTTTTTGAATATAATGGTCGTTGCCTTGTTACTGAGTGCTTACCCCTAACAACAAATAATGATTATTTAAATGATAATGATATGAAAAATTATGCTAAAGAACTTCAAAAAAACTTGTTCAAAACTTTAACTAATATATTGCATAATAGAGATGTAGAGGTTAGATTAGTTTTTCATGTTAATAAATCTCCAAGTAGTCGCTATGAGATTAAAGCGATAAAAGATACTCTTCAAGAATTTAAAGATATCAAAATTACATATGCTATAGTTCATTTAAACTATTATCACAATTTTAGACTATTTATAAATGAAGGTAATAGTGATACATCAAAAGGAACATATATTGGTATAGATAGATATAAGACTTTATTAACGTTAGTAAAAGGTAGTATAAAACCCCTACTTATAGATATAGATTCTCGTTCAACATTTATTGATAGAGATTATATAACTAAGCAAATATATTGGTTTTGTAATTTATCTTTTAGAAGTATGTTGCCATCTAAAACTCCAGTTACTATGTTATATCCTTACTTAGTAACTAAATTAACAAATGAATTAAAAGAAATTGATAATTGGGATTATAATGTATTAGAAAAGATAGGTAAAAAATTATGGTTTATTTAGAAAAAATTGAATGGTTAAAAGAAAAATGTTTAAATAATGAACTGGTAAAATATTATTACAATTACATAAAAGGAGTAGCAAATGATGCAGTTAGTGTACAAGAAAAAATAAATGTAAAGCAATTGGCTTTATATGGATATGCAGGACAAAAAATAGATATTGGAGAGATAAATAGTGTTTTATACCAAAATAATACAATTATGAGTGGTAGAATCAATACATATGAATTATTAGGAATTTATTTGTTAGATATTAATAATGAAGATATAAAAAAAGATATAGAAGAAAAATTTACGCAGGTAGATTTAAAATTAAAATTCATAATAGCAAATATAATTGGCAGTTATAAACATAAACTATTAGAATTACTTAAATTAAAACAAGAACTAACTCCTATTGAGCAAATTATAAAATATATACTAGATGAAGAATTTTATAAAATTGATATTGAAAAGTATGTAGTATATATAGATAAAGCAGAAGATTTTGAAGACTTAATAATATTGCAAAAATTTACATATAAGATGTCTTTAAATGATATAAACATTAAAAGTCCTAAAGATAATATTATAAGTATTTTAAATAATTTTCATAATGCAAACAAGGTTATAACTAGAGATAGAAGAAAGGAGCATAATGAGTATATTATAAAAGATGAATATGATGTGCAGGATTTGTTGAATGTTATTTTTAAATCAATATATCCTACAATAGTACCAGAGGAAAACACTCCTAAAGTTGGAGGAACAACAGCAAGAGCAGACTTTATATTTAAAGAATTTGAAATTGTATTAGAAATAAAAATGATAAAAGAACGAGATAGAGATGAAAAAGAGTTTATAAGACAAATAAAGGAAGACATACAGTCTTACTATAGATATGAACCAAAGTATATGATTTTTTATGTATATGATCCATTAGATAAGACAAAAGATGAACAGACTTTTAAAGATTTAGAGAAAAAAATAAAATATCAAGATAAAGATAACATTAAAGAAATAGAAACAGAAATTATTGTAATAAGAGGACATTAATAAACATTTCCAATTGAAATTGAGGGCAGGAAAGCATGCTTAACACAATGCTTATACACATTGAAGGGCAAGCCTTCAAGAGCTAATAAAAGAACAAAAATTTTAAGCGAATTTGATGTAAAATTCACTCGGTGAACTGGCTCAAACCCGCTATTTTTAGTTCACTTAGTGTACTTATTAAAAATTATATAAAGAAATAGAAAATAGGGAACAAAAAGGGAATTGATTTTATAAAAGTACGATAATATAATGTTAGCATGAAAAGAAAAGGAGCAATTTCATGCTACATGATTATTATATTGAAGTTAATAACTCTAAGCAATTAAAAGATAATACTATGCTAAACTGTAGCATGGAATTATCACTCTTAAATAATTTGTTTAGAGAAAACTTAATAACAGAAGCGGAACATAAAGAAATTAAAAGAAAAATCTTAAAAGACTATAAACTTTTATAATATCAATTTACTTTTTACCTAAAAAATGATATAAAATTATTAAGTTTTATCTCTAGGCGGAATGGAGGTTTAAATGGAAATTCAAGTCATAGAGAAAACAAATGGAAGAATTAAC
>JAAWDR010000016.1 GCA_022793875.1 Clostridia bacterium
AAACCATTCACATTTGAAGGAAAGAAAAGACTTTCACAAGCAGAAAGAGGAATTGAAAGTTTAAAAGGAAAAGTAGATACATTAGTAGTAATACCAAATGATAAATTACTTCAAATAATAGATAGAAAAACATCTATAATAGAAGCCTTCAAAATGGCAGATGATGTATTAAGACAAGGTGTACAAGGTATATCAGACTTAATTGCAGTACCAGGATTAGTAAACTTAGATTTTGCAGATGTTAAAACTATAATGCTAAACACAGGTATGGCACATATGGGTGTAGGTAGAGCAGCAGGAGAAAATAGAGCAGAAGATGCAGCAAAAGAAGCTATACAAAGTCCATTACTAGAAACATCAATAGAAGGAGCAAGAGGAGTAATTATAAACATTACAGGTGGAGAAGACTTAGGATTACATGAAGTAAACACAGCAGCAGAATTAGTACAAAGAAGTGTAGACCCAGAAGCAAATATTATATTTGGTACAGTAACAGACCCTACAATGCAAGATGAAATTCAAATAACAGTTATAGCAACAGGATTTGAAAAACCAGAAAATAACATATCAAGTATTGGTGTTGATAATATAGTATCAAAAACATGGGAAAAGAAAATAAATTCTATACCATCAAATTCTGAAATAGCTTCATCACAAAATGATTTAGATATACCACCATTTTTAAGAAAAAATAGAAATAAAAACTAATGTCCAATTGGGGACGGTTCTTAATGGGACATTTTGTCCAATTGGGGACATATCTTATATGAATGTAGAAGAAATAATCGAACTTAATCGATTATTTCTTTTTTTCTACAATAAAAAAAGACAGACTTTGTAATTTATATATAGTAAAATACACAAAGAGTAGGTGAGCTAAATGACAATTTATATAGATATCATAATTATAGAAAATCTAATAATGAACTATATAATACTATATGCAACAGGATTAATATCAAAAAATAAAATTTATTATTTAAGAATTTTCTTTGCAAGTTTAATAGGAGCAATATATGTAGCAACTCAATATATATCTAATCTAGCAATTTATTCAAATACTATTATAAAAATAATTTTATCAATAATTATGGTATTAATAGCATTTAATCCTCAAGATATGAAGAAAATGTTTAAACAATTATTACTATTTTATTTAACAACATTTACTTTTGGAGGAGTTGCAACATATTTAATATATGTACTAAAACCAGAAAATATAATAATAGAAAACGGAATGTTTGTAGGAACATATGTATTAAAAGTAATATTTATAGGAGCAATATTAGGAAGTATAATCTTAATTATATCTTTCAAAATGAGTAAAAATAAAATGACTAGAAAAGATATGATTTGTCAAATAAAGATAAAATTGAATCAGAAAGAAAAAATACTAAATGCTATTGTTGATACAGGAAATATGCTCAAAGAACCTATAACAGGAAATCCAGTTATAGTAGTAGAAAAAAATGCATTATATGATTTGATGCCAAAAGAAATTTTGAATAATACAGAATACATATTAGGAGGTGATTTTGAAAAGATACCAGAAGATATAAAAAATGAATATATTTCAAAACTAAAAATTATACCATTTTCATCATTAGGAAAGCAAAATGGAATGTTAGTTGGTATAAAACCAGAAAAAGTAGAAGTTATAAATGAAGAAACAGAAGAAAAAGATAATGCAATAATAGGAATATATAGTAAATCTCTAACTAAAAGAGGAGAATATAATGCCCTAATTGGGATTGAATTATATTAAAATTGGTTATGAATTGTAAAGATTTTTAAATATAAAATGGAGGTGCAAAAATGAATATTATTGAATTATTAAAAAAAGGTATTGATAATTTAGAAACTATATGTGCAAAATATATAAATGATAATAATGAAATAGAATACTTACCAATATTTTACATAGCTGGAAGCCAAACGCTACCACCACCACTAGAGCAGGAAGAGGAAGAAGAACTTATAAAAAAATTGTCAGAAGAAGATAACTTGAAAACAAGGCAAATACTTGTAGAAAGAAATTTAAGATTAGTTGTATATATAGCAAAGAAATTTGAAAATACAGGAATAGGCATAGAAGACTTAATTTCTATTGGAACTATTGGACTAATGAAAGGAGTAAATACTTTCAATTCTGATAAAAATATTAAATTAGCTACATATGCATCAAGATGTATAGAAAACGAAATACTTATGTTTCTAAGAAAAAATAATAAAATAAAAGGTGAAGTTTCAATAGATGAACCACTAAATAAAGATGGAGATGGAAATGAATTATTGCTTTCAGATATATTAGGTACAGATCCAGATATTACATCTAGGAATTTAGAAGATGAAGTAGATAAAAGATTACTTAGAGCATCAATCCTAAAGCTAAATGAAAGAGAAAAAAATATAATGGAAATGAGGTTTGGCTTTAAAACTGGAAAAGAAAAAACACAAAAAGAAGTTGCAGATGAACTTCGGTATTTCCCAAAGTTATATATCTAGATTAGAAAAGAAGATTATTAATAAGATGAAAAGAGAGATAATGAGTAAAACTGGATAATAGACAAAAAAGTAAAAATATGGTATACTAATAGATAGTATTTAGTAAAAGTAAATCTTGATTCAAATGAATGGAGGTTCATTATGAGTGCAGAAAAACGGAATTATACGTATTTAAAAAGGAATATGTCACAGGAAGATTTTAAAACTTTCTGTAAAAGAATTGCCAATCAGTATGCAAAATCTGATGACCATTTTTCTTCTTCATATTTTGTAAAAACAGAAAATATAACAAAATCATGTTTTTACAGAGTAATAGAAGAAGCAGTTGTTAGAAATTGGGTTTCTGAGGAAGTGGTTAACAAAATTGAAGCAAAATCAATTTCTAACCAACAGTATCATGCCAAAAATGCAGGAGAAACTACACTCAGAAAGTATGCTGAACTTCGGAAAAAAAGAAATGAGTACATATTTTCTCTTTATTCAGATGAGGAAATACGAATCATGGCGAAAGAATTTGCAGAAAGAGAAAAGGTTTCGAAAGTAGACTTTGCTAAAAAATATGATTTAAACATATCAGTATTGGATGCATTACTAAAAAAAGCATTCGTCCAAAATATTGCTGATGATGAAATCTGCAAGACAATTGAAAGACGGAGTCTCCAAAGAGATTCGAGCAAAAGAACTTTACAATTTTTTGAATATCTTTGGAACGAGAGGAGATGCCCTAAATAAGGGCATCTTTTTTTAATAGAATTAAATAAAAAAGAATAAAAAAACAAATTTGGTAAAAAATAAAAATAAAATAATGCCAAAGGAGGTTTTTTATTTTGTTTTATAAGGTAGAAATTAGCCGGAATGAATACAGCAACATTGCCATTATTAAAACCAGAAGAAAACAAAGAATTATTTGAAAAAATGAAAAATGGAGATGAAGAAGCAAGAGAAAGATTAATACAAGGAAATTTAAGATTAGTTTTAAGTGTAATACAAAGATTCCGTGGAAGAGGGGAAAATCCAGATGATTTATTTCAAGTTGGGTGTGTGGGATTGATAAAAGCAATAGATAATTTTGATACAACACTAGATATTCAACTGTCAACATATGGAGTACCAATGATAATTCGGAGAAATAAAAAGATATTTAAGAGATAATAATAGTATAAGAGTTAGTAGGTCAGTAAGGGATTTAGCGTATAAAGCTATGCAATTTAAGGAAAAATATACTAAAGAAAATGGAAAAGAACCAACTATAGATATAATAGCAAAAGAACTAGGAGTAGATAGAGAAGAAGTTTCTTTAAGCTTTGATGCGATTCAAGATCCTATTTCACTTCAAGAACCTGTATATAGTGACGGAGCTGAAAGCATTTATATAATGGATCAAATAAAAGATGGTAAAAATACAGATGAATTATGGACTGAAAATATGACTATAATGCAAATAATGAAAAAATTGAATGAAAAGGAAAAAATGATAATAGATAGAAGATTTTTCGATGGTAAAACTCAAATGGAAGTAGCAAATGAAATTGGTATATCTCAAGCACAAGTTTCTAGATTAGAAAAAAATGCTATTGATCATATAAAAAGATTATATAAGTAGTAAAGTTTTATATTATATTTGAATATAATATAAAAAGTATTATAGAATAAAAAAGGCATGATTAAAATTTTCTGACTTTTTAAAGTACTTTTCATGCCTCTTCTTTATTCACATGTGAATAAATCTTTAAAATTTTATTATTTCTTTTATAGAAATTGCTATCATTTATAAGATAGGAGGAATACATATATGCAAGATAAAGGATTGGATTTTAAACACAAAGAAGTTGTAAATATAAAAGATGGAAAAAGGTTAGGGTATGTTCAAGATGTTTGTGCAGATTTAGATACAGGAATTATTACTTCTATAATAGTACCAGGTAGTAACAAAATTATTAATATTTTTTCTTCTAATAATGATATAGTAATTCCATGGAAAAATATAAAGTGTATTGGAGATGACTTAATACTTGTAGAAATTTAGAATTATAATATTAAATATAAGAATAAGTTATTATAATTCCATATCTATTATACTATTTTAAATAGGATTGAGAACTATAATTATTAAGTTTGAAAAAAATATAAAAAATATAAAAAAGGTATTGACTTTATATTGGAAATATGGTATCCTAAAAAAGCACATAGAGAGATATAAAAATAGTATAAAAAATAATTAAAAAAATTCAAAAAAACTATTGACATATATCGACAAAATGTGTTAATATAAATAAAGACTTTTCAAGAATGAAAAATAAAGTTAACCAAAGAATTAGTAATGAAATCAAACTTAAAATAATATCAAATAAAATTACTAGTTTTTATTTTGACAAAAAATAAAAAAACTTTAAAAAAACTCTTGACAAAGTAAAAACATTTATAGTATAATACAAATCGTTCCACACAAAAAAGGAACAAAAGTACATTGAAAAGTAAACAGTAAATCCTTTAGAGAATAAACCAAAACGGTATAACTTTAAAACCAAAAAGTTAGTACTGAAAAAATAATTTTTTAAAAGTTTTTAGATTAATAAAAAGTAAGAAGTTTAAGAGCTTGATAAAACGCTTAAGTTTAGATTTATAACATTTCGAAAGAAATGAAATATAAATACCACAAACAAGAGAGTTTGATCCTGGCTCAGGATAAACGCTGGCGGCGCACATAAGACATGCAAGTCGAACGGAAGTCGTTGTAATGATATAGACATGGACAGAGAACTTGTTCGAAGAAAGTGAAAGTTGACTTACAACAATGGCTTTAGTGGCGGACTGGTGAGTAACACGTAAGCAACCTGCCTATCAGAGGGGAACAACA
>JAAWDR010000017.1 GCA_022793875.1 Clostridia bacterium
ATAAGAAAATGAGCCGCTTTCACTCAGGCCAAAATAAATATAAGTATCTATTTTTCCGTGAACATTCCTCATTTTCTTATTTAAACATTTCTATTTTTCACTTCAATCAAGCGATACATACTAAAATATATCTCTATAGTAAGGGTATCCAACCATCAATAAAAAAGTGTCGGGTATTAAGAATTTATGTAAATAAGTACATAGTTATTTTGTATAATTATAAATACATTTTTCAACAAAAATGATATAGTAAAATTGAAAATGTGACAAATAAATTTTATTACGAAGGGAGGATTTTATGGTAGTTATCAGAGATTTTACACTATATTAAGTATATAAAAATATTATTATATATTAATGTAGAATTAATTAATAAAGGTTTATAGGTGTAACCTAAATAAAAACCTAAATAAATATACGGAAGTGAAAAAAATGAAAAAATTAAGAAACTTAATAATATTAGTAATCGCAATTATATTAATACTTATAGTACCAAACATATCAAATGCTGCAATAGAAGTTAATAAAGAAAGACCTACAAATGATGGAAGTATAAAATATACTTTTACAGGTCTAACATTAGATAAAACACATGAGTATGAATTTGGATTTGCAAAATCAATGAGTTCAGAAATAGAAAAATGGCATTTAATATCAAAGTTTACTGAAACAACAGCAATTGTTAATATTTCTGGAGCAAACGTAGAATTTACAAATATAATTACAGCAGTTGATACAGGATATATTACAATAAAAGATAAAACAACTGATACTACTATTGTAGAAGCATATGAAGTTGATTTAACAGTACCATACTTAAATATAACAAATTATCAAGTAATAAATAATGGTAAAACATTTGGAAATAGTCTGGGAAATGGGATACAAATAAGTTGTTGGAATAAATCAAATAGTAATCCATATTATCAATATGAGAAAATAACAGATGAAAATGTTATAAATAAATATAAAGAAATAAAAAGGAAAAATGGAAATTACAATGATTTACAGTCATTGTTAAAGACTACAGCACCAACTTCTGGATGGAAATCATGGAGTTATTGGAATGGACATGGTAATACTACAACAATAGGATATGGATACACAGAAAGCAACATAAACCTTTCAGATTTAGGATTATATTATATGTGGATTTATTTAGCTGGCAATAATATTAAAAATTTATATGGATACATATTAGTTGATAATTTAGAACCAGAAATTGCATTAGATAGTATAAAATTGCCAAAAACAGCAGAAGTTGAATTGGGCAAAACATTAAAGCTTACACCAACATTTAATCCAGTAAATACAACTAATAAAATAGTAAAATGGACTTCAAGTGATGAAACAGTAGCAACAGTTAATAATGCGGGAAACATTACACCTAAAAAAATAGGTTCAACAATTATCACAGTAACTTCACAAGAAGGAAATAAAAAAGCAACATGTACAGTAACAGTAGTAGCACAAAATAGTGGAAACAATGGTGGAAACTCAAATAATAATGGAGGAACAAATCAAGGAAATTCAAACAATGGAAGTAGTACAACAGATGGAAAAGATGATCAAACAACTGCAAAAGGAACTTTACCTAAAACAGGTATTGGAATAGAATTAGGAGTTTCAATACTAATATTATTAGTAGTAGGTGGATATTTATTTTCTAAATATAAATGGTATAAAGATATAAAATAAAAAATAGAGACATGAAGAAATTTTTATTTTAAAAATTTTAAATATGTACCTTTAATTTTAAAGGAGAAAATATGAATCAGATATTGTATAACAATAATTTGCCTAATAATAAAAATAAGGATAAAAATGAATTTTCTATATCAATATTTATAATTAGTTTATTAGTAATATTGATAATTTTATTAATAATGTTATCTTTTAATGTATATGCTAAAGATAATAAGAATAACGAGGAGGACGTAGTAGAAAATATAGAAGAACAAGTAAATAAGATAGAAAATATTCTTATTGTTGAAAAAAATTCAATTCAAGAAAATAGCAATATTGAGGCAAAAATTCAAGAAGAAGAACTTAAAGAAAATTCAAAGAAAAATGAAATTTTATATACAACTAAAAGTGGAGAAAATTATAGCATTATAGGAAAATTAAATATACCTACTTTAAATATAAAATATGACATACTATCTACAAGTTCAGCAGAATTATTAGAAATATCATTAAATAGATATTGGGGAGCATATCCAAATGAAATTGGAAATATGGTTGTGATTGGACATAACTATAAGAATAGTAAATTTTTTGGTAATTTATTAAAAATAAAAATAGGGGATATTGTAAAAATTACTGATAACAATGGAAAAACTTTAGATTATTCAGTATATGATACATATATTATTGATCCAGATGATAATGCATGTACAAGTCAATTAACAGATGGACATACTGAAATTACTTTAATAACATGTTATTATGAAAACGGAAATGCACATGCTACAAAGAGATTTGTTGTAAAAGCAAGAGCTATAAACTTATAGAAAATATAAAAGTAAGATTTATATTTGTTAAATTTGTAATATTTGTAACATAAATGTAAAATAAAAATAATAAAAAAACTATTGACTTATACTTTGATAAAGTATAAAATTATAATGTAAAAAATAAAAAAAGAATGTATAATTGTTCTAAGTTGTAGAATAATAAAAATAACAAAGGAGAGAATTAATATGAAAGAAAATAAGTTAGTAAATATAATTATAATCATGGTAGTTGTTTTTATGTTTTTATTTATTGCTAAAGGAACAGTTTCAGCAGATGATAACAATAATGCAAACTTTATAAATTTAACAGGAACTATAACAAATGGAAATAATACAGCAACACCAGGTAATAATACAACTAATAATAGCTTAAATAATTCTTTAAATGGTAGTGTATTAACAACAAATAATACAACTAATAATGCAACAAATAATCAAGCATTACCAAATACAGGTATAGAAAGTTCAATTTCAGGAGTTATTTTAGTAGTTATACTAGGAATATCAGCAGTATATGCATATAATAAAATACAAGATTATAAAAATATATAATAATTTAATAAAAACAAATAGGAAAACATAGTAATACAAATATTACTTTCCTATTACATTAAATAAGATAAAGGAATTTATAAAAATTCCTTTATTTTATATTATAGAAAAGTTCTCCGAATTTCCTATAATATAAATATATAATAATCTTTGAAAAAGGAATGCAAAATAACTTAAATGAAGAAAGGTACACAAAATGAATAAAGAACAAGCAAAAAAAAGAATAGAAGAATTAAGAAATAAAACAGAATATTATGCAAAAAAATATTATGATGAAGATAAACCAGAAATATCAGACTTTGAATATGATATGTTAATGGTAGAATTAAGAAATTTAGAAAAAGAATATCCTGAATTTGTAAATAAAGAATCTTTAACACAAAAAGTTGGAGGACATGTAAAAGAAGGATTTAAGAAAGTAACACATGAAGTACCATTACAAAGTTTACAAGATATATTTAATTTAGAAGAAATAGATGAATTTGATAATAGAATAAGAAAATCAGCAGAAGAAAATGGAATAAAAGAAGTAAAATATGTAGTAGAGACAAAAATAGATGGATTATCAGCAGCATTAGAATATAAAGACGGAAAATTTGTAAGAGGAGCAACAAGAGGAAATGGATTAGTTGGGGAAGATGTAACACAAAACTTAAAAACAGTAAAAGCGATACCAATAGAGATAAATGACAAAATAGATGTAACAGTACGTGGAGAAGTATTTATATCAAAACAAGACTTTGAAAAAATGAATCAAGAAAGAGAAGAAAACGAAGAAGAATTATTTGCAAATGCACGTAATGCTGCAGCAGGTTCACTTAGACAATTAGACAGTAAAATAACAGAAAAAAGACCATTAGATATATACATTTTCAATGTACAAAAAATAGAAGGAAAAGAATTTAATTCACATTTTGATGAATTAGAATATTTAGCTAAATTAGGATTTAATGTAAATCCTGTACGTATATCTTGTAATAGTTTAGAAGAAGTAAAAAAAGCAATAGAGAAAATAGGAGAAATGAGAGAAACACTAACATTTGGAATAGATGGAGCAGTAATAAAAGTAGATAACTTAAAATTCAGAGAGATATTAGGAACAACAGCAAAAACACCAAGATGGGCAATAGCATATAAATATCCACCAGAGCAAAAAGAAACAATATTAAAAGACATAGTATGTCAAGTAGGAAGAACAGGAGTAATAACACCAATGGCAATACTAGAACCAGTAAAGGTAGCTGGATCAACAATATCAAAAACAACACTTCATAATGAAGACTTCATAAAAGAAAAAGAATTAAAAATAGGAGACACAGTAGTAATACAAAAAGCAGGAGATGTAATTCCAGAAATAGTAAAAGTATTAAAAGAGAAAAGAACAGGAAAAGAAAAAGAATTTGAGATGCCAAAAATATGCCCTGTATGTGGTGCAGAAGCAATAAGAGAAGAAGGAGAAGCAGCAATAAGATGTACAGGAATAGAATGTCCAGCAAAATTATTTAGAAACTTAGTACACTTTGTATCAAGAGAAGCAATGAACATAGATGGGTTAGGAGAAAATATAATACAGCAACTATTAGATAGAAGATTGATAAGTAATATAGCAGATATATATGAACTGAAATTTGAAGATATAGCATCACTAAAAAAGAATGGTAAGAAATTTGCACAAAATTTAGTAGATAGTATAAATACAAGTAAACAAAATGATTTATACAGATTAATAACAGCTTTAGGAATAAGACATGTAGGAGGAAAAGCATCAAAACTATTAGCGAAAAAATATAAAACAATAGACAATATCATGAATGCGAGTTTTGAGGAATTAAGTGAAATAAATGATATTGGAGAAGTAATGGCAAATAGCATAAAAGAATTTTTTATGCAAGAACAAACAAAAGACTTAATAGAAAAATTAAAAACAGCAGGAGTTAATACAATAAGTTTAGAAGAAGAAAGTTTAGATAATAGATTTGAGGGAAAAACATTTGTATTAACAGGAAGTTTACAAAAATATACAAGAAAAGAAGCAGAAGATATTATAGAAAAATTTGGCGGAAAAACATCAGGTTCTGTATCTAAAAAAACAGATTATGTATTAGCAGGAGAAGAAGCAGGAAGTAAGTTGATAAAAGCTCAAAGTCTTGGAGTTACAATAATATCAGAAGAGGAATTTGAGAAAATGTCCCAATAGGGACGTTTCTGTTTGGGACATTTTGTCCCATCAGGGACACATCTTATATGAATATTAAATGAGATAATTATAGAAGAATAAGTCTATAATATGAAGGGAATATAAAAAATGGAAGAAAAATATACATTTGAAATGATGTGGGAAGATTTAAATAATGGATATCAAATATATTATACGTATGTTAGAAATAGATATTTATTATTTAAAACAGCACCAAATTGTTATACACAAAAATTATTATCAGATCACAAAGGAAATCCACAACCCAAAATGTCAATGCTCACTTTGAAAAGAGTCAAAGAAATGTTTCCAGATATGGAAAATATAGAGTATAAGATAGAAACATAAGAGATATGAAAAAGGTATTTATATTATATAATGTTTGGGGAACTTTCCTATAATATAACAAAAGTCTAGTAAAGAGTGAAAATCATTACTAGACTTTTAAAGCTGTATCTGATATAATAAACAAAATAAAAAGAAGGAAAAATAAATGGATAAAAACAAAATACTAATAATTATAAAAGGAGAAGACAAAACAACACAAATTGAAAAAATAGAAAGTGACATATATAAAGGAAAATATAAAATTAAATATAATAGTTCAGATACTATATACTCATATGAATTTAATGATGTAATAATAGAAAAATATGCAGAGGAAATAGACATTACAAACAAAAATATATACTATAAAAATCAGACAATATTTGATGTAGAAAAAGTAATTAGATTTCAACGTTCAGTAAAAATTATATATAAAAATGGAACTGAAGAAATATTCTTAAAAGGAGAAGAGATAACAGTAAAAAAATCTCCAAATAAACAAGAAGAAAAAAACAGAGATATAATTAAGTATTATAGACAAATAGCAAAATATGCAAAAGTTAAAGATGAAAAACAAGTTAATAACAATAATAAAACAACATTTTTGGAAAAAGAATATAATAAATTAAATTATATACAAAAAGATAGTATACTAGACTACTTTATAAATAAAAGAAATTTAAAGAGCCCAAAAAACAAAAAAGAAGAGATAATATATCCATTTAGATTTAATCTAAGTCAAAAAGAAGCAATAAACAATATTTACAAAAGTAATATATCAATAATAGAAGGACCACCAGGAACAGGAAAAACACAAACAATATTAAATATAATTGCTAATTTAGCAATTATGCAAGATAAAACTGTAGCAGTAGTATCAAATAATAATGAAGCAGTAAAAAATGTAAAAGATAAATTAACAAAAAGTGGATATGAATTTATTCTTGCAGATTTAGGGAAGAAAGAAAAAAGAGAGAAATTCTTTGAAAATTTACCTCAACCTAAAATTTCAGGATTTAAGATAGATGAAAAAGAAAAAAAGAAATTTGAAACACAAATAAAAAGACTAAATATTATACTAAACAAATTATTAGAAAAAAAGAATAGACAAGCAGAATTAAAAAAGCAACTTAATGAATATAAACTAGAACAACAATATTTTGAAGAATATTACAAAGAACAAAATATAAAAGAAATTAATAAATTAGATTTTTATAACAAAACTGATGATAGAATTATACAATTTTTGATAGATACACAAATGAAAAATGAGGGAAAAGTAAAATTTGATTGGATATATGAAATAAAAATGTTATTAAAATATAGAATTAAGAACTTACAAAAGTTAGATGAAAATTCAATTGAAAATATTTTAATGTTACAAAAAGAATATTATGAAATAAAAATAGAAAAAGTAGAAAAAGAATTAGATGAAATAAATAAAATACTAAAAAAACACAAATTTGAAAAGTTACAAGAAAAGCATCAAATCATCTCAGAAAAACTATTCAAAAATAAAATTTATAACAAATATATATATTTAAAAAGTAATAAATACACATTTAAAAATTATCAAAAAGATATAAAAGGATTTGTAAAACAATATCCAGTAGTGCTAAGTACGACATATTCTTTAAGAAACTGTGTAACAAATGATTTTATGTTTGACTATGTAATCATAGATGAATCATCACAAGTAGATTTACTAACAGGAGCATTAGCAATATCATGTGCAAAAAATGCCATAATAGTTGGAGATACAAAACAACTAAAACAAATAGTAGATACAAAAATTAAAGAAAAAGTATCCAGTGAAGACATAGATATCTGCCATAATTATTTTGAAAATAATATATTAACTGCGATGTTAAGAATTTATGAAAACAAAATTCCAAGAAAAATATTAAGAGAACATTATAGATGTCATCCTAAGATAATAGAATTTTGTAATAAAAGATATTATAATGGAGAACTAATAGCATTTGCAAATGAAGAACATAAATCTATACAAAAGCCATTAATATTATATTACACAGCAAAGGGAAATCATTTAAGGAAAATAGATAATGGAGAGAAAAAAGGGACATTTAATGAAAGAGAATTAGAAGTAATAAAAGAAGAAATATTAAATGATACAAGAACTAATAAATATAAAGATAAAGACATAGGAATTACTACACCATATAGAATGCAAGCAGATATAATGCAAGATATTGAAAAAAATATAGAAAGTGACACAATACATAAATTTCAGGGACGAGAGAAAAAACTAATGATATTATCAACAGTATTAGACGGTTCAAGACAAGGAAAACAAGGATTAAATTTTGTAGATGAAGCAAGTATGGTAAATGTTGCAGTATCAAGAGCGATAGATCAATTTGCAATAGTAACAGATAATAAATTTTTTAATGAAAATGGTAAAGAAATAAAAGCATTACTAAAATATATCAAATATAATGAAATGGACTCGGAAATAGTAGAAAGTCAAATAGTATCAGTATTTGACCTATTATATAAAGAATATTCAGAAAAATTAGACAAACTTTCAAAAAGTTTATTAAATAGAAGAAAATATAGAAGTGAACAAATAATGGATACAATTTTATATAATGAACTTGTGAAAGACGAATATATTGATTATGAATATACTGGAGAATGTTTGTTAAAAGAATTATTAAAAAGTACAGATAATTTGAATGAAAGAGAAAAGGAATTTATAAATAATAGAGCAAGTATAGACTTTGTTATATTTGACAAAATGGATAAAAAACCAAGATTACTTATAGAAGTAGATGGTTTTGAATATCATGAAAACAAAACAGAACAAATAGAAAGAGATAAATTAAAAAATGAAATTGTTAAAAAAAATAATCTAAAACTTTTAAGGTTTGAAACTGGAAGAAAATCATATAATGAAGAAAAAATTATTGGAATAATAAGAAAAGAATTAAATATAGAAAAGGAGAATGAAAATGACAACAATAATTGATGGAAAAGAATTAGCAAAAAAAATAAGAGGAAATTTAAAAATAGAATGTGAAGAACTAAAAAACAAAGGAATAAAATCAAAACTAGCAGTGATAATGGTAGGAGAAGACCCAGCATCAAAAGTATATGTTAGAAACAAAAGCAAAGCATGTGAAAACGTTGGAATTGAATATGAAGAGCACTTATTAAATGATAAAATAACGCAAAAAGATTTAATAAACTTAATTGAAAAATTAAATAAAGACAAAACAGTTAATGGAATTTTATTGCAAAGTCCAATACCATCAAATTTAGATATAAATGAAGCATTTAGAAAAATATCACCAGAAAAAGATGTAGATGGATTTAATCCAGTAAATGTAGGAAAACTAGTATTAAATCAAGACACATTTGTATCATGTACACCATATGGAATAATGAAAATGTTTGAGGAATATAATATTGACTTAGCAGGCAAAAATGTGGTAATATTAGGAAGAAGCAACATTGTAGGAAAACCATTAATACATTGTTGTTTAAATAGAAATGCAACTGTAACAACATGTCACTCAAAAACACAAAACATAAAAGAGATTTCATCAAGAGCAGATATACTAATTTCAGCAATAGGAAAAGCACATTTTGTAACAGAAGATATGGTAAAAGAAAACGCAGTAGTAATTGATGTTGGAATAAACAGGTTAGAAGATGGAAAAATTACAGGAGATGTAGATTATGAAAATGTAAAAGAAAAAGCAAGCTATATAACGCCGGTTCCAGGGGGAGTAGGACCAATGACAATAGCTATGCTTATGAATAATGTTATAAAAGCAACAAAAAGACAAAATGGAATGATAGACTAGAAGATAATGAGCATTAAAATGATATATAAATAAGTGGGACACCTTTTTTAGGGTGTCTTTTTTGACACAAATTTGGTCTGTCCCAACTGTCTCAGATGGAGGAAAAATGAAAAATTTAGAAGAGAAAAAATATTGGATATGGTTTAGTTTAATACCAAAATTAGGAAGTAAAAGAAAGCAAAAACTATTAGAATTATATAAAAATCCTAAAGAAATATATAATCTAAAGAAAGAAGAATTATTAAAAATAAATGGAATAGGAGAAGAAATAGCAAGTAATATAATAAATTCAAAAAATGAAAAAATAATTAATTGCCATATAAAATATATGGAAAAAAATAATATTGATATTATCCACATATATGAAAACGATTATCCACAGCTTCTGAAAGAAATCTATGACCCACCAATAAGCTTATATATAAAGGGAAGTAAAGATATATTGAATAATAAAAATATAGGAATAGTAGGATGCAGAGAATGTAGTGAATATGGAAAAATAGCAGCTAAATATTTTGCTTATAATTTATCTAAACAAAATATAAATATTGTTAGTGGTTTAGCAAAAGGGGTGGATAGTTATGCACATTTAGGATATTTATCCACAGCTAAAGAGCTAGAATACAAAGATAAAATTAATAAAATCACAAATAAGTATGAAAAAGACAATAAAAAATGTGGAAAAGATAAAATAGACTGTGGAAAAACGATTGCAGTTATAGGAAGTGGACTAGATACCATATATCCAAAAGAAAATATGACAATAGCTAATGAAATCATAAATTCTGGGGGAACTATTATTTCTGAATATCCTTGTGGAACCAAACCAGATAAAATGAACTTTCCTGCAAGAAATAGAATTATTAGTGGAATAAGTTCAGGAATAATTGTAGTTGAAGCTAAAGAAAAAAGTGGAACATTAATTACAGTTGATTATGCACTAGAACAAGGAAGAGATGTTTTTGTAGTTCCTGGAAATATTAATTCTGTTAATTCTGTTGGAACTAATGAATTAATTAAACAAGGGGCAAAAATTATTACAACATATAAAGATATTTTATATAATTAATTGTTGAAAAATTTTTTCTTTTATTATATTATATATGTATAAAAATTTTAGAGGTGAATTATGAAAAAAATAAAACAAGAAGAATATATAAAAGAAAAAAGATATAAATTAAACATAAAATGGATATTAACTATATTTATACTTATTATGATAATGTCATTAATGTATGTTAAATATATAAAAGAATTAACATATAAAAATATATATAAAAACATATCAGAACTAAGTGAACAAACAGCAGCACAATTAAACCTTGCAATAGAAGAACAAAAAAAGTTTGTTGAAATAATGGTAGAATCAATAGACAGAGGATACTTCAAAACAACAGATGACATATTTGATAGATTTAAAGTAGACCTAGAAGATTATAATTTTACAAGACTTGTAATATTAGATAAAAATGGTAATGGAACAACAAGTGATGGACATGTTGTAGAAAATTATCCAAATATGCAAGAATTTTTTAGTAAAGAAGATGTATATCTATCAGAAAATAGACCAAGTACAGTTTCAGATAATCAAGTAAACATTTATTCAAAAAAATTTAAATTTAATAAAAAAGAATTAGTGTTATTTGCAACAATCAATACAGAAGATTATAGAGAAATTTTACTAAGACGTCTATTTAATGGAGAAGGAGGAACATATTTAATAAATAATAATGGAGATGTATTAATTGATTCATTTGATAATATAAAAGAAAACAATGTTAATATATATGAATATATGAAAAAAATGTATAACGTAACAAATCAAAAAGACATAAATAAAATCAATAATATGGCACAAAATATAAAAAAATTAGAAGTAGGAACATTTGATGTGAAAATTAATAAAAATACATATTTTGTACACTATGAAAAAGTAAATGTTAATAATTGGTATGTAGTAACAGTAGCACCAGATAATACAATCGCAAATGAAATTAATATATTTATAACAATATCACTTGGAGTATGTTTCTTAATTAATATTATTATAGTAGGAATATCAATTTATATTGATATTTCAAACCAAAAACAAAATCGTAAATTATATAAAACAGCATATGTAGACCCAATAACAAAGCTTGGTAATGAAGCATATTTTAGAGAAAATGGTACAATTTTTCTAGAAGAACAAGAAAAAAATAAATATATAATTACAGTAGATATAAATAAATTTAAAGCATTGAATAATATTTATGGATATGAAACTTGTAATAATATATTAAAAGCACTTGGAAATAAATTAACAAAAATTCTACCAACAGATAATATTACATGTAGAATTTCAAATGATGTTTTTGCTTCAATATTTGTTTATGAAAAAAATATAAAAAGATTACTTGATAAAGTATATACAAATGCTTCAAATTTAAAAGTAGGAGATATATCTATATATGTAAATTTATCAATAGGAGCATACAAAATTAGCTCAGAAGACAAAGATATAAACAAAGTTCTAAATAAGTCTTATACAGCACGTTCTAAAAATAAAGGTTTATACAATGAAAATTATTATATATTTGATGAAGTGCTTGAAAACAAACTAAATGAAGAGCAAAAAATAGAGTCATATATGGAAAATGCATTAAAAAATAAGGAATTCAAAATAGTATATCAACCAAAAGTATTTACGCAAACTGGAAAAATAAGAGGAGCAGAGGCATTAGTAAGATGGGAAAGAGATGGAAAAATAATTCAACCAGGTAATTTTATCCCATTATTCGAAAAAAACAAGTTTATTGTTAAATTAGATTTATATATTTTTGAACAAGTTTGTAAGGATATGCAAAGTTGGAAAGAAAAGTACAATTTTGAGCCCAATATTTCGATTAATGTATCAAAAGAGCATTTTGTAAATGAGAATTTTATAGAAGAGTATGTAAAAATTAGTGATAAATATAGCATAAAAAGAAGTCAAATAGATTTAGAAATTACAGAAAGTGCAACCATTGATGAAAATATAGATACATTAAAAATATTAAATAGCATAAAAGAAAAAGGATATACAATTTCAATAGATGATTTTGGTACAGGGTATTCTTCACTGAGTATGTTGCAAAATATGCCAATTGATCTTATAAAAATAGATAAAGTGTTTGTAGATAAGGCTGATTTAAATAGTGATAGAAATATTATTAATTTTATTATGCTACTTGCAAAACGCCTTGATGTAAAAACAATTGTAGAAGGTGTTGAAACAGAAGAACAAGTAGAATTTATAAGAAAATTAGAATGTGATATAATTCAAGGCTATTATTATTCTAAGCCTTTGTCAAAAGCAGATTTTGAAGATTATTTTAATAAAAGGATTTAAATGGAAATGAAAAGGAGTATTATAGATAAAATCTGAAATACTTCTTTTGTTATGTAAAATAGTTTACACATTTTGGAATTCGTGGTATAATATTATGTAGATTAACTTTAGGAGGTAAAGCAAATGCTTACAAAATCATATGCAATAGACAGACTATTAAGAGAACGGCCACAATTAAGAAAAAGGAGATTTGGACTGCCTGACATAGGGTGCAGGCATGATGGAGAGAAGTTTAATCCAGCAGTACAAGAAATTGCAGATGCAATTGATTTTTATGGTTATGGTGTCCGAGATGAGAACATTGTAGAAATGCCAGACACTGACCTGGGAAGCGGAAACCCTGTAAAATTTGAGCCATTTCCACCATCAGTAGAAGCAATGATTAAATCATTGCAAAATGATTTGATGTATCGCTATCCATATACTGAAGGAGCTGATGCGATTCGGCAGAAACTACTTGATTATGTGGAAAAGGAAGGTTTTGTAAATACTGAGCCATATTCCTACAAAGATATTGATGAAAAAGGACTTTCAGTTCACAATATTACATTTTCAGTTTCAACTTCTGAATTATTTAATCAAGTAATAAACATAATTTCCAATCCAGGGGATGTTGTTTTAGTAACTGCTCCAAACTATGGATTATTTACAATAAGGGCAGAACGAGCAGGAGCAGAACTTGAAGTGCTTAATCTGGAAAAAGAAGATGGATTTCTCATAAATCCAATCAAGCTTGCAAATAGAATTGATGAAATAAATGAAAGTTTGCAGAAAGTATATCATCGTAGGAAAGGATATGTACCAAGAGTTGTAGCATTTTTGAATGCTAACCCGAACAATCCGACAGGAAAAGTAATGGGAAAAAATCAGTATTCACTTTTGTGTGAAATAGCTGAAGTGTGCAAAAAAAGAGGAGTATTCGTAATTGATGACTTAGTATACAGAGATATTACTTATGATAAGGAAAATATTGCACTGCCTATAGCTACTATTCCTGGAATGTTTAGGAATACAATATCATTGTTCGGATTGTCTAAAAGCTACTCAATGGCGGCATTAAGAGCTGGTTTCGTTGTTGCAGATGAAGTTATTATACGAGAACTTGTAAACAGAATTTTTCAGGAAAAAGATTCTTCACCTGCCATAATAGGCACAGCACTTGGAGGAGCGTTTAATGCTACTGATGAAAGATATGAAGCTTATGAGAAATACTTTTCTGAGTTAAGAGAAGTATATCAGTATAAATTTAATTTACTCAAAGCTTTGGTATCTGGAATTGATACTGTAGATTCTAAATTTAAACTCTACATCAAATCAGTAGTAGAATGCATTTTAGGATATGCAGAAGCACAAAAAGTATTAGCTGGCATGCCAATGGTAGAATTTCCTGAAAATTTGGAGCCAGAAGCAGGTTTCTTTGCAATTCTTGATTTCACGCAACTTAAGGGAATGAAGTACAAAGGAAATGCAATAAGAACAGAAAGAGATTTACTTGAATTCTTCTATGCTACATCAAGAACAAGATTTTTGGTTGGACAGTCAATTTCCTGGCCTTATGAAGAGGAACTTGTTGGTAGAGTGACTTTCTCTCTTGAAGATGAAAAGTTAATAAAAGCAATATCAAATCTCGACAAGGCAATTCTTCTTTTAGAGCCAAAGGATGATTATACAATTCGTAAGAATTTGTATGAAGACCAAGAACAAATGGCAAGGATAAAGGTTGATGGATGGAAAAATGCATATGATAGTATTATTTCTGCAAATTACTTAAAATCCTTAAATTATGAGGAACAGACGAGGCGGTATCAAGCCAGTTTTGAAGAATACAAGGATTTGGTATTTGTGGCAGAAAGGAACCACGAAGTACTTGGATATGCTTGTTTTAATCCTACGCCTAATGTGGAGCAGTTCGACTCAGAACTTGTTAGTCTCTATATTAAGCCAACTGAAATTAGCAAAGGTATTGGAACATCTCTGTTTTTAGAAACTTGTAAGGCATTAAAAACTCTTGACAAAAAGAATATGATTGTATGGTGTCTGAGCGACAATGAAAATGCAATTAAGTTTTATGAAAAGCTTGGTGGCAAAGTTGTGAAGACAAAGGAAGCAAAGATTGGAGATAAGTATTATAAAGAATACGGTTTTTATTTCCAGCTGAAATAGTAATTTACCTAAAAGGAGCTGTCATTTTGACAGCTCCTTTGTATTACTGTAAATCTAAGTTAAATATCTGAAGAATTGTTCCTTTGGGAACATAGATTTCATAGTGCTTTTCAGAAGTATTAGGATATCCAAATGAAAGAATAGCACGTAGAAAACCATTCATATATCCTTTTGTATAAGTTGTATACTCAATAATTAATGGATTGCAATTATCCTTTTCGTAGATAATTACATTTTCAGAAGTAATTTTGCCTTTTTTAAATCCATCATTAAACTTGTAATAATATGAGTACACTTCTTCAGTATCAATAGATGCATACACATAAAACAAATTGCCAGAGCTATGTCCTGAAATTTGGCTATTATCCTGAAGGGACACTAATTCATATGATGCTGTCTGCTCGGTTTCTTGATATGACCAGATAGCTATTGCAGCAAGTGCAAAAAGGCTAATAAAACAGATAGCTGAAAAAACACATACTCTAATAAAAGCTTTCAAAGCATCACGCCACTCTGCATCAATTATTTCTCCAATAATTGATACAATATTAAAAAGTGTACCAAAAGCGCAAACGAACATAATAATCCACAGCATAATTTAATCCTCCTTTTGATGTTTAAATGTTATATATGATAAAACTAAGGAGTAAGTAATAGAACCTTATCACATTAGTGAATATAGGGATAAAAATATTAATTATGTTCTTATTATACAATAAATTTGCATAATGTACAAGCAGATGTGTAAAAAAGAACATATATTGATATACATAAAAAAAAGCAATACATTTAAGTACTGCATTTTTTGGTGGCTCGAAGTGGAATCGAACCACTGACACGGGGATTTTCAGTCCCCTGCTCTACCAACTGAGCTATCGAGCCATATAAATATCTTTAAATAAAAAAATGGCGACCTGGAACGGGCTCGAACCGTCGACCTCTAGCGTGACAGGCTAGCGTTCTAACCAACTGAACTACCAGGCCGTAAAAGAATGGTGGTCGTTATAGGGCTCGAACCTATGACCCCCTGCTTGTAAGGCAGATGCTCTCCCAGCTGAGCTAAACGACCATGTCCTTTCGACAAGAACTAGTATACAAGATTTATAATAAAATGTCAATACTTTTATAAAAAAAATTTCAAAATTTTTTTAAAACTTGATTTTAAAATAAAAATATATTAAGATGTAATAGAAAACTCTAATATTATATAAAAAATAAAAAGGAATTTAAAAACAAATATATAATAAGATATATAGAGGGGGAACAAAAGAAAATGCAAGAAAAAGAAGACAAAAAGATAACAGAAGAAAAAACAAAAAAGAAAACACCAATAAAACAAATAATTATAATAAGTACAATAATCATTTTAATAATAATATTAAATATTATTTCAAGAAAAGTCTATAACAACTTATTAAGAAACAAAAACTTTGAAAATAGTATAATATCATTTGCAGAAAAAAATAAAGAAACAATATTCTCAATAAATAAAATAATATTATTCAGTAGTTGTGACGCAAAAAACAAAACAAGTTCATCAACCAATTATACAATAGAAAATTTATATACATATACAGATATAGCACTATTTATAAACAATAACTCAGAAGAAAATACATTAGAAAACACACTAAAAAGTTTAAAAATATCTAATATAAAATTCACAAAGATACCAGAGATAGGAGAGCCTAAACTATATTACAAATCAATAAATAGTTTTGCAAAAAGTGAATTAAAAGAGGAAAACTTAATAAATAGTGAACTTGAATTTGAAATAACATCAGAAGATGAAGCAGATTTAAACAAACCAATATTATACAATAACTGTGCAAATCCAATAACATTAAGTTATATTAATCAAAACATAAAAACAGATTACACAATGACAGATACAGAAAAACCAATAACATATAATGGTAAACTTTTAGAAAGATGTGGAGTATCAATACAATCAATAGAAACATCAATATCATTTGATGTAGAAATAGAAAACAATAAAAATGAAAAATTTAAAACAACAGTATATTTTAAAATACCATATGAAAATGAACAAAATTCAATATATGAAGGAAATCTAAAATCAGAGCTAGAAACTAATTTCAATTTTTATAGATATTAAAATATATAATTCATAGCCTAAATTATAAAATAAATTGTAATAATAAAAAAGGAGATAAATTTATGAGTAAAGAATTAACAATAGCTGACAAATTAAGAAAGAAATATCACAAATGTGAAGAAGTAACTAATTTTAAAGAAATGTTAGATAGATCAGCAATAATTTTCAAAACTAGAACTGCATTCAAATTAAAAGATAATGAAGGAAAAATCTATAATAAAACATATGAAGAACTAAAAAATGAAGTAACAGAATTAGGAACAAGTTTAATAGAAAAAGGATTTTTAAATAAAAGAATTGCAGTTATAGGAAAAAACTCATATAAATGGGGAATATCATATCTAGCAGCATCAATAGTTGGAATAGTTGTACCAATTGATAAAGAATTACACTCAGACGATATAATAAATTTTATGAATGTTTCTAAAACAGAATGTATTTTAGGAGATAGTAAAAACTTAAAGCAAATAGTAGAAAACATTGATAAACTAGAAAATAAAGATACAGTATTTATTAGTTTTGATGAACAAAATCAAGATAAGAAATTTATTGAAATAGAAACAGAATTAGAGAATGGAAAAAAATTATTAGAAAATGGAAACACAAAATTTGATAAAATAAAAATAAATCCAGATGAATTAAGAATATTATTATTTACATCAGGTACAACAGGAAAAGCAAAAGGAGTATGCTTATCACAAAGAAATATATGTTCAAATATATTATCAACATATGGAATTGTAAAAGTAAAAAGGAGTGACTTATTCTTTTCAGTATTACCAATGCATCATACATATGAATGTTCATTAGGATTTTTATTACCATTATATAGTGGAGCAAGTATTTGCTTTTGTGAAGGACTAAGATATATATCAGATAATATGTTAGAATATCATCCATCAATGATATTATGTGTTCCATTACTTTTAGAAAAAATGTATCAAAAAATAGTAAAAAATATGCAAAAATCATTGCCAGAAAAATACACAAAAAATTTAAAAGAAAAAGAAAATATCATAGACAAATTACCATTTTTCTTAAAAGAAATAGTAAAACTAAAAGTAAAAAATACTTTAGGAGGTAGACTAAGATTATTTATTGTAGGAGCAGCAGCAGTAAATCCAGAAATAGCAGATATGTTTGACAAATTAGGATTAAATTCATTACAAGGATATGGATTAACTGAATGTGCGCCATTAGTAGCTGGAAATACAGATTTTTATAAAAGAAATGACAGTGCAGGACTTCCAATTCCAAATGTTGAGTACAAAATAAAAAATCCAAATGAAGAGGGAGTAGGAGAAATAATAGTAAAAGGACCAAATGTAATGTTGGGATATTATAATATGCCAGAAGAAACAGAAAAAGTTTTAAAAGAAGGATGGTTCTATACAGGTGATTTAGGAAAAATAGATGAAAATGGATTTTTATATATAACAGGTAGATGTAAAAGTGTTATAGTAACTAAAAATGGTAAAAACATATATCCAGAAGAATTAGAATCATATTTAAGTGAAAGTCCATTAATATCAGAAGCTCTAGTATTAGGAGTTCAAAAAGAAAATAATGATGAAACATATGTAAATGCTCAAATATTCCCAAATGTAGAGGCAATTACAGAATATTTGAAAGGTGCTGTGCCAACAAAAGAAGAAATTAAAAAAATTATAAGTGATGTGGTATCAAGTGTTAATAAAAAAATTCCAAACTATAAACATATTAAAAATTTTATTATTAGAGATAAAGAATTTGAGAAAACTACAACTCAAAAAATAAAAAGATATGGAGATAATATGAAAAGTGGGAGATAGGGACGTTCCTTAAATCCCTGCTAAACGGGAATAGGGGACACTCCTTAAAATAGAGAATTGCAATTCTCTATTTTAAGGAGTGTCCCCTATTCCCGTTTAGCAGGGATTTAAGGAACGTCCC
>JAAWDR010000018.1 GCA_022793875.1 Clostridia bacterium
TAAATAGAAGATTAAGCCTGCTCGGCGCCTTCTAACTTGCGTGGCTTGAGATATATAGCAATATATATCCTAGATAAATGACTATTTTAAAAGACGGAACCCGGCTTACAGATTTACTCTTTTTTTGTTGTATAGGAAAAATTAAAGGTTTATAAATAAATTTTGACAAAAAAAGTATAAAAGTGTTATAATCCACATAAAGAAGGGTTATTTTTGGTTAGTTTTGGGACAGGCACAAAACTAACCAAAATGGATAGCTGGGATTAGCCAGCCATTCTGCTAATATCATCTTTTTAGCACAAAACTAACCAAAATGGATAGCTGGGTGCCTGTCCCAAAACTAACCAAAAATAACAAAAGGAGTGAAGCAACGAATGAAAAAAATAAATTTTTTAGCGACTGATGGTGTTGCTCTAAATGGAATTATCTATGAAAGTAAGCAAAATACAAAGAGAATTTTATTAGCAATTCATGGTCTGACTAGTAATTGCCTAAAAGAAAGAGATGAAATAATAGCAAGGAAAGTAAATGATGCTGAAATAGATTATTGTTGCTTTAACAACAGAGGAAGTGAATTAGCCCAATATATTAGGAAGAAGATAGAAGGAAAAGATGAGCAAAAATTAGCAGGAACATCTTATGAAGATGTTTTAGAAAGCTACGAGGATATTGTAGGTGCTATTTTAAAATTAAAAGAATTAGGCTATGAAGATATCTATTTACAAGGACATAGTTTGGGATGTACTAAAATAGTATATACATATCATGAATTAAAAGAAGAAAAGGACGATATATTAAAAAATATAAAGGGAGTTATCTTACTTTCATTAGTAGATATACCAGGAACTCTGAAAGCGTATTTAGGAGATAAATTTGAAGAATATGTAATTTTAGCAGAAAATAAGGAAAGGGAAGGAAAACAGCTTGAACTAATGCCAAAAGAAGCATTTATTCATCCTGTAAGTGTAAAAACATTTTTAAGATATGCACGAGATAACAAAGAAATTGATTTTGCAAAATTTGGAGAAGATACCGAACTAAAAAAATTAAATAATATTGAAGTACCTCTATTTATGAGATGGGGAAATGTAAAAGAGATGATTATACAGCCAGCAGATGAATTAGTCAATATCGTTAGCAATAGTATTACAAATCCACATAAAGATATTGATTATATAGATGGCAGCAACCATGGATATGAGGGAAAAGAAGAAGAGCTAGCAGAACAAATTGTAGCATTTATCAAAAGATAAGGAGAAAGAGGTATTATGGCAAATATCTTTGATTATATGAATTGGAGAGATTTGAAGTTAAAACAAGTAGAATTTAATGAAATCGATAATCTTATTTTATCAAGATTATCATATTTCCCATTTGATGGATATTTACAAGAAGGGGAAGAAATAACATTAAAAGAAGCTTACCAACGATACCAAGAAATGGGAACAACAGGTAGAATTCTACAACAAGAAGATATTGAGTTATACCCAATATTGGCTAATAGTATTCGATTTGGAGACATGAAACTTTGCTATTATGTCAATAAAATTGATCCGATTCAAGAAAAACAATTTTCAGCTATTACAATACAAATGGAAGATGGTACAATCTATGTATCTTATAGAGGAACTGATAACACAATTATTGGATGGAAAGAAGACTTCAATATGAGTTTTAGTGAATTAGTACCAGCCCAAACTGATGCAGTAGCTTATTTAGAAGAAGTTGCAAAAAAATATAAAAATAAAATTCGTGTAGGAGGCCATTCTAAGGGAGGAAATCTGGCTGTATATGCAGCAGCATTTTGTTCTTCTAAAATACAAAAAAGAATTATCAATGTTTATAATAATGATGGACCTGGATTTTGTGATAAAATCATTCAGTGCGAATCGTATCGAAAAATAGTAAATAAGGTACATACTTATATACCACAAACTTCTATTATTGGAAGATTACTAAATCATAAAGAAGAAACCACAATTTTAAAAAGCACAGAAACAGGAATTATGCAACATGATTTATATTCTTGGCAAGTATTAGGTGGAAAATTTGTAAGAGATGAGTTAACGAATTCGAGTGAATTTATTGATAAAACCATAACTAATTGGCTAAAAGAAGTAACACCTAAGCAGAGAGAAAAATTTATTGATACCCTATTTGAAATCTTAAATACAACACAAGCAGAAACATTATCAGATATAAAAAATAAGGCATTTTTAAATGCGAAAACAATGGTGAAAACCTATCAGAATTTAGATCCAGAAGATAAGAAAATTATGATAAAAACAATAGAAGAATTTTTAAGAATAGGAAAAAGCAATATACCAAAACCAAAATTGAAAAAACATTAAAATACAAAGGAGAAAGATATACCAATGAATCAAGAAAAAAAGATTAGAAAAGCAAGAAAACAGAATATGAAACTATATTCTTTATATCGCGCCATATCAATTGATTTAATTTTTTATTATGCAATAGAATTTTTATTTTTAACACAAGTAAAACATTTAAGTAGCTCAGATGTTGTTTTAGGTGGCGCATTTTATGCTATTTTTATGATTATTTTCCAAATACCAGCAAGTATTATAATTGATAAAGTGGGAACTAGAAAATGTACCATCTTAGCTAATATATTTAATATAATATTTATTGTATTAATTATGTCCTGTAAAAACTTAGGAATGCTAATTTTTGCACAATTTATTAGTAGTATATGTTTTTCTTTAAAGGATATATCAGATACAGCTTTAATCCAATATTCAATTCCAGAAACAGAAAAACAAGGGGAGATATTTTCTAAATTAGAGGGAAAAGGAACCAAAGATTATTACTTATTAAATGCAGGAACATACATCATTTCTGGATTTCTGTATGTTATAAATCCATATATTCCTATTACAGGGAGCTTATGTTTTGCGATATTAGCAACTGTTATGTCATTAGGCTTTAGTGATATCGAAGAAGAAAAAAAGGAGAAAACAGATACTAAAAATTATATGAAAGATTTATGGGAAGGAATAAAATTTATTGCTAATTCACAACGATTAAGAAGCTTATTTTTATATTCAGGAATAGCTTGGGGAGTATTTTGTCTAATGAGTACTTATCGTTCGAGTTTGCTAGTTGATATTGGAACACCAGAGCAGATAATTACATTAATAGCAGCTATCTTAAGCTTTTCAGCAGCAATCGGTTCAAAAAAACAAATGGAATTTCATAATTATTTCCGAAATAAATCATTATCTGCTATTTTATTTATTATGACATTTTCTATTTTGATAGTAGGAATTTTAACTGCCATGAATATATCTTATGGAATTACATTAGCCATTATAGTAATAGGATTTATCTTAATTGATTTTGTAAAAGGAATGAGTGGCGTCTTATCAACAAGATATTTGGGAAACTTTGCAAATGAAAAGATATTAACACAAATTTATGCTGTAAATGCTATCAGCAGAAATGTTTTTAGAGCGGTTATTAGCTTTTTAGGAGCTTACTTATTACGAGTAACTGATACAACCAATGGAATGATTTTGGTGGGAATTATTTTGTTGATTACTGTTTTAGGTCTAGTTGGTTATATGAAAACAAGATTGGGATTAAAGCCAAAAGAATATAATGAAAATGAATTTTTTAAGGAAGAAAAATAGATAAAATTTTAGTGGGAATTGAATTGTATTAAAGTTGACATTCTTTAGAATATCTATATATAATGATAAAAAACTAAAGAAAAAAGAGGGGAAAAATGAAGAATGATAATAAAAAAGCTCAAAATGGAATCACATTAGTAGCTCTTGTAATTACAATTATAGTATTACTTATTTTGGCAGGAGTTAGTATTATAACATTGACAGGAAAAAACGGCATATTAATAAAATCAAAAGAAGCTGGAAAAATATCTGAATTAAAAGAAATAGAAGAAATGGGACAAATGTCACTTGTAGCAAGAAAAATAGATGAAAAAATAATAGGAGAAGAAGCCACTTTAGCAGGAGTAATCAGCGATTTAAAATCAATGGGATATAAAATTGAACAAACAGTTAGTGATTCCACAGATGTAGAAAAAATCATGTTAAGTCGTAGTGAAATTGCAATGAGTAGAAATGCAACAGAAATGTTGTCTTATACATTGGTTTATAAAAATAAAGGAGCTCAATACTTTGTAAAAGTACAAGGAAATTATTATGAAATAGTCTTAAATAATGGAAAAATTTCAGTTAATACAGAAATAGCTGATTTTGAAAAAATAAAAGAATCTAGTCAAATAAGAATAACCTCTAGTAATAATAATTTGCTTAAAATAGAAGAAGGAGAGAATGGACAAATAACTTTGAAATCTGAAAATGAAGTAGGCGAAACAACAATAAAAGTAAGAGAAGAAAAAAGTGGTATAGAAGCAAGTTGTGTTGTAACCGTAAAAATACCAGTAACTGCCTTAACGGTAAACCCAGCGACAACGGTAATTTTACTAGGAGATACTATAAAGTTAACAGCAAATCCTACACCAACTAATACCACCGAAAAAATAACATGGAATACTTCTGATGCAAGTATAGCAACAGTATCAAAAGATGGCAGTGTAAAAGGTGAAAAAGAAGGAAAAGTGACAATTACAGCAAGCTGCGGAGAGAAGTCAGCTTCTTGTAAGATAATTATATCTTTGCCAGGAAAAGCTGCTACTGTAACAAAAAATATGTATGGTAAATATGTAACAAATTATGATAATACGAATCATTGGCAAATATTTTTTACAGATTTAGAAAATATTTATCTTATTTATGACGATGTTATAGCTGATCCAATTTATAATGATAATACACTTAAATCAGCAGTTGATGCTGGAAATTATGTAGAAGGAACAAAAATGTTATCAGATAAAAATAGATTTCCAGGATATGAATGGAACTATAGTACGAATATGAAAAATGTGGGAGATTCTTATGAATGTTACCAAGCTTATTTATTCCTGATGGATAGTGGAAATGTATGGAATCAACAATATAAAACAACATATATGGATTATGCCATTGGTGGTCCAACTCCTGAAATGATACAACAAGCACGAGCTTGTCAAAGTAGATATACATCTTTTGAGGGACGGAAATACATATGGTTATTATTGGCAAAGTCAGCATTATTCTGGAGGATTCGAAAAGCCGATCGATAATGGAAAAAGCTATTGGTTAAGTGGACCACAGAAACCAGGTACGTACACAAAAGGAAGAGTCTATAATATTGAAACTGGTAGGGCTTGTTATAGTTGGAAAGATTATACAGAATCTTGTGGATTTCGACCAGTTATAAAATTGAATTCAAAAATTGTATTAGAAACAAAAGATAATGGAGAAACTTATCAGATACAATAATCAAACAGTAAAAACAGAAAATACTTGACAAAATTAAGTTACAGTTGTAAACTATAAGCAAAGTTTACAACTGTAATTTTTTGCGAAGAAAGATGGAACGTCCCTCTAGTCCCATGAAAGGAAGAAAAAATGAAAAACAAAAAATATGAAATAACAAATGCAGAATTAGAAATAATGAATGTGTTATGGGAAAAGTCTCCTATAACTTTAAACGAAATAGTAGAATCTTTAAGCAAAGAAGAAGCGAAAAACAAAAACACAATAAAAACACTATTATATCGCTTAGTAGAAAAAGAAAGTGTTATATCGAAAACAACCTTAAATCAAAAGAGAAATCTTTTTGAACCAGCAATTTCACAAAAGCAATATCAAAGAAGGGAAAATGAGAATTTTTTACAGAAATTGTACCATGGAAGTACTAATAAATTATTACTAAATTTTGTAGAAGAGAAAAAAATATCAAAAAAGGATTTACAAGAATTACTAGATTTAATTGAAGATTAAAAAAGAAAGAGAGCGCAAAATATGCAAAATATACAAATCATATTCAGTAATATTATATATATGGCTGTAATGGCAACCTTAGTAGCTGGTATTATTTTGTTATTAAGAAAAGTATTTGACCAAAAAATATCGCCCAAATGGAAATTTGCAATGTGGGGTTTATTATTAATCAGTTTGATAATTCCTTTTCGAATTACACTATATGCTAACAATGATAATTTTTATACAGTCAGTAGCATAGTAGATTGGATAGATAAAGCAAAAAGAATTTTAAGTGTCAGTCAATATGGAAAAATAGCAACAGTGATATGGATAAGTGGAATCCTAATATTATGGGGAATTTATACTGTAAATAGTAGGCGAATAAAAAGAAAAATAGGAAAAAAAGAGGTCAAAGAAGAACGAATTTTAAAGTTATTTCAAGAAGCAAAGAATGAATTAGAGATAAGAAAAGAAATAAAACTAGTAGAACAAAAAGAAAGAATTACACCATGCATCTATGGAATGATACATCCCCAAATATTAGTAACACAGGATATATTAAAAAAGTCAGATGAAGTAATAAAACATATTCTAATGCATGAATTAGCACACTACAAAAAAAAAGATATATGGCTTAATAAATTTCTTTTAGTCATTACCAGCATTTATTGGTTTAACCCAGTTATATGGTTTTGTTTTAAACAAATTAGACAAGACATGGAACTAAAAGCAGATGAATTAGTATTAAGTAAATTACCCAAACAGAACGAAAAGGAATATGCAAAATCATTGGTAACAATTTTACCAATTTCACAAGAAGAAAAAATGACAACAAGATTATTATATGTGACAGATGGAAAGAAAAATATGGAAAGAAGAATAAAAATGATAAAATTAGCAAAGCAGTTTAAAGAATACAAAACATTAATTGGGGTTACTACCACTATTTTGACACTATGTTTGGGAATATTATTATTTACGCAAATAAAACCAAAGGAAGAACAAGAAACGTTTAATCAGGTAAAATATTTTGAAACGCCAGATAGAATTGTTTATAAAGTAAAAGAACAAGATCGATATTATGTGTATACGGCAGCCAAAACAGATTATAATAAACTATTAAATCAATTAACAAAGTGCATTGATGGTGTAGGAGAAGGAGCAAGAGTATCACAGGAAGAAATAAAGAAAATTGAGCAGGAAGAAAATTACATAGAGTTAGATTATGATACCATAAGCAAAAATTATTTGATAGCTTACCAAAAAGAAAATTATAATGTTATTAAAAGAACAGATGAAGGTGGAGTCGTCGTAAGAAATAATATCAAACAAAAAGAAAAACTAGAAAAATTATTGAAAAAACAAATAAAAGAAAAAGCAGAAGTTTATCAAATGGCAGATAATAAAGAATATAAAGTGCCAGAACCGATTTCCTATGAAGTTCCAACTTGGTCAAATGAATTAAAAAAATATGAGCCAGGGACTTATAGTGTAAGATTAGGGAACAAGCAAGCTTGGGAAAGATTTAAAGAAAACAATCAAATTGCAATGTCACAAGAAATAACAGAGGAGCAATTTGAAAAAACAAATGTGATAGCAACCATAACGAAGTATCAAATTGAAAAAATAGAAACAAGAATAGGTGGAGCAACTCTTTATTTTGCAGGAGAAGAAGAACCGAATCAATATTATATTAATATCTATTGTATGAGCAAAGCTGTGAACAGCAATTGTATTTATCGAAACTTTAATAATATTAAAGTGACCAAAAATATAATAAAAAGAGAAGAATTAAAAAAAGAAACACTAGAAGCAGAAGAAGTTTCTATGTCAATTAAAAATTTATCACAAAAAGGAAACAATATCATATTAACAGGAGAAATAACAGAATATTACAGTGAATATGAGCAAGTGAATTTTGAAGTTGAAGTGATAGTAGATAAAGATACACAAATTTTTTCAAATACAAAAAATCAATGGGAAGAATTACAAAAAATGAAAGAAAGAGGAGATAACATTTTTGTAACATTTCGAAAAACAGAAAAACAACAAGGAAAGTTGGTAGCTCAAAATATAGAAGTAATGGGATGCTAAGAAAAGAATAAAGGAGAATTTTATGAAAAATAAAAAAATAATAGTTGCAATTATAATAATCATTTTAATAATAGCTATAACAGGAGTGAGTATATTTACGATAAACAAGAAAAACGAAGAAAAAGCAAAACAAACTTTAACAGAATTTATCCAATTAATCAATGATAAAAACTATGAAGCAATGTATAGAAAAGTGATTTCTATGAATATGAGCCAAGAAGATTTTATCAAACGAAACAAAAATATCTATGAGGGAATTGATAGTAGTGATATCAAAATTGAAATTCAAAAAGTAGAAAAACAAGAAAAAAATTATCAAATTGATTACCATGAAAAAATGTATACAGCAGCAGGAGAAGTGAGTTTTAACAACACAGTAACGATTGAAAAAGAAAACGAAGAATATAAAATAAAATGGTCATCTAGTTTCATTTTTCCTCAATTAGGAAACAATCAAAAAATAAGAATTTCTACTATCAAAGCCAAAAGAGGTGATATCTTAGATAGAAATGATGTGAAATTGGCAACCGATGGGACCATTCTAGCAGCAGGGATTGTTCCTGGAAAATTAAGTGAACCAAAAGAAGAAAGTATTCAAAAAATAGCAGAGTTAACAGGTGTTTCAGAAGAATACATAAACCAACAACTAGAAGCTTCTTGGGTAAAAGACGATACATTTGTTCCCATCAAAAAAATAGCAGAGAGTAATATACAATTAAAAGAAAGCTTACTTCAGATACCAGGAATACGAATCAATCAAGAAGCGGGAAGAGTATATTCACTAGGAAAAGAAGCTGGACATATAATGGGTTATGTACAAGCAATCAATGCGGAAGAACTGGAAGCCAATGAAGGAAAAGGATACAACACAGCTAGTAAGATTGGAAAATCAGGATTAGAAAAAGCTTATGAAGAAACTTTAAGGGGAATAGATGGAACCGAAATTTATATCATAGATGAAAAAGAAAATAGGATAGGAGAAATTATCAAACAAGATAAAAAAGATGGACAAAATGTAAAAATTACATTAGATAGTAGTTTGCAAACTAAAATATATGAACAAATGAAAAATGATAAAGGATTTTTTGTAGTAATGCATCCAAAAACAGGAGAATTGTTAGCCTTGGTAAGTACACCAACTTTTGATTCAAATGATTTTGTAGTAGGAATGACAAACAAGCAATGGGAAAGTTTAAACAATGATATAAGTAAACCATTATACAATCGATTTATTCAAAAATATTGCCCAGGTTCAACTTTTAAACCAGTAACTGGCGCAATTGGTTTGACAACTGGAAAGATAAAGAAAGATGAAGACTATGGTTATACAACAACTAGTTGGCAAAAAGATAATTCTTGGGGAAATTACAAAATAACTACTTTAACGGCATATAATGGAGCTAAAAATCTATTAAATGCTATGATTCATTCAGATAATATTTATTTTGCTCAATCAGCATTAAAGATAGGAGCAGAGCCATTAGCAGAAAATTTGAACAAAATAGGGTTTAATGAAACATTAGAATTTCCATTAAATTTGGCAAAATCACAATATGCCAACCAAAATGGAAATCAAATAGAAGGAGAAACGAAATTAGCAGATACAGGATATGGACAAGGAAGTGTTCTAGTAAATCCAATACATATGGCTTCTATCTATTCTGCTTTTGCTAATGAAGGAAATATGCTAAAACCATATCTAGAATATGCTGATGGCAAAACAGAAATATTAAAACAAAGTGCTTTTACAGCAGAAGCAGCAAATGCAATTAAAGAAAGTTTAATCCAAGTAGTAGAAAACAAAGAGGGGACTGCCAATGACATGAAAATAGATGGTATTACAGTGGCAGGAAAAACAGGAACAGCGGAATTAAAGACTTCGAGCGAAGATAAAGAAAGTGGAACTTTGGGATGGTTTGATTGTTTTACAGATGATTTATTAATTATTAGTATGGTCGAAAATCAACAAAATAATCAAGACGGAGGAAGTCACTATTTAATTAAAAAGATAAGAAATTTATTATAGTTAGAAGGGAGAGAAAATAAATGGAAAAAATAATTATGTTAGGCACTGGAAATGGTGGAACATTGGATTTATATAATACTTGTTTTTTAATACAAAATGATAGGGGAAATTTCTTAATAGATACAGGTGGAAGTATTGAAATAATGAAAAGATTAAAACAAGTTAATATTGATGGGAAAGAAATAAGACATATTTTTATTTCTCATAGTCATACAGACCATATATTAGGTCTTATATGGATGTTTAAAAAGTTAGGAAGAGCATCTATAAATGGAGAAATAGAAACAAATATAAATATTTACTGTAATGATGTAGTTTATGAAGCAATAGTGGAAGTAGCAAAACAAATACTTCCAGAAAAGATCGTAAAAGGAATTTTAAAGATTACAGATTTTCATATCTTAAAGGATAAAGAAAAAATGAATATAAACGGAATCGACTATACTTTTTTTGATATACATGCAAGAGGAACAAAACAATTTGGATTTGAATGTATGCTAAATGAAAAAAGATTAATATTTTTAGGGGATGAAACATTGAATGCTGATTTGTATGAAAGAGTTAGGAATTCAGATTACGTGATGCATGAAGCATTTTGCTTAGATTCAGAAGAAAATATTTTTCATGCCTATGAAAAAAATCACTCAACAGCTAAGAGCGCAAGTAAAATAATGAATGATTTAAAAGTAAAAAATTTAATTTTATATCATACAGAAGAATCGCATGGAAAGGAAAGAAAAAAGCTATATACAGAAGAAGCACAGAAAAACTTTAATGGAAATGTGTATGTTCCAGACGATTTGGAAATTATTGAATTATAGGAGAAGAAGAGGAAATATAAAATGAGAATAGGAATTGATATAGATAATTGTATATCTAATTTTGATGATATATTATTAAAAGAATATTTAAAACATGATAAAGAATTAAGAAACGCAGGTATTATAAATGAAAATCCAGAATATTTAAGAAAAGGAATGTTTGACTGGACAGATGAGGAAGAAAATAGTTTTTATAGTGCAAATGTTGAAAACTTTGTAAAAAGACTAAAACCAATAGAAGATTCATCTTATTATATTAAAAAATTAAAGAACGATGGACATGAAATATATATTATAACTGGAAGAGATAATGGAGAATATATAAATCCTCATGAATTAACAAAAGAGTGGTTAAATAAATATGATATTGTCTATGATAAACTAATAATTACAAATGTTTATGTCAAGCATGCAAAAACAGAAGTATGTTTAGAAAATAATATTGACTTAATGATTGAAGATAGTACAAGAATAAGTTTAGACTTAATTAATAATGGAATTAAAGTTTATACAATGAATACAAGATATAATCAAAAGGAGCAAACCTTAGATAGAGTTTCAAAATGGAAAGAAATATATGAAAGAATATCAAAATTAAATAAAAAAGAAGACAATAAAAAAGTAAATGTTATTTTAGATACAGATATTTACAACGAATGTGATGACCAATTTGCTATTTCTTATTTATTAAAATCACAAGACAAATTTAATATTGAAGCCATTACAGTAGCACCATATCATCATGATAATAATATATCAATAGAAGAAGGAATAGATAAAAGTTATGACGAAATTATTAAAATATGTGATTGGTTAAATTTTAACTGGACTAACAAAGTATTTAAGGGTTCAACAGACTATATAACAAATGACTATAATGAAGAAAATGATGCAGTAAATAAAATTATTGAATTAGCAAATAAAAATAATAAAACATATATTTTAGCAATAGGAGCAATAACAAATGTAGCTATTGCCATAAAGCAGGAGCCTAAGATAGTAGATAAAATTGAAGTCATTTGGCTTGGAGGGAATAGTTTTTTAAATAAAAATAATAAAGAATTTAATTTTAAGCAAGATATACAAGCTGTAAGAACTGTTTTTGAATCAAAAGTAAAATTAACCATTATACCTTGTAAAAATGTAGCATCAAATTTAAGAACTTCAATATATGAACTAGAGCATTTTTTAAAAGGCAAAAGTGAATTATGTGACTATTTATGCCAAAGATTTTATAATGATGGAGTACATGGTATTCAAGAAAGAAGAGTTATTTGGGATATTAGTGTTATAGCTTATATGATTAACAAACAATGGTTTGAAACAGAAAAAATAAGTTGCCCAAATATCAATGATAATACATCTTATGAACTAACAGAAAATAATTATAAAATAACAGTAGTTAATTACTTAAATGTTGATAAAATATACAAAGATTTATTTGAAAAATTAGGAAAGAACTAAGAGGAGTTGAAGTTATTATGGTAGGAAATATTTTATTAGGAATAGTATCTATATGCACAATGATTTCATATTTGCCACAAACCATAAAATTAATAAAAACTAAAAAGTCAAGTGATTTAAGTATAAATTCGTGGATATTATGGGTAGTAAGTAGTTTTTCATATACATTATATGCAATTTTATGTAGCAAAGATTTTATGCTAATATTTGAAACTTCACTCGAATTGTTTTTTTGTTTGTTAATATTGTTGCTAGCAGTAAAATACAGAAATAATAAATAAAAATGTTTAGTAAATGTTATGAAATAAAGGAGTATGAATTATGAAATTAACAAGTAATCAAGCATTACAAATATTAGAAGTTTTTAGAGCAAAAACAAAAAGTGATAGATGGATAGACCATTGTATTTGTGTAGGAGATACAGCAGGAAAAATTGCTGAGGCTTTAACTGAAAAAGGATATAATGTAGATATCGATAAAACAATAACACTAGGATATGTTCATGATATTGGCAAATACAACGGAGAATCTCATGGACATGAGATAAGTGGATATAACTATTTAAAAGATAAAGGGTATGATGAAGAATATTGCAATATATGTATAACACATTCATATTTGAATAATGACATTATTTGCACAGCTGGAGGAGTTCCAAACCCACAAGATAAACCTTCTATAGCAGAGTTTGTAAAAACACATAAATACACAGTAGAAGAAAAATTAATAAACTTATGTGATCTAATGTGTCCACAAGGTGGAAAAGTATTTACAATAGATAAAAGACTAATTGACATTATAATTAGAAGAGGAGCTCATACAAATACACAATATCATGTTAAAGAAACATATAAATTAAAAGAATATTTTGATAGTTTATTAGGTTATAACTTATATGATTTATTCCCAGAGATAAAAGATAATTTATAGCAAATTGGCTAAAGAATATTATTATAAAAATTTATTTAATATACCATACAAAACGAATCAACATAATGCAGGGTTGACGAAATGAAAAAAAGTTGTTATAATACCAATATAAGGAAAAGAGGTAAAATAATGAAATTAAGAATATTTTTAAACAGCAAATTACATCATCATCGTAGGAGCTTGTAACTATCGCACTTTAGAGGAATGCGTAGGTACAGGTTAAAAATGCTGTACCTACGATAGTTTGAAAATATTTTTTATAGATATGTTAAAAGACTATATGTAGGAAAAATTATAAAATCCTATATATAGGCTTTTTTGCATATCTATTTTTTTTATCTCTTTTTCTTTATTTAATTATAGGAGGGAAAAATATGAATGGTCAAATTAAAGAACTTACGAATTTAGAAGATTTTAAAAAAGTATATAAGGTGTTTTCAGGTCCACCTTATAATGAAAATTTAAAAATAGGATTTAAACAAATTCCTATAGAGATAAGGAAAGAGAAATGGATTAAAGGAGGTTAAAATGTTAAATGTTGAAAATATTTTAGAAAATTTAATAAAATGTAATACGATTAAAGATAAAGAAAATGAAAAAATATTAAATTATATAGAAAATACATTAAATTTAATTGGGTTTAAAACAGAAAAAAGAGATAAATTTTTAATTATGTCTAATAAAGAAGAAACATCATTAGGTTTTTTAGGACATACAGACACTGTTGAATTTACTGATGGATGGAAGTATGAAAAATTTACTCTAACTAAAGTTGGAGATAAAATATATGGTTTAGGTGTTTGTGATATGAAATCAGGGATTGCAGCAATGATTTCAGCAATATCTCAGATTGATTTTAGAAATTTAAATAAAGGAATGAAAGTATATTTTACTTATGATGAGGAAATTGGGTTTACAGGAATTAAAGAAGTAATAAATTATGAAAAAAAATTTCCAGAGACAATGATAATAGGTGAACCTACAAATAATGAAATAATAGTAGGAAGTAAAGGATTAATGGAATATAAGATTTCTTTTAAAGGTATAAAAACACACTCTAGCACTCCTCAAAAAGGTAAGAACGCAATTATGAATGCAATATTATTTATAAATGAGTTAAACAATTTTTATGAAAATAAAATTAAAAATAATTTAAATAACGATTTTGAAATACCTTATACAACTATGAATATTGGAAAAATAGAAGGAGGCAGTAACATTAATTCAGTTCCAGATTCATGTGAATTTTTAGTTGATTTTAGAACAACAGATAAAGCAGAAGAACAACAAATTGTAAAAAAACTGGAAGAACTAAAAGAAAAGTATCAAGCTAAAGTTGAAGAATTAAATAGAATATCTCCATTTTTAAATAAAACTGAAATTTCTAATAAAACATGTAATTTTATTACCGAAGCAAGTTTTCTAAAAAACAATAGAATAATATTAGGCGTAGGACCAATAACTGCACATGAAGTAAATGAATATGTTACAATTAATAGTTTATATAAACTTGTTGAACAATATAAAGAGTTAATTAAAAAATATTGTAATTAATATGAAAATTGTATATGCAAAAATGGAACAGAAATAAATTACAAAGATAAATTTACTGCTATTAGCGATAAAAAATATACGAATACTGCAACTAGAGAGAAACTATTACAAAAACAATAAGTAAGAGTAGAATGTTAGAGAATATAAACGTTTTTGACTTTGAAATATCAAAAGATGATATGCAAGAAATAAATAATATTCCATACTTTGCAGGCTCTGGTTTACATCCAGATAAAATAGATTTTTAGTAACTTTTGCTTGGAATATACTTATGTAAATCAAAATTTGACAGATTTACAATAATGTGTTATAATTAAAAACATAATTTAAGAGTTTACCTAGAAGTAATAAACTTTGAGCGGTAAAGGGTAACAAAAATATAAATGTTGCTTACACTTAAAAGTAAGATATATAAAGTCTTGCAAAGGAGTCTTAAAAGATTCTTTTGTGAGGCTTTTTTGTATACTATGAAAAAAGGAGTTGATATGAATGAAATATTTTAAAAAGTTAATAGGAGAAAGAATCTATTTATCACCACGAAATAATGAAGACATAGAAAAATTTACAGAATGGTTAAATGATTTTGAAACAACAGATTATATTGGAAGAAGTGGATGTATAACAACATTAGAAGGAGAAAAGCAATATTTTGAAGAAAATATGAACAAAGATTACAACTTTTTTATAATAACATTAAAAGAAAATAAGCTAATAGGTACAGTAGGATTAGAAAATTATGATTTTATTAATAGAACAGCTACTTTAGGAATATTCATAGGAGATAAAGATTATAGGAATGATGGATATGGAACAGAAGCAATTAAGATGATATTAGATTATGGATTTAATTATTTAAACTTGTATAATATAAAACTTGATTTAATGAGCTTTAATGAAAGAGCATTAAAATGCTACACAAAATGTGGATTTAAAGAATATGGAAGGAGAAGAAATTGTAGATATATTAATGGTAAATATTATGATAGTATTGAAATGGATATATTGGCAAATGAGTTTGAAGGAGACTATATAAGAAATAAGAATATATAGAGTAATAAGTATATAATAATTTAATTTGTTATATGCTTTATTTTTTTGTAAACTTATGTTAGAATAAGAAAAAATAAAATGAAAGATGTAGCTTAAATATATAAAACAAGACAATAATTTTAAATAATTATAAAGAGGTAAAAAATGAAAATACTAATAGCAGGATTTGAAGGGAAAAATAATTCATCAAAAATAATATTAAATTATATAAAAGAAAAAAGCAAAGAAGACATTTTATATTTAAAAAATGATTTTAATATATGCAAAAAACAAATAGAAGAAAAATTAATAAATCAATATGATTATGTTTTGATGTTTGGGCAAAAAACAGATACAAAAAATATATATTTAGAAAACAATGCGACGATAGGAGAAACAAAATTAACAACAAATTACTATTATGGAGTTTTAAAAGAAAATTTAGAAAAAAACAATTATAAAGTAATAAGTTCAAATGATGCAGGAAATTACTTATGCAATGAAGTATTCTTTAGAGCATTAAATTTTAAACAAAATAATAATTTAAAATCTAAAATTGGATTTATACATATTCCAACTATTAACAACATCATAGATATAAAAAATTTATCAAGTGTAATACTAAATTATATTGAAACTCTATATGATATCTTTAATATAGCATTACTACAATTAAGCCCAATGAACAAAATAGAAAACAATATGTTAAAAGGGATAGAATACTGTAGAAAAGCAAAAGAAAAAGGAGCGGATATTGCAATATTTCCAGAAATGTGGAATAACGGATATGAAATGTTATTTGAAGGAGACTTAAAAGATCAAGATGATATACCTCAAGAAAAGGTAGAAAGATGGAATAGTAAAGCAATAGAAAATGATGACGAATTTATTAAATGTTATATTAATTTAGCAAAAGAACTTCAAATAGCAATAGCACTTACATATTTAGAGAAAACAGAAGAAAAGCCAAAAAATACAGTAATAATAATTGATAAAAATGGTAATATCATATTAAAATATTCAAAAGTACATACAGTAGACTCTAAAATGGAAGCATATACACAACCAGGTACTGAATTTAAAACATGTGAATTAGAATATGAAAAAGGAAAAGTAAAACTAGGAACAATGATTTGTTTTGACAGAGATTTCCCAGAAAGTGCAAGAATTTTAATGTTACAAGGAAGTGAACTTATTCTTGTCCCAAATGCTTGCTATATGTCAAAAATAAGATTAGAACAATTAAAAGTAAGAGCATATGAAAATATGGTAGGCATTGTAACTGTAAACTATGCAAATCTTAGTGGAAAATCATCAGCATATAGCCCAATAGTAAGAAATATAAATAAGCATGAATTAAATAGTGAAGTATTAGTAATGGATAATAGTGAAGATATTAAAATTGTCCAATTTAATATGAGTGAAATTAGGGAATATAGAAGAAGAGAAACTTTAGGAGATGCTTATAGAAAACCTTATGCGTATAAACAATTAAGCGAAAATAATGTACAGGAACCTTTTATAAGAAAAGATGCAAGAAGAAATATTGAGGAGGTAATTTAAAAGAAAAGATGAAATTTGATTTAATAGAAGTTAAAGAAGAAAATAAAAATATAATTTATAATTTAATGCAACTATATAAATATGAACTTAGCTTTTTTGAAGATGGAACTACAACATTTACAATGTTAGATTCTGGGTTATATGTATTGAAATATATTGAAAAATATTGGCAAGATGAAAATAGACATCCATATATATTAAAATGCAATAATGAATTAGCAGGATTTGTTTTGCAAAGATTTAATGAAGAAAATATGAATGAAATAGCTGAATTTTTCGTTATTAATAAGTATAGAAAAATGGGAGCTGGAACATTTATGGCAAATAGAATATTTGAACTATATAAAGGAAAATGGGAAGTTAGAACATTATTAAAAAATGAAAGAGCTCAGAAATTTTGGAGAAATACTATAAAAAAATTTACAAATGATAACTTTGAAGAAAAGTACATTAGAAATAATTCAAGACTGGCATTTTACTTTGAAAGTTAGATTTATATAAAATAGAATATTAAATATAAAAATTTATTTAAGTATTCATAATAAATAAAAAAGAAGTAAACAAAGAAGAACTATACTAAAGAGTTGTAAAATGAAGGGAGATAAAAATAGAATGATATGTTTTAATACACGATATATGGAATTATATAATCAAATAATACATAATTTTTTAGAAATTGATGTTTTTGGTGATGAATATATAGATATAGGAGATATTATAGAAGATATTGTACCAAAATATTTATATAGAGAGCAATATAGTAAATGTGAAAAAGTATTAAAAGAACTATATGAATGGACAGAAGATAAATTTTATCATGATATGACATGTTTTCACGAACTTATGTTAAGCAACTATTTAGATTATCTAGCTGAATCAAGAGAAGATTATGAAGATTTTAATAACATATATTTTGATGAAGAAACTCAAAAAAAGATTAGAGAAGTTAGTAAAGAAAAATTAAAGGAATATGGAGAAGACGATGGATTTACATTAGAAGATATGGAAGAAGACTTCTATAATCCATATTGTTATGCAGATGAGCTATTTACAGATTTAGATTTTAAGTTAATAGAACAATTATATAATGAGAAAAAAAATAATTTTCCTATTATTGCTAAAACTATGGGAATAAATTTAGATTTTTATTTTGATATATTGCCAATGGATATTCAAGAAAAATATAAGAGTAAGCATATAACATTAACAGGAGAAGTAACTGAACTATTAAAATTTATTCAAGAAAGAATAACATATGGAAGCCTTTCAAAATTATTTTGGGAAAATGATAATCCAATAAATGAAGAACGTATCCAAATAATATTAGAAAATTTGATGGAAGCCTATTTTTATAGTAAAGGTGTAGATATAACAAGAGAAGCATTATTAGGAAGTGGAAAAGTCGACTTTAAATTACATAGAAATAATAGCGAAGAAAATGAAAAAATACTAATAGAAGTAAAAAAAGCAAAAAGTTCATATTTAAAAGCAGGATATGAGAGACAACTTACTGAATATATAAAATCAAGCAGATGTACAAATGCTTTCTATTTAATAGCATGCTTTACAGACGATGAATATGAGAAAGCTTATAATTTTATAAGAAATCATATTTATACAGATAACTTTCAAATGTATATAAATATAGAAATAGTAGATGTGAGAAAAAAGATTCCAGCATCTAAAAATATTAGTAAAAGTAGAAGAGTTATTAGAAAAAAACAAAAATAATAGAAGTTGGATTTTATTTTAAAATGTTTAATTAAGTAAAAGATAAGTAATTATATTTATAGGAGAGAAAAATATATGAACGAAGAAATAAACATAAAAAAACAACTAAAAATATCAGTACCAATAGCATTTGAAAGCTTAATAAATATCCTTATGACACTAGTAGACACATTAGTAATATCTGTAATAGGAACAACCGAATTAGCAGCACTAGGAGCAATGAGTGTGATAATAAATATAATGCAAATGAGCATACAAACAATGAATGTTTCAAACAATACCCTAGTAGCAAAAGCAATTGGAGAGAAAGACGAAAACAAAATAAAATTAACAACAGGAAATTCAATTTTTATAACTATACTAATTTCAATAATAACAATAATAATCATATATATTATAAAACCAGTATTTCCAAACTTATTTGAAGTCGATGAAATTTGCAATATATACTTAACTATAAGACTAATAGGATTCATACAAAGTTCTATTGTAACTGTTTTATCTGGACATCAAAGAACAATAGGAAACCAAGGAAATATATTAGTATTAAGAATATTTGCAGTAGTATTAAATTTGATTTTAGATTTAATAGCAGTAAAACAAGGATATGGAATAAAAGGAGTAGCATGGGTTACAGTATTTATAGACACCATACTTGCAATATATTTGTTAATAAAATCAAAAAACACCATAAAATATAAGTTAAATAAAATATATTTTAAGGAAATATTTAAATTATTTAAATGGAATTTTATAGAACGAATTGCATCAAGAGTTGACAATTTTATATTTAATTTAATTGTTGCCAAAATGGGAAATTTAGAATATGCTGTACATGTAATATTAATACAAATAGCCAATATATATGAAGCTTTTATTCAAGGATTTGGAGATGGAATAACAATTAGTATTGGAATAGCATCAGGCAACAATAAAGAAAATAGTATGAAAAAAGTAAAAGAAGTTGCAAAAAAATTAATAAATATTTGTGCATTTATTTTTCCTATTATTGTGTTCATAATTGCTATAATTGTTATGAGAATTTCATTACAAGAAAAAGAATTACAAAATATATTTTATAGTATATTGCCATTGCTTGTTATAGGAACATATGTAACAATGAGTGCAACATATTATTTCGCCATTTTAAGAGGAATAAGAGACTTTAAATTTCTTGCAAAAAGAAATATAATAAGTTCTATTTCAAAAATTATATTAGCTATCTTTTTAGCATTTACTCCTTTAGGAATTGTAGGAGTATGGATTGCATATTTAGCTTATGGGTTAATACAAAAATACTTATCGAAAAATAGATATAACCAAATTTTTAACAAAAAAACATAAATTTATAAAGTTGTAAAACTAAAATATATTAATATATAGGAGAATTAAACGAAGAAAATGAAAAACATAAGAAATGAAAATAGAATATTAATAATTTTAGCATTTTTTAGTATATCAATCGGACTATGGACAAATTTTAGACAATTATGGCTACAAGACAATAACTTTTCTGTAACACAAATAAGTAATATCATGAGTATAGGAGCTTTATTAAGTATTATAGGAATAGCTCTTATTGGAAGATATATAACTCTAAATAAATTAAAGAAAACAATAACATTTATATTGATTATAAAATTTATCAATATGTTATTACTATATTATCTAAACGGAACAAATCAAGTAGAAATAATTAAATTATCAATAATAGCAGATATAGTAATGGAATACATAATTATAACAAGTATATATCCATTAATAACAACAATAGTAAAAAGCAATACAATATATAGTAAAAGAAAATTAACAGAATATTTATTTAAAGATATAGGAATTTTATTTGGAGGAATATTTATAGGGAAAAGTATAGCAGGAATATTAGTAAATTATAATGTTTGCTTAATAGTATCAAATATATTTTTAATAATTTCAATAATTGCAATGTTAAATATAAGAATTGAACATACAAAAGAAAAAAAGCAGATAAAAAATAAAATGATTAAATACATACTAAACAGCAAAATAATGATATTATACTTATTATATAATTTTATAGGAGCAATAGCAATGAACACTGCTTTAGGATTGAAAATGCTAACATTAACAAATTATTTTAATTTTTCAGACAATATTGCGACTAATTACTTATTAATTGTAGGTTTAATTGCAGATGGAATAGGAATATTAGCACTTAAATATTTAACACCAAAAAATGATTATATAACAATCACAATAAAGTTTGGAATAAGATTTATAGGATATATAATTGCTTTTATGTCTAACAATTTAATAATAACTTTAATAGCAATAACATGGTCTTTACTTATATCAACAGCATATGAAAATATATGTGATGGGGTATATATAAATCGTATAGAAAATGATTATCAATTATCATTTGCAAATGTAAGATATATAATAAAATTTTTAGGAGAAGCAATAGGAGTAGCATTTTGCGGGATAATGTATGAAAGTGGTCTTAGATATATGTTTGGGCTATCTGCAATATTTATGATTTTTCAAATAGGACTAGCATATTATTTGATTTATTTAAGAAGAGGAGAAAAAGCACAAAATGAGTAAAAGAATAGCATTATTTGATTATCCAGGAGAAATGATAAAGAAAATTAATCTGAATAAAAATAACAAAGAATAGGAGTAAATAAAAGTGAAATATGTAGGAAATAAAGAAGAAAATATAGAATATAAAAAAAGGCCAGGAGCATATGCAATTATTGTAAACAAAAATGATAATAAAGTAGGAATTGTAACTGATGACACAGGATATTTTTATTTAGGTGGAGGCATAGAAGAAGGGGAAACAAAATTAGAAGCTTTAAAAAGAGAATTAATTGAAGAATCAGGATACACAATAAAAAATATAAAAGAATTTGAACAAGTTGGTTCCCACATATATGATGAAGCTAAAGGATACTTGGAAGTGATTGCAAATGTATACATAGCAGAGTTTGATGAAAAAATAACAGAACCAATCGAAAAAGACCATACTGTATTATGGGTAAAACCAGAAGAATATGAGAAGAAAATGTTTAGAGAATGGCAAAGGTACATAATGAAAAAATTTATAGAAAAAAGAAATCAAAAAAGACAGGTGGAATTATAAAATAATGAGAGTATTTAAACATTTGAAATTATGAAAATCAATAAGACTAATAGAAGGAAAAGTGATAGAATGGAAAAAACAATAAGAAAAGCAGTAAGATGCTATTTGATAAAAGAAAATAAAGTATTAGTTACAAAATATAAAGAGGAAAATAAAAAGGCAGGATATTATGACATACCTGGTGGAAAAATTGAAAAAGGAGAAACTCCAGAACAAACAGCAATTAGAGAAATGAAAGAGGAAACAGGAGTAGAAGTTGAAAATTTAAAATATAAAGGAAATATGATAATTGAATATCCTAACAGAATATTTGACTTTGATGTATTTATTACAAATGAAAATAAAGGAGAGCCACAAGAATTTGAAGAAAATACATCAGAATGGATAGAAATCAAAGAATTACTACAGAAAGAAAAAATTTTGTCTAATATAATGATTTTAGATAGATTTTTTATAAAAGGATTAGTTAATGATCAATATAACTTTAAAATGCACATCCAAATAGATGAAAAAGAAAACATTTTAGATGTAAAGTATAGAATGGAGGAAAAATAAATGGAAAATTATTTTATAATACATGGAAGTTTTGGAAATCCATTTGGAAACTGGTTTAGTTGGCTACATGATTTTATAAAAGATGAAGGAAAACAAGTATATGTACCACATTTTCCTATTGGAGTAGAATACCAAAACTATGAAAATTGGAGTAAGTTACTAAAATATTATTTAGAACTGGGATTAATAAATGAAAAAACGACAATAATAGCACATAGTATTGCACCAGTATTCATATCAAAATTTTTAACTGAAAATAAAGTAAAAGTAAAAAAATTAATATTTGTATGTGCATTTAATAATTATTTAGGAATAAATGAAGAATATGATAAAGTAAATAAATCAATGTATTTTGAAAACTTAGAAAATGTAAAAGAATACTCTAATGAAATTATTTGCTTTTACTCAAATAATGACCCATATGTAAAATATGAAGTTGAAAAAGAATTTGCAGATAAAATTGCAACAGAACAAATTTTAATACCAAATGCAGGACATATAAATAGTGAAAGTGGATATGATACATTTGAAGATATAGTAAGTTATTTATAATTGGGACATCAGGATTAACAAAAAATCAAAAAATAACATAAATATAAAAACACAAAAAAGACACAAAAAATCAATAAATAAGAAACAAAAGTAATATATAATCCAAATAACCTACAAGAAAAAATATTTCTCAAGCAAATTTTTAATTAGAGAAAGAAAAGAGGTAACAAATGGAAAGTATATTAGAAAATGAAAAACAAATATTAAAAAACAATGAATTAATAAGGTCAAAAAAACAATATAACGAATATGAAATGATAATGAAAATATATCAAAAAGCTATAGAAAATACACTAAAAAGAATTGAAGATATAAAACAAGAATTAAATGAAAATTATGAATATAATATAATATCAAATGTAACTAGCAGGATAAAAAGTTCAGAAAGCATATTGGAAAAGATGAAAAAGAAAAAGCTAGACATCAGTTATGAAAATATGATAGAAAATATTAATGACATTGCAGGAATAAGAATTGTATGTAATTATAAAGATGATATTTATAAAATAAGAAATACTATTAGAAAACAAAAAGATATAAAAGTTCTAAAAGAAAAAGATTACATAAAGAAAACAAAGAAAAGTGGATATTCAGCATATCATATAATAATAGAAGTACCAGTAGAAATAAAAGAAGAAAAAATATATGTAAAAGTAGAAATTCAAATAAGAACTGTATTAATGGACTTTTGGGCAACAGCAGAACATAAAGTGAAATATAAACCAATAAAAAAAATATCAAATATAAATTCAATAAAATTAGCTATATATGCAAAAATAATAAATTATATAAATGATAAAATGAGAACAATAGTAGAATACTAATCTGTTGGAAGTTAAAATGAATTATAAAATAGAATTAGCAACATTTGAAGATTTTAATTTATGGGAGATGAAAATATGATATGAATACAATAGAAGCAATAGAAAATAGAAGAAGTATTAGAAATTTTAAAGCTGACAAAATTTCAAAAGAAATAGTAGAAGATATATTGAATTGTGGTAGACTTGCTCCTTCAGCGAAAAATAGGCAACCATGGTATTTTGTGATAGTTCAAGATGAAGTGAAAAACAAAATTGCTGATATGATGATTAATTATACAATTAACAAAGATGATACTAATGAAAGAAAAAAATTAGATTGTGCAAGTAGTGTTAATCCTACAGCAAATGTAATAAAACAAGCACCTATATTAGCACTAGTATTTAGAGAAAAAAATGATAACTGGATTATAGGAGATAATTTGTCAATTGGTGCCTGTGTAGAAAATATGTGTTTGAGAGCTACTGATTTAGGAATTGGTTCTTTATGGATTAGAGATATTGTTTATGTTTCAGAAGACGTTACAAAAATGATTGGACATGGCGATTTAGAACTAAATTGTGCAGTTTCATTTGGTGTTCCAAATCAAAATCCTAAACAAAGACCAAGAAAAGAATTAAAAGAAATTATGGAGTGGTATTAATATAAATTATAGAAAAATAAGTCAAAAAAAGTAATTTACAAAATACTTTTCTGGCTTATTATTTTTTTGCTATTTTCATATACATTTTTTTATAATAATGTTATAATGAAAGCGATAATTAGTAAGTTGTAGGGGATTTAAATATAATGTAAGTTATAAGGGAGATGATAAATTGGATATAGAAGTTAATAATATAAAAATTCATTATGAAGTTTTAGGAAATGGAAGGCCTGTAATTTTATTGAACCCCAATAGTGTTAATACAGGACTTATGAAATTTATAGCAAATAGGTTAAAAGATAGATACAAAGTATATATTTTTGATAGAAGATGTTGTGGAAAAAGTGAAAAAAAACTGTATTTTAAATTATGAAGAATCAGCGAAAGATGTATATGAATTTATAAATAAATTGAATATAGACAAACCTTACTTACTAGGCTGTAGTGGTGGGGGAACTGTAGCATTAAACGTAGCAATTCATTATCCAAAAAGTATTTCTAAATTAGTGATATGTAGTGGTGTTGCAAGAAATAATATTGTCAAAAAACCTAATTATGCAAAAATTATGGAAAAAATTCCTTTTTATCCAAATAAAAAGAGTAATGAGAGGTTTGAAAAATTAAATTATGAAGCACATTCTATAACAAAAGATGAACTAGGAATTATAAATGTGCCAACTTTAGTATTTAATGGTGGCGAAAAAGATATAGTTCCAAAAGATGAGGCTGAATATATTTCTAATAATATAAATCATTCGAAATTAGTTATATTAGAAAAAGCAGGACATTGTAATTATGTTTTTAAAAATAAATTATTTTATGAGAAGTTATTTAAGTTTTTAGAACAGTAACACAAATTATGAAAAAAGGAGAAAAGAATAAGAAATGAGTAATAAAAAAGTATTATTTGCAACAACAAACCCAGCAAAAGTAAAAAAATACAAAGAAGCATTAGAAGAAAAAGGAATAGAATTAATAACAATGAAAGACATAGGAATAAAACTGGACATAGAAGAAAATGGAAAAAACGCAATTGAAAATGCATATATAAAAGCAAAAGCATATTATGAAAAAACAGGAATAACAACAATTGGAATGGATAATTGTTTGTACATAGAGGAATTGCCAGAAGAAAAACAACCAGGAACACATGTAAGAAGAGTAAATGGAAAAGAACTAACTGATGAAGAAATGATAAATTATTATACAAGCCTAGTAAAAGAAAATAGAGAAAAATTAACAGCCAAATGGGTATATGGAATGGTAATATGTAATGAAACTGGAAAAAAAGAATATTCATGGAGCAAAGACCATTTTTATTTTATAGACAAGCCATGCGAAAAAAGAAATGAAGGATATCCACTAGACTCTATTAGCATAGTTCCAGAATTTAATAAATATTTAGTAGAACTAACAGAAGAAGACAAAAAGGAATATAAGAAGAAAGATAAAATTGATAATGTTGTAGAATTTATAGTAAATAATGTATAAAAATAGGAGAAATAATAGTGAAATTAGAAGATTTAAAACCTAAATATGATAAATTGCAGAAAAGATATGGAGCCAAAGAATTAGATTCAATTTATAATGGAGGATGCACACAAAACCCAGATATATGTTTTGTATTTATGAATCCAACTGGAAGAAATATTGCATCATCTAAAAAATGGAAAGGAATAAAATCTCCTTGGATAGGAACAAAAAATATATGGGATTTATTTTATCAATTAGATCTAATGGATGAAAAAATATATAGAACAATAAAATCTATAAAAGGAGAAGAATGGACAGAAGAATTTGCAGAAGAAGTGTATGCAGATGTAAAAAAACATAAATATTTTATTACAAATTTAGGAAAATGCACGCAAGTAGATGCAAGAGTTTTACCTAATAGTGTTTATGAAGAATATTTAGAATTATTAAGAAAAGAAATAGAGATTATAAACCCTAAAGTAATTATTTTATTTGGAAATCAAGTCAGCTCTATTGTTTTAGAAGAAAAAATATCTGTTTCTCAATGTAGAAAAAAATTATTTAATAAAGAAATAAATGGAAGAAAATATAATTTTTATTCTGTATATTATCCAATAGGAAATGGAAGATTTAATATTGATAAATCAATTGAAGATATAAAATATATAAAACAAACATTAATATGAAAAGGAGAAAAAAGTATGAATAAAATAATTGTAGAAGTAGGTTCAACTTGTACAAAAATTGACAAATATGATGGAAACAAAATTGAAAAGTTAGAAGGAAAAACAATACAATTTAAAAAGCACTATAATGAAGACAAAAAGCTAAGAGAAAGTGATGTTGATGAATTAATACAAAGTATAAAAGAACTAAAAAATATTTCTAAAGATATATATGTATGTGGAACAAGCATATTTAGAACAATGAAAGATGAAGAAAGAAATGACTTTCTAAATAAATTTAAAAATGAAACTGGATACGAATTTAATATAATATCACAAGAAAAAGAAAATGAATTAACTGTTTATGGAGCGACAAGAAATGTAAAAGAAAAAGTATGTGTATTTATAGGTGGTGGAGGTTCAACAGAAATTGCAATATATGATAAAAGTATAAAGGAAAATGTAAACACTCCAATAGGAGGAATAGATGTAATGCAAGAATTTCCTGATTTAGCTGAAGATTTTGCAACTACTAAACTTGAAACAGTAAAAAGATTTATAAAAGAAAGACTAAAATTACCAAAAGAAAAAGCAGATATATTAATATTATCAGGAGGAGGACATGAAAAATTTGCAAGACTTTCAGGTATAAAATATGAAGAAAACACTTTATATAATGATAAACAATCATCAATTATGATGGATATAGAAACAAGAAAAAAAGAAACAGAAAGATATTATACTGCAATTTCATTAGATGAAATAAGAAATAGAGTAAATGATCCAAACTGGTGGTATGCAACAAGAGCAATGTGTGCATTTGTATTAGTAGTTGCAGAAGAAATAGGAGCAAAATATATAGTACCAACAGATATTGCAATGGCATATGGAATTTTAAATAATAAAAAATAAATATAAAATTAAGAATTATAAGGAAAAATAAAAATGGATATAAGTTCAATATCATTAATGGTTTGTGATTTAATTAATAGTGCAATAAGTTTATTTGGAGAAACATTTCTAGTTGCTTATTTTTTACAAATCACAAATGAAAATATATCACAAGTATCAATATACTATATAATTGTATATGCATTATTAGGAATAGGAAACTATTTATTAGGAAATAAAATTAAAAGTAAACCACAAAAAAGAGTTGAAATATATAGAATTGGGATTATAGTAAAATCTATCTATATTCTATTAATAGTTCTATTTAAGGAAAACATAAATCAAAATTATATATTATTTGCTATACTTTATGGAATTTCAGAAGCATTATATTGGTCAACATATGATATAATGAATATAGAAATTATAGATAATAATAATAGGAAAAGATATGTAACAACAAAAAGAATTCTAGGAAAAATAGTGCACATTATAGTACCAATAGTATTAGGCACATCAATAGAATTAACATCTTTCACAAACATAGCAATATATGTATTTATATTAACAATAATTCAAGTAATAATATCAACATTTATAAATACAAATAAGTTTAAGAAAGAAGGAGCAAAAGAAAAATATAATTTAAAAAATTATATAAAAAATTTATCAATAGAACAAAAAGAAAAATTAATGAAAATGTATAAATTAGCTTTTTTATATGGAATGATGATGGACACAATAAAAGTATTAGTTGTTATTATAACAATAATGACCTTTAAAACATCTTTAAATTTGGGAATACTAACAACAATATTTTCAATATGTTCGATGATATCTCTATATCTATACAATAAACTATATCAAAAAAAATACTCGAAAAATTTATTAAGTATATGTTCTATTTTAATTATAGTAGGAGTTTTGGGTTTAATATTAGATATAAATAAAACAACATTAATATTATATAATTTTACATATAGTATAACAATATATATATTAGAAGTTATGTTTAAAATAAAATCTGATGATAGTGTTAAAGAATATAATCTTGAAAAATGGGTAGTAGAATATCATACTTTTATAGAAGGATTTATGGAAATTGGAAGAATAACAGGTTTTATATTAATGGCAATAGTAGGCTTATTAAATAATATAATATATTTCAAACTATTATTATTAATAGTTACTATGAGTATACCAATATATTCTATAACAATGAATAAAATAGAAAAAGGATAGGATGAAAAATGAAAAAGGAAGAAATTATAAAATACTGTTTACAGTTATCAGAAACATATGAAGATTATCCATTTCCAAATGATGAATTCTCAGTAACAATAAAACATATTAGTAATAAAAAATGGTTTGCACTAATAATGAATGTAAAAGATAAACTATATCTAAATGTAAAAACAAAACCAGAATATTCTGACATACTAAGGAATACTTATAAATATATAATTCCAGCATATCATATGAATAAAGAACATTGGAATACTATTATTATAAGTGAAGAGGTAGATGAAAGTATTGTAAAAGAATTAATTCAAGAAAGTTATGAACTAACAAAGAAGAAGTAATAGATAAAAGGAGAAATATAATATATGGAATATTTTGATGTATTAAATGAATATGGAGAATTTACAGGAAAAACAGCAACAAGAGAAGAATGCCATAAAAAAGGATTATGGCATAGAGCAGTATATGGATTTATTTTTAACAATAAAGGTGATATATTATTACAAAAAAGAAGCAAAAATAAGAAATTATGGCCAGACTTATGGGATGTTACAGTAGGAGGGCATGTTCTAACAAAAGAATTTGGAAGTCAAGCTCTGATAAGAGAAACAAAAGAAGAATTAAACATTGAAATAACCAAAAATGAAATAGCATACTTAGTAAGCTCAATTTCCAATAATATTAAAGAAAATATGATAGATAATCATTATAATGAATGTTATATAATAACTAAGAATATAGACATTTCACAAATAAAATTACAAAAAGAGGAAGTATCTGATATTAGATGGTTTACTAAGGACGAAATATTAAATAGAATTAATAATAACTATAAAGGAATTACAGGTAAAACAGGTCCTTGGAATTTTCTAAAGAAATATTATGAAACAGTAATTTTAGAAAATTAATTAAATATTGTAAAACATGCAAACTTATGATAAAATTACAAAAAAATAAATAAAATGGAGAAAAAAATGAAAATATTGATGGGAACAAGAAATCCAGGAAAAATAGAAGGAGCAAAACAAGCATTTGAGAAATACTTTGACAATATAGAAATAGAAGGAATATCAGTAAGCTCAGATGTAGGAGACCAACCAGTAAATGAAGAAATATTTCAAGGAGCGAAAAACAGAGTAAAAAATTTAAAAGAATATGCAAAAGATAATAAAATAAAAGCAGATTTATATATTTCAAGTGAAGCAGGAATCACAAATCTTTTAGGAGACTGGATTAATATAAATGCAGCAGTTATAGAAGATAAAGAAGGTTTTCAAAGTGTAGGAATAAGTCAAGGTTTTCCAATTCCTGATAAATACATAGAAGAAATAAAGAAAACAGAACTTGGAAAAGTAATGGATAGAATATTTGAAGGAAAAAAATTAGGAAATGGAAAAGGTGGAATAAACTTTTTAACAAAAGGTGAAATATCAAGAATTGATTTAACAAGAAATACGTTTATTATGGCATTAACAAAATATATTAATAAAGATATATGGAGATAATAAGTATTAATATATATAACAAGGGGTCAAAATTATGAAAAAATTGAATGTAATACTAGTATATAATAAAGAAGAAAACAAAATACTTATGTGCAAAAGAGAGAAAGAACCATACAAAGGAAAATTCAATTTAGTTGGCGGGAAAGTAGAACAAAATGAAGATGAATTAAATGCAGCGTATAGAGAACTACAAGAAGAAACAGGAATAACAGAGAATGATATAAAATTAACTCATATGATGAATCTTCAATATAAAATGTCAGATATGGAATTAGAAGTTTTTACAGGAAAATTGAATAAAGATGTTGAATTGATAGAAGAAGTAAATAAACTTTATTGGATGAATAAAGAAGATAACTTTTTCAATAAAGAAAAATTTGCAGGAGAAGGAAATATAGGACATATGTTAGAACAAGTAGAAATTTACAAAAAAGACTTATTTGTTTAAGAATAGCCTAGAATCAGTATAAGATTCTAGGTGTTTTTTTATATTAAAAGTAATCTAAAAGGTCAAAAAATTTTAAGTATGCCTCTTTTGTTCTTATAATAAAGTTCTCAAAAACTCATATCATAAAGGTTTTATAAACAAATAAAAAACTTATTATATTTTTTATAAAAAGTATTGACAAAGAAGGGAATTATTTATATAATACAAATGTAATTGCTTATTATTATAAAAATAATAAGTAATAAAAGGAGGAGTATTATGAATAAAGTAAATGTTGTTCTAGGAAGTTTTTATGGAGATGAGGGAAAAGGAAAAATAATCGATTACTTATCTCAAGAATCTGATGTATCAGTAAGATGTACAGGAGGAAATAATGCAGGACACTCAATAGAAATAGATGGAAAGAAATTTGCATTTCACTTAATTCCATCAGGAATATTAAACAAAAACACAGTAGCAGTAATAGGAAATGGAGTAGTAGTAGACCCTAAAGTACTAATTGAAGAAATGGAAAACATAAAAGAAAATGGATACAGTGTAGAAAACTTAAAAATCAGTGACAAAGCACATGTTATATTCCCATATCATGTAGAAATGGATAAATTACAAGAAGAATTAAGAGAAAATAAAATAGGAACAACAAGTAGAGGAATTGGACCAGTATATTGTGACAAATATGAAAGATGCGGAATAAGAATGGGAGACTTAGTAAATAAGAAATTTGAAAAACAATTAAGAAAAAATATAGAAAACAAAAATAAAATATTTGAAGTATATGGACACAAAACAATAAATGCAGATGAAGTAGTAGAACAATATAATCAATATGCAGATACTCTAAGAAAATATGTAGTAGATACAGTAGACTTATTACATAATGCACTTGAAGAAGATAAAAAGATTTTGTGTGAAGGAGCACAAGCAACATTATTAGATATAGACTTTGGAAGTTATCCATATGTAACATCATCAAGCCCAAGCATTGGAGGAATTTGCACAGGAACAGGAATAGGAGCAAAATACATAGGAGAAGTATATGGAGTATTAAAAGCATATTCATCAAAAGTAGGAGAAGGACCATATTTAACAGAACAAGATAATGAAATAGGAAACACAATAAGAGAATTAGGACATGAATATGGAACAACAACAAAAAGGCCTCGTAGATGTGGATGGTTAGACTTAGTAGCATTAAGATATGCAGTTATGGTAAATGGAATAACAGGACTTGCAATAAATCATGTAGACACAATTGGAAAATTAGATAAAATAAAATTATGTGTAGGATATAAAAAAGATGGAAAAGTAAGTATGCAATTCTCAACAGATATTGACTATATTTCAGAATGTGAACCAGTATATGAAGAGTTTGAAGGTAACTTTGGAGATATAAGCAATATCAAAAATAGAGAAGATTTACCAGAAAATGCAAAAAAATATTTAAATAGAATTGAAGAAATTGTAAAAGTTCCAATTAAATTTATTGGAACAGGAGCTGGAAGAGATTCAATGATTGTAGATTAAAATATTATATGATTAATATTGATAAATACAATTGAATATATAAATTATAAAATAAAAGGAGTGACTTCATAATGCTAGATTATATATATAATATTTCGCCAGTAGATGGTAGATATAGAGAAATGACAGAAGAAGTTAGAAATTGCTTTAGTGAATATCACTTAATAAAAAATAGAATTATAGTTGAAATAGAATGGTTAAAAAAACTATTTCAAATAGAAGAATTAAATTTAAAATATGATAAATCAGATTTGCAAATATTAAATAAAATAGTAGAAGAATTCGATTTAACAGAAGCAAAAAAAGTTAAAGAAATAGAAGATGTAACAAAACATGATGTAAAGGCAGTTGAATATTATATAGATGAGAAACTTAAAGAAAATCATCTTGAAAAATATAATCACTTAATACATTTTGCATGTACATCAGAAGATATAAATAATCTGGCTTATGGAATTATGATAAAAGAGCTGATTCAAGATGTATATGTTTCAAATGCCTATGAATTAATTAAAACACTAGAAGAAAAAGCAAAACAATATGCAAATACCCCAATGCTATCACATACACATGGACAAAATGCAACACCAACAACAGTAGGAAAAGAACTAGCGATATTTGCATATAGAAGTAAAAAGGTTTTGACTAAAATAGAAAATGAAAAAATTTCAGGAAAATTTAATGGAACAGTAGGAAATTTTAATGCACATGTAATTTCATATCCAAATATTGATTGGATACAAATTAGCAAAGAATTTGTAGAAAGTTTTGGATTAGAATGCAATTTATTTACAACACAAATAGAATCACATGATAATATATGTATTCTATTTTCAGAAATAAAATTATTAAACAACATAATTTTAGATTTTAATAGTGACATGTGGATGTATATTAGTAGAAACTATTTTATACAAAACAATATTAAAGGAGAAATAGGCTCATCAGTAATGCCACATAAAATAAATCCAATAAATTTTGAAAACTCTATGGCAAATATAAAAATGGCAAATGGAGTATTAGGAACATTTATTGAAAATTTACAAATTTCTAGAATGCAAAGAGATTTAAGTGACTCCTCAATGCTTAGAAATATTGGAGTCGCAGTAGGATATGCACTTATTGCTATTAAACAATCAATTAAAGGTATATGTAAATTAAATGTGAATGAAAAGCTTCTAAGAGACGAGTTACAAAATACACCAGAAATATTAGCAGAAGCAGTTCAAACAATATTAAGAAAAAATGAATATGAAAATGCTTATGAAACTTTAAAAAGTATAACTAGAGGAAAAAATATTTCTATGAAAGAAATGAGAGATTTTATAGAAACTTTAGAAATAAATCAAAAAGATAAAGAGAATTTATTGAAATTAGAACCTGAAAACTATATTGGTTTAGCATCTAAAATAGTAGAGATTGAAGTGAATAAATAGAAGTTTAAAAATGCACTTAATTTAAAGTGCATTTTTAATATTATAAAAATTTACATAAATATTGTAATATGTAAACTGATGTGATATAATGTTATCATTAAATTTATAAAAACTATTCTAAAATAAGGAGGTTTAAAAAACAAGTAAGTAACTATTAACAATCGTATGAAAAACAAGGAGGAAAAAGTATGATTTCAGTTTTATGCGTAATAGTAGTAACATTGGCAATCAGTTATGCAGTCTTTAATTATTACAATGTAAAGGCAAAAACAGAAGGAACTAAGGAAATGCAAGAAATTGCAGAAGCAATACGGATAGGAGCAAATGCATTTATTATGCATGAGTACAAAATACTCATAACAATATCTGTATTATTAGCACTGCTGTTAGGAATTTTTATTTCCTATTCAACAGGAATAGCATTTGCAGTTGGAGTCGTTATGAGTGCCAGTGCAGGATGGATAGGAATGAAAATTGCAACATATTCAAATGTTCGTGTAACTAATGAAGCTCGAACAACAGGAAGAATTTCTAAAACAGTACATGTTGCATTAAAAGGTGCATCAGTAATGGGATTATGTGTAGCAGCGTTTGCTATATTAGGCCTGATAATTGTATATGCTTTATTTAATTATCAATTGGAAGTTTTAGAAATGATTGAAAACTGGGCTGGATTTACATTTGTTCCATTCATTATGACAGTATCAGGATATGCACTTGGTTGTTCAGTTGTTGCAATGTTTGATAGAGTTGGTGGTGGTATATATACAAAAGCTGCCGACATGGGAGCTGACTTAGTTGGAAAGACTGAGGAAGATATACCAGAAGATGACCCTAGAAATCCAGCTACAATTGCTGACAATGTTGGAGACAATGTTGGTGATGTTGCAGGTCTTGGTTCAGATTTATTGGAAAGTAATGTTGGAGCGATTGTATCTGCTATGCTACTTGGAATTTATACATTTATAAATGTAATGATAAATTCAGGCAATGTTGCAACAGGACAATTAAAAATGCTTTGCCTATACCCTGTTGGGATAGCAGCATTAGGATTACTATCATGTATTATTGGTTTATTTGTTGTATTAAATAGACCAATGAGTGAAAATCCGCATAAAGACTTAAATAAAGCAACATTTATTTCAGCAACATTAACAGCAATTTTAACAGCGATATTGACATTTTTTATGTTCAAAAACGTTGATTGTACTCAGTTTGGATTTAATCTCGGAGCAATATCAGCATGGGTATCTGCACTGATGGGAGTTGTAAGTGGAATAGCTATTGGGAAAATATCAGAGTATTATACAAGCTATGACTACAAACCCACAAAAAAGATTGCAACAGCATCGAAAGAAGGGGCTGCAATCACAATAACTGAAGGAATAGCTGTTGGAATGAAATCCTGTTTAGCTCCTCTATTTGTATTAGGAGTAGCATTATTGATTGCATTTCTATCTGCTGGAATGTATGGAGTAGCTATTGCAGCAGTTGGAATGTTGTCATTTGTAGCTACAACTGTATCAGTAGATACCTATGGACCAATATCAGACAATTCAGGAGGAATTGCTGAAATGGCACATTTGGATCCTAAAGTTAGACAAATTACTGACAAATTGGATTCCGTTGGAAATACAACAGCAGCAATAGGAAAAGGATTTGCAATAGGTTCAGCTGCATTTGCAGCATTAGGATTAATGGTATGTTATCTATATTCATATCAGCCATTAGGAGCAACACTTTCACTAAATTTGCTTAATCCATTAGTTTTGGTAGGCATTTTAATAGGAGGAGCATTACCCTTTTATTTCTCAGGAATGCTAATTGAAGCAGTATCAAAGGCAGCAAATGGAATGGTGCAAGAAGTACGCAGGCAGTTTAGAGAAATTGTTGGACTTAGAGAAGGAAAAGCTAAGCCTGACTATAAAAGATGTATAGAAATTTCTTCTTCATCAGCTATAAAAGAGATGAAGTCGCCTGCATTACTTGCAGTATTTTTCCCCGTAATAAGTGGCTTCCTGTTTGGACCAGAATTTGTAGCAGGAATACTAATTGGGGGAATTATTTCAGCAATTATGCTTGCAATTTTCTGTGGAAATGCAGGAGGAGCATGGGATAATGCAAAGAAGTTTATTGAAGCAGGAGGAGTACCAGGAGAAGGTAAAGGTTCAGAAGCACATCATGCTTCAGTAGTAGGAGATACTGTTGGAGATCCGTTAAAAGATACTGATGGACCATCATTAGATATTCTTATCAAAATAATGTCTACTGTATCACTCATTACAGTATGTATGTTTGATAGATATAACTTACTTGATTTTCTAATTAATTGGTTAGGCTAATAACCATGATAAAAGGCAGGAGCTTAGGCTCCTGTTTTTTACATTTATATTACATTTATCAAATTTATTGACTAAAAAAAAACGTAATGATATAATAAAATCGAAAAATGGAGATAAATAGCAAAAATAAAAATTGGAGGAAAAAGAAATGAAAAATATGCAAAAAATCATATCATTAATTCTAATTCTAACATTGATAGCAATAAATATAATGTCATTAATAATAGAAAATAAAGTATATGCTACACAAAGTATAAGTACAGATATAGAAGCAATAGATGGACTAAGATATCAAGGAATAAAGGACAGAATAAAACAACTAAAAAATGAATATCCAAATTGGAATTTTAAAATTTTATATACAGGATTGGACTGGAATGAAGTTATAAGTAATGAATATTCAGGACATGGTGGATCACCAAAAAACTTAGTATATAAAAATAGTACTTATCAAGGAGAATGGATTTGTGCAATATGTGGAGACCGACCATATGACAATGGAAGTTGGAGATGTGCTTCAGAACAAGCTATAAAATACATTATGGATCCAAGAAACTCATTAAATAGTTCAGACATATTTCAATTTGAAGAATTATCAAATCCAGGATGTGACAGAAATACATTAAACATGATGACAAATGGAACATTTTTAGCAGGACATGAACAAGAAATAGTAAATGTTGCTAATAATAAAAATATAAATGCATATTATATAGTAGCAAGATTAATACAAGAACAAGGAAGAGATGGTTCTGTATTAGTAAAAGGAGAAGGGTATAATGGACAATATATAGGATATTATAATGCATTTAATGTAGCAGCATCTGGAAATACAAATGAAGAAATAATAATGAATGGACTTGCATATGCTAGTAAAAAAGGATGGGACACTCTAGAAAAATCAATTGAAGGAGGAATTAATCTTCTAGCCAACAATTATATTGCAAAAGGACAAAATACATTATATTTGCAAAAATTTGATGTTGAAGCAACAGAAGGACTATATTGCCATCAATATATGCAAAACTTAACAGCAGCAAGAAGTGAAGGTTCAACGTTAAGAGATGCATATACAAAAATAGATTCAATAGCATCTTCACATACATTTATAATACCAGTATATGAAAATATGCCAAATGAAGCTTGTAAAATGCCAAATTCAAATGGAACAAGCAATGTTACTGGAGATATAGTAAGAGTAAATGTGGAAAAAGAATTAAGAATAAGAAATGCTCCTAATGGTGGTACAACAGTTGGATGGTTATATAAAGATGAAATTGTAACTAGATTAGAAAAAGCTAGTTCTAAAGTTAATGGAACATATTGGGACAAAGTCCAAAAAGCCAATGGGGTAGTTGGATATGCAGCAAGAGAAACATATGAAAATGAAGGAAAGTATAAATTATATTTGATACCTTTAAATGAAAATAAACCAGATAATCCAGATATTAATCATGGAAATGATGATAAGACAGGAACAATACCAAATAATACATCTAAGGTAAAAGTAGATACAGAAAATAATATTTTATATGTTACTCCAGATGCACAAGCTAAACATATATTAGAAGCATATGATGGAAAAATAAAGATAACTAGAGCAAATGGAGATTTCCTTGATAGTGAAAATGAGTCTTTAGCAACAGGATATAAGGTAGATGATAGGTATACAGTTGTAAAAAAAGGAGATTGTAATGGAGATGGTGATGTTAACACAGGTGATACTTATATGCTAAAATGTGTGATATTAGAAATAAAACAGTTTGATAATGAATATTATAAAAAAGCAGCAGATATAAATGAAGACAATTCACTAGACACAGGAGATACATTTATTTTAAAAAAACAAATATTAGGTATATCTAATATAGAATTGTAAATCAATTTAAAATTTATAAAGAAGGGAGAATATATTAGTTATAAAAGCTAATGTATGAAAAGGAAAATGGTAAAGAAAATAGTTAGTGTGATTTTTGCGATAATATTAGTATTTGTTATAAAAAACTATAGTAATGCGGCAAGTGCAACTATACAATGTAGTGATATAATAGATGTTGGCACACCAATATTAATTTCAGTAAATGGAAGTGGTGTCCAATGGAGTTTAAAATTAAAAGTTAATGGACAACAAATAGCTTCTAATAGTGAATTTGAAAATGTTGAAGGGAACAAGAGTATAGCATTTTCTGGTAATTATACTCCAACTTCTGAAGGAACATTAACAGTAACATTAGAAGGAAGTGTAACAGAAGCAAGTGATGGTAGTACAATAAAAAACTTTGCTTCAAAAACAATAACTGTAAAAGCAAAAGAACAACAAAATGAAGGTGGAGGAAACACAGGAAATTCAAATCAAAGTGGGCAAACTAATCCTGGTGGTCAACCAGCAACACCAGAAAAATCAAAAGTAGCAACACTTTCAAATTTAGGAATAAGACCAAATGATTTCTCAGGATTTAAACCAAATACATATTCATATACAACAGAAGTCCCAAATGATGTTGAAAAAATAGAAGTATATGCATCTAAAGGACATAGTGGTCAAACAATATCTGGAACAGGAACTAATAAAACATTAAAAGTTGGAGAAAATAAATTTAATGTTACAGTAACAGCAGAAGACGGAAAAACAACAAAAACATACACAATAAATGTAATAAGAAAAGAAGCAGAAGTAAAACCTAATCAAGAAGAGCCAAATGAAAACGAACCAGATAAAAATGAATCAGATGAAGAAACAAATGAAAAACCAGAAGAACCAGAAGAAGCTTTTGGACTATCAGAACTAACAATAGAAGGACTTAAATTAAAACCACAATTTAAAACAGATGTATATGAATATACACTTGAATTAAAAGAAGACCTTGAAAAGCTAAATATAACAGCATTATCAACACATGCAGATACAAATATTGAAATAACAGGAAATGAAAATTTAGTAGAAGGTGAAAATGTAATTACAATTATAGTAAAAATCGTAGATAAAGAAAATGGAATATATGACAAAATCGCTACATATCAAATAGTAGTAAACAAAATTACATCTAAAGAAGTAGTTGAAGATAATTCAAAACAAGATAAAATGGAAAAAATAATTATTGTATCAACAGCAGGAGGAGCAATTTTAATAATAATTTTAATATTTGTAATTGCAAAAATAAGAAAACAAAAAAGAGTTTATGATGATGAATATAATACATATAATGATATTGGAAATTATGAAGAAAAAACAATGGAAACGAAAGAAATTGTAGAAGATAAGCCAGATGACAATGAGTTCTATGAAGAAATTAAGAAGATAAAATCAAAAGGAAAAAGATTCAAATAGAATTGAAAAATACATGAAAAGTAATTAGAGAAAAAATCTTTAATTACTTTTCTATTACAAAAAATTTCAAAAGTAACAAAAAAATGTTTGACAGATTTTTGTTTGTATGATATTATATATGCAAATTAGAAATTAAGAAATGGAGTGATATATATGCCAAGAAAAAGACCAGAACTAAATGGAAGAGAAAAATCAATATTAAGATATATTGAAAAACAAATAATGACAGTAGGATATCCACCATCAGTAAGAGAAATAGGAAAAGCAGTAGGGTTAAGTTCGACAGCAACAGTACATGGATATTTAGCAAGATTAGAAGATAAAGGATATATTAAAAAACAAGATAAAAAAGGAAGAACACTAAGACTATTAAAAGGAACAGATGGAGAAACAAAGAAAACATCAACTAAAGATTTTTATACACAAAAAGAATTAGTAGATGTACCAGTAGTTGGAAGAATAACAGCAGGAGCTCCAATACTAGCAGTAGAAAATATAACAGACACATTCCCAATTCCAATAGACTTTGTTGGAAATTCAGATTGTTTTATGCTTACTGTTAGAGGAGAAAGCATGATAGAAGCAGGAATTTTAGATGGAGATTATATATTAGTTAAAAAACAAAAAGATGCTACAAATGGAGAAATAGTAGTAGCATTAATAGAAGATGAAGCAACAGTTAAAACATTCTATAAAGAAAAAGACCATATAAGATTACAACCAGAAAACAGTACAATGGACCCTATAATTGTACCAACATGTGAAATATTAGGAAAAGTTTGTGGTGTATTTAGAAAAATGTAAAGGGAATAAAAAAGATGATAAAAAAAATTATATTTGATGTTGATAACACTTTAATACCATGGAAAAAGGAATATTTTGAAGAAATAAAAGAAGTACTAAATGAATTAAAAATAGATTATACAGAAAATGACTTCAATCAAATATTAAAAGCATTAGGAGAATATGAAAATGAATATTATAAATTTGATAGAAAACTAATGATAGAATATATAAATAAATGTACAGGAAAACAATATCCAATAGAATTTATGTATAGATGTACAGATAAATGGTCAGAATGTGCGCCAGAAAAAATAGAACTACAATTAATTGAGACACTTGAATATTTAAAAACAAAATATGAATTAGTAGTTTTAACAGATTGGTATGCTGACCAGCAAGCAAAAAGATTAGAAAAAGCAGGTATTTTGAAATATTTTACAAATGTATATGGAGCAGAAAAAACAAATAGAAAACCATTTAAAGACGCATTTATACAAGCAATAGGAGATAATATGCCAGAAGAATGTGTAATGATAGGAGACAGTTTAGAAAGAGATATAAAAGGAGCTTTAAATGTGGGATGTAAAGCAATTAATTATAGCCAAGACAATAATATAAGTGAAGAATATATTACAATTTCTAAACTAGAAAAATTAAGAGAAATTTTATAATTAATAGATAACATTAAATTACAATTATGTAATATAGTGTTATCTATTTTTTTTGATGATTTATTGATATATAAAATATTTTATGCTAATATATAAATAGAAATATAAGAATTTTCAGTTTTAGATAAAGGAAATATTGTATATGAAATCTAAAATAAATAAAAAAATTAGAACAAGCAAGAAGAAAATTGCAAATACAAAGTCAAGATTAAATGCAAGAAAAAAATTAAATATAAAATTAAGAATATGTGAAACAATCATAGGAATAATAATAATTTGTATAGTTGCAAATATATTCAATTTTTATAAAAGCAGAAAAGAAAGAGAAAAATTAGAAGCATCAGTAGATATAATAGAAAAAAATAAAACTAGTGATGAAATTATAATAAAAAAGAAACCAATAGAAAGTAATACAACAGACTGGAATTTAATTTTAGTAAATAAAAATAATTTAATTCCTGATGATTATGGAATAGAAACAGCAATAATAGATGGAAGATGGGAAATTGATATAAGAATAAAAGAAGCAATAGAACAGATGTTGGCAGATGCAAGAAAAGAAGGATTGGATCCACTAATTTGTTCATCATATAGACCATCAAAGGATCAAGTAACACTTTTTAATAGAAAAGTAAATCAATATAAAACAAAAGGATATTCACAAAATGAAGCAGAAGAACAAGCTTCTTTATGGGTTGCGATTCCTAGGACAAGTGAGCATGAAATTGGACTATCACTTGACATAGTTTCAAGAAAATATCAGGTATTAGATGAAAAACAAGAAACAACAGCAGTACAAAAGTGGCTTATGGAACATTGTTATGATTATGGATTTATTTTAAGATATCCAACAGATAAAAAAGAAATTACTAAAATAAATTATGAACCATGGCATTATAGATATGTAGGTATAAAAGATGCAATGTTCATAAAAGAAAAAGGATTTTGTTTAGAAGAATATATAGAATTTTTAAAAGAATATGAAGATTAACTATAGTTAAGTAGAAGAAAGGCTAAAATAAGTATGAAAAAAATATTAAAATATACATTAGTAATTATAATGATATTAATAATAATAGTATTAGCAATAAATCTTTATGTAAAACTATCAACAAATAAACAAATTATAAAAATAGAAGAAGCAAATATTGAAGATATAGATTGTATTTTAGTTTTGGGAGCAGGAGTATGGGGAGAAAATCCAAGTCCAATGCTAGAAGATAGATTATTAAGAGCAATTGAATTATATAAAAATGGTGTTTCATCAAAGATTATAATGAGTGGTGATCATGGAAGAGAAGATTATGATGAAGTAAATATAATGAAGAATTTTGCAATAGAAAAAGGTGTACCATCAGAAGATGTATTTATGGATCATGCAGGATTTTCGTCTTATGAAAGTGTTTATAGAGCAAAAGAAATTTTTGATTGTGAAAAAATAATTATAGTAACACAAAAGTATCATCTATATAGAGCACTATATATTGCAAATCAATTAGGATTAGAAGCTTATGGTGTATGCTCAGACCAAAGACAATATGTAGGTGCTATATATAGGGAATTAAGAGAAATACTAGCAAGGAATAAAGATTTTATTAAATGTATATTTAAGCCAGAACCAACTTTTTTAGGAGATACAATTCCTGTGAGTGGAAATGGAGATATAACAAATGATAAATAGTCATGAACAAATTAACGGAAAGCCAAAGAAAAAATATTAAAGCTTTCCAATTTGTTTTTTATTTTATTCTTTTTGGTTTTCATAGCTTGAACATTTTGATTCATCTGATTGTTTTGTTCTACATCCTTTAGTTGGAGTAACAATTATTTCATTTAATGTACAACGTCCATCTCTATTATCGTTATATTTACAGCTTCCGACAGTACAAGATATTTTTTGATTTCCGTCCATTTTTTACCTCCTACAATGTTTGATAATAGTATGTGCTAATTTTAAATTTTTATTCATTATCTTAGGTCTTAATACTCGACACTTTTTATTGATGGTTGGATACCCTTTCCTATAGAGCTATATTTTAGTATGTATCGCTTGATTGAAGTGAAAAATAGAAATGTTTAAATAAGAAAATGAGGAATGTTCACAAAAAAATAGATACTTATATTTCTAGTGTCAGGTATTAAGATCTTATGTTACTAGTTATATGGAAAAAATTACAAAAAAGTTGAAACATTATGTAAAATATGTTATAATATAAGAGAATTACGTAAAAATAGCATATAAACTCATTACTTTAAGGAGGACATTGAAATATGAATAAGACATTACCAATTTTTGGTTACAAAGAGGAAATTGTGAAGGCAGTTAAAGAACATGCTGTAACAATCATCACTGCCGAAACAGGTTCAGGAAAATCAACACAAGTACCGCAGTACTTAAGTGAACTGGGGTACAATGTTGTTGTTACAGAACCCAGACGGATGGCTGCTTGGTCATTAGCAGAAAGAGTTGCTGAAGAAATGAACTCTCCACTAGGAGAAACTGTAGGTTTCAGAACTGGTTTTGAGAGAAATGACTCTGAAAAAACATCTATACTTTATTGTACAGATGGATTGGAACTGGTTCGTCAAATAACAGACACAAAGAACAAGCAAAAAGTGCTTATTATAGATGAGGTCCATGAATGGAATCTTAATATAGAAACATTGGTTGCTTGGTCTAAAAAGAAAATCAGCGAAGGCTGGTACACCAAAGTTGTCATCATGAGTGCAACTCTTGAAAAAGAAGCGCTTGCAAGGTATTTTGGAAAAGATGTTTACGCTTTAGAAGTACCTGGAAAGGTTTTTCCTGTATCATTTGAGCAGAGAGATGAATATCGTCTGATTTCTACTATCTGTGAGATGGTACAGAAGGGACGGAATACATTAGTATTTGTTCCTGGAAAAAAAGAAATTGCAAAAGTAATGGAAGACCTTTCTCATTCTGACATAAAAGCTGTTGTTCTTCCATTGCATGGAGAGCTTGACAGTGTTGAACAGAAAAAATGCTTTTTAAACTATGCTATGCCTAAAGTTATTGTTGCTACAAATGTGGCACAAACTTCTATTACTATTCCTGATATCAGCGCGGTTGTAGACACCGGAACAGAAAGAAGAGTTGAGGTTATAAATCGTGTTGAAGGTTTGTTTGTGAGAGATATAAGCAAAGCTGATTGTATGCAAAGAAAAGGGCGTGCAGGAAGAACAATGGAAGGAGAATATATTTTATGTTCTAATACACCATTTGAAGACAGGGAAGAGTTTTCTACTCCTGAAATTCAAAGAGGAATTTTAGATCAAATTGTATTAAGACTTGCTACAATTGGAATTGATGCAACAGAATTGGAATTTTTCCATCAGCCCAGCATTGAAACCTTATTGAATGCAAAAGAAACACTAATTGGGTTAGGAGCACTTACAAAAAATAATGAAGTAACACCAATTGGATATAAAATGGCCAAAATGACAGTATCTGTTAAAGCTGCAAGAATGGTTATTGAAGCAGAAAAATATGGTGTAACAGAAGATGTAATTTGTATTGCTGCTATCCATGAAATTGGAAGTTTATTAAACCATAGAAAGGAAGAAGGATTTCATTTAGCATCATATTATGAATTCACAGATGAAGATTCCAGTGATTATATAGCGGAATTGAATGTATTAAAAAAGCTTAAGGAAATGGAATATATAAACTTTAAGCAGTTAGGAATTAATAGAAAAGCTTACAATCATATTAATGAGTATATTCAAAAGTTACAGGATTCCTTGAAAGGAGTTATGGAAATTTCTTCTTCGGGAAACAGAAAGTCTATTAGGAAGTGCTGCATAGCTGGTATGGTAGACCATGTTTATATCAAAAATTATGAAGGTTATGTGAATTGCGATGGGATTACCAGAAATCTGGACAAAAATAGTTGTCTTAATGGTTGGGACAGGCCAAAACTCTTAGTTGGTACCCCTAAAATTATTGAAATAAAAAATCCTATGTGGGGAGGCAAGAAACTCATAAATCTGGTAAACATGGCAACAAAGGTAACTATTGAAGATTTAAAGGAGGTAGCACCACAGCTTTTAACTCAAAAGGATATAGACACATATTATTCTTGTTATTCAGATGTTGTAAAGGTAACAAGGAATACTTACTTTAAAAATACTTTAATAGAATCAAGAGAAGTGAGTGTCCCTAACCATCCTGATTATGAAAAACTGAAAGAAGAATATGAAGAAAAACAAAAAGCTCAAAAAGAGTATAAAGAACAGAATAGGTATTACGAAACTCAAAGGGAGCAGGAATATGTAACTATTGATGGAAAAGAATTCAGAGTTTCTCAAGGCTATCGTGAAGCTTCAATCAGTATTGACAAATATACCTTATATCATACAGATGTAAGAACTGTCAGTCTTGACAATGGAACCAAAGTTACCATTTACTATTCAGAAAATGTGTGGAATGCAAAGAGAAATGCAAACATTTTGGCATTAAGAAATGCAGTAGAAAATGATAGACTGAAAACTGTATGGAAAGAAGCAAAAAGTAATGTGCCTAAATTGAAATCCGTATCGATTCCATCTGTGATGCAATGTGTAGATACACTTGGAAAGAAAGAAGTAACCTGCGGTAATGGCGGATATGGAGATCCTATTTATGGATTTGGATGTCTTGTGTTAGAAGGAAATTCTATGCACTTTGACTTATTGGAAGATGAGGAAGAAGCAAATAATAAAACACAGGAAGCCATAGAATTTCTTTATGGTAGATTTATTAGAGAGCACTTTTCTGATAAGAAATTCAAATTCAGGAAAGGAATAAAAGGATTATCTCCAAAAGAGCAGAAAGTGAAGGCAGAGTTTGATTCCGAGGTGCATGAGCTGGCAAGAGGATTGGATATCAGCAATATTGAAGAGAGACTTTCCTATTTGGAAGAGCTTTATAGTATGCTGATAGAAGATTTGAAAATTGTAGCTTAATCACAAAGTAATGAAATGCTAAGAACCCATTGACAATTGTCAGTGGGTTCTTTTACTAGTATTTTCATCAGAAATATTTTTCTCACATATTTCAGGTGGTTCTTTAAAACTCAAATACCAATTAATACCATTTCTATTTTCATTAATATAATTTTGACGTTCTTCTAATTCACAGAAAGTTTGAGGTGGGGGAACAATTACAGGTTGACCAGGCATCCAATTTGCAGCAGTAGAGCCATGGCTACAATCGGCCATTTGTAAAGCTTGAATAGTTCTAATAATTTCTGGAATAAACCTTCCAACATTTAAAGGATAAATCAAAATAGTTCTTACAATTTGTTTATCATCAATTATAAAAACATTTCTAACTGTTTCTGTTGTACTTACATCATTTGAAATCATACCATATTTTCTCGCAATTTGACCACTTCTATCTGCAATAATAGGGAAAGGAATTTTTATACCAGTTTTGCAGTATATGTCATAAATCCATGCTAAGTGAGAAGGATTACTATCAATACTTAAACCTAAAAGTTCAGTATCCATTTGTCCAAAGTATGGATAAGCTCTTGAAAAAGCAATCATTTCAGTAGTACAAACAGGGGTGAAATCACCGAGGATGAGAGAAAAGTACTAGCCATTTTCCTTTATAGTCATTTAATGAAATTGGCCCACAAGAAGTTATTGCATCAAATTCTGGAGCTTTTTGTCCTATTTTAACATTTCCGTTCATCATTAATTCATAATCCATAAAATAACCTCCAATAATTATTTGTATATATTATTAGAGATAATAAGTATGTGTTACAATTTTTATACTTAATACCCGACACTTTTTTATTGATGGTTGGATACCCTACTATAGAGATATATTTTAGTATGTATCGCTTGATTGAAGTGAAAAATAGAAATGTTTAAATAAGAAAATGAGGAATGTTCACGGAAAAATAGATATTTATATTTATTTTTCATTACATTCCTCGGTTTAATACAGGACTTAGAAAATCTAAATAAAATCAATCAGCGCCCTCGTGAGGCGAGATTCCCTAATTGATTTTATTAAGATTTTCTATAGTCCTTCCATGGCACATTCGGAATTTCATTCAAA
>JAAWDR010000001.1 GCA_022793875.1 Clostridia bacterium
ACCGCTATTACGTAAGCCCCTTCGCTCCATTTCCATTACAGAAACTTCCCCACTACTATGAGCTTATCCGACTGCCTAATATTCTTTTGACATTCTCCGTTTTATTGTTGTTTGTCATACTTGTATTACTCATAACATTACTGTCATAAGTACAAAACTCGCTACTGGTGGTTTGGTTAGACCTTAGCCAGACGGGATTTCCCTCCGCTAGATTACTTACCCTTTGCTGGGCACACAATTACTAGTTATCGCTATCATTATAACATTATTCTAAAAAAATGTATATGAAAACAGTCAAAAAAATAATAAGCCAAAAAAGTATTTTGTAACCTTCTTTTTTGACTTATTTTTCTATTTCAATATTTTCAAAGATAAACTTTTGTTTTGTATTTTTTTCTTAAAAAGCTCTATAAGATTGTATAAAACTCCATGAGGTTAGTATCTTATTAGTATCATTTTTTTATTTTTTCAACTTTTTCTATTTCTTAAAAGTATTGATTTAACAGGATTTTAACATATTTTTATACGTTTTTGTTATAAACTATTTTAGTGTTATATCATATAACTTTTATTTTGTAAAATTTTGTATGATTTTTCAAAAAAAAATAGTACAAGCATTTGGGGCTTATACTAATTTTCTTTTTCTATTAGTTCTTTTTGTTCTACATCATTTATCTTTATACTTCTATTATGAGTAATTTTCTCCCAGCTTGTTTCCCTTTTAAACAAACATTTAAAATTTATTAAAAGCCAAGTTCCCATAAACAATGGATATGTGAAAAATCCTTTTATCATAGGTTTTATTGGTTTACCATCTAAAAACATTACAAATGCAGCAGTAATTGATGGCAACATAAATGTTGGAATTACAAATTTTAATATATTTATAAATAATTCTATTTGTGTCATTCCATCAGTAGCATATAATATAAAGTTTATTAATAATAAAACAAGTGTTATTATGAACATTGGTACACTTCCTATTATATACAAAAATCCATCTATATTCATCATTGTTTTATTCTCTTTAGCAGCATTAAATAGTTTCACTGTATATTCTTTCATACATTGCATATGTCCAACTGTCCATCTACTTCTTTGTGACCAACTTTGTTTAAATCCTGTTGGTTGCTCATCATATACTATTGCTTCTGTTGACCAACCTAGTCTTTTTCCTTTTAATATTCTTTGCAATGAAAATTCTATATCTTCTGTTAAAGTTACAGTTTTCCATCCATTATTTTCTTTTATAATATCAAAACTTACCATAAATCCTGTTCCATTTAGCAATGGTGATAATCCTAAATTATATCTTGCTAAATGATAAAATCTATGCATTGTCCAATAAAATAAGGCATACCCTGATGTTATCCAGTTGTCTGTTGGATTTTTAATATCTCTATATCCTTGAACAACTTCTTCACCTTGACACAACTTTTTATTCATTGATTTTATAAAATTTTTATCAACTATATTATCAGCATCAAATATACATATTGCATCATATGGTGCATCTTCTCTTATTTTTTGTTGTAAAAACCAGTCTAATGCATATCCTTTTGTTCTTTCAACTTCATTATATCTTTCATATACTATCGCCCCTGATTCTCTTGCTATTTTTGCAGTATTATCAGTACAATTATCAGCTATTACATATATATCATATAATTCTTTACTATAATTTTGATTTTTTAGACTTTCTATTAAGTTTCCAACTACTTCTTCTTCATTGTGAGCTGGTATTATAGCCATAAATCTATGTTCTTTCTTTACTTTTAATGGTTTGTCTTTTAATTTTACTAATGAACATAGGCTTATTCCTACTTGATAAATCCAAAATATTGTTATCAACCATACTAATGCCTCTCTTAGTATATAAACATATTCCATTTTTTACCTCTCTTTTATTCTATATTTATTATTTCACATCTTCTATTATACTATTATTGGCAAAATAATGCAACTTTTTACTGGAAAATTTTTAAAATTCATGTTATAATATATTTAGTTTCTGTAAACTGTGCATAAAAAGGAGGTTTTTTATGAACCAAATTGATGAGAAAAAAGTTATAAAAAAGGCTAAACGGAAATTTGTAAAGCATAAGTTCATTTATGTCTGTATTAAGGAAAATGCATATGCTCCATATGAAAAATCATTTTTTCACAAGTTGATTTCTGATAGCAAATCACCTTTGAAACACAAAAACTTCATATTGTACATTCATGATAATTATTTGTCAATACATCCTAATGGTTTCGTTTTAGATACAATTAAAGTACCTTTAGATGATAAACTTTGGGTAGAACTTTACTGTGTATTTGAACTGGATAAAGATGTTGACGAAAATTTCATAGAAGCTACAGATGATGAACCTATTTAATTAAATTTTTCTCGATAAAATGCTGCATCTACCAAGATGTAGCATTTTTATAGTATATAAATAATTCTATTTGGCTATAATATGAAAAAATATGTAAAGGAAGGTTAAAATGCCTAATATAAAAGAAGAAATAAATATCCAAGAAATATATGGTAAACAATGCACTTTACCAAAAGAAACTTTTATAAAAGATTTTAATTTTAATACAAATGGTCTTTTATCTAAAGAAGCTGATGAACGATTAAACAAATATGGAAAAAATGAAATTAGCCAATCAAAACCAAAACGTTGGTACAACTACTTCTTCGCAAGTTTATTTAGTCCATTTAACAGTATTTTGTTAGGAATAACATTAGTACTTTTATATACAGATGTAATAATTCCTGAAACACCTAGTTATGCAAATATAATCGTTATTTTAGTATTAGTTTTAGCTAGTACTCTTTTAGAATTTTTTGAAGAGTTTCGTTCAAATAGAGCTGCTGAAAAATTAAAAGAATTAGTTGCTACAACATCAAACGTTATTAGAGATGGTAAAGAATTTAAAATTCCAATGAAAGATATTACTATAGGAGATGTTATTGTTTTATCAAGTGGAAGTATGATTCCAGCAGATTTAAGAATAATCGAATCAAAAGATCTTTATGTTGGCCAATCTTCACTAACAGGAGAATCTGAAGCAGTAAAAAAATCAAATAATTCTGAATTAAAATTAGAAGATATAAATTCAATAACTGATTTAGATACTATATGTTTTATGGGAAGTAATGTCATTAGTGGTACAGCTAAAGGAATTGTTATTAAAGTTGCCGATGATACTTATTTAGGAAAAATTGCTCATACTCTTACAACTGGCAAGCCTCAAACTTCATTTCAAAAAGGTGTACAAAGTATTAGTAAATTACTTATAAAATTTATGATAGTAATGATACCTCTTGTATTTGTATTAACAGCTTGGAAACACGAAACACTTACAGCATTTACATTTGCTGTTGCTATTGCAATTGGTATAACACCTCTTCTACTCCCTGTAATCTTATCTTCTAGCTTGTCAAAAGGTGCTGTAAGAATGTCAAAAAAGAAAACTATTGTAAAATCTTTAGATTCAATTCAAAGTTTTGGAGCTATGAATATTCTATGTACTGATAAAACAGGAACATTAACAGAAGATAAAATTGTATTAGAAAAATATTTGGATATAAATGGTGATGAAGATATCAGAGTTTTAAAGCATGCTTTTATAAATTCATATTTTCAAACAGGTCTAAAAGGAAATATTGATGAAGCTGTAATTGCCCGTGGAATTGAAAATCAAGTTGATGTAATAACTTCGAAATATAGAAAAGTTGATGAAATTCCTTTTGATTTTTCTCGTAGACGTTTATCAGTAATAGTTTCTGATGATACTGGAAAAAAGCAAATGATTACTAAAGGTGCTGTTGAAGAAATTTTAAGTATATGTACATTTGTTGATTATAAAGGTGAAGTTTCTACTTTAACAAAAGAAATTAAAGATAATATTAAAAAAATTAGTACAAATTTAAATAAAGATGGTTTAAGAGTTGTAGCTGTTTGTCAAAAAAATAACATAAATGATGTTACTTCATTTGATGTTAATTCTGAAAAAAATATGGTATTAATAGGATTTATAGGTTTCTTAGACCCACCTAAAGAAAGTGCTAAAATTGCTATTGATAGATTAAATAATTCTGGAATTAGAGTTATTGTTTTAACTGGCGATAATGCTGAAGTTACAAGATGTATATGTAATAAAGTTAATTTAAAATCAGAAAAAATTGTTTTAGGTAGTTCTTTAGATAAGCTTTCAGATCAAGCTGTTATAAGAATTTTGAAAAAAGTTAATATTTTTGCTAAATTATCGCCAATTCAAAAAGCTAGAATTATTAGACTTTTAAAAGAAGATGGAAATATTGTAGGATTTATGGGTGATGGTATAAATGATAGCCCTTCTCTAATAAATTCAGATGTTGGAATTTCAGTAGATACTGCTGTTGATATAGCTAAAGAATCAGCTGATATTATTCTTTTAGAAAAAGATTTAAATGTATTATTAGATGGTGTTACTGAACGGTAGACGTACATTTGCAAATATTATTAAATATATAAAATTAGCAGTAAGCTTTAACTTTGGAGAAGTTACCTCTGTTATAATTGCAAGTGTATTACTTCCATTTTTACCTATAACGCCAATACAATTGCTAGTTCAAAGCTTATTATATGATTTTGGACAATTAACACTTCCATTTGATAATGTTGATGTAGAATATCTAAAAGAACCTAAAAAATGGAATATTGATAGTTTAAAACACTTTATGCTATTTATGGGACCTCTAAGTTCATCATTTGACATGCTTGTTTTTGCTTCCATTTGGTTCTTATTTGGAATTAGAGATGCAGCAACATTTCAAACTATTTGGTTTTCTTATGGTGTAGTTTCGAATTTAATTGGAATGCATATAATTAGAACTGCAAAAATACCATTTATTGAAAGTAACGCTAATAAAGTAGTATATGCTTCTTCTATTATTTTGAGCATTATTGCAATAATAGTTCCATATACTAGTTTAGGACATTTTATAGGTTTAGTTTCTAATCCTATCTCTTATTTGACTATTATTATAGGTATTCCTATTTTATATTGTTTTGTTGCTTTATTTGCTAAGAAAATTTATATCAAAAAATATAATGAATGGATTTAGTGAGACTCTTAATACTTGACACTTTTTTATTGATGGTTGGATACCCTCCTATAGAGCTATATTTTAGTATGTATCTTGTTCATTATGTTCAAAAAGAATTGTTAAAATAAGAAAATGAGCCGCTTTCACTCAGGCCAAAATAGATACTTATATTTATTTTG
>JAAWDR010000019.1 GCA_022793875.1 Clostridia bacterium
AACTCTACAAACCCAACAAGATTCCAACATCCAGTTGCAGGTACATATAAAAAAGAATGTATTGAACAAGGTAAAAAATATTTCTCAGTTGCATCAGGTGGTGGAACAGGTAGAACATTACATCCAGACAATATGGCTGCTGGACCAGCTTCTTATGGTATGACAGATACAATGGGAAGAATGCACTCAGATGCACAATTTGCAGGTTCTTCATCAGTTCCAGCTCATGTTGAAATGATGGGATTAATTGGTATGGGGAATAACCCAATGGTTGGTGCTTCTGTTGCAGTAGCTGTTGCAGTAGAAGAAGCTATGAAATAAATATAAAAAGCAAAAATGGTAAAATCAATTATGATTTTACCATTTTTGGTGGTGATTGTATCAGGTAGTTATTCAGAAATGTAGCAAGGCTCTGAATGCTGAATATATGACAGCAAATCAAGATCATCACGTGCGAATCTGGGAAGTTCAACTAATTTTTTACAGAATGGACACATTACAGTAGGCATAAAAGAAGGTGTTGTAAATGACTCAGGAGAGCCATACCGATGCATTCGAATATCTTCCTTGCCTTCTGCTTCAAATTGTGCACGACAGTCTTTGTTTTCACAGGTTAACTTTATTTTCAGTTCCTGATACCGAGTTTCCAAAGGTAGCTTTAAAATTTTCATAGTCATTCTCCTTTTTTTACAAGAAATTTTAATAAGTTATTTATATTATAACATAAAACTAACATAAAGTCAAAAAGAAATTCTGAGGCACAAAAAGTAATGGAAATAATACCAAACAAAAATTTTACTTTTTTTATAAAAAAGTATTGACAATTATAAAAAAAGAATATAAAATAAGAACAATGAAACGAACAATATTTTGTGAAACATAAATTTGCAAGGAGTGATATGAAATGAGAATAATGACAAAGAAAATAAATTTTAAAATAACAATAGAAGAAACAGCTGAAAGACATCCAGTACCTGTATTAGGAATAGATTACAAAGTAAAAATAGTATATAAAAATGTGAAAGTTGCTGAATTAGATGTAGAAGATGAAATAATAAAAATATCACTACCAAACAAATATAAAAAAGCAAACAACGAAAAAATATTAGATATGGCAATAGACAAAATGTATGAACAAATTGCAAAAGTAGAAGTAGAAAGAGCTATGGAAAAAACAAGAATATTATTAGGATTTGCACCAGAAGATTATGAAATTAAGAAAATGAGCGATACATTTGGAAAATGTGAAAATAATAAAATAACAATAAATCCTGAAATTGTAAAATATGATAGAGATGTTATTGATTATATAGTATTACATCAATATTGCCATTTAAAATATAAAAATCATTGTAAAAGTTTTATTAATTTGATTGAGAAATATGAACCTAATTTTAAGAAATATGAAAAATTTATTTAAAGTTTTCTAACAAAAAAGAGTAGTAAAAAAATGCTACTCTTTAAAAATTTTCACAATTTGAACACAAAAGTATAATATAATACTAAAAATAATTTGAGAAAAGAATTATAATACATAAATAAAGAAGGGAGAATTTATGTTAAAGCTAAAAAACATCACAAAAATATATAAAAGTGGAGAAGAGAAAGTAGAAGCACTAAAAGGAATAGACATAGAATTTAGAGAGTCAGAATTTGTATCTATTTTAGGGCAAAGTGGATGTGGAAAAACCACATTATTAAACATTATAGGAGGTCTAGACAGATATACAGAAGGAGACCTAATAATTAATGGAAAATCAACAAAAGATTTTAAAGATAGAGACTGGGACGCATATAGAAATTATTCAATAGGATTTGTATTCCAAAGTTATAATCTAATAGCACATCAGACAGTATTATCAAATGTAGAACTTGCATTAACAATATCAGGAGTTTCTAAAAAAGAGAGAAAACAAAGAGCAATAAAGGCATTAGAAGAGGTTGGACTGAAAGACCAAATACATAAAAAACCAAATGAATTATCTGGTGGACAAATGCAAAGAGTTGCAATAGCAAGAGCTTTAGTAAATAATCCTGATATAATTTTAGCAGATGAGCCAACTGGAGCATTAGACACAAAAACAAGTGTACAGATAATGGAAATATTGAAAAAGATATCAAAAGACAAATTAATTATAATGGTTACACACAACCCAGAGCTTGCAGAAAAATATTCTAGTAGAATTATAAAAATATTAGATGGAAAAATTACAGATGATTCAAATCCAATAGAAAATGATAAAAAGAAAGATGAAAAAATAGAACAAAACAAAAAGAGAAGAACATCAATGAAATTTTTTACAGCATTAAGATTAAGTTTAAATAACTTAATGACAAAAAAGGGAAGAACAATATTAACATCATTTGCTGGAAGTATAGGAATAATAGGAATTGCATTAATTTTAGCAATATCTACAGGCGTGCAAAATTATATAGATAAGGTAGAGGAAGATACATTATCTTCATATCCTATAACAATAGAAGAATCTACGATTGATATGGCTAGTATGATGGAAGCAATGATGGGAACAACAGAAAATGAAGAAAACAAAAAAGATGGAAAAGTATATTCAGCAGATGTTATGGATGAAATGATTACAACACTTTCTAATAAAAAAGAAAATAATAATTTAGCTGAATTAAAAAAATATATTGATGCTGGAAATAATGAAATTGCTAAAAATAGTAATAGTATACAATATGGATATAATTTGAATATCAATCTATATAAAGAAAATACTGATAATGGAATTGTTAGGGTAAATCCGAGTACAGTAATGAATGCATTAGGAATGGGAGAGATGATAGAAGCTTCAAATAATTCTTCTATGTCATCTATGTTTGGTAGTTCTATAATGATGACTAATACTGATATATTTGTTGAAATGCTAGATAATCAACAATTATTAGAGTCTCAATTTGATTTGGTAAAAGGAAATTGGCCAAAAGAGTATAATGAAGTTGTATTAATTTTAAAAGAGGATGGAAGAATAGATGATTATACTTTATATTCATTAGGATTAAAAGACCAAAAGGAATTAAAAGAAAAATGGAAAGCAGTAGAAAATGGCGAAAAGATAGAAGAAAAACAAGAAAAGACAACATATGATTATGATGAATTATTAAGGTTACAATTTAAGTTATTATTAAATTCAGATTACTATTCAAAAGAAAATGGCTTATGGGTTAATCAAGAAGAAAATGAAGATTATATGAAACAAAAAATTGCAAATGCGGAAAGTATCAAAATTGTAGGAATAATAAAACAAAATGAGCAAAGCGTTGCAACAGCTGTAACTAGTGGTGTTGGATATACAAAATATTTAAAAGAATATGTTATTAATAAATCAAATGAAGCTCAAATTGTTAAAGAACAAAAGGATAATAAAGAAGTTAATGTATTTTCTGGATTAAAATTTCCGACAGAAGATGAAAGTTTTTCAATGGAAAATTTAACAGCAGAGCAAAGAATGGCAATGAGTAAATTGAGCAGTGAAGAAATTGCGAGAATGATGGAGGCATATACATCAAATAAAGATGCAAGTTATGAGAAAAATTTAAGAACTTTAGGGGCAATAGATATTGAAACACCAACTTCAATTAGTATATATCCAAAAGATTTTGAATCGAAAGAGAAAATAGCAACTGCAATTGAAGATTATAATCAAATGCAAAAAGATAATGGAAAAGAAGAAAATACTATAAATTATACAGACTTAGTTGGAACAATGATGAAATCTGTAAGTCAAATTATAGATATAATAAGCTATGTATTAATTTCGTTTGTTGCTATATCTTTGATAGTATCATCTATAATGATTGGAATCATAACATATATTTCAGTACTTGAGAGAACAAAAGAAATTGGTATTTTAAGAGCGATTGGTGCGTCTAAGAGAGATATATCAAGAGTGTTTAATGCTGAGACTTTAATTGTTGGTTTGATTTCTGGACTTATAGGAATAGGAATTACAATTTTATTAACTTTACCTATTAATAGTGCTATTTATGCTATTACTGGTGTTAGAGTCGTGACTGCTGTGCCTTTTAAAGCAGGTGTTATATTGGTTCTTATTAGTATGTTCTTGACAATTATTGCTGGTTTAATTCCTGCTAAAATTGCAAGTAAAAAAGATCCAGTTGTGGCTTTGAGAACCGAATAATAAGAAATAGAAAAAGGAGAAGGTAAGGCCTTCTCCTTTCTTTGCATGATAGAATAGAATATTGAGATGTGATAAAAAAGAATGGTACAGATAATATTCAGATAATGCTACTTGAATTGTGGACGTATTATTAACATATTGTTTGAATAACTTAGTTTGAAAACAATAGTTAAATTTTCTTTTTTGAACGCATATACATCATTAAAAACTATAGTATCTTCGTTACAAAAACATGCTAAATGTGTTGCGTGAAGTACATCCTCATACGAAACTTGACAGTTAGGTTTTTTAGAACCAATTTTACGGATTTTTAGCTGTCCAGTGTTTGGAAAGAAGTATCCAGTAGTATCAGGACCATAGTTTATCACTTTAACAATCACATTAATTTTCCAATCTTCCATCATATTTTTCCTCCTTAAAATAAACTCGGAGGATATTGTCCCACCGAGTTCTTAATCTCATTGGAACAATAAAATAACTAATATGATTGTATCATGTTTTACATAAAATGTCAAACATAGTATCTCATACCTATTATTTTTTATAATGAGGTATGGGAGTTTTTTTAATTTTATTAAAAAAACTATTGACAATTGAATGTGCACTCAACTATAATATAATTAAAGTTGAATAAACACTCAACTGAAATAGAAGAAAAATCAAAAGAAGAAGGTGGAAAAAATGTCAAAAAATGAATTTATATGTGATTGTAATGTAATACACAATGATGTTGTAGAAGAGACTAAAAGGCAAATGGGAAACGAAGATTTATTAAATAAATTATCAGAATTTTTTAAGATTTTAGGAGATACAACAAGAACTAAAATATTATATGCTTTAGATAAAAACGAGATGTGTGTATGTGATATAGCAAATGTTTTGGGAATGAGTAAATCATCTATTTCTCATCAATTAGGAACACTTAGAAGGTGTGGAATAGTAAAATGTAAGAAGGTAGGAAAAGAAGTTTTTTATATGTTAGATGATGAACATGTGAAAGAAGTTTTTGAAGTAGGAATTGAACATATTGAGCATAAGAGATAAAATTACAATTTATAAATTATAATATATACAATAAAAATAAGTTTAAAGCATATTAATATATAAATTATAAGAAAGTAGGTAAAAATTATGAAAGTGAAATTTAAAATAAAAGGATTAGATTGTGCAAATTGTGCAGCTGAATTAGAAAGAAAAATACAAAAAATAGAAGGAATTACAGAGGCTTCAATTAGTTTTATGACAGAAAAAATGATAATTGAATGTAATGATAATGAAAAAGATGAAATTGTTGAGAAAATAAAAAAAGTTGTTAAAAAAGAAGAACCTGATGTAGTAGTAGAAGAAAGATAGATTTAAAGTTCATAAATATTAATGAAGTTTTAATGTAGAACTAATAAAGAGGGGAGAACACAAAAATGAAAAAGAGAGGCATTAAAATATTATTACCAGCTATATTGTATATTATTGCAATAGCAGTATCATTTGAAAATGGACTAATAAATACATGTATATTTATAGTAAGTTATTTAATAGTAGGTTTTGATATATTAAAAAAAGCATTAAGAAATATAATAAGAGGAAAAGTATTTGACGAAAACTTTCTTATGGCAGTTGCAACATTAGGAGCATTTGGAATTGGAGAGTTTCCAGAGGCGGTAGCAGTGATGCTATTTTATCAAGTAGGAGAATTATTCCAAAGTTATGCAGTTGATAAATCAAGAAAATCGATATCAAGTTTAATGGATATAAGGCCTGATTTTGCAAATTTGGTAAAAGAAGATAAAATTGAAAAAGTAGATCCAGATGATGTTGAAATAGGGAATATAATAATAGTAAAACCAGGAGAGAAAGTTCCATTAGATGGTGTAGTAATAGAAGGAATATCAATGATTGATACAATGGCATTAACAGGAGAGTCTGTGCCAAGAAAAGTAGAAGTTGGAAATGAAATTTTAAGTGGATGTATTAATCAAAATGGATTACTTAAAATAAAAGTAGCAAGAGAATATGATGAATCAACAGTTAGTAAAATATTAGAGTTAGTTGAAAATGCAAGTAATAAAAAATCAAAATCAGAGAATTTTATTACTAAGTTTGCTAAATATTATACACCAATAGTGGTAATAATTGCAGTAATTCTTGCTTTTATTCCACCAATCATATTTAAAGATGCAACATTTTCAGATTGGATTTATAGAGCATTATCATTCTTAGTAGTATCTTGTCCTTGTGCACTAGTTATATCAATACCATTAAGCTTTTTTGGTGGAATTGGTGGAGCTTCAAAAATGGGAGTATTAATTAAAGGAAGCAATTATTTAGAAGCTTTGGCAAATACAGAAATTGTTGTTTTTGATAAAACAGGAACTTTAACAAAAGGTGTTTTTGAAGTTCAAAAAATAGAAACAGAAGATATTTCGGAAGATGAATTAATAAGAATTTCTGCTTATGCTGAAAATTATTCAAATCATCCTATTGCACAATCAATAAAAAAGGCTTATAACAAGCCGATTGATGAGAAGTTAATTGATAATACAGAAGAGTTATCAGGCTTAGGAATAATAGCACAAATTGAAGATAAAAAAGTATTAGTTGGTAATGAGAAATTAATGCAAAAAAATAATATAAAATACAAAAAATGTGATGATGTTGGAACTATTTTATATGTTGCTATTAATAATGAATTTAAAGGATTTATACTTATATCTGATAAAATAAAAGATGATGCTTTCGAGACAATAAAAAAATTAAAAGAAAGTAATATTAAGCAAACTGTAATGTTAACAGGGGATAGAAAAGATGTTGCAGATGATGTTGCTAAAAAGTTAAGTATTGATAAAGTTTGTTCTGAATTATTACCAGATGAAAAAGTAAAAGAAGTAGAAAAATTATTGAAGACAAGAAGTGAAAAAGGGAAATTAGCTTTTGTTGGTGATGGAATTAATGATGCTCCAGTTTTGGCAATTTCGGATATTGGAATTGCAATGGGAGGACTTGGTTCAGATGCAGCAATAGAAGCATCAGATATTGTTATTATGACAGATAAACCATCAGAAATAGGAAATGCAATAAAACTTTCAAAAAAGACTATGAGAATAGTTTATCAAAATATTATATTTGCGATTTTTGTAAAAGTAGTTGTATTAATTTTAAGTGCTTTAGGATTATCAACTATGTGGGAAGCAGTCTTTGCTGATGTTGGTGTTTCGATGATTGCAATAATTAATGCTTTGAGAGTTTTAAGAGGGATTAAATAAAACAACAATCTATATCAGAAGGATATAGATATTAAATGTCTTTATCTTAAATAAAGTAAAACAGACAGGTTTTAATTACAACCTGTCTGTTTTGGCTTACTTGTGTCAAACTCTTTTGACGTTTATCCATGAAACATGGCGTCTGCGGAGCCAGGAGGTGTTCACCCATTCCTGTACCTGCCACTTTGCAGCACCCAGAACTACTTTTACAAGTTCCTTCGGAACTTCCATCGTAATCTCGTTGGGGTCCTCGCGGCCGTCGATTTCAGGACCATTGAAGATTGCGAAATATCCAGTGAAATGGTCACTGTTGGTCTTTACCGGAAGTACCATGATATCCTTGGTATTCAGTAGCCTGGCCATTTCTTCGTCCAGGCCTTCCAGAGGTACTACTACTGCCTGCTTGAAGGCAACAGCCTTCTTGACGGTTTCATACCACTTATTCCGGAGTTCTTCGGTCTCGACCTGTGCAATAGCATTGGTTACTTCTGCAGGGATAACAATGTTTGTTGTCATCATAAAATTTTTCCTCCAATTTCATTTTGCGTTTTCAAAAAGTTACTAATTATATTTTACCACATTATGTTAATATTTACAATAGTTTTTCATGAATTTTAATTAGAATAAATTTGTGCTATTTTAATTGTTAGCCTTGACAAACAATTAAGAAAATAGTATAATGTTAACCGAAGTTAACAAAGGAGAGATAATAATGGTATCAAAGTCATCAGAAGAATATTTGAAAACGATGTATTTATTAAAAAAACAAAGTGGAAATATAAGAGTTACAGATATTGCAAATAAAATGAATTGTACTAAACCAAGTGTAAATAAAGCAATATACAATTTAAAAGACAATGGACTATTAAATTATGAATCATATGGAACTATAGAATTAACAGAAGAAGGAGAAAATTTAGCAAAGAAAATATTAGAAGCATATGATATTGTTTATTTATTTTTGAAAGATGTTCTAAATTTGGAGGCTGAAGAAGCAGAAAAAGAAGCAGAAAAAATAAAGATGGCTATAACAGATGATACTATAAATAAGCTGGCTAAATATGTACATGAAGTATTAGGGTTAAGCAATTTAAATTGTAATTATGACATTAATCAAGAAAAGTGTAGAAGTTGTGTGAAAAGAATGTCACATTGATGTCAAAAATGGATAGTTCTTTTTGAACAAAATGTCCAATTTGGGACATATCTTAAAAATAATATAATGAAATAAACGAAGTGGAGTGGAATAAAATGAGTTTATTAGAAATAAAAGATTTATATGTAAATGCAGAAGAAAAAGAAATATTAAAAGGAATAAATTTGAGTATAAATAAAGGTGAGATTCATGTAATAATGGGACCAAATGGTTCTGGAAAGACAACAACAGCAAATGCAATATTAAATAATCCTGCTTATAAAAAAATGAATGGAAATATTGAATTTGATGAGGAAAATATAACAAATTTAAAAACTGATGAAATTGCTAGAAAAGGAATTTTTATGTCTTTCCAACTACCAGAGGAGATACCAGGAGTTTCTGTTACTAATTTCTTGAAATATGCTAAAAATAAGATTACAGGAAAGCCTGTTAAAATTTTTGAATTTAAAGATGAATTAAAGAAATATATGGAAGAATTAAACATGAATTCTAAAAATATGGAAAGAAGTTTAAATGTTGGATTTTCAGGTGGAGAAAAGAAGAAAAATGAAATTCTTCAAATGCTTGTTTTAAATCCAAAGCTTGCAATTTTAGATGAGACTGATTCAGGTCTTGATGTTGATGCAATTAAGACAGTTTCTAAAGGAATTGAAATGTTTAAAAATGAAAATAATGCTGTTCTTATTATTACTCATAATACTAAGATTTTGCATAGTTTAAAGGTTGATTATGTACATGTTTTAGTTAATGGCAAAATTGTTAAAACAGGTAGTCAAGAACTGGCTAGAGAGATTGAAGAAAATGGATATGCTCAATATAAATAAAAACTAGCCGAAACAAATAGGCTAGCTTTGAGATGGAACTATACATTTTCCTGCTTTTTCTTTTCTTCAACGAATTGAGACAATACATCTGTAAGTATTTTTTCGGATTGTTTCCGACGCTGTTTCGCCTCAATTAAAGATTTAATAAAGGCAAGAATAACACAAATAAGAACAATGAGGATTACACCAATAATGGCATTTTCATTCATATAGTTACCTCCTGTGAGTTTATAATAATATTATTATAACATGATTGACATAAAATTACAAGCGATGAAAGGAAAAAACATAAATGAGTAAAACAAATATAGACGAAATAAACAGAAATATATATGACATAAAAAACAAAGATGAATATGATTTTAAAATAAAAAAAGGATTAACACCTGAAATAATAGAAGAAATATCAAAACAAAAAAATGACCCAGAATGGATGAAAGAATTTAGATTAAAAGCATTAGAAGTATATAACAAACTAGAACTTCCAACATGGGGACCAGATTTATCAGAATTAAATATGGAAGAAATAGCAACATATGTAAGACCAAAAACAGGACTTTCAAATTCATGGGAAGATGTGCCAGAAGATATAAAAAATACATTTGATAAGTTAGGGATACCAGAAGCAGAAAAGACATCATTAGCAGGTGTAGGTGCACAATATGATTCAGAAGTTGTTTATCATAGTATGAAAGAAGATTTAATAAAACAAGGTGTTGTTTATACAGATATGGAAACAGCAGTAAGAGAATATCCAGAATTAGTAAAAGAACATTTTATGAAGTGTGTTCCAGTACATGACCATAAATTTGTTGCTTTACATGGAGCTGTTTGGTCAGGAGGATCATTTGTATATGTACCAAAAGGAGTTAAAGTAGACATACCTTTACAATCATATTTTAGATTGAACTCTCCAGAATCAGGGCAATTTGAACATACGTTAATTATAGTTGATGAAGGAGCTAGTTTACACTTTATAGAAGGATGTTCAGCACCAAAATATAATAAAGTAAATCTTCATGCAGGATGTGTTGAATTATATGTAAAAGATAATGCATATTTAAGATACTCAACAATTGAAAACTGGTCAAAAAATATGTTGAATCTAAATACTAAAAAAGCAATTGTAGGAAAAAATGCAAAAATGGATTGGGTATCAGGCTCATTTGGTTCTAAAATTTCAATGTTATACCCAATGAGTATATTAAATGGGGAAAACTCAAAAACAGAATACACAGGAATTTCATTTGCAGGAGCAGGACAAAATTTAGATAATGGATTTAAAGTTGTACATAATGCTACCCGGTACATCAAGTGTTGTAAACGCAAAATCAATATCAAAAAATGGTGGTAAATGTACATATAGAAGTTTGGTAAGAATAAATGAAAATTCCCAAAATTCTAAATCATCAGTATCATGTGAATCACTTATGTTAGATGATATTTCAATTTCTGATACAATACCAACAAATGACATTAGAACAGATAAAGTTGAATTCTCACATGAAGCTAAAATTGGTAAAATAAGTGATAAAACAATATTTTATTTAATGAGCAGAGGACTATCAGAAGAAGATGCAAAAGCAATGATAATTAGAGGTTTTGCGCATCCAATAGCTAAGGAATTGCCAGTAGAATATGCTGTTGAGATGAATAATTTGATTAATTTAGAATTAGATGGAGCGATTGGGTGATACAAGTGGGACAGTCCTAATGTGTCTCACAAAATTGTAGAAAAATGTCGAAATACAAATAAAAACAAAAAACGACAAAATGTGAGATGAAAAGTGAGACAAATTAGGACTGTCCCAACTGTCTCAGAAAGGGAAAAGTGATGATTAATTTAAAATTAAATGAAACACCTGTTAGAACATCAAGGAATTTTAATATAAACAATATAAAATTAGAAAATATTAATGTTCCAGAAAATATACAACCATTTGAAAATGTTACAATAACAAGAGAGAACTTAAAAATAGATAATAATACAAGCAATATAAAATTAGCATATGGACTAAGTGAATATTTTACAAAACAAGTAAAAGAACAAGCAAATCAAAAAATTAAATTAGAAATTTCAAACAAAACAACAACGTTTCAAATGGTTGAATTTAAATTTGATGAAGAAAATATTTCATTAGTAGAAGATATAGAAATTATTGCAAACGAAAATGCAAAATCAACAATAGTAATAAAATATTTAAGTGATAAAGAGATAAATGCTTATCATAATGGAATTATAAGAATATCTGCTAAAAAAGGTTCTAATATAAATATAATAATTGTTAATTTTATGAATTCACAATCTAATAATTTTGTAAGTATTGAAAATAACTTAGAAGAAAATTCAAAAGTTAAATATACAGTTATAGATTTTGGTGGAAAAAATAGCATTACAAATTATTATTCAAATTTATTAGGAGAAAAATCTGAAAATATTATAAATACAATTTATTTAGGAAAAGAAGAGCAATTATTTGACTTGAATTATATAGGAGAGTTAAGAGGAAAAAAATCAAATATAGATATAGATGTTCAAGGGGCTCTAAAGGATAAAGCTAAAAAACATTTTAAAGGTACAATTGATTTCAAAAAAGGTTGCAAAAAAGCAAAAGGAAATGAAAATGAAGCTTGTATGTTGTTATCAGATACTGCTAGGTCACTTGCTTTACCTATGTTACTATGTTCAGAAGAAGATGTTGAAGGAAATCATAGTAGTTCTGCAGGAAAAATTGGAGAAAAAGAATTATTTTACATTATGAGTAGAGGGTTTGAACTTAAAGATGCTATGAAATTGATGGTTAGGGCCAGATTTAATAAGATATTACAAAATATTAAAGATGAAGAATTAAAAGAAGAGATTTTAGAAGAAATTGATAAAAGACTAAATTAGTGAGACAAGTGGGACAGTCCGAATTTGTCTCACAAAATTGTAGAAGAATGTCGAAAAAGCAAGATAGAGGAAAGTATGAAAATAGGAATAGATATAGATGATACAACTGTAGTAACAGTAAAATCAATGATAAAATATGCAGATTTATATGATACACAAATATTAGGAAGAAAAGGAACAAATGGAAACTTAGGTCTAATACAAAATAGATATTATTTAAAAGTATTATATGGATGGGATGATAAAACTAAATTTGATTTTTTTGATACATACTATAAAAATGTATTAGAAGAATGTACAGTAATGCCCAATGCACCTGAGGTTATTAAAAAACTAAAAGAAGAAGGGAATGAAATATCTTTTATAACTGCAAGACTTTTAAATATAAAAAATTGTGATACAGAAAATATTACGATAAAAACTTTAAAAGATAATAATATTCCTTATGATAAGTTAATAATTAATGCTTCTGATAAATTAAAATTTTGCCAAGAGAATGGTATACAAATATTTATTGAAGACAGTTATGAAACTTGCAAGCAATTAGAAGAATATGGAATAAAAACATTTTTAATGACAACAAAAATGAATGAAAATATAGATGCTGAAAATATTGAAAGAGTTCATGATTGGAATGAAATTTGTCAAAAAGTGAAAGCATTTATAGATGAAACGAAGGGATAGATAATGAATATAGAAGAATTAAAAAAAGATTTTCCACTTTTAGAAAACAATGAAATAACGTATTTAGATAGTGGAGCAACAGCACAAAAACCAAATCAGATAATAAAAGCAATAGAAGAATTTTATGAGAAATATAATGCAAATCCACATAGAGGAGCATATTCTTTAAGTATGGAAGCAACAGAAGTGTATGAGGAAACTAGAACTAAAATATCTAAGTTCATAAATGCAAAAAATAGAGAAGAAATTATATTTTCAAAAAATGCAACAGAAAGTTTAAATTTAATTGCATATTCATATGGAATGGAAAATCTAAAAAAAGACGATGAAGTTGTAATTTCAATAATGGAACATCATTCTAATTTAGTTCCTTGGCAAAAAGTTACAAAATCTACTGAAAGTAATTTAAAATATATGTATATAAATGATGATTTTGAATTATCTGATGAGGAAATAGAAAGTAAAATAACAGATAGAACTAAGATTGTTGGAATTACACATGTTTCAAATGTAACTGGAACAATAAATAATGTAAAAAAAATAGTAAAATATGCACATAAAAAAGGAGCAATTGTAATTATAGATGCTTCTCAAAGTATTCCTCATATGAAAATAGATGTACAAGACTTAGATGCAGACTTTTTAGTATTCTCAGGTCATAAAATGTTAGCTCCATTAGGTATAGGTGTTTTATATGGGAAAAGAGAATTATTAAATAAAATGAGTCCTTTCTTAATGGGTGGAGATATGATTGAATATGTGTATGAGCAAGAAACAACATTTGCACCACTTCCAAACAAATTTGAAGCAGGAACTCAAAATGTTGAAGGTGTAATAGGCTTAGGTGCTGCAATTGATTATATTGAAAGTTTAGGATATGACAAAATACAAGAAATAGAAAAATATATAGTATCATATGCAAGACAAGAATTATCAAAGTTAGATTTTATAACATTATATTTAACATCAAATGAGGAAAAACATTCAGGAGTAATATCATTTAATATAAATGGTGTACATCCACATGATGTAGCAAGTATTTTAGATTCTGAAGGTGTTTGTGTACGCTCTGGAAATCATTGCGCTCAACCACTTATGAGATTTTTAGGAATAGATTCAACATGTAGAGCAAGTTTCTATTTTTATAATACGAAAGAGGATGTTGATAAATTAGTTGTTGCTTTGAATAAAGCTTATAATATGTTTAAAAAATATATTGTAAGATGATATTATTTAAATTGCAATATAAAAAACATAGATTAGTTAGATAATTATATATTCTAACTAATCTATGATATGCCCTTTAAAGGCTAAATGTAAATATCATTATTATATTAACAGGAATTTATAAAAATGTCAATTATTTTAAGATAAACAGACAAATAAAAATTTAAAAAGAAGGTAAGATATGGAAGATTTAACAGATGTTTATAATGAACTTATTATGGAACATAGTATGAACTCATACAATAAAAGAAAACTAGAGAAAGTAGATTATTCAGAAATAGGACACAATCCAAATTGTGGAGATGAAATAACATTAGAACTAAAACTAAATGGAAATATAATTGAAGACATGGCTTTCAATGGGCATGGTTGCGCAATTTCACAAGCTTCTACATCAATAATGATAGATACATTAAAAGGGAAATCAGTAGAAGAAGCAAAGGAAATAATAAAAACATTTATTGAAATGATAAAAAGAGAAACAACAGAGGAAGAACAATTAAAGAAATTAGAAGATGCAATAGCTTTTAGAAATGTATCAAATATGCCAGCAAGAGTTAAGTGTGCATTACTTGCTTGGCATACAATAGAGGAGATATTAAATAAAGAACAATAATCAAATTTTAATTCTTTAAGGAAAGGAATTTTAGTAATTATGAAAGAGGTCTTAGTATTATTTTCAGGAGGAAAAGATTCATTTTTATCAACTTTATTAATGCTGGAAAAAGGATATAAAGTTAATATAGTTACATACGAAAATGGATGTGGCTTAAAAGCGTCAAATGCACTACATGGAGCCAAAAGAATATTAAAGAAATATGGAAAAAATAATGTTAATATTATAGGAATACAAAGAATAGAAGCAATATGGAGAGAATTTATATATCAGTATTATAATATGAAAACAAGTGAAATTTTGAAGTCATATGGAGAAACTACTATATCTCAATTTAATTGTTTAACATGTAGGCTTTCAATGTATATTATGACAATAATTTTATGCTTAAAAAATAATATTGATACTGTTGTAGATGGAGCTAGGAAAAGTCAATTATTTGTGTTAGAGCAAAATGAATTGCTAGAACGATTTGAAAAATTATTTAAAAAATATAATATAAAAATAGTATATCCTGTGAAAGAACTTGAAAGTGACTATGAATTAAAAAATGAATTACTTATAAGAGGATTTGTACCAAAAATGTTAGAGACACAGTGCTTATTAGGAGTGCCTTTACAACAAGGTGAAATAGATAAAGAAATAATAAATGGAATGGAAAAAATTTATGACAATTTATTGAAAAACAAAGCGGAAGAATTAATTGAAAAATATAAAGATGTGGATATATTAGGGGAATATTTATAATGGATAATAGAAGTAAAAAGTTTGTGTTAGTGCCATTTTGTTTAATGGCACAAGCATATCAAGCAAAAGGAATTGTGAAATATGAATGGAAAGCATCAATAAAACCATTTATGAATTTATTGATTGAAAATGATATTAATATTATTCAAATGCCATGTGCAGAAAGTACATTTAATGATAGTTTAATAAGAGAGCCTAAAGGAATAAAAAAGTATGATACAGAAGAATTTAATAGACACTGTGAGATGTTAGCTACACAAGTAGCAAGTCAAATAAAGACTATTTGCGAAAGTGGATATGAAATACTAGCTATTTTAGGAATAGAGCAATCACCATCATGTTGTGTAAATTATATATATACTAATAAAGGGATGGAAAATAGAAAAGGATTATTTATGGAAAAGTTATATCAAAAAATAGAAGAATTTGAAATTCCAATGATAGGTATAAATAGAAAATATGTTAATAAATCATTGAAAATGTTAGAAGAAATAGTTTATAGAAATATATAGGTGTGACAAAGAGGTCGTCCCTTTTTGTCACAAAATAATAAAATTAAAAAAGTGTGACAAAAAGGGATGCCCCCTTTGTCACATTTTAAGAAAGAAGAAGAATATGGAAAATAAGAAAGTGTTACTTGGAATGAGTGGTGGAGTTGATAGTTCAGTATCAGCTTTATTATTGAAAGAACAAGGATATGAAGTGATTGGAACAACATTAGAACTATTTGCAGGAAGTAGTTGTTGTAATGTAAATACATATTTAGATGCAAAAAATGTATGTAACTCAATAGGAGTGCCACATTTTACATATAATTATAAAGAAGAGTTTAAAAAATATGTAATAGATGATTTTATAAATTGTTATGCAAATTGTAAAACACCAAATCCGTGTATAGAATGTAATAAATATATGAAGTTTGGTGCGATGTGGGAAAAGGCAAAAGAAATGTGCTGTAATTATATTGCAACTGGACATTATGCGAAAACAGAATATAGTGAAAAATATGGAAGATGGGTCTTAAAGAAATCAAAAGCAGGAAAAAAAGATCAAAGTTATGTTTTGTGGAATATACCAAAAGATTTAATAGAGCATGTGTTATTTCCGTTAGCTGATTTTGAAGAAAAAGAGCAAATAAGAGAAATTGCAAGGGAGCATAATTTAAAGGTTGCTAATAAACCTGATAGTGAAGATATTTGTTTTATACCTGATGGAAATTATAAGAAGTTTTTAGAAAATAATTCTGATATAAGACCAAAACAAGGAAATATAGTAAATTCAAAAGGAGAGATTTTAGGAAAACATACAGGATTATATAATTATACAATAGGACAACGTAAAGGTCTTGGAATATCATATAAAGTTCCATTATTTGTTTTAGGTTTTAATGCTAAGAAAAATCAAGTAATTGTAGGAGAAGAAAACGAATTATATAGAAAAGAAGTTATAGTTACAGATATAAATTTATTATTGGTAGATGAAATAAATGATTGGATGGATGTTGAAGTAAAAACAAGATACTCTGCAAAATCTGCTAAAGCTAAAATAAAACAAAATGATAATAAAATTGAAGTGGTATTTGAAGAACCACAAAGAGCAATAACTCCAGGACAATCTGCTGTATTTTATGTAGGAGATATTGTTCTTGGAGGCGGAAAAATAAAACTATAAAAAAGTTTAAAATAATCTTGAAATATATCAATATAGATATGTTGACATAATATTATATGTGTGATATAATGCCTTTGTAACAATGTTTTGGAATATATATGAGTCTAGGAGGATAGTTTATGGCTAATATCAACTTATCAAAACGGTTCTATGAAAAAAATGTATTAGAAGGTTGTAAAGAAATTTTTAAAGAAATGTATAGTACTACATCAAAATCAGGTTATTATATTATTAATGAAAATAATTTGATTTTACCTGAAATATTAGCAGTGTGTCTAAAAGCAGGATTTAATCTTAGTATATTTTTAAATGATTTTGGGTCGTGCCCTACTGGTTGTAATGTGAAAATTTTTAATAAAAAAGATAATAAAGAAGGTGAAATTATAAAGATTTCATTTAGTGGACCACCTAATTATAGAGCTAAAGACTCAGAAGCTTATAAAAGACAAATTCTTGAAGCTAAAGATTCTGCTGAATGTGAAAATATTATAAGTGAATTAAATAAGATTTATCTATAATATAATTCAGTATAAAAAATAAAGAAAGTAAGTAAAAGCTTGCTTTCTTTATTTTTAAAAATTGTCTAAAAATGTTGACAATACGCTAAAAAGCGATTATAATGGATATACAAATTATATATGTTATCAAGAGTGGACGAGAGAATCGGCTTTATGACTCCACAGCAACCTGTGAAAAACAAGGTGCTAATACCGACAAAGTAAAGAAGTACTTTGGATGATGATTTAAAAAATCGGAAATATAAACCTTTGTACTTAATTGCTACAAAGGTTTTTTGTTTTTAAAATATATTAGGTATTTGCATAATTCTTACAAAAATGTGATTAAATATTTTAAAGTAAAATATTGTAACATATATAGTAAAAATATAAAAAGAGAGGGAGTAATAATATGAGAAAATTATTTACATCAGAAAGTGTAACAGAGGGGCATCCAGATAAATTATGTGATTACATATCAGATAGCGTATTAGATGCACATTTAGTACAAGATAAAAATTCAAGAGTAGCATGTGAGACAGTAGCGGGAAAAGGAGAAGTTTATATAACAGGAGAAATTACATCAACAGCACAAGTAAATATTGAAGAAATAGCAAGACAAGCCATTAAAGAAGTAGGATATGGAGATAGTGATTTAGACATAGATTATAAAACATGTAAAGTTACTGTAAATGTATGTAAACAATCACCAGATATAGCGCTAGGAGTAGATAAATCATTAGAAAGTAAAGAGGGAGAGTTAGAGTCAGAAGGTGCTGGTGACCAAGGTATAATGTTTGGATATGCTTGTAATGAGACAGAAGAATTAATGCCATTGCCAATATCACTTGCTCATAAATTAGCTAGAAGATTAACAGAAGTAAGAAAACAAAATATAATTAATTATTTAAGACCAGATGGAAAAGTACAAGTTACAGTTGAATATGAAGATGATAAGCCTGTAAGAGTTGATACAGTAGTAGTTTCAACACAACATGAAAAAGATGTTGATATGGAAATGTTAAAGAAAGATATAAAAGAAAAAGTTATAAATGAAGTAGTACCAAATGAGTTACTTGATGAAAATACTAAATACTTTATAAATCCAACAGGAAGATTTGTAATTGGTGGACCATTAGGAGATAGTGGTTTAACAGGAAGAAAAATTATTGTAGATACATATGGTGGTTATGCAAGACATGGTGGAGGCGCTTTTTCAGGAAAAGATGCTACTAAAGTTGATAGATCAGCAGCATATATGGCTAGATTTATTGCTAAAAATATTGTTGCTAATAAATTAGCAGATAAATGTGAAATACAATTTTCATATGCAATAGGTGTTGCAAAACCAGTTTCTGTATATGTCAATACTTATGGAACAAATACTATTCCAGAGGATGAAATAGTTAATAAAATATGTGAAAAATTTGATTTGACTCCAAGAGGTATTATAAATTATTTAGGATTACAAAATCCAATTTATAGAGCTACTACAAATTATGGACATTTTGGGAAAGAAGATTTAAGTTGGGAAAAAGTTGTTGAAATTTGAGACACTTGGGACAGTACAAAAATGTCTCATCTTAGAGGTTGATATATGTCGAATTTTGCGATGAAAAAAGATTGCAGAGTTCGACTTTTTGTAGTATTATAGAATATATTTAATTCAAAATTTAGTTCAAAAATTCTCAAAATTAAAATTCCAAAAACAAAGTAAAAAATATAAAAGAAAGAAATGATGAAATATTAAATTAACTATTAAAGAAATATTGACAAATGATAAATGTAGTAATATAATAAGAAGTAATATAGAAATATTTACAATTAAAGAATATATGCTATATAAAAAGAAATATGAAACAAAGGATATACAAGATATACAATTAAATGACCAAGAAGAAGAATATCAATATATAAACAATTCACATGATAAGATATTTAGAAAGTCATTAGAAAATAAAAAAGATGCAATTAGAGTAATAAATAGTTTTCTAAAATTAGAAAGTCAAATAAAAGAAGAAGATATAGAAAAATATAATAGTAGCTATATAACAGATAAATTAAAAAATTCAGAAGCAGATATAGTATATAAAATTAAAGACAAAGATATATTCTTTCTAATTGAACATCAAAGTAAGATAGACTATTCTATGGCATACAGGATATTGAAATATGAGATATCAATAATAGATAGTGTATTAATAGAAACAAAAGAAAAATATAAAAATAAGAATTATAGATATCCAGTTGTAATACCAATAGTATTATATACAGGAGCTCAGGAATGGAATGCAGAATTAAATTTTAAAAATATACAATCGGAATTTAAAAATTTTGAAGGAATTGAATTAGCAAGATATAGTATTTTTGATATAAATAAATTAGACAACAAAGAATTGTTAAAAGAAGAAAATATAATAAGTAAATTAATAGTACTTGAAAAATCAAAAACAAGAGAACAATTTATAGAAAATGTAGAGAAAATATCAAATGAATTAAATAAAAAATGTTATACAAAAGATGAAAGAAGAATATGTAAAATAGCGACAAAAGCAATATTAGAGACTGGGTTTAAAGAATTAGATACAGAAGAAATATTAAGTAAATTTGATAAGGAGGAAAATGATAATATGTTACAGTGTGCTGAAATGTTACAAAGAGAAATAAGAAGAGAAAAGAAAGAAGCAAGAGAAGCTGGAAAACTTGAAGGGAAACTTGAAGGAAAAATTGATATAATTAGAAATATGTTAAAAGAAAAATTGTCAATGAATATTATAACAACAGTGTCAGGAATGAATGAACAAGAAATCCAAAAAATAGCTAAAGAAATGAAACTTATGTGAAATTATTTTAATATTCTAATATTATGCAAAAAGGTACACAGTAAAATGTGTACTTTTTATTGTGTCTAAAATTGACCAATTAGTATAAATGTATAGAAAGTTTTCATAAAACAATTGTAAGAAAAACATATTTGTGATATAGTATAAAAGAAAAAATAGAAGATATAAAAACAAACTTTATCTTCAAGAAAGAAGGGGAATTGAAATGAGTTTTGTACTAAAAAATGTCTCAAAAACATATTCAGGAAAAAAAGTTGTAGACAACATTTCCTTAACACTAGAAAAACCAGGAGTATATGGACTACTTGGAACAAATGGTGCAGGAAAAACAACAACAATAAGAATGTTATTAGGAATAATAAAAAAAGATAGTGGAGAAATAACATGGAATGGTAAAAAAGTAGATAGAAAAAGTGTAAATTTTGGATATTTGCCAGAAGAAAGAGGAGTATATCCTAAAACAAAAATATTTGATCAATTAATGTATTTTGCAGAGCTAAAAGGAATGAATAAACAAGAAGCGGAAAAAGAGATAAACAAATGGGCAAAAACATTAAAAGTAGAAGAATATTTACAATTACCAGCTGAGAAACTTTCAAAAGGAAATCAACAAAAAATACAATTTATGACAGCAGTAATACATAATCCAGAATTAGTAGTATTAGATGAACCATTTAGTGGTTTAGATCCAGTAAATACTGAAATTTTGAAAAATATTATAATTGATTTAGTTAAAAATGGAAAATATGTAATTATGTCAGCACATCAAATGCCTACAATAGAGGAATTTTGTAGTGATATATTAATTTTAAATAAAGGAAAAACTGTATTACAAGGAAATTTAAAACAAATAAAAGAAACATATCCAGCAAATAGAGTTAAAATTAATACTAACAAAAATATTGATGGTTACATTAATGAGTTGAGTTTAGAGATTGAGAATAATAATGATAATAATTATATTATTAAGATTAACAATGAAGAACAAGCACATGAGCTTTTAAATAAGCTTGTTGTTGATGGTGTTTTGGTTAATAGTTTTGAGATTATGAAACCGACTCTTAATGATATTTTTATTGAAAAGGTAGGCTAGTTTGAAAAATAATAGCTATTCTTTTCCAAACTATATAAAAGAAAGGAAAATAAGAGATGAGAGATATATTTACAGTAATTAAATTTACAATGAAAGAAATGATAAAAAGAAAATCATTTATAATATCAACATTAATAATTTTAGTTTTAATAGTTGCAGGTTTTAATGTACCTAATATTATAAAATCTTTTAGTGGAAATGAAACTAATGGAACACAAGGAAAACTATTAATAGTTGATAGTGAAGGAATTTTCGAAGGAAGTTTAGAATTATTAAAACAAGCAGATTTTGGATATGAAATAGATGTTCAAAATGTAACATTTGAAGAGATTAAAGAAAAAATAGAAAATGAAGAAATAGAATCAGCATTAATTATTGAACCACAAGAGAATAATATTAAAATTAGATATGTAGTTGAAAGTACTACAATGATGGAAAGTGTGCCAGAAAACATAGTAAATTATATTAGTTCAATGTATACTAATATGCAAATAAGTAAATTAGGATTAACTGAAGAGCAAATAAATTCAATTACACCTAATTTTGAGTTTAGTTTAGAGCAAACTGATGAAGAAGAGGCAAGTGGAAATATATTTGCAATAATGTTAATGTCAATTGTACTATTTTATGCAATATATTTCTGTGCATATCAAGTATCAAGCTCAATAACAACAGAGAAAACATCAAAAATAATAGAAACATTAGTAACATCTACAAGTCCAAGAACAATAGTATTAGGAAAAACAATAGGAATTGGAATAGTAGGATTATTGCAAATGATTATAATAGTTGGAACTGCTTTAGTAAGTGCAAAAGCATTTTTAGACCCAGAATTATTAAATGCAGTATTAGATATGTCTAATATTACACCATATTTAGGAGTTGTTACTATTATATATTTCATATTAGGGTATTTTGCATATGCTTTATTATATGCGTTAACAGGATCAACAGTTAGTAAACCAGAGGATATACAATCAGCAAATACACCAGTTGCTCTTTTAGCTGTAATAGGATTTTATTTATCATATTTTACAATGATGAATCCAACAAGTGAATTAAATTTATTTGCGTCAATGTTCCCAATATCATCACCATTTTGTATGCCTTTTAGAATAATGATGGGATTGGCAAGTGTTACAGATGTTATTGTTTCTATTGCGATATTATTTGTAACTATATTAATAATTGCAAAAGTAACAATTAGAATATATGAAAATGCAATATTAAATTACGGAACAAAGATGAGTCTAAAAGATATTATGAGAATGTATAAAAATAGCAAATAGGAGAAATCTTTATGAAACAATCAATTATAGAAAAAAATGAAAATACGAATAAAGAACAAAAAAACTTAAAAGAAAATAAATATATAAGTAAAAATCAAGAAATTTTAGAAAAAGCAAATTATTGTGCGAGTTGCGTAAAAAAGCCATGTAGAGCAGGTTGTCCGCTTAATAATGATATAACAGGTTTCATAAAATTAATGAAAGAAGAAAAATATAAAGAAGCATATGAATTATTAACTGAAACTACTGTATTATCAGCTATTTGTGGAAAAATATGTCCTCATCAAAAACAATGTCAAGGAAGTTGTGTAAAAAGAATTGCTTTTACACCAGTAGAAATAGGAGAACTAGAATCATTTATAGGTGATATGGCAATAGAAAATAATTGGAGCATATATGATAATAAAGTTGAAAAAATAAATAAAAAAGTAGCTATAATTGGAGGAGGACCTGCAGGACTTACATGTGCTGCATTCCTTGCCAAAAATGGTGTTGATGTTACAATTTATGAAAAACATAATTATTTGGGTGGAATTTTAGAACATGGAATACCAGACTTTCGTCTAGATAAAAATTTGCTTAAGAGTGTAATTGATAAAATACTAGACTTAGGAATAGATGTTAAATTAAATCAAGAACTTGGAAAAGACTTTGATTTAGAACAAATAGAAAAAGAATATGATGCAATTTTCTTAGGATTTGGAGCAAATATTTCTAGTAAAATGAGAATTAAAGGTGAAGAACTAGATGGAGTTTTTGGTGGAAATGAATTACTAGAAAATAAAACACATCCTGATTACCATGGAAAAACAGTTGTTGTAAGTGGTGGCGGAAATGTAGCAATGGATGTTTCTAGAACAATAAATAAAATGGGAGCTGAAAGAGTAATTGTAGTATATCGCAGAAGTGAAAATGAAATGCCAGCAGAGAAAAAAGAAATAGAAGAAGCAAAAGAAGAAGGAATAGAATTCCTATTTCAAAATAATATTCTAAGAATTTTAGGTGAAAATAAAGTAGAGAAAATTGAGTGTATAAAAACAGAATTAGTACAAAAAGAGGGAGATACTAGATTAAGTCCTGTTAATATAGAAGGAAGTAATTATTATATTGATGTGGATTATGTAATAATGGCTGTTGGTTCAAAGGCAGAAGTAAAAATTTTAGATAAATTAGGTTTAGAGTTAAATGATAGAGGAAAAATTAAAATAGATGAGAATTGTCAAACATCTAATAAGAAAATTTTTGCAGGCGGAGATTTAGTTGGAAGTATTGGTACTGTTGCTTGGGCTTCTAGAGATGGAAGAAATGCAGCTTTTGCTATATTAGATAAGCTAAATAATAATTAATTGAAATTACTAATATATAATTAAATAAAGAAAGGCTGGGAATATAAATGGAAAGTTCCAAAGTTTATTTTACAAAAGAAATAACTCCTGAAAGTTTAATTAAAATTTATGAAGCAATTGGAAAAGAACTAACAGGAAAAATTGCTGTGAAGATATCAACAGGTGAGCCAGGTGGTCATAACTTTTTAAGTCCAAATTTAATAAAGAATTTAGTTAAAAAGTTGGATGGAACAATAGTTGAATGTAATACTGCATATGCTGGAAGAAGAAATACTTCTGAAGAGCATTGGAAAGCAATAAAAGAACATGGATTTTTAGATATAGCTAATGTAGATATAATGGATGAAAATGGTGATATGGCTATACCTGTAAGAGATGGGATACATTTAAAAGAAAACTATGTAGGTAGTAATTTAAGAAAGTATGATTCAATGTTAATGTTATCACATTTTAAAGGACATGCAATGGGAGGCTTTGGAGGAGCTTTAAAAAATATGTCAATAGGTGTAAGTTCTTCTGCTGGAAAAGCATGGATTCATAGTGCAGGTAAGACTAAAGTTCCTGAAGAAATGTGGGCTAACTTACCAGAGCAAGATTACTTCTTAGAATCAATGGCAGAAGCTGATAGTTCAGTAATTGATTACATGAAAGGAAATATTATTTACATTAACGTAATCAATAACCTTTCAGTAGATTGTGATTGTGATAGTAATCCTGAGGCACCTTGTATGGCTGATATTGGAATTGTAGGTTCTTTAGATCCAGTTGCAATAGATAAAGCAAGTTTAGATTTTATTTATAATTCTGATGATTCAGGAAGAGACCATTTTATAGAAAGAGTAGAGTCTAGACATGGAATTCGTACAATTGAACATGCTGAAGAACTAGGAATAGGAACTACAAATTATAAAATTATTGAAATGTAATCGATAAAAAATAACTTATACTAATTGTAATTAAACAATTAATATAAGTTGTTTTTTATATTTTCCAAATTGCTTATAATATAAATATTTTTACATCGATTTACTAATATTTAAGGAAAAAAGTAAATTAAAAAAATTTTTGTTTTATTTTGATTAAAAATTATGGAAAGTATGATATAATTACTAAAAAATTAGATAGTTGGTGATTATAATGAGTAAAAATGTAACAATTGTAATAGATGGGCAAGCTGGAAGCTGTGGAAAAGGAAAAATTTGTGGTTATATTGCACAAAAAGATAATATAGAAATTTCAACTAATAATTGGGCATCAAATGCAGGACATACATATGTTGAAAATGATAATACAAAGATAGTAGTTAGTCATTTGCCGATTGCAATATTGAATAGTAATACCAAACTTTGTATTAATGCTGGAGCTATTATTACTCCAGAAATATTGGAAGAAGAGCTAAAAAAGTATAAAGAAATTATAGGTGAAAGAAAAATTTACATACATCCTAGAGCGATGATTATAAAACAAAAACATAGAGATGAAGAAAAAGAAAAAATAAAAAGTGGCTCAACTTTTAAAGGATGTGGAGCAGCTTTAGCAGAAAAAATTATGAGGTTATCAGAAGTGGAATTAGTTAAAGATTATTATAATAAATTTTCTGAATATGCAAAAAGTAAGATAGAAATTGCTGATACTTCTGTAATTTTAAATACATCAGACATGTCAATATTAGTAGAGGGAGCACAGGGAGCAGATTTAGATATAAATTATGGATTAGATTATCCCAATGTTACAAGTAGACAATGCAATTGTAGTCAATTAATTGCAGATGCAGGAATATCGCCTTTTAGTGTAAAAGATGTAATAATGGTCATTAGACCATATCCAATACGAATTAGTAATAAAACTAATATAGGTATTGATATATATAGTGGAGACTATTCAGGAAGTAAAGAAATATCTTGGGGAGAGATTCAAAATAGATGTGGATGTAATGTTAATTTAGAAGAATATACAACTGTTACTAAAAAAGTTAGAAGAGTATTTGAAATGAATTGGGAGAGATTAAAATATAATGTAATGATAAATAAACCAACTCAAATTGCTTTAAATTTTGCACAATATATAGATTGGAATGCATATAGGTGTAATGATTATAATGATTTGCCAACAAAAGTAAAAGAATTTATTTGTAAAATTGAAGAAATAACAAATGTACCAGTTACAATAATTGGTACAGGAGAAAGAAATTGTGATATTATAGATTTAAGATTCTCTTAAAGAATAAAATATAGAGGGATTTTGAGACCCATCCCCATAATCCCTCTGCATTTTATAGGTATTTAATAAACATTTTACTTGCAAAAGTTAATGAAATAGACTTATTTGTAGCCAAATATATATTTATATTTGGTATTTTTTTATTAATTTTTAACTCTTTTAAATAATCAAATTTTCTCTTAGCTAAATCAATAATTACAAATCCTATTCCAAAACCAATATTAACAAACTCAGTAATAAGATCTTGACTGACAACTTCTATTTTAGGAATTAATTTAACTCCATTTTCAGAAGAAATATAATTTAATAATTTTCTACTATTAGATTCTTCTTTTTGTAAAATCAAAGGATAATTATTTAAATCATTAAAATTTTTTATATCATCTGAATAAAAAGAAGGATTATAAACAAAGCCTTGTTGTAATTCTTTGATTTTTTGTAAATTTAAGTTAGTTTCTTTTACATTACTTTCATTAAAAATTACAAAATCTAATTTTCCAAGTTTTAAATCATTAATCAAATTACTAGTTAAGTCATTAGTAATATTAACATTTATATTAGGATAAGCAGAGTGAAAGTTTTTTAAACTGTCTATTAATACTAATTTAGTTAAAGTAGTTGAACAGCCTATTTTAATTTCACCTTTTGACAAATCCTTAAAAGATGTAAATTCATTTTCAGCATTATTGATTAATTCTAAAGCACTTTTAACATATTCATAAAACATTTTTCCTTCTTCTGTTAATTCCATTCCTTTATTACTTCTTAAAAATAAAGTTCCACCTAATTGTTCTTCTAATTTTTTTATTGATTGAGAGATTGCTGGCTGTGATATGTGCAATTCTTCACTAGCTTTTGTCATATGATTGTATTTTGCAACAACATAAAAAATTTTATATAGTTCTAAATTAATATTCATTATAATTGCTCCTTATGAACATTATAACATAAATATATTTTACTTATCAACAAATTTAGAATAAAATATAATAAAATAATAATTCAGAACAAATTTACAATTATTTTGAGGAATTATAAGAGGAGGGAAATTATGTTAAAACATAAAAATATTGTAATTGGAATTACAGGAGGAATAGCAGCATATAAGGCATGTGAAATAATATCATATTTAAAACATGAAGGAGCAAATGTAGATGTAATAATGACTAAAAACGCAACAGAATTTATTACACCATTAACAATTGAAACATTATCAAAAAATAAAGTGGTGATAGACATGTTTGAGAAAAAGGAACATATTGAAGTTGAGCATATAAGCTTAGCAAGAAAAGCAGATGTAATATTAGTAGTACCAGCTACTGCAAATATTATAGGAAAAGTAGCAAATGGAATAGCAGATGATATGTTATCAACAACAATTATGGCTACAACAGCACAGGTTATATTTGCACCAGCTATGAATAACCAGATGTATAATAATAAAATTGTACAAGATAATATAGAAAAATTAAAAAAATATAGTTATAAATTTATACAACCACAAGAAGGAAATTTAGCATGTGGATATAAAGCAATTGGAAAGTTAGCAGAAAAAGATATAATAATAGAAACAGTTAAAGAGATATTAGAAAGAGGTGAAGAAGATGAAAAATAAAATTATTATTACAGCAGGTGGAACAAGTGAAAGAATTGATAATGTACGAAAGATAACAAATAGTAGTTCTGGAAAATTAGGTTGTACAATAGCTGAAAAATTAATTGAGCTTAAGAATAATGAAATTGATAAAATATATTATATATGTTCAAAAAATTCATATAAGCCAAACAATGAAAAAATACAAATCATTGAAATTTTTGATACAAAAGATTTAGAAAATACAATTAGGAAGCTACTAACAGAAGAGAAGATAAATTATTTTATTCACTCAATGGCGGTATCAGATTATACAGTTGATTATGTTACAACAGCAGAAAGATTAGCTAAGAATATAGAGATGGCAAGTAATAAAAGTATAGTTGATTTAATTTGTAATAATCAAGATATTATAAATGAAAATAAAATATCTTCAAATGAAGACAATTTAATTATCAAATTGAAAAAGACACCTAAAATCATTTCAATAATTAAAGAAATTAGTCCTGAAACTTTTTTAGTAGGATTTAAATTACTTGATGGAGTTACTGAGAATAAGCTACTTGATATAGCAATGAAATTAAGAGATAAAAATAAATGTAATTTAGTTGTAGCGAATGATTTGAGCAATATAAAAAATGGTAGGCATAAAGCATTTATAATAAGAAAAGATAATAGTTATATAGAAGCGGAAAATAAAGAAGATATTGCTATAAAACTTGTAGAGGAGATACTAAAAAATGCTTAATTATATAGTGAAAACAGTATCTAATATAAAAGATAAAACAATAGATATAATTTATAAAGAATTATTACAGAATAAGTTTCAATTTATAATTTTAAAATTAATAGATAATAGTATATATGTTTTAACAAAAGAAAAAAGTTTATTTAAAATAGAAAATGAAGAAGAGTTTTTAAAACTAGCATCTAAAGATATATACTATAAAACAGTAATTTCTAATGAGAATATAAAAATAAATAAAGATGATTTTAAATTATATAAATATTATATAGATAAATACAAAAATAAAATTATGCAAAAAAAATATAATGATAAATATTATTTTGGATGTGTTGCAGTAAAAACAGATAATGGTTTTATTACTACTACTAGAGGAAAAGAAAGTTTTGAAGAATATTCTATAGTAAAAAATGTTAATCATAAAGAACATATAATAAATGTTATTAATAAAAAAGCAAGTTTAAATGCACCATTACTAGATTATTTATTTAAAAATCCTAAAGTAAAAGCAATTGTTCATTTACATGAATTTGATGATACACTACCATATTATGAATATGCTTTTCCAGGAACAGTAAGAGATACGATAAGAAATAATACACAATCATTTAATATAAGACATCATGGACTTATATATATATTTGAATAAATCATAAAATGATTAAAGGAGGAAAAGAAATGAAATACCCTAAATATACCACATATGAAAAAATATATAAAAGATTTTTTAATAAAGGAGTAGATTATTTAATAGAAAAAGCAAATTTACAAAGAGAGGACAAAGTTTTAGATATTTGTGGAGGAAATGGTAGACTAACAAAAAAATTAAAAGAAAAATGTGACAATGTAAGCTATCTAGATCAAGAAAAAGATATGATACCAGATGAATTAAAAGAATTAGGAATTAAAGTTTATAATCAATCAATAGAATCTTTTGTAAATACTACAAAAGAAAAATATACTAAAGCTTTTTGTGAACAAGCAATTAATTATTGGTTACTTAACATTAATGTAGAAAAATTCAGTAATATATTTGAAAAAGATGGATTATTTATATTTAATACATTTTCTAAAAAGCCACCAGTTAAACCTATGATAAAAGAATATGTAATTGATAATATTAATTATCTAGAAATATCATATTTAGTTGATAATAAAGTAGAACATATTCAAATAAGGGAAGGATTTGAGCCACATTTTACAGTATTTGATTGGATATCAAAAGAACAATATTTAGAGTTGCTTTCTCCATATTTTGATATAGAAATATTAGATAATGGTGTTAGTTCTTTATATGTGTGTAGGAGAAAATAGTTATGAATAAGTCACTTGGAATATATAATATAATTGATAAACAAGGAATAAATAAGAGTATAGAAAGAGTATTAAATAGTGGGATTGATTTTAATACATATACCACTCCAAAAGGAATAAAGGAACTACGTATTCAAATAAGTAAATTTATAGAACAATATTGGAAATATGAAATAAATTATAAAAATATGTTAATTACTACAGGCTCACAGCAATCAATAAATTTAATAGCGTATGGATTATTAAAAGAGGGGGATACTGTTTTAATTGAACAACCAACATATTTTGGAGCGATTGATGTTTTTAAAAAGCAAAATATTAATCTTGTAGGGATAGATTTAAGAGAAGATGGACTTGATTTAAGGATGTTAGAAGAAAGAATTATTAAGTATTCACCTAAACTTATATATGTTACTCCAACATTTAATAATCCTACAGGATATTCTTGGAGTACTGAGAATAGAAGGGAATTTTTGAAAATTATAAATAAGTATAATATTTTAGTTTTGGAAGATGATCCATATAGTTTAATTAATTATACAGAGGTAAAATATGATAGTTTGTTTAAATTAAATGATGGAAAAAATATTATTTATTTGGGTACTTTTTCAAAATATATTAGTCCTTCAATAAACGTTGGATATATAGTTGCTAGTAAGCAGATTTTAGATATTGTTTATTCTTTTAAAGAAAGTTTTGATTTGTGTACTTCAGCTTTTATTCAATATGTTGTATTAGATTATTTAGAAAATAATAATTTGAAGGAAATAATAAGTGATAAAGTAAATGTTTATAAGCAATTTTTAGATAAAACTATAAAAGAGTTAGTTGAAAATTTTTCTAATGCTATTGTAAGTTATTCAAGACCTAAGGGTGGATTATTTTTTCGTGTAATGTTTAAAGATGATGTTGATTGTAATATTTTCGATAGTGGTAATAGGTATTATATAGATGGAAAACATGATAATGAGACTAGGATAAATATTTGTTGTTAATTTGATAAAATAGTAATGTATTTAATAATGAGCTAAATAAATGGAAAAAGTAATCCACATATTCGAGTTATGAGGATTACTTTTCTATTTCGAAAATGATAAATTATTACTAGTTGATTATAGTATTACTTAGTTAATTCAGATTCAAAATATGTTCTGTTTGTATCTTCAAACAAAGTAAAAACATCACCAATTGCATGTCCAATACCAATAAATTTTTTATCTTCATCAAGTACTATTCGTACGACTTTTCCATTGAGTTTTTTGATTTTTTCTACATTAGCATAACGCATTATTTGTTTTAATTCATCATCTTCTTTTGCATTATAAAACTTTTCTGTAAAGATAGAGAATATATTATCGCCATGATACATAAATTCAAGTTTTACTGTTATATCAAAGTTCTTTCTAATTTTAATTTTTACATCTGTAATTTGACAATTGTAGATTTTTACCATTGGGTTACCTCCTATGAATGTTTAAACAAAAACTACAGTTACAATTACTAAAAATCTAATATCCTTTCTAAATTTAGATATTTGTCTATAATTTAGAATAGGATAAAGTATAAAAAACATATTGGTATTATACATCAAATGTACATAAATTTCAATAATTTTTTAGAAAAAGTTGAAAATTTATGTAAATTATAGTATCATATATTGCATATGTATGTTTTTAGTCCTTGTTTTCATCTTTAAAAATAACACTTACTAATAAACTTATGAAAGGTAGGGACAATGTATGAAAAAAGCTATCGAATTTTTAGGGAGAGACAGTGGTTTTGGAAGAAGAAATACATCAGCATATACTTTTGTTGGTGATAGATTATTATTGATTGACTGTGGTCATACTGTTATGACACAATTACAAGATAATAATCTTCTTACAGGAATTTCTGGAATTGATGTAATAATTACTCATATGCATGGTGACCATGTGGGTTCACTTAGTCAGCTGGCTCTTTTTAGTTATTTTCAGTTAAAAATACCAATTAATATTATTACAGCATGTAAGGAAATTGACAATTTCCTTAGGATTACAGGAGTACCTAGATATTGGCAAATTCCAGGATTTCCTAAGGAAAGATATACAAAAAATAATGATTTTGTTACTTTTATTCCTGTAAATCATGTTGGAGAAGAAATTGATTGTTATGGATTTTCAGCAACAATTAATGGAAAACATGTCATATATACTGGAGATACAACAACTTTGGAACCATTTAGTAAGTATATTGATTCAGGTTCGCAATTGTATACAGATGCTTCTGTGGTTGGCGGTGTTCATTTGAAATTGGAAGATAATTTATCTTTTTTGAATGAATTAACTCGTAAAGGTGTAGATGTTTATCTTATGCATTTGGATAACGAAGTAAAAATTCGAGAGATTATTAAAGGAACGCAAATAAGTATTTGTGATGAATAATAAGTTATAACAAAGAGTAGAGCGGTGTTGCTGTTCTACATAAGTAAAACACGATCTCATCAATAGCTGAGCTCGTGTTTTATAAACTTTTATAGCGTGGAGCGGGTAGTCGGAAACAACTATCCGCATAAATAATCCGATGCATTGATATTACTATAATACATCGGATTATAATTTTTGTGAAATTATATTTTAATGCAATTTTAATGCATTTTAAGCACACAATTTCATTTTTAGTTTTTGTTTTCCATAATAAGAACGGCAATCTTTTAGCTGTCTATTTCTATATCTTGCAAGTATATGTCCATAAGTTTCTTTGATTTGGCGGTCATCTACATGTCCAAGAATAGCTGCAATAACAAGTAAATCCATTCCTGCTTCAATCATTCTAGTAACAGCAGTATGTCTACACAT
>JAAWDR010000020.1 GCA_022793875.1 Clostridia bacterium
AAACTTGAAAGAAATAATCAATTGAAATGTAAATGTTTTACATTAATAAAGATTTACAGTACTTTAAAACGCACGATTTGTTAGACAAAAATGTTATTTAGTTTTACATTAATAAAGATTTACAGTACTTTAAAACTGTATTTTTAATAGTAATACTTGCAATAAAGTTTTACATTAATAAAGATTTACAGTACTTTAAAACGTGTTAGACTGCAATCAAAAGCACAATTCTGTTTTACATTAATAAAGATTTACAGTACTTTAAAACGAACGACTTGAGGCAATACCTAATACTATTGTTTTACATTAATAAAGATTTGCAGTACTTTAAAACCCATACATCCGTTTTAATAGAAATTTCAGTGTTTTACATTAATAAAGATTTACAGTACTTTAAAACTGTTTTAATAGAAATAAGTGGATACATCGTAGTTTTACATTAATAAAGATTTACAGTACTTTAAAACGTAGGAATTTCAATTAGTATTCCAGAAAATGTTTTACATTAATAAAGATTTACAGTACTTTAAAACAAAACGAACGAAAATCCTTTTTAAGAAACTGTTTTACATTAATAAAGATTTACAGTACTTTAAAACCTATAAATATTTTAAATCAATTTATTCAAAATGTCAAATTATATATAACCTAATGTCTCTTTTAAATCAATTTTAAACTCATTTTTCAATACTTCATTAATTTTTATAACTTCATTTAAATATTTTTTCATAATATCAACTTCTTTCTCATTTATTGAATAGAAAAATATTTTATTAATTAAATATTTATATATCTCTTCATTCATATTATCTATCTTTATTTTAGACATTATTAATTCAATCAAATTATTGTATGTAATTTGAAATATATTATTATCAAAAAATAATATATTATCATTACTTTCAAATATAGAGTTTTTATCGCATATCTCAAATAAGATTAACTTACTATCTTCTAACTCTTCTAATTCTCTTAAATTAAAATAATCTAAAATTCCTTTTTTATATATAATAAAAATGTTTTTTAAAGTACTACTTTTTAAAACTTCCTTTAAAATATTGAAAAAATCATCACTATTTTTTATTTCTATGCTAGAATTATTTTTTATTAGTTTTAATATATCTATATTTACATTTTTTAGATTCATTTCGCTATACAATTTATTTATAATATCATTTATTATTTTATTGATATTTTCTTCATCATCTATATTTATAACATTATTTTCTAGCTTTGATTTTATGTATTCTTCTGTTAGTTTATTTTCACTATTAAATATTTTTGTTATCGATGAGATAGACGATAAATCTATTATTAAAGTATTTTTTGAATTAAGTATCAAACTATTAAGTTCCATTCTGTCATTACTTTTTTCGTTAATCTCAAGTATATTAGTCATAAATTTATAATAACTATTGTACTGTGTAAGAATAATTTTATTATGATTTGTTAAGAAAATGTTCTCATTATCATATTTTAAATAATACATTAAAATACCACCAGATTATTATTAGAAATCTTCTTTTCGAAACTATTTTGAGATCCATTTAAAAATAGCATATCTTCATATTGTTTCTCTGTCAATTTTATTACTCTTACTTCTCCTCTTTCTGGCAAAATATTTTTTAATTTTTCTATAAATGATTTATAATAAATTTCATTTTTTATTACCTTTGCATAGACTGAAAATTGTACCAAATAACATCCCAGTTTTAAAATATTATTTCTAAACTTTGTATACTCTTTTCTATCTTCTGGTTCAAGCATTGGTAAATCATATAAAACTAGTACTCTCACTTGCTTATATAAAGACTCACTCATTTATTAATCTTGGTATTTCTAGTTCTTCTTTTCCATCTAAATTTATAAAATTTATTATATCACTTATAAATACTGATACTACATTTATCATACTATAAACTTTATTTTTATAACTAACTTTATTATTCACTATATTTATTAACTCAATTTTAATTTCTTTTGTTAATTCAAAAATTTCGCTTTTTAATATTTTCATTAAAATATTATATACATAGTAATCTACAATTGGCCTAAATACTTCTATTATATCATCTGCAAAATTAAATACATTATATTGACTTTTATGATTTATTCCTAATGATGGTATATATCCTCTGGCTACTATCTCTTTACTTATTATTGTTCTAATAATATGATATGCAAAATTCAAACAATAATTTTCTATAGTCTCATTAAATCTTATAAACTCATTGCCAAATAATTCTTTAAAATATACTCTTGCACAAATTCCTTCTACATTAGTTGTATCACCTATCTTCATTTTTTTGATGTATTCTTCTAAAATATTAATTTTGTCTAACAATTCTAATTCTTTTAATGTAATAATTTGATTTTCGATTTTTCCTTTTATTATATTTGTCCATAATTTATTTTTTATATTATCATCCCACATAGTCTGTTCTGTAATTCTTTTAGCTGTTCTTACATTATCTGCAATTGGAAAATATTCTCCTATTGGCATATTGTTCATTCCTAATATAATCATTGGAATTCCTTGTTTTGCTAGTTCTATTAATAATCTAACTGTTATAATTGATTTGTAATCTTCTACAACTAGCATAGCAATTTCATTTAAGCTTACAAAATATGTATTATTTTCGTGGATTATTTGTATTGAATTTAAATTTAAACTTAATTTGTCAACATTAGTTATATATATAATTCGCCAAGACATTTAAATAAAAAAAGAAAGAAGCCTAGCTAAAGACTTCTTTTATTACAGTATTCTCTGTTATAATAAAGAAACTGTAAATCCTTATTAATGTAAAACGTAATTTAAATTACATTTATAGTATAACATTATATGTTTAAATTGTAAAGACCTAAAACGTCAAATTTTATTTTTTGTATTTTATCTATTTTTGAAGTTATATTAATTTTTGAGTTTTTTATTTTAACTATATTATTAGTTTTGTCAAAATATTGAACAAGTCCTTCTCCAACAATTTCTCCATTTTTATAAAATCTAACATATTCATTATTAAATAAATCCGTATATTTTTCTACTTCTTCGATATTTTTTCCTACATATTTATTATATAGTTCTTTATAGTATGGCAATTCTGTTTTTATTTCTCCTGATTTATTATCAACAAATATTCTTAATATTGGCATGAATAATAATCTTCCTGTTGTTTTATCCTTATATATTCTTGTACAATATTGTTTAAGACTATCGAACATTACCATTGGTTCTTTTTTATTTTCTTTTTTACTTATAATTAATTTGTCATTTTTCATTATATATGGAATATTTACTTTTGTTAAAAATCTTAACTTTACAATAATTGGACTATTATCTTTTTTTCTAATTCCATGTTTTCTATAATTAAATTTTTCATCTGTATTCATGTTATTTTCTTTGCAATATTCAACAAATGGATTTACTTTTTGTTCTTTATACATTTCTATAATATCATATATCTTTTTATATAATTTTACATCATTATCTTTACACAAGAAGTATTTTTTTGTTTTTTCATTGTTGAAATATTTATCAATATCTTTATAATCTAATTCATATATATTATTTATTTGTTCAATCTTATAATATTCTCCATTTTTTATTATTACTTTTGAAATATTCGCATCAAATAATTGTCCATTTAGTTTTTTCTGTATTTCTTGTGCAAATCTTGTGTTCGAATAATTTGTATTTTCTAATTGTTCCTTTAAATTTTTTTGTAAATATAATTCATTGTACAAATTATCTCTATATTCATTTAAGTTATTAATTTGCCAATATTTGTTAGGTTCATTTTGAATCATATCCATTAATTTTCCTATTTTTAATTTTGGAATACTTGCAATTATACTTGCATCAACTGCGTGATGATATTCTAAATCTCTATTTTTTTCTAAATTGCTTCTTTTTCTTATAATTCCTGTAAATTGTCCTGGTATTTTTAAAACTTTAGTTTCTAAAATTTCTCCATAATTATGTCTGTAGTATGCCTTTTTAAATAGTTTAAGTTGATTTGCTAATTCATTTGTGGCATATGATGTATCATTTAAATTTCTATTTACAAATTTCTTTTCATATTTATCTATGCTTGATTCAAATAGTAAATTATTTTTCTTCTCGTTATCTAAACTAGAATTTTTTTGTATTCTTAATTTAAATTCTTCATAGATATTTTTATTTTTCAGAAATTCATATGGTGTTTTATTTCCTTTATCTCCATTACATTGTGTGCATGATACTGTTTTGTTTAAAAATGTATCATTTGCTGTTTTGCTTATAGGTAAAATATGCTCAACTTCACAATTTCCAACTGTTATGTCTTTATTGCAGTATGCACATTTATGATTTGTTTCATTTAGTAATAAATATTTATCAATATTTTCTTCGTTTGTATCATAGCCTGACTCTTCTAATTTTTTCTTTGCATTATTTCTTTTTACTCTATTATCTAATGTTTTATTTTCATATTCTTTCTGTTTATCTTGTGATAATAGCTCTCTTGTATTTTCTATACAAATATATTTTGGATATCCATATTTTGAAAATAGTTTATTTAATATACTAATTGCTTTTCTTAATGATTTTTTAGTTGCTGGAGATGCTATTATATCATCTATTCCTTTTGAATTTATATATTTTAGTTCTCCTTTTTTTATATTTTCGTTTATATATTTTCTTATTAATTCTTCTTCTGTTGTTGGGTTTATTTCATCTGCATAGTTTCTTTCTATGTATGAAGAATTTTCATTATGTTCTTCCATTAACTCTAAATATGTTTTTAATGCTTTTTCAGAAAAATTATGATATCTATTATCATCTATTTTGTAGTTTGATAAGAAGTTTATTAATTTATCACTATAAATTTCTTTCAAATTGTCTTTTAATATTTCATATTTAGTTGTTTTGTCTGGTGAAATTTGTATTAAATATATAGCTTTGTTATATGCTTCCATATTACTTAATAGTTCTTCTATTAATTCTTTATCTTCTATTTTATTTTTTAATTTTCGGATTTGTTCGAATTTTGATATTTCAGGTTTTCCATCTTTATCCTTTTTATATCCTTCTATTTGTGCAAAGTCTACTAAAAACAGTTTCTTAAATATTTTGCTATAATTAACAATATTGCTATTTAAAACTTCATCTTTTAGAATATTAATAGATTCACTTGTTAATTTACAATAATCTTTATTTATACTTGTAAAATATTTTCTATTTGTTTCATCTAAATTTTGTATATTTATTCTTAGATTAACCATATCGTTATAAAAGTTAAAACATTCTGCATAAAAATTCCATGATGATGCTCTTTTTTCATCTGTATATATACTACATTTTCCTATTAAATTTTCAAATAAATATTTATTGTAATTTTTATCTTTCTTATATTCTTCTATGTCTTTTAACGTTTTATATCTTCCATATTTATTTAATTGGTTTTCTCTAGGTCCTCCTGGCCCTTCCCAAAATTTTCTTTTTGAATTTATTATTTCTATTGTCTTTTCTACAAATTCATCATCAATAGCAGTATAATATTTTCTTTGTTCTTCTAACATTATTTTTAATTCTTTTAAATAGTCTGTGTGTTGAATTAAATATTGTTCCCCACGATATCTATCATTCTCTTTTAAAATTTTCTCTTGAATTTCACAAGCTATTAATCCTTCATTTCTTAATTGGTCTACAATTTCACTTGTTCTTTCATCTTCATCTTTAAATGGTATATATCCTCTATGTCTTGCAAAATACATAATTATATTTACTATGTCTTGCATCGTTACTTTTTCTTTTATTGCTTTTATTCTTTTTTCTAACAAATCGCTATCTGTTATATTTTTTTCTTTTATTCCCTTTTCTTTAAACAGTATATATAATCTTTCAATTCTATGTAGTTTTCTTTTTCCTCTTCTTCTGACGCTTCTTGAATTTCTTCTGTCCTCTGCTTTTTCTGCTTCTAAAAATTTGTATACTCCTTTATCTATTATTTTATTCTCTTCTAAATTTAATACAGACCATCCAACTGATGCAATTCCTAAATCAATTCCATATGATAATTCATTATTTTCTTTCATATTTTTCTCCTTTTACATTATATTATTGTAATAATATAATATATTAAATGCAAAAAATGTCGAAAGTTGTAATTTGATATCGTTTTTCGACATTTTATTATTCTTATTTATTCTTTTGATTCATTTAAGAATTAATTTATGAGTTGACTAGCCTTTAAATTTTTTCCATATTTCTTCTTTAAATCCTATAAAAATTTCTTTGTCTGTTATTAGTAATGGTCTTTTTATAAGCATTCCATCACTTGCTAATAGTTCTATTTTTTCCTCATCATTCATAGTTTTTAGTTTTTCTTTTAAGTTTAATTCTTTATATTTTAAACCACTTGTGTTGAACCATTTTTTTGTTTCTTCTCCGCTTCTTTTTATCCATTCTGTTAGTTCTTCTTCTGTTGGTGTTTCTGTTACTATGTTTCTTTCTTTAATTTCTATTTTGTTTTCTTCTAGCCATTTTTTTGCTTTTTTGCATGTTGTGCATTTGGGGTATTCTATAAATATGTTCATTTTTGATCTCCTTTATTTTTATTGTTTTAATTTATATATTGCATATTTCTAAAAAATTTTCCAATTATTCTCCTTCATTTTTATTTATCACAAATTCATGTTGTGTTGGTGCTGTTTTATTACTATCTAAAATAACACAATTCTAAAACTGTTAAAACTTGTTTGTTACAGCCTAAGTATACAAAATTTTTGAAATTTTAGATCATGAATAATTTTAGAGAAATTAATTAAGATGATATTTTAAGAAATTGGTTTAATTTTACAGAACAGGAAGTTTTTTGCACTCTTACTGATGAAGATAAGAAACATTTTATCTATTTTGATGAAATTTCGGAGAGGATTTTGAAAAATATTCCTGTTCAGAATAAAAAGTATGTTGAGTAACAACTAAAATAGCTTGATGATAATTTCTTTGATTATATTTGCTATTGGAATGAGAAATATTATAGGAATGGATTTGTGGATGGCGTGCAGTTGATTGGTGGATGCTGTGAAGAATAATCGTTTAAAAGTGTGAATGATAGTATATTCACACTTTTAAATTATATTATATCATTAACTATTTTCAAAAGATTTACTACTTTGCTGTCATCATATTCATTATCTTTAATTAAATTTTTAAAGTTATAGCTATTACTAATAATAAAATATATAAATTCATTACATATATTATTTTCTTCAAATGCATTCAACCAATTTTCTAAATCATTATGTGCTTCTCCATTAAGATACATCATACTTTTCACTTCATTATTTATTATTTTATATGAAAAAATCTTACTAATAATTTATGTATATTATATTGTTCGCCATTACTGTATTCAATATTACAAAATTTTTCATACGATGTATATCTGCCTTGCTTTTTTATGTCCATTAATTAAAACAATTTCTTCTATTTGGGATGTGTTATAATTCATTATATTATCGCTCCTTTTATAGCCATTGTACGACATCATTATCTAATTCGTGTTTTCTTTGCTTCCAATCAGGCATTTGAATTGTTAAAAAATTATAGAAATCTTTATTATGATAAGGATACATTAAGTGTGTTAGCTCATGTAATATAACATATTGAATGCATCTTTTATTAGCTTTTAGTAAATATTCATTTAATGTAATTTTATTTTTTGATTGTATACAGCTTCCCCATTGAGTCTTCATCTTTCTAATACAAACTTCTGGCTTATCAATATTATATTTTTTATAAATTTTTTGATATAACTTATTAGTTTCTTCATTAAATATTAAATCAGCCTGTTTTCTCCACCATTTATTAAAAAATTTATTTGCATATTCTTGATCTTTGATATCCTTTAAATATATATTTATATTCTTTTCTTCTAAAACAATCTCATTTTTTAATGATGTGTTTTTATATATTCTCATATCTTTTCCTAGAAATTGAGTAGATGTGCCTGTTTTTATATCTAATAAATTATTAGTTCCTTCTGCTAATCTATATTTTGTTATTTGTTTATCTATCCAGTCACTTTTTTTATATAAGAATTTTTCAATCCAATCTTGTTCTGTATTTTTGGGAACTGATAAATTAACTTTGAAATTGCTATATACTTTTAAATGTATATTCTTTATATTCTTTTCAATTATATTAACATTAATTTTCCCATTTTGTAAGCTTAAATTAATTTCAAAGTTTTTTATCATATTAATTCCTCCTAAGTTTATTGTTAATATCTTACTATTGCAATCTTCATAATTTCATCAATCATTAAATCAATAATATGAATATTTTTGTTAGTTACTTCAATTTCTAATTCCTCAAATATTTCAAATAAATAATCATCTAATATTCTATGTATTGCTTTATGGACCATTTCGTTATTCTTCCAATCTCTTTTGGTATTCTCTGCTATAGCCTTTTTTATATTTATAGAATAATCTGATATTTTTTCTTCAATTTCTTCTGAAATAATGGTAACCTTCTCATTTTTTAATATAGTAATTATTGCTCCATAAAAAGCTTTACTATCACTATCATTGGCTATTTTAGATGGATAATCTCTTGAAACTCTTCCATTTCTAAAATCATCAGCCATTATCTCCATATTTTCATAGTATTTATCCGCATCTCTATTTTGCTCATATTCTGCAAGAGTCTTTTTTATCTTAGTTGAAAATTCTTCATATAAAATTGGATCATCATATCTAATTTGCTTTAATTCTGACTCTATTCTGGTTTTTATTGCATCAGCTCTTGCTTCATCTGAGTCCATTGAATTTAACAATCTCTTCATTTCTTTTTCATCTCCAATTGAAACTGGAGAAATAATTTGAGTAGCTTCTGAAGCATTTACAAAAGTATCAATTAAATTCTTAATTCCTTCTTCATATTGAGAATAATCTATTTTATCATCATATCTAACTATAACTGCATTTTTTAATTTTTTAAAAAATAAATAATCTTGTCTATATTTTTCTATTTGATCGATACCCACTTCAGTAAAAATTTCTCTATTTGTTAAAGCCAAATTTAATATATTAGCAAATTCTTTTAATTTCGTATAAAAGTCTTTTCTTACAATTTCATCTTTTAATACAATCTGCCATTCATTCGATGTTGCAGTATTTGGTATATTGTTAAATAGTTCCCATACCTTTTTATTTAATTCTTCTAACTTATTCTTTTCATCAACTGGTCCAAAAATTGTATCTTCTATATCTTCACTATCATATTCATTAAATTTTGATTCTTCATCATTATACATATCTATGGCTTTATTTAGTTTAGAAAAAACTCCCCAATAGTCAACTATAAGTCCAAAATCCTTATCTTTATACACACGATTCACACGAGCAATGGCCTGAAGTAAATTATGTTCTTGCATTGGTTTATCTATATATAATACCCCTGCTACTGGTGCATCAAATCCAGTCAAAAGTTTATCTTTTACAATAAGGATATTTATTTCTCCTTCTGGGTTTTTAAAATTATCGCAAATACTTTCATCATATTTTTCATCATTATCTCCAAATAAAGGTTTCACTATTTTGTCATGATATTCTTTAATTTTCCTTATCGCTGATGGTGTGTTTTGGTCACCTTCACCTTCTTCTTTATCTCCGAAACTTATTACAACTCTTGGATTTGCTGCTTTCATGTTTTTTAGCACCTCAAACATTTCAACTGCTGCTCCTCTAGAAGAACAAACTATCATAGCCTTTAAGCATTTTGGTACACAATAGTTTATAAAATGATCATATATATCAAAGGCTAATAAATTTATTCTGCTACTTGCTATTGCTAATTTAGAAAACTTACTATATTTCTCTTTCAATTCTTTCTTCATATCGTCTGTTAAATTTTCAGTTAGACTTTCAAAATATGCATCAATTGTATCTAAAGGATCATTCTGTTTAACCTTTCTTCCTTCATATACTAAAGGAACAGTAATTTTATCTTCAATTGAACGTTTCATTGTATAATTATGTATTGGACTTCCAAACTTTTTATATGTATTTTTTTTCTTAGAAGCTATTAAAGGTGTTCCTGTAAATGCAATAAGTGTTGCATTTGGTAAAACTTCTCTCATATAATTATACATTGAACTATATTGTGATCTATGAGCTTCATCAATAAGAACATAAAATTTTTCACTGTCAGCTTCTAAATAGTGATTTTTACACACTGTCTCAAATTTATTAATCAAAGTTGTAATTACTATATTGCTTTTATCCTTTAATAAAACTTTCAACCCCTTACCTGTGCTTGCTCTTACTGGTTCCATTTGAGAATTTGCGAAATTATCTCTAATTTGTTTATCAAGATTGATTCTATCAGTAACAATAATGAATCTTGGTATCTCTTTTGCTTTTTTTAATTGTATCATTTTTACCAACATTACCATTGTTAATGATTTTCCACTCCCTTGTGTATGCCAAATTACTCCTCCTTTAAGTTCACTTTGATTATTTTCAATTATTCTATTTATAGCATTTTTCACAGCAAAAAACTGCTGATGCCTTGCTATCTTTTTTATATTACTATCATAAATAATAAAGTATTTTATTATTTCTAATAATCGATTTTTTTCTAGTAAAGACACTGAGATTCTGTCTTGTTCTAATACTTGTCCATCTGGTGAGCATTTCATACATATATCTTTTTGCCAATCCAAATAATTTTCATCTTCTCTCCATTCAACAAAATAATCAGCTGTTGTTCCTGTTGTTCCATATACTACTTTATTTGGATTTACTGCTAATACTAACTGACTGTACTTAAATAACTGAGGTATATAATCTGGCATCATATTTCTTACATTTTGTAAAATCCCTTCCTTTATATCTATACTGGATTTTTTACATTCAATTACCACTAATGGAATTCCATTAACCATTAACACTATATCTGGTCTACAATACTGTCCATTAGATCTTTCTAAACTAAATTCTTCTGTTACTTGCCAAATATTTTCAGCTGGATGATCAAAATCTATATATTGTAAGTCAAAAGATTGCCTTACTGGCATATCTTTATCTATTGTGATATCTTCCTCTAAACTTATACCCATGGTTAATAGATTATATATTTCCTTACTCGCTAAACTTAATCCTTGCAATAAAGATGAATCTATAGCCTTGACTGCTTTTGAAATTGACTCTCCAGAAAAATTAAACTCATATCCATTATACTTATATGTTTGCTTATTTAGGAATCTTATTAGCTCATCCTCAAAAATCACATTTGATAATCTTCCTCTTTTATTTTCTGCTTCGCTTCTCGAAACATATGTATATCCTAAATTTTCTAAAAATTTTATTAATCTGTCTTGACATTCTGGCCTCTCATTAAAAATCTTATGATTTGGCATTTTATTTGCCCCCTATTCTAAAATACCTTTTTAAATTCTTATAATTCCCGTTAATAATAATTGTTGCATTGCCTTTCTTTGTTTCACTAATAAATTTAATTTTTTCTCTTGTAGTTTTATATTTTCATTCATTAGATTTATTATAGAAGAAATATTTTTTATCTCATTTTCATTTGTTGGAAAAAAAATTTTCCCTTTAATAAAATCTTCTGATTTTACCGCTTGTCTTTCGTATAGTGTTCCTTCTTCAAACCTCCTAATTTTATTTATGAATGGTTGACTTGTAATAATTGCTTCTAGTATATCTATATCAATTTTTTTATCTACTTCAAATGTAACATAAATAGGAGAAAAAATTGCATCTCCATATCTATTAATGCAGATTACACCAAATTTTAAATTAGCTGGATTATAACATAAATCATTAATATGAGTTATCTTATATTCCTTATCATCATTCTTAACTAAAAAGTCCCTATTATATTGTTTTCCTTTTTCTTCAATTCCATTAATAGTTAGAGAAACATGAGTATATTTTCCATCTTTAATGTAAAAACTTTTTCTTTCTTTAAGTATGTCTTTCAACTCTATCTCCATCCAGTCTATTTTTGGCTTTAACATTTTTTGGAATAAGGCTTTTCTATATTCTTTTAGTTTTTCAATATATTTCTTCTGATTAGTTACTATTTCATCCCAATTAATTAAAACTTTTGCAATTCTATTTTGTTCAGCGTTATTACCATGTAATATATATATTTTTTTTATAGTCTCTCTAGAAACACCATATACTTTAAACCCTGATGCTAATTTTTGAAATTGTTTTTTTACATATCCAGCACAAGTCAAATATCTTCTAAAATCATATTCAATGCAATTTCTTTTTAGTCTTCCAATAAAAGTATGTAATCCAGAAATAAAATATTCATTATTCAGATTGCTTACTAATACACTCGTAGAAGTCCCTTCTAAATCTTCAGACGCATCAACAAATACTATGTCACCATCTTTTAATAAAAATTGCTCTTTCCCTATTAACTTTGTATTATACTTAGGTTTTTTTGAGTATTGTTCATATGAAATCACATTTGCATCATTTTTATGCAAATCCCCGTAATGTAAATACTCTACTCCTTCTTCTGACAATCGCTCTCTTGGAATTCCAAGTCCTCCATAAAATTCAAATATATTTTCAAAAAAATCTTGAACATAGTCTTCTGGAACAATATTACCATCTATCATTTTATAACCTATAGGCACATTTTTCTCTTTTATTTGATTTATTCTACTTTTTATTTGTTCATTCATATATCTAACTCCTCTAAATATCTTTGAATTTCATTTTCTGTAAACACTATTTTTTTATTAATTTCATTTAATTCTTTATTTATTTTTTCAATGTCAATAAATTCTTCTTCTTCAAATGAATCTATATACCTAGGAATATTAAGATTATATTCATTTTGTTTAATTTCATCTATAGAAGCAACATGACTAAATTTGTCTTCTTCTACATTTTCCATCATTGTATATTTTCGATAAGTCTCAACTATTTTCCTTATATTTTCTGGTTCTAATTTATTTTTTGCTTTTTCTTTAGCAAATTCTCTTGATGCATCTATAAATAATATGTCCGAATTTCTTTTTCCTTTTTTAAAAACTAAAATACAAGCTGGGATTGAAGTTCCATAAAAAATATTTTCTGGCAATCCAATTACTGAATCTAAAAGATTAGATTCTATTATACTCTTTCTTATATTCCCCTCACTTGTTCCCCTAAATAAAACACCATGTGGAGCTACTGCAGCAATTCTCCCATTTCCACTCATGCTTGCAATCATGTGCAATAAAAATGCCCAGTCACCTTTACTAGATGGAGGAATTCCATAATCGAATCTATGAAATTTATCAAGAGAAGGTTCCATCTTAAATTCTACTTTTTTTCTATTTTTCTCATTTTTTGTTGAAACTTCTCCTCCAGGATTAAATCCCACAGCCCATTTGTCTTTACTAAATGGCATATTAGCTACAATACACTCAAATTTCATTAAATTCCCATCACTATCTAAATGTTGTGGATTAGCTAAAGTATCTCCCCAGGCTATTTTGGCATCCTTAATATCATGTATAAACATATTCATTCGCGCCATAGAAATTGCAGAACTACTAACCTCTTGTCCATAAATTTGAACATTATCAAACCCACCTTTTCTTGCTGCTCTAATTAAAAGTGATCCAGAACCACATGTCGGATCATATACTCTATCTCCTACTTGTGGATTAACAATTTGAGCCATTATTTCTGAAACTTCTTGTGGAGTAAAGAAAGAACCTGCTTTTTTTCCTGCCATTGTCGCAAATTCTCCTATCATATATTCATAAGCATCTCCAATAACATCTGAAGGAACTTGTTCTTCATTTGTTTCTATCATACTTGGTCTTAAATCCAAATTCTCAAAATCCTCAATCAAATTTCTAAGCATTGGATTTTTCTGCTCTTTTTTTCCTAAATTTGCTTCACTATTAAAATCAATTCCTCTAAAAATACCAGCCAGTATTTGATTTGAACTTTCTATTCCTGTTAAAGCTTCGCTAATTTTAGTTCCAATATCATTAGCATACTTGTTTTCATCTAAATATTCAAAAGTATATTCTTTCTTTAAGCAAAATGGTAAATTTTCAATTTGTCTTTCTAGTCTTATACCAGAATAATCTTTTCTTAATTTTTCTACACTTTCCTTATATGTATCACTTAGATATTTTACAAATAGCATTGACAGAACATAATCCTTATAATTTGCCGCATCAATGCTATCTCTAAATGTATTAGCACCTGCCCATAAAGCATTTTTAATATCTTCTAAACTAGTCATTTTTATTTCCTCCTATTTTGTTTATAAATTTATTTACTATTATCAAAGTTTTCTGTTTTTCTAACTCTATTTTTTTTGTTTCTAATACCCTTTTTTCTATAGATTTTAACCAATATTGTCCCAATGCAACTTGTTGCTCTTTACTACACATTTCTATTTTAAATTTTTCAATTTCTTTTCTTCCTATTGATGGAACAATCGCTCCTATGGAATTTTTCTTAGTAAATTTTTCAATATTAGTATCTAATATAGCCGCTAAATATTTTGCATCAATATTTTTAGGTCTAATGATTATAAGATTATTACCAGCATAAATATTATTATTAATCTCACTTATAAAATTAACATAAGTAGGATTAATTCGTTTTAATAAAATATCGTTCTTTCTTATAATTACAGATTCATCTTTTTTAAACTTATAATCAATTTCTATATTGGATATTTGATTATTTTCTAATAAATTTGCTGCTGTTAATAATTTTTTTTCTTCATTTCCCTTTTCAAGAATACAAAATATAATTTCAGCAACATTTTTCAGTCTTTCTACCATATTTACCTCCTAAAAATAAAAGTAGCAGTTAGGTTGCTACTTTCTCTTAGTATTCTGGAAGTTCTCCTAAATTGTCTTTTTCTGTATTATTCGCATCCGTTCTCAGATATTTATTATTTACAACTTTAATATCTTCTCCTGTTGTCCAATACCCATATCTTAAATACTTCGTTTTAGTAGAATTCGGATTTTTATTAATAAAACTAATCATTTCCGCTTTTGTGCACTCATTTACTGCCCATTCATTTTTATTATTTGTCCATTTCATTTTTGCAATTACTCTGCATCCATGTTCATCAATTTCGTAATGAACTTTATCAACATAAATCATATATTGCTCCTCCAATAACTATAAAATTAACAAATTAGAGCAACTTGACATTTTTAAAAAAAAAATGTATACTATAATTACAAATCAAAATAGCATTAAGTTGCTCAAGCATAACATATACCTAACTTATATGTTGTGCTTTTTCATTTGTAAAATTATAATATCATACTGCTGAAAATTTGTCAAGTTTCTTAGCTGTTTTTTATTTACAGTTGTTATGAATGTGATTTTTTATTTATTTATCTCTCATATCTTCTACTTTTTTTCTTCAGTTGTTTTACTTTTTCTTGTTCCTATTTATATATCTTTTTTATTTGTTCTTTCATCTTTGATACATTCTCATAAATTTCATTACAGAATTTTAGCTCTTTCCTTGTTTTAATTAACTCTTCTGTAACTGCTATTATTTGCTTTGTAATCTCATTTTTCTCTGTTTCATTATCTACTTTTCCTCTTTTATAATATAATCCATTTCTAGTATTTAATATATCTTGTTTTTCTCTTAGCTTCTTTGATTTCAGTTCATCTACATTTTCTGGTGTTTCCAACTTATATTTACACAATAATCTTATTTTTTCTGAATACCTGTCCATCTTTTTTACTTCTTCTCTCATTTTTGTAGTCAGTTTATATTGTACATTATTTCTTTTGTATAATCCTAATAAAAATCTATAGTAATAATACAAAGCAATTATTTCTTTAGGTTTATATGCTTTTTTAAAACATAAGATGTGTTTTAGTTTATTTTAAAGTAATTTGCCAACCTGCGTTTACAGGCAGTCCCTATTTACATCAAAATTATGCCAATTTCAAAAAAAATAAGAGTCCACAATCTCTTGCGACTCTTATCAATCTTTGGTTGCGGGGGATAGACTCGAACTATCGACCTTCGGGTTATGAGCCCGACGAGCTGCCAACTGCTCCACCCCGCGATGTATTAACAAAATAAATTATACACTCTTATAAGTACAATGTCAAGGAAAAAATCGAAAAATTATACAAAAAAGCAAAAAAATAATAAAAATTTGTATTCAAACATAAAAAAGCACAAAAAATTCCCATTAAGATAACAAAAAAGCTTAGCAAAATAATATAAAACACAATTATATTATATGCTAAACTTTGTAAAAAATACCTAATTTGAGTAAAAACTAATTTTTATTTAGTTCTTTATATCTCTTAATCTTCATAGTAGAAGTCTTCTCAAACTCGCCCTCTTTAATTTCCAAATCCTTAATAGCCTTATAAGAAGTCAACTGTTTATTTACCTCTTTAACTCTTTTCCAAATTATATCATAAATCTCTTTTTCAGAAAGTTTGCCATATAATTCTTCAATAGCTTCATAATCAGGTATAACTCTAGCAGTAATGATTAATTCTTTCTCTTCTTTTTTGCTATTAGCATCTGGCTTTTTACCATAAATCATTGCCTCTTTGATTTCATCTACTTTATCCAAAATCATTTCTATTTCTTCTGGATAAATATTTTTTCCATTTTGAGTAACAATAACATTTTTGCTTCTTCCTGTAATAAATATGTATCCATCTTCATCAATATAACCTATATCTCCTGAATTGAAATATCCATCTTCATCAATTACTTTTTTAGTTTCTTCTTCGTCTTCGTAATATCCTAACATTAGAGTTGGAGTTTTTATTAATAATTCTCCTTCTCCATTTTCATTTGGTTCTTTTACTTTTATATCTGCTTGCACTATTGCTTTTCCTGCTGAACCAACTGATGTTTTGTATTCAGGAGTTAATGCTGATATTGGTGCTGTTTCTGTTAATCCATATCCTTGTAAAAATGTGATTCCTATGTTTTCAAGCCATATCCCTACTTTTTTGTCTATTGGTGCTGCTGCTGAAACTATTATTCTTAAATTTCCACCTAAATTATCATATATTTCTTTAAATACTTTTCTTTTTATATCTATTCCTGCATTTTTCAATGTGTTTGTAACTGAAATCATTGTATTTACTATTTTGTCTTTTTTACTTTTTACTATTTTCTCATTTATTTTTTTATGCAAACTTTCTACTAAAAGTGGAACTGTTAATATTGCTGTTGGTTTAGCTTCTTGTAAGTTTGGTACTATATATCTTAAACCTTCACATATTGCAATTGAGCATCCACATGCAATTGGTAATAAGAATCCAATTGTTGATTCATAACAATGATGTAGTGGTAATACTGAAAATAGTCTATCTATTGGATATAATCTTACATATGCTGATACTGCATTGATATTTTCTGCTAAATTTCTGTTATTTAACATTACTCCTTTAGAATTTGATGTTGTTCCTGATGTAAAGAATAGTATTTTGAATTCTTCTGGGTCTATTTCTATTTTTTCAAAACTATTATCTCCAGATTTTATTATTGATTTTCCTAAATCTATCAAATATTCTAGTCCTACATCTTTTTCTTTTACTTTTTCGTCTGATTTCATTTCAATAAAATATTCTACTTCTGGTATATTCTTTTTAATTTGTTCTATTTCTTCTTTCTTTTTAGTTGAATATATTATTGCTGCTGCTTTTGATCTTCTTACTATATTTTCTAATTCGTTTAACGGTAATTCTTTATCTGTTGGTACTGCAATTCCTACTCCACAAAGCATTGCCATATATGATACATACCATCCATATTGAGTTTCACCAATTATTATTACTTTTTTATTTCTTAACTTTAACACATTTACTAATGCTGTTCCTAATCCTAATACATCTTCACCAAATTGTTTATATGTCTTTATTTCATATGCATCTTTGTGATTTGGCTTTTCTAGTATACATGAATTATCTGGGTATTCTTTAATTGATTTTAAGAAAAATTCTTTTACTGTTTTATAGTGTGTCATGTCTTCATATGGTGTTTCTCTTTTTTTCTTTAAATTCTTTTTTTCTAGCTTTTCATAGTCTATTTCATTTAAATTTTCCATTACGTCCATTTTCATTTTTTTGAATTTCATCTTTGGAATTTTAATGTCTCTTAAACCCATTTTTATTACCTCTTCTTTTTTATATTTTTAACATTTATATTATACATCAATTTTTTATTTTTTTCAAACAGAACATTCGGTCGACTTAAAATAATAGTTACTGGATAATGATTTGGGCTATTGCAAATTATTATCCAGTAACTAAAAGGGATTTGAAGAACTGTCCCCTAATCCCTTTTCTTTAAATCTTTTATTATTTCATCTCCAATATTTTTGATATATTCATATTCATTGTCTTTTGCAGATGATTTTATTGAAAATGTGTTTTCTAATACTTCCATATTTTTCATTTCTGATAATATATTCTTTACTTCCTTTGTTACAATTCCTGGAACCCATGTTGAATTTTCAATTATAGATATTGTTCTGTTTTGTAAGTTAAGCCTTTTTATATCTACTAAATAATTTTCTATTGCTGGAAATACTCCTAAATTGTATGTTGTTGCTGCAATTACTATATTGCTATATTTAAAGCTTTCTGATACTAATTGTGATACATCTGTATTTGATGAGTCATACACTGCTATTTCTTTTATTCCATTTTCTCCTAAATAGTTTGAAAGTGTATTTACTACATTTTCTGTATTTCCATATACTGATGAATATACAATTAACACACTATTTTTTTCTGGCTCATATTTGCTCCATTTATCATATTTTTCTATGATATATTCTAGATTATTTCTCCATATAATACCATGCAATGGGCATATCATTTTTATTTCTATATTTGATGCTTTTTTCAATAAATTTTGCACTTGTGGTCCATATTTTCCAACTATATTTGTGTAATATCTTCTTGCATCTGATAGCCACTCTTTTTCAAAGTCTATGTCATCATTAAATAAATTTCCATTCAATGCTCCAAATGAGCCGAATGCATCAGCTGAAAATAGTATTTTATCTGTCATATCATATGTTACCATTACTTCTGGCCAATGTACCATTGGTGCCATTATGAACTGAAATTCATGTTTTCCTGTTTTAAATATTTGTCCTTCTTTTACTATTTCTACTTTACTATCTACATCAAAATTGTAAAATTGTTTTATCATTCTTATTGTTTGTGCGTTGCATATAATTTTCATTTCTGGATATTTATATATTAATTCTTCAATTAATGAACAGTGGTCTGGTTCCATATGATTTACTATTAAATAGTCTAATTTTTGTCCATTTAATGCATATTTTAGGTTGTCCAAAAACTGCCTTCCCACTGAGTAATCGACTGTATCTATTAATACATTTTTTTCATCTTTTATTAAGTAAGAATTATATGCTATTCCTCTTGGAATTGGAAATAGATTTTCAAATAATGCTAGTCTTCTATCTTCTGCTCCAATCCAATACATGTCTTCATTTATTTTTCTTACACATTGCATTTTTTATCACCTATTCTTCTACTTTTTCAAACATATCTTTTCCTACTCCACATACTGGACAAGCCCAGTCTTCTGGTAAATCTTCAAATTTTACTCCTTCTACTTCTTCATCATAAACATATCCACATGCTATACATACATATTTCATATTTTTATACCTCCTAATTTTTTTCTTATTTTATCAAAATTTATTTTGATATTCAATACTTTCGCAATTTAAATTTTAGTATTTTATTTTAAAAGTTATAATATATAGTAAAATGTAGTGATGCGCAGTTTGGGAGGACACTTATTAATATAGATTAGCTAGATTAACTGTTCTTTTTTGAACTGCTAATAAACATATTTATATGATTAGTCCGACCAGTAAAGAACGGAATTTTACTATATATTATAACTTTTATATTAATTATTATTAAATAAATTATGCAAAATAAACTATACTTGCTAAATATATTATATATATGAATACAAAAGCAACTCCATTACTTCTTGTCATTTCATTTTTCTTTCCTATATATGGATACAGTCCTAATAATATTGTTCCAATTATTAAAAGTATTATATTGCTATTATAACTTTTTGTATATGCTATTGGTGCTAAAAATGCTGATATTCCAATTATTAATAATATATTAAATATTTGTGAGCCTATTATATTTCCAATTGCCATATCTGTTTCGCCTTTCCTTGTTGCTGCAATTGATGTTATTAATTCTGGTAAACTTGTACTAAACGCTACTATTGTTAAACTTATTAGCTTTTCTGTTATCCCTAATATTTTAGCTATTTCTACTGAGTTGTTCACTACCAAATCTCCACCTAGTTTTAATCCAACTATTCCTACAATTATTCCAAATATCGATTCCCAAACTGGTACCTCTTTCTTTTCATTTGCTTGTATTTCTAGTATTCTATTTTGGTTTTCAAACTCCTCACCTTTTTTAGCCATTATTAAATTATATAATATAAATAAAATGCAAAATACTAATAATATTATTCCTTCTTCTTTTGCAATTATGTATGTTTGTCCATTTAATTTATTTATACATAAAAAGAAAAATAATATTGTTACAAATATTGTAAATGGTATTTCAAATATCCTTGTTTCTTTTTTGAATATTAATGGTTTTATTACTGCGCATACTCCTAATATTAAAAACAAATTTGCTATATTACTTCCTACTATATTTCCTATTGCTAAGTCTGAATGTCCTTCTAAGGCTGATGTTACACTTACTACTAATTCTGGCATTGATGTTCCTATTGCTACTATTGTTAATCCTATTACTATTTCTGGTATATGAAATTTTTTTGCTATTTCACTTGCTCCATCTACTAAAAAGTCTGCTCCTTTTATTAATAGAATAAATCCTATTATTATTAGTATAATATTTAAAAGCATGTTTATACCTCTTTTCTTATTATCTTTTATATTATTTAAAAATTCTTAAATCTTTCTGCAATATAATTTTTTGCAATGAAATTTATTATATCATAGTACTAATAATTGTCAACTTTTTTATTTTAAACTCTTATAAATTCTTTCACTTTATTAAATTTACTATCCCCTATACCACTTACATTTTTAATATCTTCAATATTATTAAACTTACCATTTTCTTTTCTATATTCAATTATTTTCAAAGCTGTAGATGGACCTATTCCTGGTAATGTTTCTAATTCAGCTTGGTTTGCAGTATTTATATTAACTTTAATATTTTTATTATTTGTCTTGTCATTATCTTTATTATTACTGTCAGTAGAAATATATGATTTTGTATTATCTTGGATTTGATTAATATTTTCATTTTTTCTTGGAATATGTATTTTCATTCCATCACATAATATATATGCTAGATTTATATTATTTATATCTGCATCTTCATTTAATCCTCCTGCTATTTCTATACAATCGGCTATTCTAGAATTTTCTTCTATCTCATAAATACCTTCTTTTTTGACAGCTCCAGTTACATATATAACTATTTTATTTTCTTTATTATTATCTTTTGTTTCTAATAAGTTTTCTGCTTTTGATGAATTTTCTTCATTTAAAATTAATATATTTGAATTGGAATTATTTTCTAAATAATCATCTTCTTTTATAAAGAAATAATATATTCCAAAAATGCATATTGTAATTATCGCTATAATAACTATTTTATTTTTATTTAACTTATTCATATTTTTCCTTTCTTTTTGTCGATTTATGTTAAAATTTTTTGTATAAACAATTGAATTTTTTTATAAAATAATATATATTGTTAGATATATTTAATATGGAGATTTATTATATGAAAACTAAAAAAATTTTAATTATTTTAATAATTTTGATGCTCATAATTAGCTCAACAGTGGTTAAAGCAACATCAGAGCCTCCTCAACTTATAGCAGAAGCTGCTATTTTGATGGATAGTTCAACAGAGAAAATTCTATATTCAAAGGATTCTGATAAAAAAATGTATCCTGCAAGCATCACAAAAATTCTTACAGCTATTTTAGTAATAGAGAATTGCAATTTAGAAGATATTGTAATTGTTCCAAATGAAGCTATTGCTTCAATTCCATCTGGATATGCTGTTGCATCTTTACAAGTTGGTGAAAAACTTACAGTTACACAATTGTTACAAGTTATGTTAGTCTATTCTGCAAATGATGCTGCAAATGTACTTGCTTTTCATGTTTCTGGTTCAATCGAAAAATTCGCTGAACTTATGAATAATAAAGTTGCTGAACTTGGCCTTACTAATACTCATTTTCTAAATCCAAGTGGTGTACATGATGAAAATCATTATTCTACAGCTTATGATTTAGCAATAATCATGAAATATTGTATGAAAAATTCTAGTTTTAGGTCTTTATCTAGTTTAAAACATTGTACTATTCCAGCTACTGATAAATCTGAAGAACGAGTTTTTATTACAACAAATGAATTATTAAGATATAATAATCATGAGGTTGCTAGCAATTATTATTATAAATATGCAATTGCTGGTAAAACAGGATTTACTTCTCAAGCTAAAAATTGTTTAGTTTCTGTATCTAACAAAGAAAATTTAGAATTAATTTGTGTTGTTCTTTCAGCTGACTTATATCCTAATAATTTGAGTGGAAAATTTATTGATACTAAAGCTCTTTTTGAATATGGATATAATAATTATACCCTTAGAAGATTAAGAGAACGAAATGCTATTGCATCTCAAATTGAAATTGAAAATGGTACTAAGGAAACAAAAAATTTAGATTTGTTGATTTCAGATGATATAACTGCTTTAATTTCACAAAATGACTTAAATACTGAATTTTCTCCAGAGATTGAAGTTATTGATAATTTATTTGCACCAATATCTCAAGGTTCAATAGTTGGGAAGATAAAATATAATATTGATGGTATTGAATATTCTTCTAATTTGATTGCATCACATAATGTAGAAAAGTCTAGCTTTGTTACGTTATTAGTTCAATCATTATTAATATTTTTGATATTGTTCTTTTTATATAAATTATTATTTGGAATTGATTCAGATAAGAAAAAATAATTATTTTTTTATTTTAAATATTAACACTTTCTATTTATTTTCATATTTTCCCACTGGAACTGTAACAATGCTTATTGCATTTAACAGTTCCTAGCGGTCCCCACGTAACATTCAATTAAATAGAAAGTGTTAATATTTACAGTAAAAATAATTCTATTTTGTGAATTGTATTTATTCAAAATCTCTGCCTATTATTATTGTTATATCTATTGTGCTATTACTTACTTTATTTGTAGTTATACTACCTACTGACAAAATTTCTTTTAATTTATTTAAATCTTCTGTTGATATATCTTTTTTATTTGTTATAATTGTTTTTGAAATTGAAGAAGTCTTCCCTGTTTTTTTAATTTTATATCCTGCTTCTTCTAGTATCTTTTGTGCTTTTTCTAATTTTGTTTTTTCTCCACTTCCATTTATTAATTCAATTGTTATTGGTGTAGTTACTGTTGTTGATGTTTCTATTTCATTTGATGTACTATCTGTTTCATTTTCTTCTGGATAGAACATTGATTGTATTAATTCTTTTGCTTCCTTTTGATTTATAACAACTACACTAACTCTATTTGTTTCGCTTATATCTGGAGTTGTTCCTGGTAGCATTGCAGTTTGTATATTATCTGCATTAAGTTCAACAGCATATGGTATATAATCTTTTATATAAGAAAGTTCCAAATTAGTTTCTACATTTTCATGTCCTATGTCTAATATCTCTCCTATTTTAAATATATTGTTTGGTTTTAATGTTTGTTTTAATGTTGATACTATAAAATCTCTTTGTGTTCTCATTCTTCCAAAATCATTATCTCCATATTCTATTGGATAGCTACTACCATTATTATTATGTCTAAATCTTAATAATTGTTCTGCTTTTTCTCCATTTATAATTTGTGTTCCTGCTTTTAAGTCTATAACTAAGTTCTGTGATTTGTCTGTATAATACATATCTATAGGTACATTAAATTCTACTCCACCAATTGCATCTACTAATTTTATTAATGCTTCTGTTTTTACTAAAACATAATATTTTATATCTAATCCTGTAAGTTCATTTACTGCATCTAATGTTTTTTGTGGGTCTCTATAATAATTATAAATTGCATTCAATTTTTGAGATGCTGTAGCTTTGCTTTTATTTTTTCCTGTAAATGTATCTCTTGGTATTGATAATAAATTTGCTTTTTGTGTATTTGGATTATATGATGCAACTATTATTGTGTCTGTTAATTGTGAATCTAAATCTGTACTTACTCCTAAAAGTAATACTTTTATTTCTTTTAGGTTTTTCTTTGTATTTTCATCATGTCCTACTGCTGTTGCAAGCATTCCACTTAGACCACCACCATTTTTATGTGTTTTATATGCAAACCATACTCCTGCTATTATAAATAGTATCAAAATTAATAATATTATTTTTCTTACAATTTTCTTTTTCTTTCTTTTGTTTCGTATATCTTTCAAAATAATCACTCCTATTTTTTTGTAAAAATAGTATAACAAATATTAAAAAAAAACGCAACAAAATTGCGTCTTTTTCTTAAAATTTCACAATATTTTCATAAATCGTTTTTGTTAAAAATGAACTTTGTATTTTTTCATTTAAATCACTTTCTGGATTTATTTTTGTAAATACTCCCATTAATAATATAATAATTCCTACTATTAAAATTCCTCTTACTATACCATATAAAATTCCGCCTATTTCATTAAATTGCTTTAATATTGGTAGATTTGCTACAAAGTCTAATAATGATACTATAATTCCTAATACTATTTTTACAACTATAAATAACACTATTGCTGTTACTGCATATACTACTCCTTGTGCAATATTTTTTGCTTGTTCTGGTAAGATTTGGTTTTCTATGCTATCTGTAACGACATTTGAACCTTCTGATTTTTCATCTATGTAATTTGTTGCATTTTGTACAATTGCTTCTTCTATTTTTTCATCTATTGATGTATTATTTATTATCATTCCTGATACAGGTCTATATGCTACTATTGTTACTATTATTGCAATTATTCCTGCAAATAATTTTGCTCCTAATTTTACTAATCCTTTTTTATATCCTAGAAATGTTGATAATAGCAATATTGCTACTAATATTATATCTATTATAAATCCCATAATTATTACTTCCTTCCATATCTATAAATTAATTATCTCAATTTTATCCCTATAAATAATTCCTGCCACAGAATCAGATAAAACAATATTTGTAATTTCTTGTTCTGCAATATATTTTTTTAATAACCATCCACTAGTATTTATAAACTCTACTTCTGATCCTAGATTTAATGCTATTGCATTGCTACTTGTATATATTTCTTTTGTTACTGATTCAGCAGTGTAAAGTGATTTACTCTTATTTTCTGAGTTTATTATATTCACAACCGAATCTGCTGTAAATATTCCTGATGATTTTTCTTCTACTGTTATTGTATGATTTGATAATTCTATTGATGCAAATGATACTTTCTTATTGTTAAATTCTTGTAAAATTTCTACTGTTCCATTAGATTTTATTAAAGTAATTTTATTTGAATACATGCATAAAAGCTTATTTTTTTCTTGATATTTTATATTAGTTATTAAATCTCCATTTTCTCCATTATATATTTTCTTTATTGCGTCTTGTGGATTACTTTTACTTTCTTCTATTGATATTATTTTAACATTAGATTGTACCATTGTTCCTGATGTATCTATTTCAGCAGTTGCTAAATATTTATTGTCTTCTGAAATTGATGTTGCTACTACTCTTGTTGTTGCTAATTTTGCACTAAATAAATGCTCTCCATGATTATCATATACTTCTATTACTGTTTTATGAATAGTATCTACTATTGTCACTGCTACATATCCATTTTTATTTATTGTAACTTGTGCTATATTACCTTCTATGTCTTTTTCCCATAAAATATTGTTGTCTTCTATTATATATAATTTTTGTCCTTTTTCTTCTGCTACTGCTAAATATCTATTATTTGAGTTAAATATTGGCTTTGTTATTTCTAGTGTTAGTTCATTTTCTTTGTTTCCTACACTATTATATATTGAAAAATTGTTCTTACTGAACACTCCTATATATCTATTAAATGCATATACATTTGAGTTATTTTCTTCTATTTCTATACTTGGTAAGTTGTTTTGTGTTTTTTCTTTTTGCAATATATTTTTATCTATCCAATTTCTTGCTTCTTTGTTGTTTATATATATTGCTGATACTGTAATTGTTGCTATTGTTAATATTGCTATTATTATTAATATTATTATTTTCTTCTTGTTTATGCTTTTTTTACTTACATTCTCTTGTTCTATCCAAAAATCTTTCATAAATTTCTCCTATGTTTCTTTTGGGTATATTTTATATTAAAAATAAAGAAATATCAAGTGAATTTCTTGATATTTCTTAACCTAATTTTTGAGACTGTAAATATTTTTTCTTACACTCTCTTAGTGTCCATATGTCAGATGTTAGACTTATTAATAAAATGTTGCTCTGAAGGTAAAATATTGAGAGGCTATTTTTGTGTTAGTAGGACTACGACCAGAAGCTACATCTGAGGCAATTACAGAACCTACTATATCATCGTCATTTCCAGATGTTGTGTAATAGCCTCCCCTAATTACAGCAATATCAGTACTACTATACGTTGAGTGTTCTAATGTCCATTCTTCCAAATTTCCTGCAAAATCATATAGATTCATTTTTTTATTTCTTGCTAATCCTGCTGATACTGAAGAACTACTGTATCTTCCCCAACTTGAACTATCTTTATTTATATCTGCTGTTGTTAATCCTTCTTTTCCTTCTAAATACTTACATACTAAATCCCATTGTATTCCAAATAATAAACTACTTTTTTTTATTCCATCTGGACTCATTTGACTTGCATAACTTTGTGCAGTTGAAACATTTATCTTATTTCTTCCATCCTCATATCTTTGTATCCAAAACCCTCCATTTGCCTTTATACTTCTTAACATTGTATTATACATTGTTATATATGTTGCACTATCTGCTATTCCACATCCTGAATACCATTCATCTGTCCAATTATAATTTTGTCTTGATGAACCTTTTCTATATATGCCTGCATATTCTATTAATTTATCTTTTATTTGTAAATCTGTTGTTGCGCTTGATGTTACTGACTTTGGTACTTGTATCCATACCCATTCTCTACCATTTTTATCTTTTATTACTATTCCTTTTGAGGCATCATCTTCTACTATTTCTATTTCTCCTTCTGGTAATGCTTCACCTGGATTTGTATTATCTTTATCTAGTCCTGTAAATAATTCTACTGTTACTTTACATGTTACTGACTTTCCTGCACATGTTACTGTTATTGTTACTTTTCCACCTTTTTCTTTTGATGTTAAAGATATTTTTCCTTCTCCTGTTTTTTGTGCTTCTACTATTTCATTATTACTTGATGTTACTGTGACTTCTGGTAATTTATCTACATCTGTTAAATCTGTTTCTATTGTACTTACTATTATTTCTCCATTATTAAATAGTATTTCATAGTTTTTTCCTTGTACTTCTACGAAATATCTTATTGTTGTTCCTGAGGCATATTCATATTCATAAGTTATTTCTTCTGTTGAATTTTTTCCCATTGATATTTCACTTTTATTTAATTTTATTCCTGTTACACTATTTGTTCCACTTGTTATTTCTTTTATTGTGTAACCTTTTTCTCTTAAGTCACTTATTACTCCTACCATTGTGGCTTGTTCTCCACCATCTATTTCTTCCATTTGTCTTTCCATAAATGATATTCTTGCTGCTTCTTCTATTTCTTTTATTTCTGATATTCTTGTTGACTCTTGTGCTTTTCCTAATAATCCACTATTTGTTAATG
>JAAWDR010000021.1 GCA_022793875.1 Clostridia bacterium
AGAAATAAGTGGAAACCAATTTAAAAAATTAGAGAAAGCTTTTGACTATGAATACAATGTAATGTTAGAAAAGAAATAATTTTATAACATTTTTTAACATATGCAATTTGTTTTTTATAACAATTTTATAACATCTAGTTTGAATTTTTAATTTCTAATCTCTGAAAACCTTGAAAATACTACATTTTTATTTTTAGTATAAAAACACATAAAAATCAAGAAAATGTTGATATTTCAACGTTTTCTCGATTTTTCATTGGAGGCTATTACCAAGTTGAGTGTCATCTGTAATTAGCCTATAGCCTATATTTATATAATTTTAAAATCTCATTTTAATACAATTTTAATACAATAGCTTTTATTAATTATTTTATCAATATTACATTTGACAAAAATAGATAATCTGTGTATAATATAAATATAGGAAACGGAAACCACAAACGTGGCTTGCCGAGTGTGTAACACATCTGACTCGTCAAAGTTAACAGATGTGTTTGTTTATTTTATTCCTTATTTGTCCACATTATAAATATAACTGTCAATAAGGCTACGTTTACGGTTAGGGATATTCCTAAAGTATATATTAAAAATAATACAAATTCCATAAACACCACCTCACTTTCCCAGAGATGAACTCTGCTATGTATGGTGGCAAACCACATCTGCTTATTCTCATTTCCTATGTTTAATACTATACATTATTTAATTATAAAATACAAGCGAACAAAATAAAATTTTGCAAATATTTTTTATAAAATTACATATAATGTTCCCTATAATAATCAAACTAGTTTTATTTATAATCCTTTTAACAATAGACACAGTACCAACAGTTATTAATTTAATAATTAGTGTAATAGATAAAGTTTTTATAAAGGAGAATAATAAGAAAATGAAAAAAATAAATAACAAGAATGGAAAAGACCTTTGTATATGTGGGTTGTGAAATAAATATGTTTGATTATTATAGGCAAATTTATATATGATAAAGGTCGAAATGGTTCGAATCCATTACCCCACGCCAAAACAGTAATAGATATTATATTTATTGCTGTTTTTTATTTTAATACATTTTTAACACAATAAATTTTATTTTTTAATACAATTTTAATACAAAAGGAATAATTAATTCAATTTTCAAACCTTGAAAGTACTGAAAATACTGCATTCTTATTTTTAAATCAAAAATAGCAAAAAAACAAGAAAACATTGATATTTCAACGTTTTCTCGATTTTTCTTTGGAGGCGCCTATCGGAGTCGGACCGATCATCAGAGTTTTGCAGACTCGTGCCTTACCGCTTGGCTAAGGCGCCATATATTTAATTATATGCTACAATTTTAATAATATTACATATTTATTTTGGAGCGGGAAACGGGGCTCAAACCCGCGACCTCTGCCTTGGCAAGGCAGCGCTCTATCAACTGAGCTATTCCCGCATATACTCTAAATTTATTATATTCAAGAGCAATTAATATGATACCAAAAATTATAAATATTGTCAATAGTTTTTTATTGTTTTCAATTTTAAAAAAGAAAAAGAACTAACTATCTAATTCTTTTTCCTTTTAATACATATGTCTTTCAATTTCTAAAATCCTCTACTTGAAGGACTATGAATATGTGTTTTTCTTGAATATGCTTTTGTTGTTGGCATCGTTCCACTTTCCTTCATCTCTCCAGGAAACTCATGTTTTTGTCCTGCTGGTACCAAATCTTTTTCTAATATTTCTTTTTTTATTATTTGCTCTTTATTTTCTGAAACTCTTTGGATAGGGCATTTGCTCTCTTCCATTTTATTTACCTCCATTTTTTGATACCTGTATATTAACATATTTTTTGTTTTTATGCAATATTACTATTTCTTATTTTATTTATTCTTTTTAACCTTTGCTGAATTTTTGTTAGTTTTCTTCTTAGTCGTCTTCTTTTTAGTTGTCTTTTTTACAGTTTTACTTGTTTCTTTTTTTACTTCTTCAGCTTCTTCTGGATTCCATTTTTCTCCTGGCTTTGGCTTATTCCAAGAAATGTAATCACAAGATTGTGGATTATTTTCACAAATATAATAATTTCTCTTTCTTTTTGTTTTTCTAACCTGAACTACTGCTCCACATTTTGGACATGGTACATCTATTGTTTCTACTATTGCTTTTGTGTTTTTACATTCTGGATATCCTGGACATGCTAAGAATTTACCATATCTTCCAAATTTGTATACCATCATTCTTCCACATTTTTCACATTGTACATCAGATACTTCATCAACTAATTCAACATGTTCTAATTCTTTTTCTACTTTTTCTAATTCCTTTTCGAATGGTCCATAGAATTCTCTAATCATTTTTTTCCATTCTTCTTTTCCTTCTGCTATTTCATCAAAGTCATTTTCAATCTTTGCTGTAAACTCTACATTTATTACATCTGTAAAGTTTTCTGTTAGTAATTTATTTACTATTTTTCCTAATTCTGTTGGTATTAATTGTTTTTGTTCTTTTTCTATGTATCTTCTTTCTAATATTGTTGTAATTGTTGGTGAGTATGTACTTGGTCTTCCTATTCCTTTTTCTTCTAATGCTTTTACCAAGCTTGCTTCTGTGTATCTTGCTGGTGGTTCTGTAAAGCTTTGCTTTGGATTTATTTTTATTAATTTTACTTCTTGATTTTCTTGTAATTCTGGTAACATTCCTTCTTCTTGTTCTTCTTTTTCGTCTGTTCCTTCTACATATAAAATCATAAATCCTTTAAATTTTAGGTTTTGTCCATTTGCTTTGAAATCGTACTCATTTGCTTTTATATTGACTGTCATTGTGTCATAAATTGCTGGTTTCATTTGACTTGCCATAAATCTATTATAAATCAATTTATATAATTTATATTGTTCTTTTGATAAGTCGTTTTTTATATCATCTGGTTCTATATCTGAGTATGTTGGTCTTATACCTTCATGTGCGTCTTGTGCTTCTTTATTTGTTTTGTAGTATCTATTTTCATAATATTCTTCTCCATATGTTGATACTATATGTGTCTTTGCTGCTGCTCTTGCTTCTTCTGATATTCTTGTTGAGTCTGTTCTCATATATGTTATTAAACCAACTGTTCCTTTATCTGATATTTTTACACCTTCATACAGACTTTGTGCAACAGACATTGTTTTCTTTAATGTAAATCCTAGCTTTCTTGATGCTTCTTGTTGCATTGTACTTGTTGTAAATGGAGGTGCTGGATTTCTTTTTTTCTCACCTTTTTTGATTTCTGAAACAACATACTTTGCTTTTTCAATATTTTTTAGTATTTCATCTACTTGCTCTTTTGAATTTATTTCTTGTTTCTTTCCATCTTTTCCGAAAAACCTTGCTTCAAATTCTTTTTTAGATTTTTCGTCTTTTAGATTTGCATATATGTTCCAATATTCTTGTGGAATAAAATTTTCTATTTCGTTTTCTCTATCTACTATTAACTTAACTGCTACTGATTGTACTCTTCCTGCTGATAGTCCTCTTTTTACTTTTTTCCATAATAATGGACTTATTTTATATCCAACTATTCTATCTAGTACTCTTCTTGCTTGTTGTGCATCTACTGTATTTAAGTCTATTTTTCTTGGCTCTTTTATTGCTTTTTGTACTGCTGTTTTTGTTATTTCATTAAATGTTACTCTTGTTATTTTTTCTTTATTTTCTTCTAAAATCTTTGCTAGGTGCCATGCTATCGCTTCACCCTCACGGTCAGGGTCAGTTGCTAAATATACTGTTTTTGCTTTTTTTGCATCTGTTTTTAAAGATTTTATTAAGTCCCCTTTTCCTCTAATATTTATATATTCTGGTTCAAAGTCATGTTCTATATCAACACCTAATTTTGATTTTGGCAAATCTCTTATATGTCCCATTGATGCTACAACTTTTGTGCTTCCTCCTAGAAATTTTTTTATTGTATTTGCCTTTGCTGGTGATTCCACTATTATTAATTTGTCAGCCATAAGACCTCCTCGTTTTATAAAAATTATCTTCTTTTACTCTTAGTATTCTAGACTAATTTTCTGTTTTTTGCAAGTTTTTTATGATATTTTTAAAAAAATAAAGAGAATTTATATTCTCCTTATTCTAAAATTTACTTTTAAATAAATCTGAAATTACTTCTTCAGAATTTATTAGAGTTACTTTTTTATCTTTAAATATATTTAAAATTCTATCTTCTTCTATTTCATCATTTGTTACATATTTGATATCTTTTGTTTCAACTTTTAAGTCGCCTGGTATATATTCTGTTTTTACTATGCTGATTCCATACTTTGTTTTGCCATCAATATTGATATCATCTTCATTTATTTGTTTATAATATTCTAATTTTATTGGATGGTCTATTCCTGCTTCTTCAAGTTCCTCTTTTTCTATAAATGTGCCTCCAAAAAATGTTTTCAAAAAAATCCCCCTTTTCTCTTGTTTTTCATTGCAACATGTTTTATATGTTACTACTAATTTTGGGCATTTGCAAGGACTTTTCATCGCAAAATTTTACATATTTTTCCAATCTATGGTATTATTATATATTCTTAGACCCTTTTCTTCTTACTTCGACATCTTATTATTTATTTTTTGAAAAAAGTTTTATAAAATCACTTTAATTTTTTTCTACAATTTCATTTTGATTTTTATATATACTATTTGTTGGAACTATTTTTCTTACTGATGATAATGGATATATATTCGAATTTCTTCCAATTATTGTTCCTGGATTTAAAACACATCCACATCCAACCTCTACTTCATCGCCTATCATTGCTCCAACTTTTTTTAGTCCTGTTTCTATGCTTTCTGTTCCATTTTTTATAACAACTAATTTTTTATCTGATTTTACATTTGAGGTTATTGAACCTGCTCCCATATGTGATTTGTATCCTAAAATTGAATCTCCTACATAGTTGTAATGTGGCACTTGAACTTTATTAAATAGTATTACATTTTTTAATTCTGTTGAGTTTCCTACTACACATTCCTCTCCTACTATTGCTTTCCCTCTTATAAATGCACAATGTCTTATTTCTGCATTTTTACCTATTATTGCTGGTCCTTTTATATATGCTGTTGGTGCTACTGTTGCTGATTTTGCAATCCATACATCTTCTCCTATTTTTTTATATTCTTCTTTATCTAATGTATTTCCTAGTTCTATTATGAAATCATTTATTTTAAGTAATACCTCCCATGGATATGTAGCTCCTTCAAATATTTCTGATGCTATTGTTTCTTCTAAGTTATATAGATTTTTTATTTTACATTCTTCCATTTTTAATCATCCTTTCATTAATATAGTATACATCAATAATTTAATTATTACAAATATTGTATGTTAATAATATCAAATTTTAGTTATATATTAATTTGAAATTATTATAAAATAATACATATATAAATTTAGAAATAAATTGTGGGGACCATTCAAAAATTCTCAAAAGTTTGTCAGAACTTTTGTTAGAATTTTTAGAATGGGGATATTGATAAATTTATATATGTATTATTTTATATATTATTTATCGAATTTTAAAAAAACTAAAATTTGATATAATTAGCATACAATTTGATTTTTATAATAAATTTTGCTATACTAATTTTATTATGGAAAATGAAGAGAGATATAAACATTTAAACAAATATTTAAAAGAAAAATTTGGTGAAAGGACCTTAAAAATTTGCATCGATGGTGGATTTACTTGTCCTAATAGAGATGGAACTATTTCAACAGGTGGTTGCATCTTCTGTAGTGAGAAAGGGTCTGGTGAGTTAATTAATTATAATGAAAAGATTAGTAAGCAGATATCTCAATATTTTTTAAGTTATAGAAGTGAACGTGCTAATAAGTTTATTGCTTATTTTCAAAATTTTACTAACACATATGATACCTTGGAAAATTTAAAAGCTAAATATGATGCTGCTTTAATTGATGATAGGATTGTCGGATTAGAAATTTCAACTCGTCCAGATTGTATAAATGAAGAGATTGTTAAGCTTTTAAGGTCTTATACTGATAGGTATTATGTGTGTGTTGAGCTAGGTTTACAAACTTCTAATGAAAATACTGGTAATTTAATAAATAGAGGTTATACTAATCAGCAATTTACTAATGCTGTTTCTTTGTTAAATAAATATAATATTGATGTTGTTGCACATATTATGATTGGACTCCCTAATGAGAGTTTTGATGATATTAAAAATACTGTTGATTTTATAAATAAGCATAATATTCAAGGAATAAAAATTCATTCTACTTATGTTGTTAAAAATACTGTTTTAGCTGATATGTATTTTGATGGTAGTTATGTACCTATTTCTTTAGAGTATTATTTAAATGATTTAACTTATATCATTACTCATATCTCTTCTGATGTGGTTATTCATAGGATTTCTGGGGATGCTCCAAAGCATTTATTAATAGCTCCTGAATGGAACTTACATAAAAAGTGGGTTTTGAATGGTTTTGAAAAAATTTTGAGAGAACAGGATTTATGGCAAGGTAAATATTATAAAAATCAGTAACTTTTTTGATTACTGATTTTTATTTTTAATAATTATATTCTTTTAAGATTTCTCCATCTACTCTTTTTAATATAATTTTATTTTCATCTAATATTATATAACTGTGTTCTGTATTACATTTTGGTAGAGAAATTGATCCTGGATTTGCAAAAATGTATCCTTCTTTTTCTTCTATGAATCCTTGATGTATATGTCCATATATTAACATATCAAATTCTTCATATGGTATTTTATCTATATTATATTTATGTCCATGTGTGAAATAAATGTTTTTTCCATTTATTTTCATTAATATATGGTCTTGAAAATCAAATTCTGATATCATTTCATCTACTTCTGCATCACAATTTCCTTTTATTACTAATAATTTATTTTTTAGTGAGTTTAAAACTTCTGCTACTTTCATTGGGTTGTATTCTTGACTTAAATCATTCCTTGGTCCATGATAATATAAGTCTCCTAATAGTATTATTTTTTCTGTTTTTTCTCTTTCATCTATTTCTTTGATTTTTTCTGCATAATATCCTGAACCATGTATATCTGATATTACTAATACTTTCATATTTCCCCCTTATATAATTTTATTATTTTATATATTGTCTACATCTATTCCTAATTTTTTGAAATTATCATATATTTTTTGCATATTTCTATATTTTCCTTCTTTTAATTCAAATCTATAGTTTTCTTGTTCTATATTATTTTTTTCATCTTCTAATTCTTTATCTATGTCATATGGTACTTTTACAAATTGGAAAGAAACTTCTGATGTATATTCTTTACTTCCATATTCTCCTTCTATTATAAAATAATTACTTTTTGTTGTTTCTAATACATTACTGTCTTTTTTAGGATTTCTTATTACATCAAATGAATTTCCAACACTTCCAACATTTATTAATGTTTTATTATATAATTTGTCCATATATGGATGATGTATGTGTCCATATATTATAATATCTGCTATATTTTGTGATATTGTATTTTCAGTTGGATAGAACATTTTTATTTTTGTTTCTATACTATCTTCATTTACAATTGGTTTATTGTCTACTTCTGGCGTTGCATGGAATAGTCTAACTAAACTTCCACTCATATAAAATTCATGACAAAATGGCAAATTTATTAAATATTCTCTGTCTTCTTTACTTAATATAGATTGATTCCATATTACTCTTTGTTTTTCGATTTCTGGTAATTTGTCTATGTCTTCATGTTCTCTTGCAAAGTGCCTGTCACAGTTTCCTCTTATTACAATGTCACATTTGCTTTTTACAATTTCTAAACATTCTCTTTGATGTATTCCTTTTGATATTGTGTCTCCTAGACATATTATTTTATCTACTTTTCTTTTTTCTATGTCTTTTAGTGTTGCTTTTAATGCTTCTAAGTTTCCATGTATATCTGATAATATTGCTATTTTCATTTATTTTTTAATGTTAATTTAACATTTTCTCCTTTCTTTATATTTCTCTCTATTATAGTTATATCAAAATTAGGATAACTAATACTTCCTGAACTATCTTTAATTTCAGTCATGAGTTTAATGTACCAGTTACTTGTAACTTCACCTGAATTTACTTCTGGAATTATTATCATTCCTATTTCAAAGTTTGTAATTACATCATACATTCCTCCCATATGATCATCATGTGGATGTGTTCCAAATACATAGTCGAGCTTAGTTATTCCTTTGCTTTGCAGATATTCTACTACTTTTTTTCCTGTTGACCGTGTTCCACAATCAATAAGTGCTACTTTTCCATTTTGTTCTAATAAAAATCCATCTGCTTGTCCTACATCTATCATTGTGAGTAGTAGCTCTCCTTCAATATATTCTGTGCTGTCACTTGAATTGTTAGTGATATTTGAGCCTGTTTCTTGAATTTCATTTTTTATAATTACTTCATAAAATGTTCCAGCTAAAACAATTAAAATTGCTGTTAATAATGTTACTATCTTCTGTTTAATCTTCTTGCTATTGTTACTTTGTTTTTTCCGTCCACTATTGTCATTTGCCATGTGCGGATACCTCCTTGTTTTTATTTTTTGTGCGATGTTTTTTATTATATCATATTTTCTGGTCTTTTTCAAATCATGTCAAATACTATTTTATCTGCTCCTGCAAATTCATATTTTTCTTTTTCTACTTTTGTAATCCATCTATAGTCTTCATGTTCTATTAATTTAATTTTTTCACTTATTAATTTAGCTTTGTAGAAAATTAATTTTATATCTTTTTCTGGATAATGGTGTATATTTTTTCCTATGTATTCATTAACTTCTATGTCTGCATTGAATTCTTCTTTTATTTCTCTTTTTAATGCTTGTTCATAGTTCTCTCCTTTTTCTACTTTTCCTCCTGGAAATTCCCATAGGCCTCCTTGTGCTTTTTTTAAATTTCTTTGTGCTATTAAAAATTTATTTTCTTTATATATTACTCCTGCTACAACTTCTATCATAATTTTCCTCTTCTATAATTTTCTTTTTTAGTTATTTTTAAAATTACTTTCTAACCATTTTTTTACATCTCTTGAGTTCTTTATACCAGATTTTTTTAATATATCTACAATGTCAATTGCTGATATAATTATTATTGGATGTCCATCTTCTACAATTTCTTTATATGTTTGCATATCAACATAAGATGTTGTAACTAATATTCCAAATTCTCTATGTTTTAATCTAGAAATTAATCTAGATGTTTCTTTAACTCCAACAGAATTGTTAATTTCATATCTTTTTGCTTCTATTGCAAATTCTACTTGAATATTACTTTTGTCTATTCCAATTCTGTATTTTCCTATTGCATCTCTTCCACCATCTCTTCTTGTACGTGTCATATCATAAGATACAATATTTTTATCCATTAATTGTGCTATATGAGCTGCACATTTTTCGAATTTATATGCATCATCAAAATAATTATATATTTCTTTTATCATATCTAATTCTTCTTTTTTATTTGGAATTTGTTGCTCTTTTTTTCTGTATTGTACAACTTTGTTTGTAACTAAATGTTTACATTTTCCTTCTTCTATCCACTTTTTCCAATTATCTGGAGCATATTGGCTATCTTTTATATTATTTTTTAAATCTTCAAGCCATTTCCTATCTATTGTTGAAACATCTAAAATTGAAAATACTGCTTTATAGTTTTGATATCTTTTTCCATCTTTTTGACTCCATACAGAAACTAACTGTTCTTCTTTTGTCAGTCTATCATCTCCTGGTATAGCAAGTCCTAAAAATCTAACATCTCTTCCTTTTACTTTTTGAAATATAAAAAATGGGATTATGTTTGTTCTATCATTATTTTCTAGTTTTTCAAAGCATTCTTTTAGTATTTCATTTCCTTTTCTACTAGTATTATGTATGTTATGTCCTTCTTTTTTGTTGTCTCCATAATAAATGAATCTTCCTAATTCTACATCTAAATAATCTTTCCAGTCAATATCTTCTCCTGTTGTATATAATACACAATATGCATATTTTCCATCTTTGTTCTTTACTTGCCTAAATCCTCCTGAGTTTGAGCATAACATTAATTTGTTCAATACTTCTGATGACATATTGGGTGCTGTTCCTCCACAGTATGTTTCATCTATTATTAGTTTTGCTTTTTCTATATCTTTAAATTTAACTGACATTTTTTGCTCCTTTTTCATCATAAATTTATATTTTTTATCTCCCAATCTTCGCAATAATCTTTTTTTGGATTTTTTAAAATACTAGAATATATTTTCTTTAGTTTCTTGAAATCTTCAACTAATACATCAATTACTCCACATTCATCTAGCATCTTAGCTAAAAATTTGTCGTTTTTCATATCTTCATATATAATTTCGATATTTCCATTTTGGTTTAAAAATTTAAGTTTTAACATGCTTTCATAATCGCTAAAGTCTGTTTCTACTATATCATATACTATTTGTACATCTAAAAATTTTAAGAACATATCATAGTCAGACTGCGTTTTTAAAAAATTAGAATATTCTTTCATTTCATGTACAATTTCAAAAATGTCAATTATAGATTGAGCTATTGTAAATTTATCGTTTGTATTAATTTTGCTTAAAAATTCCTCTAGATTTTCTTTTAGATATTCTTTGTTGAATTTTTCTATATTTATCATTGAAAAAATATATAATATTTCACTTTCACTGTTTAAATATTCATCTTCAGCGTCTTCATACCATGGTAAAAATAATTCGCTATTTATTTTTTCATCTTTACTTATTATTCGCCTTGCAGCAAGATATGTTTGAATTAGAATATTTTGAAATCTATATTTTTCTTCCTCATAAATTAGTATATTTTTTAGTTCTAGTTGTTGTAAATCTTTTTCACTTATAATTTTTAAAATATAGTTTTTATCAAATGTTAGTAATCCGTCTTTAAAACTTTTTTCTGCTATTTCATATGTTAATTTTACTTCATATTCCTTTAAGTTTCCTAATATTACTTTATCTATTATTTTTTCAAAAAACTCTTTTGATTTTTCTTCTATGTCTTCTCCTGATTTTAGATATTTTATAAGTATTTCAATTCCTGTACTGTCTTCTGTAAATGGTTTTATATTCCAATTATATATATTGTTTCTGATTGCATACCAGTATTCTGATTCTATTTTTATTTCATTTAAATAATCTATTGTTTCTTCCCATGTTTTAAATTTTCTCATCATCTTCTCCTTTGATTGTCGCTTTAAATTTTACTGGCTCTAATTTAAATTTTTCTTTTATGCTTCCTTTTATTTTATAAAATTCTGGTATGCTTGAATTTCCTTTTCCTAGTCTATATATGTAATATCTTTCTTTAAATTCTTCTGATTTTTCTACTTCATTTATGGAAATTTCAAATGGTTCATTACAGTTTTTGTCTGTTCCTTTTACTTCTATGTATATATCTTCATATTTGCCATTTATTTTTTCTTTAGACTTTATGTCATATCCTTCACCATCGCCTAAAACTTTTGATACCCATATTACATCTTCATCTACATTTGTTCTTCCTTCTTGCTTTAGTTTATTTTTTTCATAATTATATACTATTTCTTCACATTTGTCCCCAAACGCTTTTTTTATTGCATCTAATTCACTATATTTAATTTCTGTCTTTTTTCTTTTATTTTTTGAAATTGTTTTCGATTTTTTCTCTTTTGGCTTAGCTTGTATCTCTTTTAAATTTTTTGCTTGTATACTTATTTCTACTTTTTGCTTTGTTTTTACTTCTTCTATTGATTTTTCTTCTAATGCTTCCGTTTTTATATTTTTCTTTTCTTCTAATAATCCTAATGATATTTTTTCTATGTTTTTTTCTTTATATTCTTTAATGAACCCTTGACCTCTTTTGTTTATTTTGTATTCTTTTATATCTACACTTTCTATTAATTCTGCTTGTATTAGTGCATTTATACATAAATCAGCTCTATAAAATAGCATTGGTTCTTTTTTGGATACACAATATTCTAATTCTTTTTTACTTATTTCATATTCTTGTCTTTCAGTTAGTTTCCAAAATTCTTTAATACTATGTACTTGTCCATCTTTTAATATTTCTAAAGTTGGTAAAAATAAGTCATCAAACTTTGGAATTCCTAAATGTTCTTTTAAAATAATTGAGCTATAATCAAATTTATATCCTCTTCCAAATATTTCATATATTTTATTCATTGTCTCTATATCTGAAATAAACTCTTGTGTAACTTTTATGTTCCATTTTTTTCTTAGTTTTTCTATTTTGTTTTCTGTTACATCATATAGTTGGGCTATTTCATAGTCTGTTTTTCCTTCTTCTATGTACATAAAATAAAAATCTTCTTTTGTTAATTGTTCTATATTGAGTTTGCTTCCATTACTTTTTCTATTTATAAGTTCATCATAAATTTTCATATATTACTCCATTATTTTTATCAAATATGCACATGAAGAAGCTACATATTCAATTATTTCTTCTATTTTTTCTATTTCTATGTATTTGCATAAATTTGAAACATCTAAAAACTTGTTATATACATTTTCTTTTAATATTAGTTTTATAGTTTTTGTGTCTAGTATTTTATAAATTTCTTGTGTTATTTCTGTTGCTGATATGAATAATTCTTTTTCCCATTGTTCTGGAAATTGATTAGTATCTCTTAATTTTGAAAAAAATAAGTATTGCCAGCTTGCTGCAATTTGCTCTGGATCTTCTATTTTTGTATCATCAATTTTTTTATCTATTGGTAAATTATTTCCATCTAATAATTCTGGAAAATATTTTGTACAATATGAATTCCATTTTTTGTATAGTTTTTTCCATTCTATTTTTTCTAATTCCACTTTGCAATTTTCGTTAAAGAAAAGTCCATAGTATTTTACTTTTTTAAACCTTTCATATATTGTAGGTATATTTATTTCTTTTTTATTATTTCTATAACAATAATTTATTAAGTCTTTACCTTTTTGAGTTATTTTGTATTGTTTAAAGTCTACTTCTTCTATTAAGCCATTTTGCATTAATAAGTCTATACATAATGTTGCTCTATAAAATGAATTTGTTTCTTTTTCTAATACTATTTTTTCAAATTCGCTACTTTCAATTTTAGTAAATCTCCATAATTCTTTTAGTAGATAAATATTTCCATCATACATATATTCTAATATTGGTTTTAGACATTTTTCAAAATTCATTATTCCTATTTTTTTAAATAATGCATATGTATATTCAAATTTTTCTGGTTTATTCTCTTTTATTATTTTTTCTATTAGTCCACTATTTGTTATTGTTTTTTCTTTTAATCTTATATTCCATTTTCTATCTTTCAAGTAAGTTATTTTACTTTGATTTACGTTGTATAGTTCTGCTATTTCTCCTATACTTTTTTCTTCTATAATGTACATTGTATATAAATCTTCTTCTGTTAATGTATTTATATCCAGTGTTTCACCGTTTTCTTTCTTATTTTTTAATTTTTTGTATATTTCCATTGTTGGTTTTTCATCTAGTTGCATTTGTATTCTAACTTGTTTTACTTTTTGAATATATTGTTCAAATTCTATACATATTTTTTTCTTATTTTCTTTATCTTCTGCTTTTAAGAATCTTTCTATAATTTCTATTACTTTTTCGTCTTTTGTTATCATTTTTACAAATTCTGCTTCTTTATCTATTTCTACTTTTTTTGTAATTATATTATATCCTATTTTTAGGGTATATATTTTTAATGTACTGAACCCAAAAAATTGGACATTTTTGATTAGGTACTAGGCAACTTGGGAATGAACTCTGTATTGTACAGGGCTCATTCCTTTTAATTTGCCCTTTATCCTTTTATTATTATAATAATCTATATATTCAATTATATCTTTTTCTAATTCTTCTATTGTTTTCTATTTATCCCTATGTATTACAGTAACAAAGATTTACAGTACTTTAAAACGAGTCGATAAGTGTTTAGCGTCGCTTTTTTATTTTACATTAATAAAGATTTACAGTACTTTAAAACCTTGTATTCTAAATTTAGTTTATATGATTTGTTTTACATTAATAAAGATTTACAGTACTTTAAAACGGAATAGAGTATGAGAGATATAAAGTTTAGGTTTTACATTAATAAAGATTTACAGTACTTTAAAACTGTTAGAAATAACAAAAAAGGTGCTATATAGTTTTACATTAATAAAGATTTACAGTACTTTAAAACAGGGCCAGCACATTTGTGTCCAAAAGGATTGTTTTACATTAATAAAGATTTACAGTACTTTAAAACTTGAAAGAAATAATCAATTGAAATGTAAATGTTTTACATTAATAAAGATTTACAGTACTTTAAAACTTTGAGTAGTGAAATGCTACTATGCCACCAGTTTTACATTAATAAAGATTTACAGTACTTTAAAACTTGAAAGAAATAATCAATTGAAATGTAAATGTTTTACATTAATAAAGATTTACAGTACTTTAAAAC
>JAAWDR010000022.1 GCA_022793875.1 Clostridia bacterium
CATGGCACATTCGGAATTTCATTCAAAAGAAATATAAGTATCTATTTTGGCCTGAGTGAAAGCGGCTCATTTTCTTATTTTAACAATTCTTTTTGAACATAATGAACAAGATACATACTAAAATATATCTCTATAGTAGGGTATCCAACCATCAATAAAAAAGTGTTGGGTATTAAGAAATTATGTAAAAAAGTGCACAGTAAAATGTGTACTTTTTATTGTGCTGAAAAATAGAAAAATGTATAATCTTATATGAATAAAACTAAAGAAGGAGAATGAAAAATGAAAGAATCATTAAAGAAAAATAAAGGTATAACATTAATAGCACTTATAATTACAATCGTAATTTTATTAATTTTAGCCGGATTATCGATATCAGGATTAATAGGAAGTGGATTATTTGGAAAAGCGCAAGAGGCAGTAAGATTAACAAAAATAAGAGAAATAGAAGAAGCAGCAAATTTAGTATATATGTCAAGACAAATAGATGAATTCTCAAAAGGAGAAGCAGCGACAATAGCAGGAGTTATAAGTGACTTAAAAGCACAAGGATATAATATAGAACAAAGAACAAGTGGTTCAAATACAGTGACAGGAATAGAATTAAATAAAACAAATGTTAAAATAGATAAAGACAGTGAAGAAACTTTAACATATACCTTAGTATATGGGGAAGGAACAGTAAGATATTTTGCAGAAATTGATGGAAAATATTATGAGATGATATTTGATAATGGAGCATTTAAAATAAATACAAAAGAAACAGAATTAGAAGGAATAAACAAAACACCAAAAGTAACAGCAAAATCAAATGCAGAAAATATAGTAAAGGCACAAAAAACAGAAGGAAAAGATGAAATAGTATTAAAAGCATTAAAAGAATTAGGAGAAACAACAATAACAATAAAAGAAGAAAATAGTGGAGAAACAATAGTATGCAATGTAAAAGTAATGATATTAATACAAGGAATAACATTTAACCAAGAAATAATAAATATAGAAAAAGGAAATAATGTAGTATTAAATACATTAATAAAAATAAATCCAACAGATGCAACAGAAGAAATAAAAGCAACAATAGTGAATGCAGAAGGAATAACAGAAGAAATAGCAAAAATAATAAGTGATGAAAACGGTCAAAAAATAGTAGGAGTAAAAGAAGGAACAACAAGTATAAAAATAACAAATGAAGATGGAACAATAGAAGTAACATGTCCAGTAAGAATAAAAATATCAGCCACAGGAATAAGTTTAAACAAATCATTAATAGAAATAAACAAAAATAGTATAGACAATACCTTAAAAGCAACCTTAAATCCAGCAGACACAACAGAACCAGTAGTATGGAGTACAGGAGACTTCAGCAAAGTAACAGTAGTTGCAGATACTTCAGACCCAACGGGAAAAACAGCAAAAATAAGTGCAGTAGGAGCAGGAACAACAACTGTAACAGCAACATGTAGTGGACAAACAGCAAGTTGTACAGTAAGTGTAATAATACCAGCAACAGGATTAACAATATCACAAACAAGTGCAACGGTAAAAGTAGGAAATACACTGAAATTAACAGCAACAGTAACACCAAACAATACAACAGATACAATAAATTGGGAAACTTCGGATTTAAATGTGGCAACAGTATCAAACAATGGATTAGTAACAGGAATAAAATCAGGAACAGTAAAAATAAATGTAAAATGTGGAAATAAGTATACAACATGTAATGTATTAGTTGGAAATGCTATCGAAAGTATAGTTTTTAAAAGTGAAAGTTATGAACTAGATATTGGAGATACTATAAAAATAGATACAACAGTTTTTCCAACAAATTATACTGAAACTATTAGATATAAATCTGACAATGAAAATATTGCAAGGGTTACTTCTTCAGGAGAAGTTTATGGAGTATCAAGTGGAAAAACAAAAATTTGGGCAGAAAGTGAAACAGGACTTAGTAAAACTAGTTGTGAAGTGACTATAAATAACAAATTTGATGTTTTGAAATATATAAAAAATAATGGAATAAGTATAAATGATGTGTTTGCAGTATATGAAGGACCTAAAGGTAGTGCAACTTCATTAGAAACTTTGAGTGCGGGCCATAAAAATGGAAGTGGAGAGTTCTTATTAGGATTTGGAGGGACATTAAAAAAGTTAAATTTTGTTAATGGAAATTTCAATTCAATAAAAGCTAAGTTAAAGTATACGGCTAATACATCTGGTTATTATACATATTATGCTACATTTAATGCATGTATTCAATGGACTATAAAACGGTAATTCAACAATCTATTCTAGTGAAACAAAGACTATATCTGTGCCTGCTAGAAACGATGTAACTGATTATTTTGAAGTAGATGTTTCAAATTTAGATTTTAGTACTATTGATATGATAGGAATTAAAATTTGGGGTAATACTAATGTGGCTCCGCTGTGTACTGTAGAATCAATATGCTTTTTATAATAATTTGATAATATTTTAATAAATATATATAGGAAAAATAAAAAGAGACATAAATGGTAATTTAAAATTTTAAATTATTATTTATGTTTTTCTTTTAAAAATGAAAATATGCTTAAAATAACTATATAGATGTATTAAATAAAGTGTGTAATATGACCTTCAATGAGCACAATAAATTTGATTTTTAGTAAAGAATATGTTAAATTATAAAACGAGGAGAAAGTAATGAAGGAAGAAATACAATATGAAATAACATATTCAAAAATAAAAAATGTATATATACAAATAAAAGAAGGAAAAATAATAATTAAAGCACCAAAAAGAATATCCAAGAAAGAACTAGAAAAAATAATAGAAAATAAATCAGAATGGATAAAAAGCAGTCTAGAGAAATCAAAACAAAAACAAGAAAAATCAGAAAAGTATACAAAAGAACAGTTTAAAGAAATAGTAGAAAAGCAAGCAAATGAATTAATAAAAGAAACTGGATTAGTTCCTAATAAAATAAGAATAAAAGATATAAAATATGCATGGGGAACTTGTTCTGCAAATAAAAATATAACAATAAATTATAAGCTTATAAAATATAGTGAACAAGCAATAAAATATGTAATTTTGCATGAACTATGTCATTTAAAATATATGAATCACTCCAAAGAATTTTGGGGATTAGTAGAAAGATACATGCAAAATTATAAAGAAATAAAAAGAGAATTTAAAGAATAATTATTCACCAAATAATTTAACAAACATATAATAAACCATAGGGGGCAATGAAATGTTAGAATTTGTATTCAATACAATATTTTGGACATTAGCCATTTATGGTTTATTTGAAATAGTAAAAAGTATTATATACATAAGTACATATACAAGATTTAAATCAGATGGAATATATGTCATAATTGCAGTAAAAAATCAAGAAGAAAAAATAGAAGGATTTTTGCGTTCAATAATATTTAAAATTTTATATGGAAGAGAAGAATATTTAAAAAATATAATAGTTGCTGATTTGCAGTCAACTGATAATACAAAGGAAATTGCAAAAAAACTTTCAAAAGATTATGAAATAATGAAAGTAATATCTTGGAAAGAGTGTAAAGATATAATAGATAATGTAAATGAGAATTGAATCCTTCTCATTTCGCTTGTTTTTTATATATTTTTGTGATAAACTTGATTTATTATGAATGAATCGAAGGGAGAAAAACTTTGGAACTAAAAGGAGAAGTAACAGACATAATATATCAAAATGAAGTAAATAGTTACACAATAGCAGTATTTGAAACAGACGAAGAAGAAACAACAATAGTAGGGTACTTACCATTTGTAAAAATTGGAGACACATTAAATGTAAATGGAAGATTTGTAGAACATAAGGATTACGGAAGACAATTTAAAGTAGAAACATTTGAAAAACTGATGCCAGAAACATTAGGAGCATTAGAAAGATATTTAGCAAATGGAAGTATAAAAGGAATAGGAGAAGCAACTGCAAAAAAAATAATAAAAAAATTCGGACAAGATACAATAAATGTATTTAAATTTGAACCAGAGAAATTAGCTCAAATAAAAGGAATAACAGAAGCGAAAGCAAAAGAAATGTCTGAGAGCTTTATAGAAAATTGGGAAGTTTGGCAAATAGTAGGATTTTTAGAGAGATTTGGAATAGGTGCAGAAAATGCAAAAAAAGTATATGATTTATTAGGAATAAATGCAATAGAACAAATTGAAGCAAATCCATATGTATTAATAGATATAGCAAGAGGAGTAGATTTCAAACAAATAGATCAAATGGCACTAGAGTTAGGAATAAGCTATGATAATCAAAAAAGAGTAGAAAGTGGAATAAAATATGGATTAATTAAATCTACATATAATGGACATTCATGTGTAATTAAAGAAAATTTAATAGAATTTGTAATATCAATATTAGATGTAACAACTGAAAATGTTGAATATAATTTAATCAGTTTAAAAACAAAAGATGAGATTATCATTGAAAAAAGAGATGATGTAGAATGGATATATTTAGAAAACTTTTATAAAGTGGAAAACGAAATAGCTTTAAGACTAGAAAGACTAGAGAAAGCACCTAATATGAAAAAAATTGAAAATATAGAAGAGGCTTTAAAAGAAATTGAAAAAAAATCATATATAGAATTATCAGAAAAGCAAAGGGAAGCAGTCAAAGCAATTAATAAAAATAATGTTACAATAATAACAGGGGGACCAGGAACAGGAAAAACAACAATTATTAAAACAATTATAGAATTATATGAAGAAAGAAAGAAAAAAGTAGTATTAGCAGCACCAACAGGAAGAGCTGCAAAAAAAATGACAGAAGCAACAGAAAAAGAAGCATCAACATTACATAGATTATTATGTATTGGCAAATTAGATGACGAAGGAATATACTCAAAACATAATGAATATCAAGGAGAACCAATAGATGCAGACTTGATAGTAGTAGATGAATTGTCAATGGTGGATATGTTTTTAATGAATTATCTGTTAAATTGTGTATATCAGGGAACAAAATTAGTATTGGTAGGAGATGTAGACCAATTACCATCAGTGGGTCCAGGAAGTGTTTTAAAAGATTTAATAGAATCAGAGACTATAAATACTGTAAAATTAGATAAAATTTTCAGACAAGCTGCCAAAAGTAAAATAATCTTAAATGCACATAGAGTAAATAATGGACAATCATTTATTAAGACTGGAGATGAAGAGTTAGAAGAAGATACAAAACAAGACTTTTTCTTTATAAAACAAAACTCAACAGAAAAAATGTTACAAGAAGTAATAAGCCTATCAACAGGAAGATTAGAAAAATTCGGAAATTATGATTTCTTTAGAAATATACAAGTATTAACACCAACAAAAAAAGGGCCATTGGGAACAAGAGAACTAAACAAAGCATTGCAAGCAGTATTAAATCCTAATTTAGAAGAATTACCAGAAAAAGTGAGTGGTGGAGTAGTTTATAGAATTGGCGATAGAATAATGCAAATAAAAAATAATTATGACATAACTTGGGAAAGAGAAGTAAAAGAAGGGCAGACAGAAATTGGAACAGGTGTATTTAATGGAGAAATAGGAACAATAATAGAAATAGATGAAAGAGAAAAAGTTGTAAAAATACAATTCGATGATGAAAAAGTTGCATGGTATGAATATGCAGATTTAGAACAAATAGAACATAGTTATGCAATAACAATACACAAAGCGCAACGGAAGTGAATTTGATGTAGTAATAATGATTGCACCACAATCAGCACCAATGTTGCTAACAAGAAATTTATTATATACTGGAATTACAAGAGCTAAAAAATTATTGATAATAGTTGGAAGTGATAGAGTTGTTAATTATATGATACAAAATGTTGATAGTAAAAAAAGAAATACTGGTTTAGAGTTTAAAATGAGACAGTTGGGACAGTCCTAATTTGTCTCATTTGTTTGTCGAAAACTTTTTGTTGACAATATACATAAAACAGAGTATAATAAATATACTAGTATTAACTAACTTATAGGTTAGAAAAAGCGATTTTAACTCTACCAAACAAGAAACGGAGAATGAAAAAGTTAGGGGAATTAGTTTTATAATCTAATTCCCTATTACAATTTTGGAGGTGAGAATATAGAAGAATTAAAACTATATAGGATAAATGAATTATATGCCAAATACATATATTATCAAGATGAAAAAGTATCAAAAGCTTTTGACATAAAAAACAAAAGACCATTTGTAGGAATTATTTTAAAAATAAATCAAATTAATTATTTTGCACCATTAAGTTCGCCAAAAAAGAAACATGAGAATATGAAAAATAAAATTGATTTTATAAAGATAAATTCTGGAAGAGATGGAGTAATAAACTTAAATAATATGATACCAATACCAGAAGAATGTTATGAAATAAAACTAAAAGAAGAAATTAAAAATGATAAAAAATATGGTATAATTTTAAAATATCAAATAAAATGGTGCAATAATAATAAAGAGCAGATAGTTAACAATGCTAGAAAATTATATAATCTAATAATAAGTGAGAAGGTAAGTTTAACTCTAAAAAATAGATGCTGTGATTTTAAAGTCTTAGAAACAAAATTAAATCAATATATTTTAAATCAAGAAAAGAGTGAATAAAATTTTAAAAATTCAAGAAGAAATATTAAATCTAATTTATCCCCAAACATGCGGAATATGTGGGAAAATCTATCCAAAATCAATATGCAACAAATGTGAAATAAGATTAAGAAAGCAACTAGAAATAAACATTATAAAAGAAGGACAAGAAATAGAAGATAAATACTTTAATGAATTAATGTACATATTTAAATATGAAGGTGAAGTGCGAAAATTAATATTAGACTATAAATTCAATAACAAATCATATATATATTTAACTTTTGTGAATTTTTTATTAAAAAATGAAAAAATATTTGAAAATATAAAAAAATATGATAAAATTATAACAGTTCCAATAAGTAAAAAAAGATTAAAAACAAGAGGATACAATCAAAGCTATTTAATTGCAAAAGAAATAGCAAAACGAACAAATTTGGAATTAGTGAATAATTGTTTAATAAAAACAAAGAATATAGTAGAGCAAAGCAAATTAAACAAAGAAGAACGAAAGCAAAATATACAAGGAGTATATGAGCTAAAAAATAAAAAATTAGTAAAAAATAAAAAAATTTTATTAATTGATGATATATATACAACAGGAAGTACAGTAAATGAATGTAGTAAAATATTAAGTCAGGGAGAACCTACAGAAATAGGTGTTTTAGTATTAGCAAAAGACTAGTAAAAAATAGTTCAAATGATAAGATGTGTCCCAAATGGGACAAAATGTCCCAAACAGAAACGTCCCCAATGGGACATTATGGAGGTATATGATATGGAAGATTTAGTTGAAAGTATATTAGATTATGTGAGATCAGACTATACTGATTATGCAATAATGATAAATGGTGAGTGGGGTGTTGGAAAAACACACTTTTGGAATAATAAAATAAGAAAAAAAATTGAATCAATGCAGTTAAATGGTAAGAGATATACTACCATTTATATGTCTTTATATGGAATTTCTAATTTAGAAGAAATAAGTAAAAAGATATTTATAGAAACAACTCAATTAATGGATAAGAATCTAAGAAGATTTATGGATGCAAATGAACAAACAACTATACCTGAATATGCAAAAACAGGGTTAGACATGGCAAATTTCTTTGGAGTTACACAGAATGGTGATAAAATAGATTATTCGGATTTCTTTTCAACAGATGATAAAGTTTTATGCTTTGATGACTTGGAAAGAGCAAATGTTGATGTTATTGATATTTTAGGTTATATAAATAACTTTGTTGAGCATGACCATATAAAAACAATAATTATATGTAATGAAAAAGAATTGTCAACGAAATTGAAGAGTTCAAATTTGGAAATGAAGACATTTATTGCAACTTATTTGTTAGATAAACAAGGAGAATTAAATACAACAGATAAGCCAATGGTTGAGAAAATTCAGAATAAAATAGAGCATGTCTTTGACAAAGCAAATGATTATGAAAGAATTAAAGAAAAGTTAATTGGTGAGACATTTGATTATGCACCAAAATTTGATTATATTATAAATGGAATATTGATGAGGTATGAAAATAATCCTGATTTAATAAGATTTTTAAGGGAGAATACTAGATTAATTATAGCTACTTTTGAAAGAAGTGGAACTAGAAACTTAAGAATTTTAAAACATGCATTAAATGATTTCCAAAAAGTATATGAGATGGTAGAAAAAAATTATCCAAATACTAATAATAGAGTAATGCAAACAATGCTTATTTTTACAATAGCTATTTCATTTGAAATAAAAGCAGGTAAAATAACAAAAGATAAATTTCTTAATATTAAAGATAATGAAGAATATAAATCATTATTAGTATCTTCAAGAATTTTAATGGATAATAGACAATTTTATATTAAAGAATTTGATAATAACTATTATTATAATTTCAAATCTGAATATAGATTCTTTAAATTTATAGAATATTATGTAAGAACTAGAATATTTGATATGAGATTATTTAAAGAAAACATGGAAACTATAAGAAATACAGTTGATACAGAAAATCTACCAGGATTTAAGAGATTACTTACAGAAGAGTATTGGAAAATATCTGATGATCAGTTTGGAAAAGTGATAAAAGAAGTATTAGAAGAAGTAAAACAAGGAAATATAGAATTAATAGATACTGTGAAAATATATGCTTATTTTAGTTATTTTTCAAGAAAAAATCTTATAGACTATGATATAAAAACATTGAAAAGTGTATTTTTTAATGGAATGAATTTATCATCATTAAAATCACAATATTGTGCAAACGTAGAAGAAGAGCTTGCCAAAATTGCTATTGAACAATTTGAAGAAGATATGGATGAAATAATAAAACATTTCAATATGTTAAATAGTCAATTATTGGATAAGATGTATAAAGAAAAGGCGGAAGCAATATTTAAATGTATTCCAATGAAAATGGAAGATTTCTATGAAAAATTTGATAGAGAATGTATGAATGTACCGATATTTAAATATTATGATGTATATCAATTATTCCAAAGAATTTCTTGTGCAAGTAATGAAGATATAGTTTTAATAAAAGAGAAATTGCTAAATAGAGCAGAAAAATATCCAAAAGAGATAGAACCAGAAATTAAAAATATTAAACAATTGAAACAGGTAATAGATGATTACTTAAAAGGAAAAGACCAATCTATAAAAATTGTTATGCTTAAAGAATTTTCTAGTAGTTTAGGATTTATTTTAGATAAATATAAAATAAGTATATTGCCTAAAAAAGAAGAGAAAATAGATGAATAAAAAGGATAAAACAAATGAGAAAGTTTTTGGCAAAATATAAAAAAGAAGTTTTAATAGGAGTTATAATAGTATTTTTATTAATATTATTTTTTAGCTATAATATAACAACAACTTGGGATTCGTCAGAATATTTAGGATTAGCTGATTATATTGGAACTGATAAAATGCAAGATAAATGGATAGGGCATAGAGGAATTGCCTTTCCATTTTTACTAAAATTATTTAAGCCATTTGGTATAGAGAATACAGTGTTTTTATTAATATTAACATTTATTTTTTATATTTCAATGGTAATAACTACATATATTATATATAAGAAATTAAAAGAAATAGGTTATTTAAAGAGTAAAGTAAGGAAGATTATTTTTATAGTATATTCAATATTTTTAATTGTACTGAATCCTATAATTTTTGGATATTATCATACAATACTTACTGAATTTGTAGCAATGACAATAGCATTAGTTATGTGCTATTTAACATGGAAATGGATTGATTATGATTGGAAAGAAAACAAAAAGCAATCTATTATATATGCAATAATCTTTGCTTTTCTAACAGTTTTTATGTACCATATAAAACAATCATTAGTTCCACTTACAATAATTCCAGTTTTGATAGTAGCCTTTATTTCGATTATAAATAATTTTAAACTTAAGAATATCTTAACAAAGATATCTACTGTAATATTTATTATAGTAATTTTAATAGGAAGCATAAAAGTTTGGAATTCATCAATGAAAAAGGCAGAGGTTAGAGAAACAACAGCTACTAAAAGAGTAAATGGACATTTAATTAGCGGAATAACGAGATTAAAAAGAATATGTGATGAAACAACAATAGATAATGTAGAATTAGATATAGAAAAAATGTCAAACAAAGATAATGAAGAGATAAATAAAATTTTAGCAAAAGAATCTGAATACAAAACATTTGATGTATATCAAAATTTAGATAAAGATAGATATTTAGTTTATTTTGGTAAAGGCACATATTCTTTTAAAGAAGATTTGAAGTTTTATATAAAAACATTAATAACTGAACCATCAGCAATATTAAATAGTTATTATAATGGTTATAAAAGAATAGTGTTTTGTAGGGAAGATATGCCACTATGGCTAGGCAGGGAAAATTTTGAAATACCTATAAGAATATACTTAAATGAAGAGAATGTTGTTGATATAAATATTGATTATGAGCAATATATAAAAAATTATAGAAGTATTAATCAAGAAAATATTGTTTCTATTGTATTTAATAAATATGCATTAAGTGTATTTTTTCCTATAACAGCATTTACAAAAATAAGTTTATGGATATTGCCAATTACATGGATAATATCTTTAGGTATTTATTGCATATTCAACAAAAAAATAAGTTTTATAAATTTAAAGGTTCTTCAGTTAGTAGTTATTTTGTATACTACAAGCTTTGGTGGTATTATGTCTTATATTGCTTTTGGGGCTTTTGTTGATAGATATGTGGTTCCAATGATGATTACTACATTTATAGGACATTTGTTGTCTGTATTTTTGATGGTTGATTTTATAAAAAGATGGAAAGTATAAAAAGAGGGATTAAGGGGACGCGTCTTCCAATCTCTTTTTTATATAAAAGTTATAATATATAGTAAAATTTCGTTCTTTACTGGTCGGACTAATCATATAATTAAGTTTACTTATATTTCAAATATAGAAGAGTTAATCTGTCTTATCTGTATGAATATGTGTCCTCCCAAACTGCGCATCACTACATTTTACTATATATTATAATTTTTAAATTAAAATATAGATAAAAATATAAAAAATTGTTAATTAAATAAAATGAAAATCGTTATATAATTATAAGCGTTTAATAAAGAGTATAAGAATAGAGTTTTGAAGGGGGGAAAAATGAAATTTGAAGAAATAGTAACTAAATATACAAACTTAGCATATAAAATTGCAATTGACATGACATCTTCCCCAGAAGACTCTCAAGACTTAGTGCAAGAAGCATACTTAAGTTTATATTCACATTTTAAAGAATACAAAAGATTACCTGAAAATGAAATTCGAAATATACTATGTAAAATAGTATTAAACAAATGTAAAGACTACTTAAAATCATCTAAAAGGAAAGAGGCTACAATATTAGAAGACATATCTAATATAGAAGAATTCAGTTTACAAGATGATTTTGTAGATGAAATAATAAAAAGAGACAGAGGAAAGCGCATTAGAGATAAAATACATAAATTAAAAGATCCATATAACACAATATTAGAACAATATTACATAAAGAACAATTCATTAGATGAAATTGCACGAAAGCAGAATACTACTAAAGGAACAATAAAGGTACAAATGACAAGAGGAAAGAAAATATTAGGAGAGATATTAAGAAAGGAGCGGATTTTATGAGTAAATCAAAAGATATTGAAAAATTATTAAATGATGATATTAATTTAGAAAATTATATTAGTAAAATTGAAAAAGAGCAAATAGAAATACCATCAAATTTGCAAGAACGAATAATTTCTAAAGTTAATACTAAAAAGAAAATATTATATACAGATATTTGTAAAATTGCAGCTTGTCTAATATTTTCATTGGCAGTATGTAGAATGGATTTTATAAAAAATGATGAGATATTAAAACAAGAATATGAAAAAACACAGGAAAATGTCTCAGTTAGCCAAAAAATAAGTGATTTTTGTAAATGGTTTACAACACCATTAGAAATAGAAAAGGAGGAAAGATAATGAAAAAGAATTTATTTTTTACATTTTGTTTTAGTTTTATACCAGGTGCAGGTCAAATGTACCAAAATTATATGAAAAGAGGGTTATCACTAATGTGTATTGCTGGAATAGCTTTTATTTTAGCAACAATGCTTGAAACTGTAATATTCTTAATACCATTTTTGATAATAATGGCTTATAGTTTTTTTGATACATATAATATTAGAAATGCAATAGGAACAGAGAATGAAATCAAAGATAATTATATATTAGAGGTAAATGGAGTTGATTTTGATAAGATAAAAGGGAATAGACTATTAGGAGTAGGAATACTTTTAGTAGGAATTTATTTGCTTATAAATAATGTATTATATAATATGGTAAGATATTCTGAAATTGATTTTCTAGTTGATTTTATAAGAACTATTAGAATGTATTTCCCATCATTGATTGTTTCTGCTATTACAATAGGAATTGGAATTAAGATGATTTCTAAAAAATAATAGTAAAATGATAATATATAAATAAAGAGTATAGAAAGTAGTGATATATAATGGAAGAGAAAGTTGAAAAAAGAATTGGGACATATACATTTGGTGTAATGTTAATAATAGTTGGAATTTCAGTAATGGTTATGACTTTTACAAAATTTGATTTCTTTAGATATTTATTAATGGTATGGCCAGTTATTTTAATAGGATTGGGAATTGAAATTTTATATTTAAATAGTAAAGCAAATATTAAAGTGAAAATTGATTTTATAAGTATTATTTTAATGGGAATAGTTTTATTCTTTACAGCAATTTTTAGTTTTGGAAACTATTGGGTTAATAAAGTTTTATATGATGAAGATATAAAAGAAAAGATATTAAATGAATATTTTGATTCCAACTATTATAAAGGTGTTCAAGATTATAGGGAATATCTAGAAAGTAAAGATGAAAATATAAATTTATAAAAAGTCATTTAAAAGTCACTTTTAAACATTATAATGAAATTAGGTGATATAATGAAAGTAGTAAAAAAAGTAATAATATCTATATTATTAATTATAGTAGCAATAGGTACAGTGGCAGTAGGATATTTTGTATCAGAAGGACATGATATGTATAAAGTTGCAATAGAAAAAACAAGTTTAGAAGCGAAAGTTACAGAAATAAAGAGTTATCCTAATTATACAAAATTGGAAGAAATTCCTCAAATATATATTGATGCTGTAATTAGTGTTGAAGACCATAGATTTAAAGATCATGAGGGAATTGATGTTATATCAATTGGAAGAGCAATTTTTAATGACATTAAAGAGATGAGCTTTGTAGAAGGTGGAAGTACTATAACACAGCAATTGGCAAAAAATATATATTTTACACAAGAGAAAAAAATGGAGAGAAAAGTTGCAGAAGTTTTTATGGCATTTGAGATTGAGAATAATTATTCCAAAAATGAAATATTAGAATTATACATAAATACAAGTTTTTATGGAGATAATTGTTATACTCTTAAAGAGGCAAGTAGACATTATTTTGGAAAAGAGCCAATGGATATGACTGATTATGAAAGTATAATGCTTGCAGGTGTACCAAATGCTCCTTCAGTTTATGCTCCAACTGTAAATCTTGAACTTGCTAAACAAAGGCAAAGACAGGTTTTGAGCAAAATGGTGAAGTATGAGTATTTGACACAGGAAGAAGCAGATAAAATTGTTAATAAATGAGACAGTTGGGACAGTCCTAATTTGTCTCATTTTTTATGTCAATTATTTTTGAAAATGTCTTAAAATTTTTTATTTATTAACACTAAACTTTTTTTTAGTGCTAATATTTTTATGAGATATTTTCTCAAATGATTTATTAAGACATTATCATAAATGAATTATAAAAACTGATATAGATAAAACAAAGTATTGCGATTTTACATAAAATATGGTAAAATAAAGTATAGAATTTATATATTTTCTATTATGTATAATAAGAAAAGGAGAAAATGACATGGTTACAAAGTACTCAGAAAGAAAGTTCCGGATAGAAAGAAGGAGGAGAAACACTTGCCAGAGAAATGAAATGAAAATCATGATAGGACTGTTACTTATTACTATATTATTAGTTATTGTAACAAGAATAGCAGTTGTTATTAAAGATAGTATTATCTTTAATATGGATGTTATTTATGCAGAAGCAACATCTACAAATAAAGAATATGTAAATTTGGAAATAGAAGAATCGTTGAAGTATATACAAACTTCAGAGTTTCCAATTGAGACACAATCAACTGTATCCAAAACTACTGAAATTGAAATTTATGAGATTGAGAATCCGAGAGCCAATATTCTTGAAATCAAAGTTTCTAAAGAGATGATTTCTAAAACTGAGGTCGCAGAAACAAATTTATTTCGAACAGCCAATACTATTGAGATTAGTAATGAACAATGTACTTTAGAAACAGAAAATCTGAAAGGAGTAGAAGAGCAATTTAACAACTATTACTATAATCCAACAGATGAAGAAAGAGAAATGGCATACAAATTAGCATTCTCTGAAGCTGGAATAGAAGAAAGCTTTGGACAGACTCTTGTTATAAATGTGGCTATAAACAATATGATGGACAAAGGATACTCAAGCATAATTGAAGAGTTTATTAGTAGTGGTAGATATTCATCAGTTAGAAATGGAGTTCCAAGTATTCAAGTAAAAAGAGAAGACGGTACAAAAGTATGGACACCAGTAACAGATGATATGCTTAGTGATGAACTAAAAGAAGCAGTAAATTTAGCTTTTGAAAGAGATTATTCAGAAGATTTGTTAAAAGAAGTGGCAGAAGAAATGGGGTTAGATTCAAGCTACTATGAAGGAGGAGCACTTTATTTTTATGCTCCAAAGGCAATATCAGAAGAAGCTAAGAAAAGTAGAAGCAATATAAAAGTAGATTTCCAATATGGACGGCATGTGTTTTATAGAATTTGGGACAAGTAAAAAAGAGCAAGGCTTAGCCTTGCTCTTCTCCTTTTGTAAAATGTAAATACATTATATAATAATTTTATTGCAACATTGGCTTTATCAATTGTACTGATTTGTCTCATTTTTTATGGACAATTTTGTAGAAGTTTGTTATACTAATGCTACAATAATTATATACAAAATTTGACAATAAAGTGAGACAAATTAGGACTGTCCCAACTGTCTCAGAAGGAGATGTTTATGATTAATAATATAGAAGAATATTTAAATAATTTTTACAAAGGTACAAAAAATCCATCTTTAGATGCAATGAAATATTTTATGGAAGAATATAATAATTTTCAAGAAAATATGAAATTTATACATATAGCAGGTACAAATGGAAAAGGTAGTTGTACAGAAATGATTAGTAATATTTTAGTAAAACAAGGTTATAAAGTTGGAAAATTCATGTCTCCACATTTAATTGAATATAATGAAAGAATAAGTATAAATGGAAAATTTATATCTAATGAAGAAATGTCTGATTTGATAGAAGAACTAGAACCAAAAATAAAAAAATATAATGATACAAGAAATGTAAATATAACATTATTTGAATTAGAAACTACAATGGCTTTATTATATTTTTATAGAAATAATGTAGATTTTGTAGTATTAGAAACAGGATTAGGTGGACTTTATGATTGTACAAATATTATAAGTAAACCACTTGTATCAGTAATAACATCTATTGGATATGATCATATGCACATTTTAGGAAATACATTACCTGAAATAGCATATCAAAAAGCAGGGATTATAAAAGAAAATTCAAATACAGTATTTTTTGCACAAACACAAGATGTAAATGAAGTATTTATAGAAACTTGTAATGATAAAAATAATGAATTACATTTAGTTAATGAAAATGACATTAAGAATTATAGATATGACAAGGACTTTCAATATTTTGATTATAAAAATTTTAAAGATATCAAAATAAATTTAAAAGGAAATAAACAAATTCAAAATGCAAGTATTTGTATAGAATGTATAAAAATATTAAATAATATAGGATACAAAGTATCAGAAGAAAATATAAGAAAAGGATTATCAACAGTAATTCATAAAGGAAGAATGGAAATATTAAATAAAGAACCTTTAATTATATTTGATGGAGCACATAATGAACCAGCAATAGAAAATTTGCAAAATACAGTTCAGATGTATTATAAAAATATGAAAAAATTTTATATTGTTTCAGTTTTAAAAAGAAAAGATTATGAAAAAATGTTAAAATTATTATTGGAAGATAAAAATGCAACTTTTATACTTACAAGTGGAAATGATATAGAAAGATATGCTTCTGGTGAGGAACTATATAATGTTGCTATGAAATATAAATGTGAAGGACAAGATGTTTTGATTAAAACATTAGACGAAGCAATTAAATTTGCTATGAATGAAAAAGAAGATGTTGTTAATTTTGTTGTGGGAAGTTTCTATGTTTATGGAACAGTTGTGAGACAGTTGGGACAGTCATAATTTGTCTCACAAATTTGTTGAAAAAAACATTAATATTTTATTATGATTTTTCGACAAAAAACAACACAAAAAGTGAGACAAATTAAGACTGTCCCAACTGTCTTAAAAAAATATAATAAAAAATGTATAAAATTTTCCTCTTTTGAGATAATAAGATTAGACTTGAAATTAAAGGAGGATAAAAATGAAAGCAACTGGAGTAGTAAGAAGAATAGATGACCTAGGAAGAGTGGTAATTCCAAAGGAAATAAGAAAAACTTTAAGAATAAAAGAACGGTGATCCACTAGAAATATTTACAGATAGAGAAGGTCAAGTAATATTAAAGAAATATTCTCCAATTGGAGAATTATCAGAATTTGCAACAGGATATGCGGAAACTCTTGCAAAAACTACAGGACATATAGCTTGTATAACTGATAAAGATACAATAATTGCTGTATCAGGTGGTTCTAAAAAAGAATTTTTAGAACAAGATGTTAGTACTGAATTAGAGAAGCTTATGGAAGATAAAGAGGTTTATTCAAGTAAGGAAAATAGTGATATGGCAATGCCAATTATTAAAAATGACAAAAGTGAGAAAAAATACAATTCACAAATTGTATATCCTATAATATCTAATGGTGATACAATAGGTACAGTTATATTAATGTCTAAAGATACTAATACAAAAATGAATGAGGTTGAAAAAAAGGTGGCTCAATCTGCTGCAACATTTTTGGCAAGTCAAATGGAGATATAAAGGATGTTAATATCATAACAAATTATTAAATAATAAAATAAAAACAAGTTAAATTTAGAATAGTAATTAACTTGTTTTTTTATTATTATTTTGTTTTAAAAAATTTTTTTCATTAGATAATCCAACTATATAATCAATAGATGTTCCATAGTATTTTGCTAAAGTTATTAGATGATTAATTGTTATTGTTCTATTTCCTTTTTCATATTCAGAATAATATTGTTGAGAAATGCCTAATAGATTAGCAATTTCTTTTTGTAATTTGTCATTGTCTTCTCTTAAATCTTTAATTCTTTTAAATTTCACACTTAACCTCCTGTTAAATGATTTTATTTAATTTTAGCAAAAAACATGGAATAAATATTTTTGTACATAAAAAATTATGTATTATTACAAATATATTACAGCATTATTACATTTTTAATAAAAAACTAAAATATATTGAAAAGTTATATGTAATAGATTATAATAAAAGTAATACATAATAAATTATGTATAGAATAATATAAAAGGAGATTAACTATGAAAAATCAAAAGAAAAAAGCTTTATTAGCAATTAGTGTAATTGCAATTATAAGTATGATATTTGTACCAAATATGTCAAAAGCAGTTTTACAGGCAAATCCAACAACACATGCAAATCCAGTAACTGCATATGGTGCGAATTGGCTTACGTCAATAAGAAAGATGGAAACAACAGGACAAACAATGGGACTAAATGAAACATTAGAATCAGATGGATATACTACATCAGGTGAAGATAATGGAATAGATGTACATATGATGTTACCAACAGAATATGCAGCAGTAGCAATATTATCAACATCTGGATATGGAAATCCAGGAAAGTTACAGGATGAAGCAAATGTACAAAAAAGAACAACAACTGGAAACTCTACTGGTGTTTATTTTACTGGTAATTTTTGGATATGTATGGCAGCTTCGACTTCGTATTCGGTAAATAAATATAACAGAATAGATAACGGATGGGGTCATGAACTAGATTTGGCTCGTTTGTGGCATGGAGGAAGTAGAGAGAGTAAACTTATAGGGACGGGCATACATTGGTATACCCAATCTAGGGTTGCTTCACCAATGGAACCTACTTATGTAAGAGTATCGGGTAATGGATTGTTTTCGATACAAAATCTACGTTCAATTACTTCCAACAATGGTTGGATTAATGGTTGGACCGGAGCTAGGCCAGAATCTGTGGTGTGGGCAGACGGTGAGATAAAAGGTTCAGGCGGGCGAGGTTCTGCTTGCTCAGTTTAATAATCGAATTGGGTCTGTGCACAGGAACGTCGGAGTAATATAAAATACCTTGAAATAAGTAGGCAAATTATGAGGGCTTTTGTTGGTAATTTGAATGAGGGAGAAATGTGCACAACGGTTTGGAAGAGTAGACTGTTGAGAAAGGTTAGAAGGAAGATGAAAGAAAAAATAGAAAAAAGTAGGGGCATCACATTAGTAGTTTTGGTAGTTACTATAATAATCATGTTAATCTTAATTGGTATAACGTTATCAGTTCTTAATGGTAGCTCTTTATTTGGAAAAGCAGATGAAGCAAGTTACAAAACAAGAATGGCAGGATATAAAGAACAAGTAGACTTATATGTAACAAATGAAATGCTAAATAAAGTAGAAAATGACAAAGAAAACATAAATTCAGGAGAACCATTAAAAGAAGTCATAGAAGCTTACAGAAAAGAAGGAGAAGAATTTGATATAACAGAAGAAGAGGTAAATATACCAATAAAAGAGATAATAACAAACATAGAAAAGAAAGATGAAAAATACATA
>JAAWDR010000023.1 GCA_022793875.1 Clostridia bacterium
ATAATCCAAAACATTCCTAGTATATGGTCTGTATGCTTATGTGATAAAATAATGTTATGTATTTTTCTAAAATCTATGTTTGCATCCCTTAGTTGTTTTATTATTTGTAGACCTCCACCTGTATCTACTAATATATGTTCTCCTTCATTATTTTCTAATGTAAAACAAGTATTATAACAATCTAATGTCATTGCGTGACCTGTTCCCAATATGTTTAGTTTTTCCATATCTATTCCTTTCTAATTTTTAATTATCTATTACTTTTATTTTATTTTTTACATTTTCTATTATACTGTCTAACTGGCTTTCTTTATACATCTTTTCTATACTATCTATTTCTAATATATCTCCACTTGTGAAATTATAAAGATATTCAAAGTCAAAATATAAAAACTCTGATATACTCTTAAACCAATTATCAATGGAATCGCATATCTCTTGTTGTTCTTCTTCACTCATTTGACCAACAGTAATTAAATATATCTTCTTTCCTTTCAAGTTTTCACTAGAACAATAAGGATTAAATCTATCAAACACATTCTTTAAAATACCTGTTATTTGATTCATATAAATTGGAGATATTATTATAATATTATTACATTTACTAATTGCATCATAAATTTTATTCATATCATCTTTTAATACACATTGATTTTTTTCATTCTTTTGACAAGCATTACATCCTATACAATATTTAATATCTAAATCTGCTAATGAAAGAAAAATGTCATTTTCGTTTCTTAATTTATTCAATAAGTTATAACTATTGTGTTTTCTATTACTTGCACTTATGTATAAATTCATATCTTACCTCCAAAATTTTATTACTTATTCTAATACATTAATTGTTGTTATGGTAGTCCTTGTATTTTATTTATACCATAAAATTAATATAAATACAATTGTTTTCAGAATATTCATTTTTCTAGAAAAAAGATGGCGAACAAACAAAAAAATAACAGATAATTTCTTATCTGCTATTTACTGGCTCCTTTGCGTAGGACGTATTCGAAAAATCTATCGCAAAAAAGTTACTTATTTCCGTTTCAAATGTAGTTATAGCAATAGATTTCAAGAAATGTACCCACAAATCATTGTTTTTTGCTATTAACTATGTTTTTAATTTAACATAAAATTTTAAGTTTGGCAATACTTTTTGAAAAAGTTTCTATAAATACTTATCTAATGTATTTTGTATTGTTAAAAACATCTAATGGATATACTTTTCCATCTTCAAAATCTTTTATAAATTGAATACTTGTATCATATCCTCTTAGTTCTTGTTCTGTCATACTCTTCACATCTTTTATATCTAGCCATTGTACATCTAATATTTCTTCGGTATCAAATTTAATGTTTTCTTCTACTATGTCTGCTGTAAATCTTACCATTGTATGTGTTTCTCCATTTTTAAAATCAACACAACTTATGGGTAATACTCCTGTAAGTTTTACCTTACAACCAGTTTCTTCATATGCTTCTCTTATTGCTGCTTCTGTAATTAGCTCATGTTCATCTACATGACCTGCTGGAAAATTCCATTGTCCAAAACATTTCTTTTTAGCCTCTTTTACCATTAATATCTTATTATCTCTTACTATAACACAACCTGCTATAATTACCATTATTTTCTCCTCTTTTCTATAATTCAATAACCTCTAAATCATCTGGTACATATATATTTCCATTAAAGTATAGTTTTGCCTCTTCTGTATATAATCTTTTTCTGTTTTCTAAATTATTATCACTTGCATGATATAATACTAAATTTTTAACATTTAAACTCGCACCTATTTCTGATGCTGTTTTTACAGTAGAATGCATTTTTTCGTATGGCTTAAATATATCTGCCTCTGAATCCATACACATTGCTTCATGTAATAGCCAATCTGCATTTTCTACTTCATCTCTTAATTTTTCATCAAATGTTTCATCGCCCAAAAATACAAGTGCTTTTCCATTTTCTAGTATTGTCATAAATCCAAATTGTCTATCTTTTTTTGCTTGAACATCTAAAAATTTAATATTATAATTTAGTATTTTTATTTCTTCCTTATCCTCTACTATATTAAAAATAATTCTGTTATCAATAAGTTTTGTAAATTTGGGTGGTAGTACTTCAAACATTATTTTTCTGATTGTACTTTCTAATTCTTTATGCATATAAACATTTAGATTTCCATCATAATTGTTATTGTCAAAAAACTTTTGTGCATATCTGATAATCCAAAACATTCCTAGTATATGGTCTGTATGCTTATGTGATAAAATAATGTTATGTATTTTTCTAAAATCTATGTTTGCATCCCTTAATTGTTTTATTATTTGTAGACCTCCACCTGTATCTACTAATATATGTTCTCCTTCATTATTTTCTAATGTAAAGCAAGTATTATAACAATCTAATGTCATTGCGTGACCTGTTCCTAATATGTTTAGTTTTTCCATTCTATCTCTCCATTTCCCAACTCTTAAAATAAATACATTCTAAATTATCATCAAATTTTATTTCATAAATACCATTATATGTTGTTATATCTCTTTCAAATAACCATTCTACTATTAAAACATTTTTGTCTATAGCTAATATTTTAAATTCAATATCTTTTATATCTTGATTTTCAATATGTTGCCATTCTTGTTTTATTTCATCGAATGTTGTATATGGTTTCATAAATGGTGTTTCTTGATAAAATATTGTTTTTGTAAATAAGGATGTTGCTTTCTCTATATCTTTACTCCACCAATACTTTTTTAATTTTTCAAGCCAATCACTAGCAAAATTATAATCTAAAGTCTTATGTGTTATTTTTTTAAAATTATTAGATTTTACTTCTTGTTTTAATGTTGTTTCAAACTCATTAAATCCATTTTTCTTATAAAAACTTATGCCATTAATATTCTTTGCAGATGCTGTAACCTTTAGTTCTTCAATTTTATTTTGTAAGCAGTATTCTTTAAATTTGCCAATTAGTTTTGTACCTATACCATATTTTCTATACTCTTCTAATACAAACATATTGTCTACTTCTGCCAATGATTTTGTCACATAACTGCCTTGAATATTAATACTTCCTGCTAAATATCCCACTACTTTATCTTTGTCTAATGCAATATAAACAATTTCATTCTCTAGCATATTTTTAAAATAATTTGTTCCTTTTTCTTCAAAAGTCCAACCTACTTTTAAAGTAGGGTCAAAATTATTATATTCTAATTCAAATAGTTGATTATTTAAGTTTTGAATATCCTTTAAATATGTAATATCAGCCTTTTTGATTTCTATATCCATACTAATACTCTCCTCTTTGCTTTAATATTTCTATCGTATTTCGAAGTTATTATACTAAATTTTATACCACTTTACAATAATTTTACCTTCTTATTAATCTTATAGTATCTATTATCTTTTGTTTTAGTTATTTTTCCAAGATAATCAAATTGACGTTTTTCTAAAAACTCTTTAAACTTAATGTTTTGACTATTGATTTCTAATTTAGGTATTTTCTCTTGTTTAGGAATATTTGAATATGGTTCTTTTAATTCCAATAAACACTCTGATATTTGTTCATTGCTTAATATATTATCTTGGAACATTAATAAGTCTATTAATTTTGTGCTATCTAATGTATTATCAAACAATTGCTTAAATATGTTATAGTTAATATTAATACACTTTCTTCCTCTTAAGATAAAATCTATGATATTTTGTTTCTGAGATATGTTTTTAAGTTGAACCTCATCATTACATTTGCATAGAATATCTATCTTTACTGTTCTTTCAATTTTGCTAGATAAGATTATATCAGATATAAGAACATCGTCATAATCTAAATTATCCATAATTTTATAAAATTCTTTAATATCATATTCAATAAATTTAATCAGTAACTCACTATAATTATTTTTTAGATTATTATAATTATTTTCGTCAAACTTTATATCTATTTTTGAATTTGATAAAATTTTAGAACTTCTTTCTTTATTAATAATTGAAAAATCAAATTCATTAAATTCATAATTAGATGAAATAGCATTAACAATACATTCAAAACCTTTATCATTAATTTTATCATTTTCTATAATGTCTTTAATAAAATTATCATATAAATTTGTGTCTAACATATTATTGAAATCTAAAAATTCAGAGTTCACATTAATAAACGATACTAATTGGTCATCTAAGTTATATTTATTATAATACTTAATAATATTAGAAAAGTTTGGAATTACTTTATTCTTTTCTAAGTATAATTCCCATAGTGTTACTTCGTTGCTGGATTCTTCATCACTAATTGTCTTATCATTAATCAACTCTATATCATTTAAAATTTGTTCTTTTTCAATAATTTTTCTTTTTGTTTCAATATCTAGCATTTCGTTGCTTAATATTTCATTAATAGATTTTATATCCTCCATTACATTGCTTTCATATTTGAAAAATACATCATTAATATATATGTTTATATTTGAATTGATATATTTATGTAATTCTTCATACTTAGAAATAATAGTATAATTTTGAGTGTGTATAGTTTCAACTTTTTCATTAAATTTTTTATTTAATATTAATTCAGTATTCTTTTGATTAATAATATAACAGTTTTGTTTATATATAGTATCAAATAGTTCTGAATTTATCTCTTTAGTGTCTATATATTCAAATTTAATATTCAGTATATCTAATATTTCTCTAGCTTTTTCCATTTTATGATTTTTAAAAATTCTACAAAAGTATTTGCATTTATTAACTCTATCTATAAATTTTTGATTACTTCCTAGATATTTTTCTATATCATTTAAGTCTGCATATATTAATATCCTATTTAATAATTTTTCCTTATATATATTCGGTAAATGTTGATTCAGTTTATCCAACATTTCACTACAATATTTTACAAAGTATTTAATAAAAGCCAAACTCATCTTTTTAGTTACAATATATTCTTTTATAAAATCTATACCATAATCTTTATTATTGAGTTGTTTAAATAAGTTATTTAATTTTAAATCATATTTACTTGCATTTTGCAACATATAGTCAAGTAAATCAAAATTTAATATTTCTTGTTTCAAAAAATCCTCGTCTGCAAAATACCCAATTATATTTTTTATATTGTGTAATCTATAATTATAATTTGTTAGTGTTTGATTGTTAACATTCAATACAAAATTTTTATCTTCAATCTTTAAAGTCGTTGGATAAAAGTAGTTTATATATTCTCTATAAGACTCATCTATATAGCCATTCTTTATTAAATATGTTAATATCGTCATATTATCTGGTAAACTATAATATTTTTTAATACCATATTCATTAATTATTTCTGATATCTTTTTATTCTTAATTTTTAGTATTTTATTACCTAATATATTAAGTTCTTCATTCTTTTGATTTATAATTTCTTCTAATTCATTTTTAGTATATCCTATTTTTCCCTCTATATTAGGTATTATATCTGTAATATTTTGTTCATTATAACCATTTACTCTTACTGATATATTTTTTAATTTTTCTGTAGTATTTATGCTAGTATCCTCTAGGAAAGAATCAATAGAAGAATGTCTTGCATTATTTATGTAATAATTAGAATATCCTGAATATCTTTGTGTTATATATGTCCAAACTATTCTTTTAAAGTCATCTATATTCTTTACATTATATTCATTATTAAATTTTTCAATTTCTGCTTGTAATAAATTATATCTATTCTGCAAGTCAGACAAAATATTTTTTAAATTTTCTTCTTTATTATTAAGTATTTCATATAAAATACCATCATTATTCTGAAGTTTAGAAAAATCTTCTGGAAACAAGTTTTTATATAAAATTATTGAGAATAACTTCTTAACATCGTACTTAACATTAATTTGTTGTGAATATATATTAAATTCATTTATAACAGAATTTAACAATCTCATATCGTCTATATATAGAGTTATATTATCTAAAAACCTTGCATTAGATAATTCTTCTTTATATGGCATGTCTTCTATCATTTCAACTAATTTATCTTTTGAATTATTAGAATTGATAACTGGTATTACAGGAATAATAAATTCGAAAAACTTTGTCCTTTCTTTATCATCTGTAAACACATCATCTTTTACAGCATATACAAATGTAATTTTATCCTTTTTTATTATTTTAGAATTATTTAGTAATGTATTCATTTCTCTTAATTTTACAAATAAACCAGAATAATTTTTAAGTCTATCCAAATCTTCAAATATTACAATATCATATTTAGTTACTTCAAAAAAATATATAATTTCATCAATATATTTATTAAAGATTGATTCTTTTGTTTGTTTATCTTTAGGTGTGATTTCCAATTCTATATCATTTTTCTTTATTGTTAATCTACATGAAATATTAACTAAAATCTTATATAAAATATTTAATATATATATAATTGCAATTATACTAACTACTGTAAATGTAGATTTAATTATAAAATTTAATATGCTATCTAACCTATTATTAAAGAATATAAAATTATAACTAAATTTATCTGTAATAAAATTTACTATATTACTAAAGATATTAGGATTTATAATCCAAATTATAGAAAATACAATCAATACCGTAGCTAAAATTTTTAACCACAATTTACTATTTAAATTATTAATTTTTTTAAAACGTGAATACGGTGTTTTATTTATTTTTTCTTTATAAAATAATTGTTGTAAGATACTTTTTTCTATGATATTATCATCTTTTTTATAATCTTTCTGATCAAAAGTTGCTAAAGAGATATTTAGGAATCTTTCTTTTCTTTTTGATTTTTTTTGATATGTATTTAAAATACTACTTTTACCAGAACCATAATTACCAGTTACGGCAATATTATTAATATTTGGTTCTTTTATAGCCCAATCTAAAGCAGATAAATAAATATCAGAATTTTCTGCATTATCTGTTGGAGCTAGACTATGAAATTTAATATTTTTATTTGTTTCTTCACTTTTATCTGCAAACATAATTATCCTCCTATACTCTATTAGTTTATTTTCTTTAGTATAAAAGGACCTAAAAACTATTTTAATCCCTCTAATCTTTTCTTTATCTCTTCTGGTGAAGGTAATAAATTCTTCATTTGTTCTGGCAAAGTGTCTCTTATTTGATATGTAGAAACTCCTATTGGCTTATCACTATCACTTAATGCATATTCTACTACTGTTCTATTTTTGCTTTTGCATATTATAATTCCTATTGACGGATTTTCATGTTCCATTTTTACTTGTTTATCTAGTGCAGTTAAGTAAAATTGAAGTTGTCCAACAAATTCAGGTTTAAATTCTCCTATTTTTAATTCTATTGCAATTAAACTTTTTAAACTTCTATGATATAGTAGTAAATCTATATAAAAATCATCTCCACCTACATTTAAATGATATTGACTTCCCATAAAAGCAAAATTTCCACCCATTTCTTCTAGAAATGCTTTCATATTATTTACTAAACTTTCTTCTAACTCTCTTTCTGAATGTTGTTCAGATAATTCCATAAAGTCAAAAATATATTCATCTTTGACAGCTAATTTTGCTTGATTAATGTACTTATCAGGCAGTGTTTCATCAAAGTTAGTTTGATTTAATAGATATTTTTCATAAGTCCTATTCTCTATATTGTTTATTAAAACATCTTTAGTCCAACCATACTTTTTTGTCATTTTTATATAAAATTCTCTTTCAAGTGGATCTTTGCATTTTTCCATTATTGTTACATTTTTGCTCCAACTTATTTCTGCCACTAATGGTGGCAGAAATTCATTATCTTTATATTCAACATATAAATTTCGCATTCTCCATAGATTTCTTGCAGAAAAACCTTGAACATCTGGAAATTCCTTTTTTAACTCTTTTGCTAATAACTCAACAATCGATTTTCCCCAACCCTTTTCTTGTTGCTGATTATATATTTCTTGTCCAATACCCCAATATAAATTAATTAAAGTCTTATTAACTGCTCTCATTGCTTCATATTGACTATTTCTAATTTTATTCTTGATTTCTCCTATAAAATTCTTATAATCTTCATTAATTAGATTATTTTCCACTCAACTTCCTCCGTTTTAAATTTGCAACGTTGCGTTGCAAATTTCATATTTTACTTATTTATACCATAAAATTAATATAAATACAATTGTTTCCAATATATTCATTTTAAAAATTATAAAAAAGGCTGTTACTTTCACACATAACAACCTTTTATATTCTTATCTTGCATATCTGTCTTTTTTCTTTGTTTTAGTAATATCTTCTTGCCCATTTTTCATTTGCATTTCAATTTTAATTACTTCTTTAACCTTTAGTGTGTCTTCTAAAATATAGTTTGCTGTTTTTAGATTTTTTCTGTACTTATTTAGAATTGTAGTGCATTCATTTCGTTTTTCTTTGTATTCTTCTATTAAGTTATCATCTTTGCAATTTCTCAGTTTATTTCTGTATTTTTGCCTTAAATCAGTAACATTTTCAATATCTTCTTCAGTTTGTGAAATATAATCTTTTACATTTTCTGTTGTTTTTAGTTTTTCACTTACAATAAGTCTAATTTCATTAGAATATCGTTCCATTTTTCTTATTTCTTGTTTCATTTCTGGAGATAGTGGCTGATAGTTTTCTCGTTTTGGTTGTAATCCTAATAAATGAAACAGTAATAGGAAAAGCACATCAATTCCACTCATTTTACTAATATCTTTGAATTTGCCCTTATATTTATAGACTTTATATTTTTGCTTTTTCTTTTTAGTGTGTATAAATTCCATATATCTATTTTGATAATAATATGGATTGTGTTCAACCTTATTTGCAATATTCTTTGGCAAATATTGTTCGCCTAAATGATACATCCTTACTACTTTTTTATCGTTTATTGAACGAATTGTTGGATATTTTCTGTTATAATCTTCATTGATTATATAACCTTTTTTAAGCATTATCTTTTTAAATTGTCCATAGTTTATACACATTTGCATTGCTTCATCAATAGCTTGTTTTATTACATTAT
>JAAWDR010000024.1 GCA_022793875.1 Clostridia bacterium
CCGAGGAATGCAATGAAAAATAAATATAAGTATCTATTTTTCCGTGAACATTCCTCATTTTCTTATTTAAACATTTCTATTTTTCACTTCAATCAAGCGATACATACTAAAATATAGCTCTATAGGAGGGTATCCAACCATCAATAAAAAAGTGTCGGGTATCAAGATATTATGTAAAAAAATATATAGTTAAAAATATACTTTTTATTGTTCATAAAAATAGTAAAATGTATAATTAAATATAACATAAATAACAATAGCATAAACTATAAAAGTGCAAAAATAAACAAAAGAAAGGGAGAAAAAGAAGATGAAAAAATTAAGAGAAATAGAAGGAATTACATTAGTAGCATTAGTAATAACAATAATAATATTACTAATATTAGTAGGAATAACAATATCAAGTTTAACAGGGAGCGGATTATTTGGAAAAGCACAGGATGCTGTAAAATTAACAAAAATAAGAGAAATAGAAGAAGCAGCAAACTTAGCATATACGTCAAGACAAATAGATGAGTTTTCAAAAGGAGAAACAGCCACAATAGCAGGAGTTATAAGTGATTTAAAAGCACAAGAATATAATATAGAACAAAGAACAAGTGGTTCAACGACAGTAATAGGAATAGAATTAAACGAATCTAATGTCAGAATGAATAAAGACAGTGAAGAAATTTTAACATATACTTTAGTATATGGAGAAGGAACAGTAAGATACTTTGTAGAGATTGATGGTAAATATTATGAGATGAAATTTAATAATGGAACATTTACAATAAATACAGAAGAAACAGACTTAGAAGGAATAAATCAAGAACCCAAAGTAACAGCAAAATCAAATGTAGAAAATATAGCAACAGCAGAAAAAACAGAAGGAAAAGACGAAATAGTAATAAATTCCTTAAATGAATTAGGAGAAACAACAATAACAATAAAAGAAGAAAATAGTGGAATAGCAACAGTATGTAATGTAAAGGTAATGACATTAATAGAAAGTATAACATTTAAACAAGAAACAATAAATATAGAAAAAGGAAACAATGTAGAATTAAATGCATTAGTAACAATAAATCCAGCAGATACAACAGAAACACTAATTTGGACAACAGAAAATGGAAAAATAGTAGAAATAATAGAAGAAGGAAGATTAGTAGGAGTAAAAGAAGGAACAACAACAATAAAAGTAACAAATGAAGATGGAACAATAGAGGCAACATGCACTGTAAAAGTAGTAATATCAGCCACAGGAATAAGCTTAAACAAATCAACAATAACAATAAATAAAGGAAATACAGATACTTTAACAGTAGCAATAACACCAGAAGACACAACAGATTCAGTTAACTGGACATCAGAAAATACAAGTGTAGTAACAATAACTCCAGATCTCACAAGAAGAACAGCAACAATAACAGCAAAAACAGCAGGAACTTCAAGAATAACAGTAACATGTGGAAGTAAAACAGCATATTGCACAGTAACAGTAAGAGTACCAGCAACAGGATTAACAATATCAAAAGAAACAGCAACAATAAAAGTAGGAGATACATTGCAATTATCAGCAACACCAGTACCAAGTGATACAACAGATACAATAACATGGAAATCATCAAGTTCGACAATAGCAACAGTATCAAACACTGGATTAGTAACTGGATTAAAAGATGGAATAGCAACAATAACATTAGCTTGCGGAACAGGAATAACAAAAAGCTGTATAGTAAGAGTTTCTTCAATATTAAGTAGTAATAATAGTACACATATTGAAGTTGATATAACTTCTAGTGTTGGATGGGATAATTTAAAAAAGATAGCTAAAATTATTTCAGATAACGAAGATATAATAACTGAGAATACATCAGAAGTTTCGATAAAAATAGAAGAAACAACCTATAAAATTGGTGTTGGAGACACAATAACAATGTTTTATAATAATAATAAATATAAAACAAGAATTTTAGGTTTTAATCATGATAAATTAGTAAATAAAAGTATTTATGGAGGAGACAATACTTATGCAGGAATATCATTTGATTTTGTTACTCCTTTAAGTAGAAGTTATATGCATAGTAGTGCTTCTAACGATCTAGGTTGGGGAAGTTGTATGGTTCGTGGAGATTTAAATAATAATACTTATAATACAATAATTTCTGATTATGGAATAAAAAAGGTAAAAAAACCATATATAAAAACGTATAATGATAAAAATTCAGTTGAATATAGCAGCGATTTTTTATGGTTACTCTCATGTTCAGAAATATATAGCAGTTCTCCAGGTATTACTAATGATGGAAAACAATATAAATTTTTTAAATTGAAAGTGGGGAATGATTCCTATAATACTATAAATAGTTGGACAAAAAAACCTAATGCTGGACAGACTGGTGCAGAGACAAATAGGCAGTGGTGGTTAAGGACACCTCATGCGGTGTGGTCTAATAGCTATTGGAGAGTACAATATGAAGGAAACCTTCAAGGTAATGTTAATAATATGATAGCGAATTATTATAATTTGCAAATAGCACCAGGATTTTCAATTTAGAATAAATAAAAAGTGACACAACATTAAAAATTACAATTATAACTTTGCTAATTTTGTTAGGGCTAGCCATATCAGCTTTAGCCAGAAGAGTATTATTTGCAAAGCAAAAGAAAAACGAATGCATATTAACTAAATAGGGAGTATTTATTTAAAAGTATAAAAAATTTGAAATATATTTTAGTAGTTGATCTAATTAAGAAGGCAAAATATTGAAAAAACAATGTAGAAAACACAACAAAAGAGAAAAAACTAAATTAAAAAAATTGATATAGAGGAAATTGCTGAGATAGCAGAATTAACAATAAAAGAAATTAAATAATGTTTAAAAAACAAACTATTGGAAAAAATATTCTTGAGGTGAAAAAACTTGAGAAGATATAAAAAAGCAAGCAACTTTAAAAAAGCATTTAGTACATTCATAATATTAACAATAATATGGATATCAGGATTTTACCTATATTTTACATACAAAAATATAGAAATAGACAACAATCAATACACAACAAGTAGAATGCAACAATCCACAGTAATTGAACAAACTGTGGAAAAAGAAGAAGAAAAAAGTAAAAATGTTGCAGATATTTTAGAAAAAACAATGGAAAGTGTTGTAGGAATATCAAAATTAAAAGATAATGGAAGTTCGATTTTTTCAACTAGCAATGAAACATCACTTGGATTAGGAACAGGAGTAATTGTCTCAGAAAATGGATATATTTTAAGCAATGAACATGTTACAGGAGGAAAATTTAGTACATGCTATGTAACATTAGGAAATAGTAAAAAATATGATGGAACAGTAGTATGGAGTGACTCAGATTTAGACCTATCTATAACAAAAATAAACGAAGAAAATTTGCAACATATAACATTAGGAAATTCAAATAATATACGAATAGGGGAGACAGTATATGCTATTGGAAATCCAATAGGATTTGAATTTAGGAGAACAGTTACATCAGGAATAATAAGTAGTAAAAATAGAACTATAAAACTAGAAGAAAATAATCAAGTTTCATATATGTCAGACTTAATACAAACTGATGCAACAATAAATCCAGGGAATAGTGGAGGTCCATTAATATATCCAAATGGAGAAGTAATACGGTATAAATACAGTAAAAATAACATCAGCAGAAGGAATAGGATTTGCAATTCCAATTAATGTTGTAAAACCTGTCATAGAAAGTTTTATTAATAATAACAATTTTGAACAAGCAACAATGGGAGTATATGCATATGACAAAGAAGTTATTCCATATTTAAATAATAGTATAAATTTCAGCAAAGGAATATATGTAGCTCAAATTATAAAAAATGGACCAGCATCAAAAACAGATTTAAAAGAAGGAGATATAATTACTTCAATTGATGGTAAAGAATTAAATACAATGAATGATTTAAGAGAATATATTTATAGTAAATCTCCTAATGAAGTTGTGAATTTACAAATTTCTAGAGGTAGGATTAATAAAGGTATTAATATTACTTTACGGCAAAAAATAACTATATATCTGACTGTCCAAATAGTATAATAAAAAATTAATAAAAGTTATCTAAAATGTTAAAAATTTTAGATAACTTTTTATAGTATAGTAAAGTTTTCTGAACGTCCTATAAAGAGATATTTGGGGCAGTCAGGTTTTATCTCAAAAAATGCGGGTATTATGTAAAAAAATGATTAATAAAATAATTGCTTTTTTTGATCTTAAAGATTATAAAAAACATAAAAATATCAACAAAATATTATAAAAAGTTACATAAAGCGACAAGTTGATTTTTTAAAAAACAAATGATATCATAAAAACGTCAATTTACAATAGGAAATTTGTAACATGTTAAAGAAAATTAAAAGAATGGAAAAAATAAGGAGGTGTAAGTATGGGGATTTTAGTTTTTTTAGTCATAATAGCAATTATTGTTGGTTATGTTTTGATAAATATTAAAATAAGTAATTTAAAATATAGAGCCAAACAACAAGTTTTAAAAAATACAGGAATTAGCTCTTCAGATATTTGTGCAGGAATTACAGGAAGTTTTGAAAAGAAACATTTAGAAAGATTTTTATCAGAATATCCAAATTTCACAGAAGAAACACTTAAAAAATTATTTAAACAATATACAATTGAATTATTTAATAAAAATTCAATAAGTGAATTCAGTCAAACAGTATGTGAAAAGATGAAAGAAGACTCTAAATTAGAGAAGATAAAAAATATGGAATTTAGAAGAACAAATATTAACTATTATGCCAATTCAAAATTAGAGGCTACTGTAGTTTATACAAATAATAGAGATGAATATGAAATATATCTAACATGTAACATACAAGATGGAAAGATAAAATTAGAGAAGTATAAAATTTCAAAAGGAGCAGTAGTTGGATTTTAAAATGTAGAAAAGGAGATAAAAAATGAAAAGTGATAAAGATTGGGTAGTAACATTATTATTAAGTTTATTTTTAGGAAGTTTAGGAATACATAGATTTTATGTAGGAAAAATAGGAACAGGAATTTTACAATTAATAACAGTAGGGGGATGCGGAATATGGACTTTAGTAGATATTATAATGATAGCAACAGGGAACTTTAAAGATAAAGATGGATATGAAATTAAAAACTAGAATTTTAATTTTTATAATTATTAACTTAATGTTATTAATATTACTATATTTTATTCCAATTGATTCAGAAGAACTTAGTAAAATATGTATATTTAAAAGAATTACAGGAAATAATTGTTGGAATTGTGGAATGACAAGAGCTTTTTTATCAATATTTCATTTGAAGTTTAATATGGCATATCAATATAATTCAAAAGTAATAATAGTTTTTCCATTAACTATTGGAATATATACATATAGTTGTTATAAATATATTTTTTTGAAGGGAGAAAAAAATGAGTGAAAAAGGAAAATGTATAATATCATACATATTTGGATGGATAGGAGGGCTTATTGTATTATTTGCAATGAAAGATAATGAAAGAAACACAAAATTTCATGCAGCGCAAGCTATTACATTAAGTATTGGATATTTTGTTATAAGTATAGCTTATAGATTTATTCCTATAACAATTCCATTTTTTAGTACAGCACTATGGGCAATTTATATAATTGGAATTATCATGGGAATAGCAAAAGCAAATAAAAATGAAGACCCAGAGTTACCAGTTATAGGTGGAATAGCAAAGTCAATATTTAGTAAAAAAATAGAAGGGTAAAATATAGAAGAATGAAAGATATATGATAAAGTGGGAACAGATTAATTTGAGACAAATTAGGACTGTTCCCATTATCTTAAATCAATATGTCCTCACTTTATCATTCTTTATTAATGTTCACTCTTACTACTCATATTTGAATTATATAGTTTTTGGAATATTTTGCAATAGAAATATGTTTAAGTTCTGCATTTTTGAAATAATAATTTATATAAAATGCATAATATACAAAGGAGCCCTAAATTTAGGGCCCCCATGTGGAATTAAATCTGTTTTTTTTGGATAAAACTTGAAATAATAGTACATATTAGCTGATAATAATGTTGTTTAACTGCTGTGATTCAACTTCATTAATTTTGCTATCAGTGTGGCCAGTGTGGCTTTGACCAATTAGTATATTTCTTATAGTAACTGTAGTTGTTTCAGACAAGTTGAGAAGCCGTGGAGCCCCTAACGAATTGTCTGTGAAAACCAAAGGTCTGGTCGGGAAGCACTCATTGTTTCCCACAACTGTAGCATACTCTCCAGTAGTAAGAACAACCTTAGTTCCTGGTGAGTAAATCAATATGTTGTCCATGAATAAGTAATATGCAGTCTTGCTAAGACTGCCATTGTTTACCCAATGACTAATAATTGACAATACATTCTCTAGTGGTGTCGACATGTTATTCATTATTACAGTTTCTAAAAGTCTGTCATACACATAGCACAATGTAATGAGTTTTGCGGACTTGGCTTCGGGACTTTCACTATCAAATTTATTGATAAAATTATTGTGAAGACCGCTAAGTAAGACTATTTTACGTACTCTTTCAGAAACGACATCTTTTAAAGCAAGGTACGCATATAACGAATGCATAGCTTTCAGAAATGGTTTTGCTAAAAAATAAGGCAGATTCAACTTACTAAAAATATCTGCATCAGGCTTAAGATCTTTTATATCAGCCTCCCTAAATTCAAAGCTTTTTCCATAATCATGGAGTAAAGCTGCTAAACCTATTTCTTCAAGATCAATTTTTTCAGAGTCAATATCAATAGTTGTATTATAGATATTTGCAAGAGCTATTGAGATTTTTGCAACTCTGAAAAGATGCCTTTCATTAATTACGTCATTTCTAAATGAAAAATCATTAAAATCATAACATAATTGATTGTTCTCAGGCATAGAAACTGCAATTTGCTTCATGTATCCCTGAATTTCATTTAAAGACTTATCCCACTTATTGGGATTTTTTTCATACAGCTTATGTGTGGCATCAATTAGCTTAGAACTTGTAGTAGCCAAAATATTTTCAGCCGCAACAACGTCACTGCTAACATTTATGCACTCATCTAAGCCTTTCCATTTCCGTATGCGTTGTAAGAACGAATTTGTTAAAACAGTTCCTTTCTTCAGCAGAGTCTGCCCATCATGTGTTATATCATCCTCTAATACATAACCTACCTTTAAATCGCGTACAAAAATTTTTTTAGACATAAGTTTTTTCTCCTTTTCATATTATTTTGACATATCCAAAAAATCTTCCAAGCACTTTGTAGTTATATTTATTATACTATATTTTTTTATAAAATGCAATAATTTTTGATTATAATAATTTATAAGGGCAGAAGCATCAATGTTATGAGATATGAGACAAATTTATACTGTATCAGCCACTTTATTCTTTAAAATTATATTTTCTAACATAATCTTTAGTATCAGTATTATTCATAAAAACAGAAGAACGATTCTGCTTTAAAAATTCAATAATATCATAGACATTAATCCAAATTTCATTAGTACCTTCAACTTGTGATTCATCAAAAATAAGTTGAATACCAAAATGCAAATGGGGAACATTAATATTATTTACATTTTGTTTTATACTATAACCAGTCATACCTAAATAACCAATAACATCACCAGCAGTAACAGTTGAACCTTCTGCAAGATTTGCTGCATAGGGGTGATCTTTTCTTAAATGAGCATAATAATAATATCTTTTACCATCAAAACTTCTAATACCAATACGCCAACCACCATATTGATTCCAACCTAGATTAACAACAGTACCAGACTCAACAGCAACAATTGGAGTACCAATACTACCCATTAAATCATTACCTAAATGAGTACGTTTGAAACCATATGACCTAGAAGCTCCAAAATCATCATAATGACTAAAAGCATAATTTTTTGCAATAGGAAGAAAAGCTTTAATGCCATATTTTTCTTTAAAATAAGTAGTACCATCTTCACTTTCAACTTCAATTGAATAATTACCAATAAAGCCACCTAAAGTAGCCAAATAACTTTCATAATAATAATTATAGTATTTCATACCATTAGTTATTTCTTCCATACTTTTCCCAGTTTTTAATTGTTCAATTAATTTATTCAAATCATTTTCCTTAAATTTTTTAAAATTACCACCATTTTTACAAGCAAGATAAGCAAGTAATTCAATCCAATTATATTTAATTTCTGAATCTGAATTATGAGAATCTATATCAAGTTTAGCTGTTTTTAACAATACATCAGATGTTATTTTAAAATCAACCCACTTAATATAATCTTCATTCTCACTTAAATCAATAGAGTTATAATTATCCCAAAATATTATAGAATTTACATCAATTGACTTAGAAATAATGAGAAAACTAGAAATTAATATTATTATTAAAAATAAAATAATAATATTAAATACTATTTTTTTATTTATTTTAAAAGATTTTATAATCAACAAAAACACCTCATTTAAGTATATTTACTTGAGGTGATTTTATGAATTATAAAATATTTATATATGTACAATTTTAAGTTTTTTACATATTATTCAAAAAATTAAATCTATCAAATTTATAAACAGGGACAAGTGCCCTTTTATGTTTAGAAGCATTATACCTTCTCAAAATTTCCTTTTTAGCATTTTCATCAGTATCACCAGTTTCAATCATTTCAGCAATTTGGCTATATCTTATACCCATTTTCTCCTCATCAGTCAAACCGCCTAAACCATCATTTGGAGACTTTTTCAATATTCTATCAGGAACACCTAAAAGCCTTCCAATTTCTAAAACCTCATCAACAGTAAAATTTCCAATTGGATTGAAATCAGAAGCACTATCGCCCCATTTTGTAGTATAACCAACCATTGCCTCACAAAGATTTCCTGTACCAATTACTAAATATCCTAAAGTTTGAGCAATTCCATATAAAGTAGTCATTCTTAATCTAGGCTTAATATTAATAGTAGATTCTTTTGACAAACTTTGATTAAGTTGTTCAGTAATTGAATTCTCCATTTCTTGGTAGCAATTACTCAAATCAATTTTTAAAAATCTAACTCCAAAAGTTTCAGCAACTAATTTAGCATCATCAAAATCATTACTAATAGAAAAACAAGGCATAGAAATTGCAAGTACGTTCTCCTTACCAATTGCATTTACAGCCATTGCAAGAACAGTTGCAGAATCTTTTCCACCACTATTACCGATAACAACACCTTTAGCACCTGAATTTTTAACATAATCTTGAATCCATTTAATTGCATTCTTCATTTCTAATTGTAATTTCTCTTTTTCTAACATAAAAAATCTCCTTTATTTATATAAATTATTATTATTTATATAAGATATAACTTCATCAGGAGTTAAATATCTTACACTTTTACCATTCCTAATCTTATCTCTTATAAAAGTTGAACTTAAGTTACTAACAATAGTATTTTTAGCCTTTATAAAAGCACTACTATTATTTTTAAGAAAATCATTAGAATTAATAATATTTTTAATATCATCATAACTTCTTTCTAAAACATATATTTTAAAATCTTTTACTAACTCATTAGAATTATTCCATGTACACAATTCTTTTAAATTATCACTACCAATTATAAAAGAAATTTCATTTTCTGGATATAATTTTTGAAAAGCTTTTAAAGTTTCAATAGTATAAAGCGGTCTGTCACTATCAATTTCAATTCTTGAGACATCAAATTTTTCATTTTTATCACAAATTAATTTTAGCATATTATATCTATGTTCATTTTCAATTAAATCTATTTTTTGATATTTACTATTAACAGGCACAAAAATTATTTTTTCAATTTCTTCATATTCATTTATTAATTGTTCTGCTAATGATAAATGTGAATTTTGTGGAGGGTTAAAACATCCTCCAAATATTAAAATTTGTTTATTTATCATAATTAATAAATCCTTTCAATAAAATTTTCAAAAAAGAACCTAAAATAGTAGGTTCTTTTTTTGAGGATAGTCAAGAAAGTAATTCTTTTTCTTTCCTTTTTAAATGATAATCATAATATTCTTTAATTTTTTTATATAAAGAATCATTTTCACCTAACTGTTCTTTAAAAAAATAAATAATAGAATCATGAGCTTTTACAAAATGTTCTAATTTAGATTTATTATTAATAGAATTCATAGTAAGACTATTAGCACTTCTATAATAAGAATAACCAGTATAATTTAAGACTAATACATTTTTAGCAAAATACAATAATCTTGGAATATTACAAACATCTTCATAATAGTTCAAAACAATAAATTCTGTTTTGAAAAATAAATCTCGTCTTATTGCATACATAGAAAACAATCCATACCGAATATTGATTTCGCTCCACAATTCTAGAGCTTCTTTTCCTGTCATTAGACCATATTTAGGACTAATATATCTATTTTTTTCTTTTACACCATTAATCTCATCAATATTATAGCGTATAATATCAGGCTTAATTTCCAAAACATATGGTTTTAATGTATGAAGTAAATTACTAGATAATGCATCATCAGCATCAAGAAAAATGATATATTCACCATTTGCTATAGAAATAGCTTTTTTTCTTACATATCCAATTCCCATATTGCTTTGATGATATATAAATAAGTTTGGAAAATTACTTTTATAAGAATTAATAATTTCTAAACTATGGTCACTACTTCCATCATCAATTATGATAATTTCAAAATTGTTTTTAAAATTATTTAAAACACTTTCTAAGCATCTTGAAATTGTTTGCTCCTTATTAAATACAGAGATAATAATAGTAAATAACATATTCAATCACTCCTTTTTTCTTTTTTATAAAGCAGTTGTTTAGTGTTAGAAAAATTTTAGTGCAATAGAATAGTAGAAACTAATAAAAAATCTGTTTTCTTAAGAATATTGTTTTATATATCCTCATTTTATGTTGATAATTTACAGTTTATCATATTATATATAAGAATGCAATATCATTTTATTGGATTTCTAAGATGGCATATAGGTAGTAAATAAATTATTTAAATATAAAAATGATTTGTATAATATAAAAAACTCTCAAATTTAATTGAGAGTTTGGTGCAGCAGGAGGAATTCGAATCCCCGACCTCTCGGTTCGTAGCCGAGTGCTCTATCCAGCTAAGCTACTGCTGCATAATTACAATAACTATTATAATGTTATTTTGAATAATTTTCAAGTATATTTCAAAAATTCCATTATTTTTTTTGAAAAATCTCTTGAAATTATATAATAAATATGTTATTATATATAAGCGTTTAGAAAAAATAAATGATATCGAGGTGTAGCGCAGTTGGTAGCGCGCGTGGTTTGGGACCATGAGGTCGCAGGTTCGATCCCTGTCACCTCGACCATAAAAAGGAGCTTTTTGAAAGCTCCTTTATTTTTTATAAAAAAATATAGTTTTCTAAGTCTGCATTTATAACTTATACACCTAATCCAAATCTATATTCTCCTTAAATAATCTATCTAAATCATAAATACCACCAGCTTTTTTATTTTTCATAATAATAGAGATTTTTACAATATCTCTTGCTAGTTTTTCATCGTATGCAGTTCATTTATATTGTATATTATTAACACACCATTCTTAAGAAAGAGAAAAAATATCAAACTAAGAATAAAAAGCTTGATAATATTTCAAAAAATATATATTATAATAATATATAATTAATAAATAAAAGGAGAAAAAACATGAAAATAGGAATTGATATAGATGGAGTATTAACAGACATAGAACAATGGCAACTAGATTATGGAAGTAAAATCATTTTTGAACAATATAATAAAAACATTAGAAACAGTAATGGATATAACATAAAAGAAATATTTAACATAGAAGAAAGATTAGAAGATGAATTCTGGGAAAAGTACATTTACGAATATGCAATAAAAGAACCAGCCAGAAAATTTTCAGGAGAAGTAACAAATAAATTAAAAAAAGATGGAAATGAAATTTATATAATAACAGCAAGATATTTTACTGATAGAGAAGATGAGAATGGACAAAAAATGAGAGATATAGTTATTAATTGGCTAAAAGAAAATAAGATTTATTATGATAAAATAATATTTAGTTCAGAGGAGAAATTAGATGTATGCATAAAAAATAATATTGATTTAATGATAGAAGACAAAGTAGAAAATATAAATACAATATCGAAAGAAATTCCAGTAATATGTTTTGATTCTAGATATAACAAAGAATGCAAAGGAAAGAATATTTATAGGTGTTATAGCTGGTATGATATATATGCAAAGATAGAAGATATAAAAAACAAGACTATTCAATAGAAAGTCTTGTTTTCTGTATTAAGTAGAAAAACTAATGAAGTTTTATAAATTTGCAATTTTTATTAATTCGTTCTTCTCCAGCAATTGATTTATAAATATCTAAAATTTTATCAATAACAAAATCTTCATCAAAATCAGTACAAGAAAATAAATAAGGCATATATACAACATCAAAAAGAAATAAATCAAAATGAAGCTTCTCAAAACCCAATCTTTCATAAAATTGTTTTCTTCTTTCACGCAAAAAATTTTCTTTTTCATCTATTCCAAGTCCAACTTTTTCAACTTCGGCAAAAATACCACAAAAATTATTATTTTCATTTATTAAAGCTTCAAGAGCTCTAGTTCCAAAATTTTTATTTCTATATTGAGGTAATATAGCAAAATAATCTAAAACAGCATAACCATTATTCTTAATTTGATTTAAAATCATAAAACCAACTAAAATATCATTATTTTGAATTTTTATAATTTTTGTATAGCCCCTATTATAAGAAGATTTAAGCAAATCTAATGACTTCCTTTCATCTTCAGGAAATATATCAATGTAGTATAAATATAAAGATTCCTTAAATTCATTTATATCAATATAAAGCAAAGTAATAGTATCTTCTATATAGTTCATATTTATATAATCGTCCTTTCTATAAAATAAATAGAACTAGATTTATTTCAAAAGAAGAAACCTAGCTCAATAAATAATATATAAATATATGAATTTAAGCCAATTGTAGCAAAAACGCAAAAATAAGTCAACAAAAAAACAAGAAAAAATACAAAATTTTGCTACACATCAAAAATATCTAAATTTTTAAAAGCAGGATCATAAAGATTTTTACCCATAAAATCAAAACGAGAACCATGACAAGGGCAATCCCAAGTCTTATCAGCATCATTCCAAGAAAGCAAACAACCCAAATGAGTACAAACAGGCTTAACAGCAAAAATGTTACCGAGAAGTATCTTTATAAACACCAACCTTTTGATTATTAATATCAATAATACCACCAGAATTAGTAGGAATATCATCAAAAGACACATTTGAATCTTTCAACTTCTTCAAAGCAAGAGAATTCACAGATTCAGAAATCATATTTTTAACTTCAGTCCTATTTTTAATAGGATTAACACGAGTAGAATCAAAAACATAAGCATATCTGTTTTGTTTTCCTAAAATCATGTCACATACAATATTTGCAGCAACATTAGAAGAAGTCATCCCCCATTTATTAAAGCCAGTACCAACATATAAATTATCAATTGTATTTGAAAAATTGCCAATATAAGGAATTTTATCTAAAGTAATACAATCACGAGTATCCCATCTAAACAAAACTTCACAATTAGGATATAATTGTTTAGCATAATTCTCTAAAGCAAGGTAACTATCATTATACGTAACAGTAGTACCAGTTTTATGGTCACTACCACCTAAAAGAAGAATTTTTCTACCATTATAATAAGCAGTTCTAAATGAATAAGTTGGAGAAGATGAAGTAATATACATTCCATTAAATAAAGTCTTTTTAACATCAACGCCAATTACATATGATGATGATTGATACATTTTTAAAAAATACATTCCAGGAAAATTAAGAAAAGGATAATGAGAAGCAAGTATAACATATTTAGACTTTACAATCCCACCAACTGTTAAAGTAGAAAAAATGTTAGCATCCTTTTTTACATCATAAACAGTAGTATTAGTATAAATTTGGCCATTATTTTTAATAATAAAATCAGATAAACCATTCACATATTTAATAGGATTAAACTGAGCCTGATTTTTAAACTGTATACCACCTAAAATATCAAAAGGAAGGCCAGTCTTTGTAACAAAATTTGCTGGAAAACCAAGTTCATTTACGCAATCAACTTCACGTTTTATTTTATTAACTTCAGACTTATCAGTAGTATAAACAAAGCTTGATTGCCTTTCAAAATCACAATTTATATTCTCAGTATCTATAATACTTTTAATATTTTCAATAGCTTCTTCATTTGCTAATAAATAATCTTTTGCAAACTGAAAACCATAAGTATCTTTTAGATAAGTATATATAAGCCCATGTTGAGAAGTTATTTTAGCAGTAGTATGTCCAGTAGTTTTTCTAGAGATTTCACTTTTATCAATAATAGCAACTTTTAAACCAGCTTTTGATAAATAATAACCACAAGTTAAACCAAATATTCCAGCACCTATTATACAAACATCAGTAGATATATCATTTTCTAAAGGTTCAAAATTTTTATTATTTAAATTTTCACTTAACCATAAAGAATTCATATTTTTCCTCCAATACAAGATATGTCCCAAACAGAAACGTCCCCAATGGGACATTTTTATTATTATTTGCAAAAAAAAATAATAAATACTAAAAAAAGTGGAAAAATAAAAAAGAAAGTGATATACTAAAAAAAATTAAATTAACAAAGGAGGATATCATGGAAGAAAGTTTAGAAAAAAAATTATGTAGAAAAAATGAAAACGGATGGGAATCAGTAGATACAAGAAAAAAAGAAGCAATATTCAATTTTACAAAAGACTATATGAACTTTTTAAATAAAGCCAAAACTGAAAGAGAGTTTATAGCAGAAGCAAAAAAAATGGCAGAAGCAAATGGATATAAAGATATATCAGAATTTGAAAAATTACAACCAGGAGATAAGGTATTTTTTATAAATAGAGAAAAAAGTATGTATTTAGCTATTATAGGAACAGAAAATATAGAAAATGGACTTCATATAATAGGTTCACATGTAGATTCACCAAGATTAGATTTAAAACCAAATCCACTTTATGAAGATACAGAATTAGCATATTTAAAAACACATTATTATGGTGGAATAAAAAAATATCAATGGACAACAATTCCACTTAGTATACATGGGGTAATTGTAAAGCCAAATGGAGAAAAAATAACAGTAAATATAGGAGAAGATGAAAATGACCCAATATTTACAATAACAGATTTATTACCACATTTAGCACAAGAACAAATGGAAAAGAAATTGAAAAATGGAATAGATGGTGAAGCATTGAATCTATTAGTAGGAAGTATTCCATATCAAGATGAAAAAGCAAAAGAAAAAGTAAAATTGAATATTTTGAATATATTAAATCAAAAATATGGAATAATAGAAGCAGATTTACAAAGTTCAGAATTAGAAATTATACCAGAATTTAAAGCAAGAAGCTTAGGATTTGATTCAAGTATGGTTGCAGCATATGGTCAAGATGATAAAGTATGTGCATACACATCATTAGCAGCAATGATGTCATTAGAAGAAGTTAAAAACACAGCAGTATGTATTTTATCAGATAAAGAAGAGATAGGAAGTATGGGAAATACCGGAATGGAATCACATATGTTTGACTTTTTCATATCAGAACTTTTAAATAAATTACAAATAAATAAACCAAATTTATTAGATAAAGTATTTTGCTATTCAAAAATGTTATCATCAGATGTTGATGCAGGATTTGATCCTATATATGCATCAGTTTCAGATAAATTAAATGCAGGATTTATTGGAAAAGGAATAAGTTTAAACAAATATACTGGGTCAAGAGGAAAGTCAGGTGCTTCAGATGCAAATGCAGAATATGTTGCATGGGTTAGAAATGTTTTAGAAAAAAATGATATAAAATATCAAATAGTAGAACTTGGAAAAGTTGATGTAGGCGGAGGAGGAACAATAGCATATATATTAGCTAATAAAGGTGTTGATGTTATAGATTGTGGTGTTCCAGTACTTTCAATGCATGCTCCATATGAAGTTACAAGTAAATTCGATATTTATTCAGCTTTCGAAACATATAAAGCATTTTGGAAAGAATAAAAAAGAGAGACATGATTTAAAATTACTAACATTTTAATCATGCCTTTTCTTTATAAATTTTTTATTAAATCTACTATTGAAACAATAAAATCAATTTTGTCTTTAGGTAATTCATTTATCTTTTTAGATAATTCTATTTGACGTTTTAAAGTATCATTTTCAATTAACTTTTCAAAAATAACATTTGGTGATATACTAAGTATATTCATATAATTTACAAGAGTTTCGACTTTTACACCACCTGTACCATTTTCAATTCTAGAAATATATTTAACAGAAATTTCTAACTCTTCTGCTATTTGTTCTTGTGTTAGCTTATTTTTAGTACGATATTCTTTAAAAATTTTACCAAGTATCCTATCGATATCAATTTTTTTATCAGATTTCATAATATACCTCCATAAACAATCCTAACAATAGTATATCAAGGCGTTTTGAGTAATAGAACTCATCGGTAATGTGATAAATAAAAATGAAAAATGTTAGAAAAAACCTGATATAGCAATAAAAAAAGTAAAATTTGAATTGTAAAAAGTAACACTAATAGTTATACCAATTTTGAAAAAATTATACATTGACTTAAAATTTTACAAATGTTTGCAAAAAATTTTTTTTTTGATATAATGGAAAACATAAGAAAATAATAAAAAGATAAGAGGTTATAATTGTGAAAGATAAAAAGCAGACAGAAAAAAATTCAGATGAAGAGTTAGTAGATCTTTTTGAAAAATCAAGTTCTATTCAAGAAAAATTACAATATTTTTCAAAAATACAAGACTATAATCATCAAAAGGAATTATTAAATAGCATTCCAGAGAATGAAAAATACAAATTTATAGGAAAAATAAGGTCAGCACAAGGAATAGCAACTGCATTAAATAATTTAGAAAATGATGATAATAAAAGTAAAACTTTTAATTTTATTGCCAAACAATTTAAAGGTAATAATATTGGAATATTAGAAATGTTAACAAAAATTGACTTTAATGTAACTATTCCATCTAATATGCTAACTTTTCAATTAAATAATATTAATTCATTAAATTTGGATTTTTTAATAAATATACAAAAACATACTACAAATCATTCAGAGATGAAATTTAAGATAAATGAATATGAAAGTGATTCTACCAATATAGAATACTCGTTTAGCGAAATTTCTGCAATTATTGCAAAAATAGAGGAATTAACAGCAGATATATCAAAAGAAATGGATGAAGCAAATAAATTTTATAAGATATATTCAAGGATAAGTAGTATGATGATATATGACTATGATAGTCTAAATAAGGAAAATAAAGCAAAAATAGATCGTGATTATTACTGGTCAATTTGTAAATATAAAAGATATAAAGAAAAACAAAAAGAAATAAAAAAAATAAGAAAAAATTCTGCTGGACTATATGGTGGATTAATAGATGGAAAAGCAATATGTGCAGGCTATGCTTTAATACTTCATGAAGCTTTAAAATATGTTGGAATTAAATCACAATATGTTGTAGGATATAATGAAAAAGTTGGACATGCATGGAATCAAATTCAAATAGATGGAAAATGGTATAATGTAGATGCAACATGGGATGCACTATATTATCAAACTTATGGACAATACAAATATATGTTACTAAATGATGAAGACTTTGATAAAACTCATGGTGAGCTTTCAATAAGAAGAACAAAAACTTATCATAAATGTAAAAATAAATTTGATTATAGTAAAATACAAGGACTTTCACCTAATGAAATTGAAAACATAGGAGAGGACGAAATAGAATATGTATGAAAAAATAATAGATAAAAATCTATCAAGAATTATAAAAATAAAAATGTGTACAAATAATTTAAATAGTTTAGAAGAAATAGAAGATATATCTATTCAAGACATAAACCTTATGCAAAACAAATTAAACATAGATTTAACAGAAATAATAAAACTTAAAAATTTAAAAAATATATCTTTAAAATTTTTCGAAATCACAGATGAAATTATTGAAGCAATTAACAAATTAAAACATATAGAAACAATTGAATTTTATATGTGTTCTTTCAGAACTAAGAAGATATTATCTTCACAATTGAAATCTATAATTATATATAATTGCCAAAATTTTGAATTTTCTATATTAGAAAGAAATACAAATTTAGAAGAAATACAACTTGTTCATTCTGGAATAATAGATATGAATAATATTACTGAATTTAAAAATTTAAAATTCTTAAAGATTGCTCATTGCAATGCAATTAATATATCAAATATTAATGTATTAGGAAATTTGGAACAACTATTTTTAAACCATATAGAAATACCATGTGATATAGATATTTCAAAAATGTCAAACTTGAAATTAATATCATTAAGTGGATCTAATGTATCAGATAAGGAAAGCTATATTCGAAAATTATATAATAAAAATAAAGAAGTAAAAATAGAATTTGAAAAAAACGATTTACCAATAGAATAGGAGAAAATATGGAAAACTATAAAAAATTTGAAATAGAAAATAATAATGAACTTAGAAGCAATTATAATTTAAACATTCAAGAAGAAAATAATAGGAAATTTGATACTTTATTGGATGGAATATTAGCAAATAATATTAATACTATGAGAAAAGACGAACTCAATTGAGATTCGTCTCCCATTTTTATGTGAGCTATCATATAAGAATATACAGTGTCCTCTAGGTACGATAATCATTTTTGTAAATGATTACACAATAAGCCATATTAATGTTAAAATCTCAACTTTCCATATTTAGTTTTTAAGTTTTTTATTTCTAAGTTTTAAAGTCTGTAATAAAATAAATATTTACTACAGTAATGTTGAGATAGAAACAATGACGGTTCCCCTTACTAACAAAAGTATGTTGCTCTTATAAGTAGCTTCTTTATTATACCTATATTATAGCATTTTTAAGATATTATGTCAATAAAATGAACAACTAATGCAACTTCTATACATGTAACATTACTTCTTGAATGAAATAATCAGAAACTTTATCAAAATCTTTTTTTAAATTAGGATGAAGCTTTATTATAATATGATTATAAAAATCTTTTGTAAACAAAAAAAGAATAACTATGTTTCATCATAATTATTCTTAGACTATTTTGTTAGTTTTTTTGTTCAAAAACCTGTATATGGTGGGCCAAGAGGGATTCGAACCCCCGACCCCACGCTTAGAAGGCGTGTGCTCTATCCAACTGAGCTATTGACCCATAACATTTGAACAATAAATATAATAACACAAAAATAGCAAGATGTCAACAAAAAAATGAAAGATTTTAAAAAATTAAAATCCTTCATTTTTTTAAAACATTAATATCCCAAAATTTTATTTCGAGTAACCTTAACTTTTGAATAATTCACTAAATCCAACTTATTAATATAATTAGAATCATCAACCATAGAAACCGCAACAGAATCAATGCTCTGAGATTCAATTTCTTTCTTTATTCCATCAATAATAATACAAATATTATCAGAAGGTTTTAAAACAATGTTGATTTTAGAACAAATAATAGGATTAGTTATAAAACGTTCATAAACAGCATTATTAATCGGAATTTCAAGAGTACGAACAAGTTGAAAATTATTGCTAAAATCAATAGCACCATTAGCATTTAGAGAATAAGCCGTATCACCAGCACTAGTAGCAATTATAATAGCATTACCAGAAACATTCTGAAAAAGCTCTCCATTAATATACTCAGAAAAAGATATCTTAGAATAACAATTTCCACCAATAACAATTTCATTAAAGGCAAAAAAATTAAGATAAGTACCATCCTTTAAAAATATTTTTATTAAAGCAGTATAAACTTTTCGAGTCTTCAAATCCTGCTCAAAATTAATATAATTAATAAGAGAAAAAATATCATTTTCAGATAAATCCTGTAAAAAGCCAAGAGTACCAGTATGAATTCCAGTGTAAATCTTAGATTTTGAAAAATTAGTACTTGTAACAGCATCAATAAAAGTTCCATCACCACCAATTGCAATTACTAAATCAGCATCATCACACTCTTCGAGAGAATGTGATAGTTTAGAATTTAATTCTCTGATATTTTTAGCAATTTGCCGGCTTTTCTCGTCTGGACGTACAAATAATCTGAAAGATTTTACTGAGTTTTTCATGTTATTATCCTCCTTATAGTTAGATTAAATTATTAATTCTAATATAAAACTTAAAAACTATTAATAATATATCAGAAAAATACATAAAATTCAACAATTTTAGTAATATTCTCAAATCCGTATTTCCGTAATGTAAATTCTTTGTGAAAAACTTTACAAGAAAAAATAAAAATGATAATATAGAAAAAAACAAAATGTAAGGAGGAATTTTTCGTGATAGAGGTAAAAAACATCACAAAAAAATATGGAAACTTTACTGCTGTAAACAATATCAGCTTTGAAATAAACGAAGGTGAAATAATAGGACTACTAGGACCAAATGGAGCAGGAAAAAGTACAACAATGAACATGATAACAGGATATATTGAACCAACAGAAGGAGAAATAATAATAAACGGAAACAATATATCAAAAAATCCAAAAAAAGCAAAAGCACAAATTGGATATATGCCAGAAGGAGTGCCATTATATTCAGACTTAACAGTAAAAGAATTTGTAACATATATGGCAGAGCTAAAAAAGGTAGATAGAAAAACAAGAAAAGAAAAAGTAGAAAAAATAATTGAACAAACAGGCTTAAAAGATGTAGAAAAGAAATTAACACGAAATCTATCAAGAGGATACAAACAAAGAGTAAGTATGGCAGGAGCACTTGTAGGAGAGCCACCAATCCTTATATTAGATGAACCAACAGTAGGATTAGATCCGAAACAAATAACAGAAATAAGAGCATTAATAAAAGAATTAGGAAAAACACATACTGTAATATTAAGTTCACATATATTATCAGAAGTAAGCCAAATATGTAATAAAGTTATAATAATAAATAAAGGAAAAATAGTAGCAGTTGATACACCAGAAAACTTAGAGAAAAAAGTATCTAATAACAATATAACATATGTAACAGTAGAAGACACAGAAAATAAAATGGATACAATCAAAGAAAAAATAACAGAAATAAAAGAATTAAAATTAATAAAAGAAAATGAAGATGGAACAAAGCAATATACATTAGAATCAGAAGCAAATGTGGACCTAAGAAAAATTATATTTACTCAATTTGCAAAAGAAAATATAACAATATTTGAAATGAAACAAGCAGACAGCACATTAGAAGATGCATTTATGAAATTAATAGAAGGAGGAGAAAAATAATGTGGGCAGTAATTAAAAAAGAACTAAAATCATACTTCTATACACCAATAGGATATATTTTTATAGGAGTATTCTTAATAGCATTTAGCATATCATTCTATTTTAGTGTAATAGGATATGGAAATGTGAATTTTGAATATATATATTATACATTACCAACAATATTAGTATTAGCATTTATAATCCCATTATTAACAATGAGATCTTTTTCAGAAGAAAGAAAAACAGGAACAGAACAATTATTATTAACATCACCAATAAGCATTACAAAGGTAGTTTTAGGAAAATTTATAGCAGCATTAACAATAGTGGTAATTACTGAGTTATGCACATTTATGTATTTTGGAATACTATGTTATTTTGGTATGCCAAAACTATCAACAACATTTGCAACACTATTTGGATTTTTATTATTTGTAATGACATACATATCTTTTGGTATGTTATCATCAAGCATAACAGAAAATCAAATAATATCAGGAATAATCTCAATAGGATTTTTTATAATAACATGGGTATTACCAGAATTTAATCCAAGCTTGGAAAGTTACTCTTTTATAAATATGTTTTATAAATATACACAAGGACAAATAGATATAGGAAATACAGTAACATTTTTAACATTTACTATTACATGCATATTATTAACAATAACAGTAATGCAAAGAAGAAAATCAGTAAAATAAGATGTTAATGAAATAGATGCCAGTAAGATAAATATAATATTTCTGACTTCTAATAAATTAAGGAGGATTAAAGTGAAAAAAGATAAAGAGACTAAAATAGAAAAAGAAAAGATAGACCAAAATGAAAAGAAAGAAAAAGTTAGTAAGAAAAACAAAGAAGAAAAACAAGAAAAAACTAACAAATTTATAGAAATAATCAAGAAAAAATGGTTAATAGATAGCTCAAAAACAATTTTATTAATATTGATTATATTAGCATTTTTTGTTGGAGTTACAATATTAATGCAAAATTTAGAACTAACACCAATAGATTTTACAGATGAGAAATTATTTACATTAACAGAGGAAAGTAAAGAACAAGTAAAAAATATAGATAGAAACATAAATATATATTTTATAGGATATCCAGAGGAAGATTCTACACTTGACTTAGCAAAACAATATACAAAAGTAAATGATAAAATAAAAATAGAAGCTGTTACAGCATCAGATAGACCAGATTTAGTAGAAAAATATGGAATAGAAACAAACAGCCAAGGAATAATTGTAGAATGTGGACAACAATATAAAGTATTAGCATCAAGTGATTTATATACATATGACTATACAACATATGAATCAATAAGTGTTGCTGAAGAAAAACTTACAGCATCAATAAAATCAGTAGTAGCTGATAAATTACCAAAAGTATATTTCTTAAATGGATATAGTTCAATATCATTAAATAATGGAATGCAATATTTAAGCATGTATTTACAAAATGAAGTAAATGAAATAAAAACATTAAATATATTGTCAGAAGGAAAAGTACCAGAAGATTGCGATACATTAGTAATAACAACACCAGAGCAAGATTTTGATGATATAGCAACAAATGCAATAAATGATTATATAAATAAAGGTGGAAACATCTTATGGCTAAATGGAGCAATAGTACAAAATAAAGAATTAACAAATGTAAATAAGATTTTAAGTAATTATGGAGTAAATCCATTTGAAGTTGGAATTATAAGAGAAACAGATAATAGCAAGATGGTATCAGGATCACCAGATCTAATTATACCAGAAATCCAATATTCAGAAATGACATCTAAATTAAGTAATTCAGAAGGAGTAATATTTATAAATGCTACTAAAATTAACATAGTAGATGATGAAGCTCTAGAAAATTTAAATGTATCAAAAACAGAATTAGTAAAAACAAGTGAAAATGCATACTTTAGAACAAACTTCTCAAATACATCAGAAGTATTACAAAATGGAGAAGGAAAAACAGAATTTTTAGTAGGAGCAGAACTTGTAAAAACAATTTCTGAAAAGAATGAAGAAACAGGAACAAATGAAGTAAAATCAACACTAGTGATATATGGAGAGAATTATTTTGTTACTGATTACCAATTAACACAAACAACATATACACCAATGATAGCTTATGCAAAAAATAAAGATTTAGTATTAAATTCAATAGCATATTTAACAAATAGAGAAGAAGATATTACAGTAAGAAAGAGTACAGGAGCTATTACTTATACAGCTACAGAACTAGAGAATAGAATTATATTAGGAATAATTATAGCTGTTCCAATTATAATAATAACTGTTGGAGTAGTTGTTTGGATTAATAGAAGAAGAAAAAAATAAATCATATAAAAGAGAAAACCTCATAAAATAATATGGGGTTTTTACTATGAGTATTTTAAAAGTTATATTTGTAATAATAGGGACATTAATAGGAGCAGGATTCGCATCTGGGCAAGAAGTATATGTATTTTTCTTTTCTTTTGGAATAAAAGGAGTTTTAGGTATAACTATATCGAGTATTTTAATAGGATTAACAATATATAAAACATTAAAAATTGTACATAAAAATAATATAGAAAATTATAAAGATTTCTTAGATAAATTAATAAAAAATAAAAAGATAAAAGAAACTTTAAATATGATAATAAACATTTTTATATTAATATCTTTTTATATTATGATAGCAGGTTTTGGTGCATATTTAAATCAAGAATATAACTTAAATAGTATGGTTGGAAGCGGAATTCTAGCATTAATAAGTTTTATAGTATTTAAAACTAATACAAAAGGAATGGTTAAAATAAATGAAATTCTAATTCCTATACTTATATTTGTAGTCTGTATTATTCGGAATAGTAAATATGAAAAATATAGATTTTATAAATTTACAAAATTATATAACTCAACAAAACAATAATAATTGGTTAATAACAAGTATATTATATTCAAGTTATAACAGTGTTTTATTAATTCCTGTATTAATATCACTAAAAAATTATATAAACAAAGCTAAAAATATAAAATATATTTCCATAATAGTATCTATAATAACAATAATATTATTAAGTATAATTTTTTTATTACTAATAAATGTAGATGTAGATGTAAAAAATTTAGAAATGCCTGCAGTATATGCAGTTGAAAAAATATGGCATAATATGAAAGCAATTTATGGAATTATAATTTTAATATCAATTTTTACAACAGCTATATCATTAGGAATGAGCTTTTTGAATAATGTATCTAAAAATCAAAAAAAATATAATAATATAGCAGTAATAATATGTTTAAGTTCAGTTATATTTTCAAAAATTGGATTTGCTAATTTAGTTAATTTACTTTATCCGATTTTGGGAGTTTTAGGTATTTGGTTACAGATAGTGACTTTAAAGGAAAAGCTTAAATAAAATATGAATATTTATTATGATTTTAATATCATGTCTTAATACATAACAGTTTTTTTCATAAATATTAATAAATAATGAAAAAGGTAGATAAAAATAAAAAAGTATTAGAAAAAATATAAATTTAATAAGAATACCTTCTTTAGTAAAATATTGATAACACAAACAAAAAACAACATCAATATAAAAACGAAAGAAGGTATTTTTATTAAACATGAACTAAAAAGTAAAAA
>JAAWDR010000055.1 GCA_022793875.1 Clostridia bacterium
CAAACCGGGGGAATATTTTTAAACTATATTAATGATGTTGGGGTCAAAAGATGTTTTGTCCCCATGATACTACTCATCCAGTGGAATCAACTCTTCCTCTTCGGCAAGAATTCCTTCATCCATTTCTTCTGTCATAAAGAAGGCATCTGTTTCCTCTGTCATTGCTGCATCATTTTCCATTTCCTCATCGGTCTCCTTCACGACCTCCTCTTCAAAGACTGGTTCTGGTGGCTCCAGACTGTCTACCAGGTCACTGTGAAGCCCGATGTTGCGGTAACGTTTCATACCTGTTCCCGCTGGGATCAGCTTACCGATGATAACGTTCTCTTTCAGACCGATCAGCGGATCTACTTTTCCTTTGATCGCTGCATCCGTGAGCACTTTCGTCGTTTCCTGGAAAGACGCTGCAGACAGGAAAGAATTTGTAGCAAGGGAAGCTTTTGTGATACCGAGGATAATCTGCTTGCCCTCCGGCACTTCCATTCCTTTTTCTCCCAATTCCTCTACCTTGTCATCAAATTCCAGGGTATCTACCAGTGTGCCCGGAAGGAAATCTGAATCTCCATTATTTTCAATGCGAACCTTCTTAAGCATCTGGCGAACGATCACTTCGATATGCTTATCATTGATCTCAACACCCTGCAGACGGTAAACACGCTGCACCTCGCGGAGCATGTAATCCTGAACGGCGCGAACGCCCTTGATCTTCAAGATGTCATGAGGATTGACACTACCCTCTGTCAGCTCGTCGCCTGCCTCTAACTCCTGGCCATCCATTACCTTAATACGAGAACCATAAGGAATGAGGTATGCTTTTGTCTGGCCTGTCTTGTCATCACTAATGATAACTTCACGCTTTTTCTTGGTATCTCTCAAGGTTACCATGCCACCAAATTCAGAGATGATCGCAAGTCCTTTTGGCTTTCTCGCCTCGAACAGCTCCTCCACACGAGGAAGACCCTGTGTGATATCGTCTCCTGCCACACCACCGGTATGGAAGGTACGCATCGTAAGCTGTGTACCCGGCTCACCGATGGACTGTGCGGCGATGATTCCCACGGCCTCACCTACCTGCACCGGCTCACCGGTTGCCATGTTGGAACCGTAGCATTTCGCACAGATACCGATATGGGATTTACAGGTGAGGATCGTACGGATCTTCACCTTCGCCTTATCTCCGGCATCGATGATCGCCTTTGTATTTACAATTCTCGCCGCACGCTTCGGTGTGATCATATGATTTGCC
>JAAWDR010000056.1 GCA_022793875.1 Clostridia bacterium
AGAAAATACACGGATGTACCGTTTATTCTCATGGGACACAGTATGGGCTCTTTTATGGCGAGACGTTATGCCATGACTTATGGGAAGGAGCTGGATGGTCTGATCCTTATGGGGACAGGAAGCAAACCAGAATTTCTCTTAAAAGTGGGCAGAGTGCTTGTGGGAGCGCTGATCCGAATGAAGGGAGAACGGGCTCAGAGCTGGCTTCTGGAGAAACTTTGTTTTGCGCTGTATAACATCCGTATCCGACCGGCTCGGACGCCATCGGACTGGCTGTCGAGGGATGAGAAGGAAGTGGACAAGTATCTGGCTCATCCCTACTGTAAGTTTACCTTTACTTTAAATGGATACCGCACGTTATTTGAGGTGATTTCTTTTGTTCAAGACAAGGATAACATCCGCCGTCTTCCCCATTCTCTTCCCATGCTTTTTGTAGCTGGGCAAGAAGATCCGGTGGGAAACTATGGAAAGAGTGTCAAAGCAGTGGCGCAAAGGTATCAACGCGCTGGCGTTGGGGATGTGACTTGTCGCCTGTACCCAGGAGCAAGGCATGAGCTCCTGAATGAGTTGGATTACGAGACGACTCAGGAGGACATCTGGGACTGGATCGCCAGGCGGTGGTTTACGTAGTTCAATGTGCATTGAGCTAAAATAAACATCTCATCGGTTATTTTTACTCTGGCCAAAATTGTTTCATATAGCTCTCAAGTATAGGAAAGGGTGCCGGTCCGGCAGACAGCACATATTGGTGAAAGGATTTTTCCGAGAAATTCTTTCCCAGCTGTTTTCTGGCGGCATCCTTTAATTTGGTAAATTCCATATAACCAATGGTGTATTTCAGGTAAGAGCTGGGTTCATCAATAATATTTTTATAGAGGGAATGGGCGGTGTCTTCCGGATAATTCCCATTCTGATTCAAAAATTCCAGCACTTTCTTTTCATCCCAGCCATAGTAATGAATTCCAATGTCACAGATTCCATAGATACACAGGGAAACGATCATGTTGTTTCTCAGAATGCCAACCTCGTCCCTGGAATAACCCAGATATTTGTA